>NZ_CP085173.1:2677500-3380833 GCF_020616555.1 Streptomyces longhuiensis | reverse complement strand
TCGGTGCTGGCCTTGGGTAATTTTCCGAGGCGGGCTGAGTTACCGTTGCGCGGAAATCGGGCCGGCCTCCGTCCCGATTTCCGTCCGTCTCTCTCTGCGCTCGGGCTCCCGAGTCTCCTTCGTTCGCCCTTCACCGTGGTCGCCTGAAGGCCCTGTTCCGCCTCTGGACGGCCGAGGGTGTGTCAGCAGCGCTCGTTGAACTTGACTGCGTTGAACTTCACCGGCCGGCCGTCGAGTTGGGTGCCTGACGTCGGGTTCTGGGTGCAGATCTGCCAGTTGGACTCCATGAACACGATGCGGTTCTGTCCCGTCGCGTCGGTCACCGTGATGCTGTAACTGCCGTCGAGAGCCTCGCGCGCCGCCTTGACCGACTTGCCCTGGAAGTCGGGCATGGTCGACCCGGCCGGCTGCGGCTTGCCCGCGTCCTTCGACGGGCACTCCTCCTCCAGCTTGACCGTGGCGAAGTCGATCCTGGTGTCCGTGGCGTGCTTCCCGGCCGCAGGGGTCTGCGAGCACACCTTCCAGTTGCGGTCGAACGCCTGCATACGGCCTCGGCCGAGGGCGTCGTGGGACGTGAGCCCGTAGAAACCCGCGGCCTGTGCCTGGTCCTGGGCGTACTGGAGGCCCTTGCCGGTCATGCTCGGCAGGCTTGCCGTCTCCGTGGCGGTGGCCTTGCTCGGGGTGGCGGTGGTGGTCGGGGTGGGGGTTCCGGGCGTGGTCCGAGATGCTGCCGGTCGGTCGCTGACCGTTGCGGCTCCGCAGCCCGTGAGTGCGAGAAGTGCGGTGCCGGCGAGTGCGGCGACGGTCGTGCGGGTGCCCATGCCGTTGTCCCCCCTGGGATGGTGCGTGTACAGAAAGGCCATTATGTGCCATGTGAAGGGAACGTGAAGGAGTCTTCCGTTATGCGGGCCCAGGGGAGGGTGGAATGTCCGTGCGGAGTGGGCGTGTTGTCTGCGTGCGGGGTGCTTGACGTCGTAACTTCCGTCACTCCGTGGGGGTTTCACGCAGCCTTCACGTGCGTGGACGTAGGCTTCACGTTATGGCCACGACTTCCGAACCCGCGACCGTGCGGCCTGCCGCCGAGGTGAACGAGCAGATACGTGCCCTTTGGCTGCGCGCCGGGGGGCGGTTGAGCGCGGAGGAACGGGTGGAGTACGAGGCGCTCGTGGTCGAGTGGGCCGCCGCCATGCGTGAGGCCGCTTGAGCCTCGCCCCGCTTGAGCGCCGCCACGACTGAGGGGGCGGCCGGGTTCGGTTACTCCGGGGTGGGGATGTCCGCCTCGTGGGCCCGCTTGAGGCGCATGCGGGCGTCCACCGTGTCTTGGCCCGATACGTCCTTCCAGTAGCGGTGACACGTCACGAAGACCGCCAGCTCGCGCTCCCGCTGGCGGAGCTTTTCGACCTCGGCCTGTTCGTCCGGGGTCCAGCCGGGGGATGCGGGGCGCTCGCGCTTGCGCCAGCCGTGGTCGTCGCTGAACCCCTCGAGGGGGTCCACCGACCAGGGAAGCCGCTTCAGGAGGGTCAGGAGCTCCGCCCTGACCTGGTGCAGCTCCTCCTGGCCCGCCAGGAGGTCACTCGGGAAGTCATAGGTCGCTGCCACGCGGCAATGCTACGCCTGTTCGATTTCTTGAGGCGAGCGATGGAGGGTGCGTTCATTCGTACGTGTGTTTCGAACGTACGTTCTTTGCGAAGGTGTGCGCGAGGGCGGGGGAGCGCGCGAGACTGGAGGCATGTGCCGCAGCATCAAGACCCTTCGCCCGCCCGTCCTCCCCGAAGAGGCCACCGAGGAGGAGATCCGGGCCGCAGCCCTGCAGTACGTGCGCAAGGTGTCCGGCTTCCGGGCGCCCGCCGCGCACAACAGGGAGGTGTTCGACCGGGCCGTGGACGTTGTCGCCCAGGCGACCGCCGAGCTGCTCGACGGGCTCGAAATCCGTGGCCAGGGACGCCAGTTGGCCCCGGAGCCCGCCGCCTAGGGGACGGGCCGGGCCCCGGCGTGGGCCTGGGGTGGGTCAGCCGGCTCGTTCCGCCGCCGGTCGCCGCATGAGGAACGCCGCGCCCGACCCCGCCGCGAACAGCGCGAGCAGTGACACCCCCGTGGCCAGCCAGCTCGCGCCGAGCCACTGGCCGCCGAAGTAGCCGAGGGCCACGCTGTAGCCCGCCCAGGCCACGCCCGCGAGGGCGGACCACGGCAGGAACTCGCGGACCCGGCGATGAGCCGTGCCCGCCGCGAACGAGACGATCGAACGGCCCGCCGGGGCGAAGCGCGCGATGACCACGAGAATGCCGCCGCTGGAGCGCGCCAGCGCCCCGCCGAGACGTTCCTGCGCGCTGGTCAGGCGGCGGGAGCGGGCGATCGCGCGGTCGAGGCGCTCGCCGCCGCGCCAGGCGATGCGGTACGCGACCAGGTCACCCAGTACCGACGCGGTGGCCGCCGAGAGGAGCAGCGCCAGGATGGACGGCACCTCGTGCGTCACCTGCCCGGCCGCCGCCCCCGTGCCGGCTGCCGCGGCGGTGGCCGCGGTGATGATCAGGACGCCGCTCGGCAGGACGGGCAGGAACACGTCTAGCAGTACCGAGAGGGCCACCACCGCGTAGATCCACGGACCGCCGGTCAGCGACCCCACACTCTCCAGCACCGCGACTCCCCGTGATCCGTGTCCGTGAATTCCCCGCTCGGCGACTGACGCCGCGGTGTCGCGGGGAGCGGCAGGGGCGGCTGATGACAGCTGTACAGCGTACGCCTCGGTTGTGGCTGGAGGGTCACCAGGGGCTCAGGTGTTCTCCAGGTCACGTTCACCCGGGTGCCGCGTCGCACGCGCGGTACGCCCCGGTAACCCCGTACGAACGACAGGGCGGGAGAGCCGGCCCGCAGCGGGTGAGCGAAAGCTGGAGGAGCGGACGATGGTGGCACGAATCGTGGCGGGAGCCGTGGCGGCGCTCGTGCTCGCGGCGGGCGGCGGGACGGCGGGCGGAGAGGGCGCGGGCGGTGGGGCCGAGGGCGGCGGGCCGGCCGGCGGCGCGACAGTGGATCTGGGTGGGTACGGGGTGCGCGAGGCGGCGCGGTTCTCGCCCCCGAACGCCTTCGTGGCGTCGCCCGCGCTGACGTACGACATGAAGCTCGTGCCTGCCGGGGCGCGGATCGAGGTCGTTCAACGCGGCGGGCACGGTCGCGTGAGCGTGAGCGTGCGGGTCGAGGGGCTGGTCGCGGGGCGCGCGTACGGCGCGCATGTGCACCAGGGGGAGTGCGGCGGGGATCCGGCCGCGGCGGGCGGGCACTACCAGCACAGGGTGGATCCGGTGCAGCCGTCGATGGGCCCGGCCTATGCGAACCCGGAGAACGAGGTCTGGCTCGGGTTCACCACGGACGCGCACGGTGCGGGGGCGGCGACCGCGCGGCAGGGCTGGGAGTTCAGGCCTGGCGAGGCGCGGTCCGTGGTGCTGCACGGGATGCCGGGCGGAGCGGGCGCCCGGATCGCGTGCCTCACGGTCCCGTTCGAACCGGCGGCGGTCGAACAAGTGCCGGTCGAGGTGATGCCGGTTGAGCCGACGGCGGTCGAGTCGATGTCATCGATCCGGTGACGATCGCCGCGATGCCGTTCGAGCGGGTGCTGTTCGAACGGGGGCCGGTCGGGCCGGTGTCGGTCGAGTCGCCGGTTCGCCAGGGGAGATGAGCGGCGGGGAGGGGGCACCGGCACGACGCGGCGCGACACCGGTGCCCCCGTCAAGCAGTCACCGCATCAAGCCGCGGCGGGCTCCCGCTCCCCGGCGGACGCCGAGGCGGCCGGGCGCTCCGCGCTCTCGCCGCGGGCGGTGAACAGCCGGTCCACGCCGAGCGCGCCGGAGCCGGTGAAGACCAGGAGCAGCATGGCCCAGCAGAACATCGCGGACGGTTCGCCGCCGTTCTGGAGCGGCCACAGGGCCTCCGGCTGGTGGACCTTGAAGTACGCGTAGGCCATCGAGCCGGAGGCTATGAAGGCCGCGGCGCGGGTGCCGAGGCCGAGGGCGACGAGGGCGCCGCCGACGAGCTGGATGACGGCCGCGTACCAGCCGGGCCAGGTGCCGGTGGGGACGGTGCCGCCGCCCATCGCTCCGCCGAGGACGCCGAAGAGCGAGGCGGCGCCGTGGCAGGCGAAGAGCAGGCCCACGATGATGCGGAACAGGCCGAGGGCGTAGGGCTGGGCGCTGTTGAGACGTCCAGTCATGGGGGACTCCTTGTGTCGGTTGGGGACGAACCGATGGAGGCCACAGGTTAGGAGACCCTAATCAACGCTTGCAAGTTCAACATTCGGCCAGGGGTGCTGCTCCGGGCCGGGTTCCGCGCGCTCCCCGGAAGCCGTCCGCAGAGCCGCTCGCGCGACCGCGTCCGCGTCCGACAGGGTCACCGAATCGACCCCCGGCCGGGCCCCCGCCGCGGTCACCCAATGCACCCCTTCCGTGGGCACGCCGACCGCGAACCGCCTTGCGTGCGACCTGCCTTGACGGTCGATCAGACGGTACGGGCGCGGTGTCACGTCCACCCCGCCCGTCGCGTAACCGTCGAGCGTGTGCGGCCGGACGTGGCCCGTCTTCAGGAGCCCCGCGAGCAGTTGGTCGCCGGTGCGCGTCACGTCCGTCTCCGGCAGTCGCGCCTCGACGAGTGTGGTGGCTCTCACGGATGATCCGGGCACATCGGGCGAGTGCGCGACGAACGCGCCGTCCTCGGCCCGCACGTCCAGGCGCGGCCCGACCACGGTCAGGACGCCGGACTCGACGAGCGCGGTCATCTCCTCGATGCGCCGCCGGGGCGGGCCGATCGACAGGAAGGCGTTGAGCGGGGTGTACCAGCGGTCGAGGTGGTCGCGGCGCGACGCGCCGCCGATCCCGCCGTGGTCGACGGCCTGGCGCAGTTCGTTGCGCAGGTCGCGCAGCACGTCCAGGGCGGCCTTCACGGGACCGTCCGCGTTGCCGAGCGCGGCGTGCGCCGCGTCCTCGCGCAGATGGGCCAGGAGCCAGGTCCGCCACTCGTCGGGCGAGCCGAACGAGAGCTCCGCGTGCGGCCGGGAGACATGGTCCCAGGACCAGCGCAGGACCCCCGGAATCCCGAACTCGTACAGGACGTCGGCCTCTTCGGAGCTCTGGTGCCGCGTGGCGAGGAAGCCTTCGCGGAAACCGGTGTCCCCCGCTCCCGCGCGGCGCAGCAGGGTCTCGTAATAGACGGTCTCCACCTCCTTCGCGACGAGTGGCCAGATCTCGCCCAGGAAGTCCGGCGCGTCCCCCGAGTCCGCGCGCTTGCGGAAGCGGGCGATGACCTCGGGGGTGAGGACGGCGGGTTCGTGACGCCCGTACGGGCCCTTGGCGTTGTCGCCGCGCGCCTGGTACGGGATGCCGCGGCGCGAACCGGCGTACAGGCGCGGCTCGCGGCCCGAGGGCTTGTAGCGCAACTCGCCCGTGGACGTGCGGCGGTAGCGTCCGCCGCGGCCCTCGGTGAGCAGCGCCATGTGGTCGAAGAAGTTGAGGCCGAGCCCTCTCAGCAGGACGGGTTCGCCCGGGGCGAGGGCGGAGAGGTCCAGGTCGGCCGGGTTCGCGGGCTGGATGTGGCGCAGGCCGTGCTGCCGCGCGTACTCGGTGAGGCGCGTCTGGGCGGGGCTCGCGGCGGTGGGCAGATGGCCCTGGGCGAGGACGACGGCGGACAGGCCGGTCAGTTCGCGCCCGTTGTCGAGTACGAGGGTCTGGCGGCCGTCGTCCGCGTCGTCGAGGCGCACGGCTCGCGCGCGATGGACCTCGACGCGTACGGCGTCGGGCGCGCAGCCCACGGTTTCGGCGAACACCCACTCCAGGTACCGGCCGTAGAGGGCGCGGGTCGGGTAGTCGTCGGGGCCGAGGGTGAGGCCCTGGCGCTGGGCCCACTCATGCAGGCTCGGCCCCCGGCGTATCGGGCCCGAGCAGTCCACGCTGTCGTCGGTGAACAGGGTGACCTGTGAGGCGACGGTGTTCATCAGGAGTTCGGGAGCCTGCGAGGTCCGCCAGACGCTGCCGGCTCCCGGCGGGGCCGGATCGACGACGTGGACGGTGAGGCGGGCGCCGGGCGGCAGGAGCTCGCCGGCGGAGGCACAGAGTCGTTCGAGGACGCTGGTGCCGCGCGGGCCCGCGCCGACTATCGCTGCGGCCGGCGCCGAGCACACTGCGGACAAAGAGGGACTCCCGGGGCATGTGGGGCTGCTGGAAGCGGAACGTCCGCTCATCATGCCGGGTCGCCCTGTCAAGGGAAGAGCGGAGTCCGGGTGTGCGCCGTATCTTCACCGGGCGGCCTCGTGGGCGACAGCCCTGGTCACGCACGGTCATTCACGACATTCACTCCGTACGGTCATTCACTCAGCACGCTGTCCGCCGCCTCCCGCAGTCCGGCCTTTTCGCCCGGTGCCGCCTGCGCCTGCTGGAGGCGCAGCCGTGCCGTGCGCCCGCGCAGGGTCAGGGTCATCAGCTGATTGCCGAACCAGGGACCGCCCGTCTTGCGCCAGGAGACGGGGGGAGCGGGGAGGCGGCCGTGCCGGGCGAAGCGCCGGCCGAGGGCGCGGCCGAAGCGGCTCCAGCCGAAGCGGAATCCGACCTTTATCGAGCCGGGGATCGAGTTGTGCACCGGTGAGCAGGTCAGCTGGAGGACGCGCGCGGCCGGGGCCGGTGCGCCGTCGGGCCAGGCGGGTTCGGCCACGTATGCGTGGTGGACGTCGCCGGAGAGTACGCACACCGTCGCCGGTGCGCCCTCGCCGCCGCCCGCCTCGGCGATCAGCGCCGTCAGCGCGTCGAACGACGCGGGGAACGCGGCCCAGTGCTCCAAGTCGGCCCGCCTGCGCAGCTTTTCGCCGAACCGGGCCCAGCGCGCACCGCGCTCACCCCGGCACAGCGCGGCGTTCCACCCCTCGGCGTCGTGCACGAGATGCGGCAGCAGCCAGGGCAGCGAGGTCCCGATCAGGAGATGGTCATACGCCCCCGAGGTGCCGTCCGATGACACCCCCGTCCCCTCCAGTGCCTGCTCCCGCAGCCACGCAGCCTCCGACGGGTCGAGCATCGACCGGTCCGTCTCGGCCAGGACGCGGGCGGCCCGGGTGTCGACCATCAGGAGCCGTACGCGGCCGAAGTCGCGCCGGTAGCTCCAGCGGACGGAGGCCGCGTCGGCGTCGGCGCGGGCGGCGAACTCCCTGAGCGCGTCCGTCCCGTCGGGGTCCGCGCGCACCGCCGCGTACATGGGGTCGGCGGCCAGTTCCGCGGGCGCCAGATTGCCCAGGTGCTGATGGACCCAGTACGACATGAGGCCGCTGAGGATCCGCTCGTTCCACCAGTCGGTGGCCCGTATCTCCGCGAGCCAGGAGGCGCTGGTGTTCCAGTCGTCTATGACGTCGTGGTCGTCGAAGATCATGCAGCTGGGGACCGTGGACAGCAGCCAGCGCACATCGGGGTCGAGCCAGGACTCGTAGTAGAGCCGGGTGTACTCCTCGTAGTCCGCGACCTGGTTGCCCGGGGCATCGCTCAGGTCGCGGCGGGCGGCGAGATAGCGGCGGGTGGCCGGTGAGGTCTCGTCCGCGTACACCTGGTCGCCGAGCAGGAGCAGGACGTCGGGGCGCTCGGCGTCGGGCGCGGAGGCGAGCTCGGTGGCCAGCGTGTCCAGGGCGTCGGGGCCGACGGGATCGTGGTGGTCGTCGGCGGGCGGCGCGGCCCACCGGCACGAGCCGAACGCGATACGGACGGGGCGTGCCGCGTCGTCGTACGCGGGCGGGCGGATCGTGCTCGGCGGGAAGGGCGAGTCGGCGAGCGGCCAGACCTGCGCGCCGTCGAGCAGCACCTCGTAGGCCGTCGCGCTGCCCGGCGTGAGGCCCGTCACCGGGACCAGCGCGTAGTGGTGGCCGCAGATCTGGAACGTGCGGGCACGGCCCGACGAGCCGTCCGCGCAGCGCACTTCGGCGGTGCACGGACGGCTCGCCTCGACCCAGACGGTCGCCGACGACTCGTCCACGTATCTCAGCAGCGGTCCAAGTCGCAGCCGTGCCACGTGATCAGCCTCCTCAGTCGCCCCGTACGGTACGGAACGACGGGGGCCGGCGGGGAGGTTCCGGCGGGTCGGGATTCAGATCCGCGGCACGAGAGTTCAGCAGCCGCTGAGGTACGACGTCAGCGCGCTCTTCTCGGCGGAGTCCACCGTGAGGTTGTAGTAGTGCTTCACCTGCACCCACATGCGGACATAGGTGCACTTGTACGCGGCGCGCGACGGCATCCACTTGGCCGGGTCCTGGTCGCCCTTGGACTGGTTGACGTTGTCCGTGACGGCGATGAGCTGGGGCCGCGTGAGGTCGTTGGCGAAGCCCTGACGCTGGGCGGTCGTCCAGGCGTTGGCGCCGGACTTCCAGGCCTCGGAGAGCGGGACGACGTGGTCGATGTCGACGTCGGCCGCCGCGCTCCAGGTCGCGCCGTCGTACTCCGAGTACCAACTGCCGGACGTGGCCGCGCAACTGGAGTCCTGCGTGACGTTCGTGCCGTCGCGCTTGAGGACGACCTCGCGGGTGTTGCAGGCGCCGGACTGGGTGATCCAGTGCGGGAAGAGGTCGCGGCTGTAGCCGTCGGAGGAGCCCTCGGCCTTGACCGTGAGCTCGGAGAGGTACGTGCGGGCGGTGGCCCCGCTGACCGGGGTGGGGGGAGCGGCCTGCGCGGCCGGGCCGTTCAGCAGGGTGAGGGCGGAGACGACGACGGTGGCGGCGCCGAGTGCGGCGGCGCGTCGACGCGCGTAGAACATGCGCATGTGAACTCCCTTGAAGTGGGGGGAAGTTGGCCGAGCGGGCCCGGCCATGCTGGCGCCCCGGGGTTTCCGGGAGATGTGCGCCGAGTGACAGGGTCGCGTCAACGACGCGTACACATCAAGGGGGCGGACGTGACTTCTGGTGGGGCGGGCGGGACTTCGGGTGCGGGCCGGTGGTACCGGGGTGGCGCGTCCGGGCGTGACGCGGGTCATGTCGAATCGCTCAGTAGTTCGCGTACGATGGGCGGCGCAGAAGGGGAGTAGCTCTTCGCCGGACCGTCGACATACTGCTCAGCTCGTTCTGAGCCGGCGCCCGGAGGCAGGACCCGTACACCCGGTCCGGCCAGCGAGACCTTCGGCAAAGCAGTGATTCACCTGTGTGCACACCCGTGTACGCACCTGAGCGCTGCCGTGCCGAGGTGTCGTACAGGAGTTACGGAACTCTCGGCGGGGCAGCCCGACCGATTGAGGAATCTTGATCAGCATCAGCGTGATGGCGGTCGTCTTCGGCATCGTCTTCCTCGCCGAACTCCCCGACAAGACCGCGCTCGCCGGACTCGTCCTCGGCACCCGCTACCGCGCCTCGTACGTCTTCGCCGGTGTCGCCGCCGCCTTCGCCGTCCATGTCGCGCTCGCCGTCGCGGCGGGCAGCATCCTGACCCTGCTGCCGCAGCAGCTCGTGCACGCCCTGACCGGTGTGCTGTTCCTCGGCGGCGCGGCCGTCCTCCTGATGAAGAAGGACGAGGAGGAGGAAGAGGTCCGCAAGCCCAAGGACCAGAGCTTCTGGAAGGTCTCCGGCGCGGGCTTCATGCTCATCCTGGTCGCGGAGTTCGGTGACCTGACGCAGATCATGACTGCGAACCTCGCCGCCCGCTACGACGACCCGCTCTCCGTCGGCCTCGGCGCCGTCCTCGCCCTGTGGGCCGTCGGCGGCCTCGGCATCGTCGGCGGCAAGGCCCTGATGAAGCGGGTGCCGCTGGCGCTCATCACGAAGATCGCCGCGGTCCTGATGATCGGCATGGGTATATGGAGCCTCTACGAAGCGGTGGCGTAAGCCCTGGATCCGGCCCTGACCAGGGCCGCTGGCGTAGTCGCCATCCTGTTTTGTACAGTTGAGGAACAAAGTGGCTCCCGTCCACTCACCCTGACCGGTGGGCGGGGTCACCTTGTTCCTACGCCTGGAGGACCCCGCCGATGACGGCCACCACTGTTCTGTCCGCCCGCGCCCTTCTGCTCGACATGGACGGCACGCTGGTCAACTCCGACGCGGTGGTCGAACGCTGCTGGCAGCGCTGGGCGGCCCTCCACGGGCTCGACGCGGTCGAGGTCATGAAGGTCGTCCACGGCCGCCAGGGCTACGCGTCCATGGCGCTCCTCCTGCCCGACCGCCCCATGGCCGAGAACCACGCCGAGAACGCGCGCATGCTCGCCGAGGAGACCGCCGACATCGACGGCGTCGTCCCCGTGCCGGGCGCCGCCGCGTTCATGGCATCCCTGCGTGACGGCGGCCTCGCGCATGCCCTGGTGACCTCGGCCGACGTGGCCCTGTCCACCCGCCGCATGGCCGCCGCCGGCCTCACCCAGCCCGACCTGCGCATCACCGCCGAGAGCGTCGGTGCCAGCAAGCCCGACCCCGAGGGGTTCCTCAAGGGTGCCGCCGAGCTCGGCATCGACCCCGCGGACTGCATCGTCTTCGAGGACTCGGGGGCCGGGATCGCGGCCGGCCGCGCCGCCGGGATGCGCGTCGTCGGCGTCGGCCCCCGCGCGGGCGAGCACGGTCCCACGGTGGTCGTGGACGACCTGACGCAGGTACGGGTCGAGGCGGGCGCCGCCGGCGAGATCCTGCTGCGCATCGGCTGACCCGCACCCCTGTACAGACGAGTCCCGCGGCCCGGTGTCGGCGCGCTCGGCGCCGCGCCATCCGCCCGGTCCGCGCCGCGTCACCTGCCGGGCCCGGGCCGCCGTACCTCTCCTGAGCCCTCGGCCTCAACAGGCCAAACCGGGGCACACCGACCATTCTGGTAGATGGCAGAGCCCCCCGTCGGCCGTGTCCGGCGTGGTGTCTCAGGAGGTGTCCATGACCCAGGACGCTAGCGGGGGACTTCCCCGTACGGACCTGACGGCAGGCCCAGGCGTTGACCGCACCGGATCCACGATCGGCGGCGACCACGCGCCCCGCAGCGTGATGGTCTCGATCGGTGCGCTGCTGCTAGGCATGCTCCTCGCGGCGCTCGACCAGACGATCGTCTCGACGGCGCTGCCGACCATCGTGAGCGACCTCGGTGGCCTTGAACACCTGTCCTGGGTCGTGACCGCGTACCTGCTGGCGTCGACGGCCGCCACGCCCCTGTGGGGCAAGCTCGGCGACCAGTACGGCCGCAAGAAGCTCTTCCAGATCGCCATCGTGATCTTCCTGATCAGCTCGGCGCTGTGCGGTATGGCGCAGAACATGCCGCAGCTCATCGGCTTCCGCGCACTCCAAGGCGTGGGCGGCGGCGGCCTGATGGTCCTGTCCATGGCGATCGTCGGCGACATCGTGCCGCCGCGTGACCGGGGCAGGTACCAAGGTCTGTTCGGCGCGGTCTTCGGCGCGACGAGCGTGCTGGGCCCGCTGCTCGGCGGGCTGTTCACCGAACACCTCAGCTGGCGCTGGGTCTTCTACGTCAACCTGCCGATCGGCGTCGTCGCGCTCGCCGTCATCGCGACCACGCTCCACATCCCCGTACGCTCCGCCAAGCACACGATCGACTACCTCGGCACGTTCCTGATCGCCTGTGTGGCGACCTGCCTGGTCCTCGTCGCCTCGCTCGGCGGGACGACCTGGGACTGGGACTCGGCGCAGATCATCGGCCTCGCGGTACTCGGCGTCGTCCTCGCGGTCGTGTTCGTCCAGGTGGAGCGGCGGGCCGCCGAGCCGGTCCTGCCGCTGAAGCTCTTCCGTATCCGTACGTTCACGCTCTCCGCGGTGATCAGTTTCGTCGTCGGCTTCGCCATGTTCGGCGCGATGACGTATCTGCCGACGTTCCTCCAGGTCGTCCAGGGCATCTCGCCCACGATGTCCGGCGTGCACATGCTGCCGATGGTCATCGGACTGCTGCTCTCCTCGACGGCGTCCGGCCAGATCGTCAGCCGCACCGGCCGCTGGAAGGTCTTCCCCATCGTCGGCACCGGCGTCACCGCCATCGGCCTGCTCCTCCTGCACCAGATGGACGAGAACAGCTCGACCGGCGAGATGAGCGCCTACTTCTTCGTCTTCGGCCTGGGCCTCGGACTCGTCATGCAGGTCCTCGTCCTGATCGTGCAGAACGCCGTCTCGTACGAGGACCTGGGCGTCGCCACCTCCGGCGCGACGTTCTTCCGCTCCATCGGCGCCTCCTTCGGTGTCGCGATCTTCGGCACGATCTTCGCGAGCCGCCTCGGCGACAAGCTCACGCACGCCCTCGCCGGCCGCAGCCTGCCGCCAGGCGTCGACGTGAACGCGCTCCAGTCGGACCCGAGAGGCATCGGCGAGCTGCCGCCCGCCCTGCGCGGACCGGTCCTGCACGCCTTCGCGTCGTCCATCACGGACGTCTTCCTCTACGCCGCCCCGGTCGCCCTCGTCGCCTTCGCGCTGGCCTGGTTCCTGCGCGAGGACAAGCTGCGCGGCTCGGTCACCGCGCCGGACGCGACAGAGACCCTGGCCAGCAACCCCGTACAGCGCTCATCGCACGACGAGGTGGCGCGGGCCCTGTCGGTGCTCGGCACCCGGGAGGGGCGCCGCGAGATCTACGAGAAGATCACCGAACGGGCCGGCTACGACCTGCTGCCCGCCTCGAGCTGGCTCCTGCTGCGCATCAAGCGCTACGGGTGGGCGGAGCCGTCGGCGCTCGCCGAGCACAGCGCCGTACCGCTGCCCGTGATCATCGCGGCGACCCGGCAGGTGGAGGGGCGGCGCCTCGCCACGCGCGAGGGACTGGACCTCGTCCTCACCGACGAGGGCCGCGAGGTCGCCGCCCGGCTGTCCGCGTCCCGCGAGGAGTCACTCGCCGAACTGCTGGGCGACTGGTGGGGCCCGGACCGGCCGACGGACCTGTCGAAACTCGTGGAGGAGCTCAACGCGGAGCTGTGCGGGTCCGACGCGGAGCGCCCGCACGACGGGCTGGCGGCCGGCGCCTGACGCTGTCTACGCGTCCCGCACGAGCTTCTTGGTGAACCAGTGATCGGCGTACTCCTCGTCGTTGTGCGGGGCCGTCTCCTGGTAGCCGTGCCGCGCGTACATCATCCGGGCCTCCACCAGGTCGCCCCGCGTGTCGAGGACGACCCGCTCGGCGCCGAGATCCCGCGCGGCGCTCTCCACCTGCGCGAGCAGCACGGAGCCGCCGCCCTTCCCGCGCATTTCGGGCCGCACGAAGACGCGCTTCAGCTCGCCGGTCGAGGCGTCGATCATCCGCACGCCCGCGGTCCCGGCGGGCTCGCCCCGGTACCGCGCGACCAGCAACACTCCGCCCGGTGCCGCGAGATAGGCACCCGTGTCGGCGGCGACCTCGCGCTCCAGCTCGTCGGGGTCGGTGGTGCGCCCCTCGTGCAGCAGGTACCAGCGGTCGCTGACCTCCGTGTAGTACGCGCGCCACAGCTCCGCGGCGACGGCGGAGTCGAACGGCTCAGGGGTGACGGTCCACGGCGAAGTCATGGGGGCATTCTCGGCGAAGGGACGGCGCCTGGCGCAAGTGGTTTCGACCTGTACAGGCACCCGGGGTTCGGACATCCTCGGTACCTGTGACCGACGTATCCGTGACCGACGAGACCCCTGGTGAGACCGGTGCCGAGACCGGCGCCGGAACCAGCCCCGAGACCGGCGAGATCAAGGCGCTGCTCGACGCCCTGCGCGGGCAGCGCCGCCACATCCTGGGCATCATCGACGGGCTCGGCCCCGAGGCGTTGCGGAGGCCCGTGCTGCCGTCCGGCTGGACGTGTCTGGGGCTGGTCCAGCACCTGGCGCTGGACGTCGAACGCTTCTGGTTCCAGGCCGTCCTGACGGGTGATCAGGCAGTCATCGACAGCCTCGACGCCATTGAGGATGCCTGGCAGGTCGACCCGGAGCTGCCGGCGGCCGACGTCCTGGAGCGGTACCGCCGCGAGACGGACCGCGCGGACGGGATCATCGCCGACACGCCCGCGGACGCGCCCCTGGCCTGGTGGCCGCACCACCTCTTCGGGCCGCCGCACCTGCACAGCCACCGGGACGTCCTGCTGCACGTCGTCACGGAGACCGCCTGCCACGCCGGGCACCTGGACGCCGCCCGCGAACTCATCGACGGGCGGCGCTGGTTGGTGCTCACCGGGGACGGCGAGGCGGATCGCCCCTAGTCCACCACTCCACCACCGCGCTACGACTTGGGCGAAGCCTGCTGCACGACCTCGAACGACCATACCGATGACCCGCTGGCCGCAGGCTTCGGGCGGTCCGCGCCGCCCTGGTGGGCCTCCTTCATGGAGCCCTCCATCCACGCGGTGAACGACGCCTCGTCACGCCACCGCGTGTACACCAGGTAGTCGTCCGTGCCCTCGATCGGGCGCAGCAGCTCGAACCACTCGAAGCCGTCCGAGTTCTCCACCGCGCCCGCGCGCGAGGCGAAGCGCTTCTCCAGGATCTCGCGCTGTTCGGCCGGGACGGTCAGGACGTTGATCTTCACGATGCTCATGGCGCCCATCCTCGCTCACCACCGCGTGAGATCGGCGTCAGGTCCCCTGCGTCCCGCGTCGCTCGTGCCAGTCGCGGACGATCTCCTCGACGTCGTACGGCTTCAGGCCGAGGGGCGGGCCCGGCGGGGGCTTGAACATCATGTCGCGGATCTTGACGTTGATGTCGGTGACGATTTTGCGGACGATCCGTTCGGAAGGGGCCTGCGCCGCCTCGGCGAGCGCGTCCTCGGCCTCCTTGCGCAGGGCGAGCGACGGGGGCAGCACGGAGAAGCCCTCGCGGGCCATCTTCTGCTTGATCCACCAGTTCTCGTCGTACGTCGTGTCGGCCGTGCTCGGCAGCGGCTTGCCGGCACCGGCGAGATGGGAGAAGTCTCCGGCACGCTCCGCGTCGCGGATCTGCTTGTCGACCCATGACTCGAAGCTGACGTCGGGTGGCTTGCGTTCGGTCATGGGGCCATTGTCCCAGAGGGCATCCCGCACGGGCAGGGGACAACTTAGGATGCGGCGTCGGCGGACCCGGTACCGAGGGGCCGTCAAGGACCGAAGGAGCTGTGCGGGTGCTGGAGCTGACCATGGCCTCCGTCGCGGGGGCGGACGCGGGTGCGACGGCCGGGATGCTGATGGCCGACGCGCCGAGCGAGCCGGGAGCCGTGCTGCGCGTGGGGCGCGACCGGAACGTGTGCCGGCTGGCGACGCCCGACGACTGGCTGTTCGTCTCGCGCGTCCATCTCGAATTCCGGTGCGGACAGGACGGCGCCTGGTCCGTGTTCTGGCTGCGTGGCTCGCACGACGAGCCCTCGTCCGACGTGCGTCTCACGCTGACCGGCGGGCAGCCGCAGCCCCTCGTGTACGGAGGGGCCGCGGCTCTCGCGCCGGGCGCTTCCGGCGAGGTCGTGGTCCTCGACCGCAATGAGCCCCGCAGCGTGAACGTGGGTTTCTACCACGAGATATGACGGTCCATCAGGCCGTACGGGGGACGGGCGCTACGGGAGTACGCGGGCCAGTGCGAAGCCGTCGTAGCCCTTGACGCCCACCGTCTGGACCGCCGTCCCGTCCAGCTTCGGGTGGTCGGCGATCATCTGGAGCGCGGCGCGGGTGCCGCGGATGTCGGGGGCCGCGCCGGAGTCGTCCGTCACGCGGCCGCCGCGCACCACGTTGTCGACGATGATCACGCTGCCGGGGCGGGTCAGGCGCAGCGCCCACTCGACGTAGTGCGGGTTGTTCGCCTTGTCGGCGTCGATGAAGACGAGGTCGAAGGGGTCGGGGTGGTCGGCCGCGACGCCGGGCAGCGAGTCGAGGGCGGGGCCGACCCGCACCTCGGCGATCTTGTCGAGGCCGGCGCGGGCGAGGTTGCCGCGGGCCACCTCGGCGTGCCGGGGGTCGTACTCGAGAGTGACGAGAACGCCGTCGGCGGGGAGGGCACGGGCCAGCCAGATCGTGCTGTACCCGCCGAGCGTGCCGATCTCCAGGACGCGGCGGGCGCCCTGGATCTGTGCGATCAGGTGGAGGAACTTGCCCTGGTTCGGGGCGACGGCGATGTGCGGGAGGCCCGCCGCCTCGCTGTCCGCGAGGGCCGCCGTCAGGGCCTCGTCGCCGGGGGCGAGAAGGCCGGTCAGGTAGTCGTCGACGGCGGTCCACTGGTCTTCGGATGCGTGCTCAGCCATGAGCCCATCATGGGCTCACGCGGCGGCGGCGCGGGTGGGATTCAGCCCAACGGCGGCGGGGCGTGCACGGGCGGCGGGGGCGGCACGGGCCGACGGGAGCGCCGGCGGAACCACAGGGTGGCGGCCGCCGTCAGGAGCAGGGCCAGGGGCAGCGGGACGGTGAGCAGCCAGACCGGGACGCCCCCGGCGGTGAGGAGTTCGTCGTCCCACACGACGGTGCGGTGCGTGGCGTCGCTCGCGGTGCGCCGCAGCTCGTGGTCGTCGTAGATGCGCGACGGCTGAGGGAAATCCTGGGTGAGCGCGGTCAAGTACCGCTCGCCGCCCGCGAATTCGGGCAGCGGACCGCCGGACTTCGCCGGGATCCGGCCCGCGTACGTGACCTTCGGTGCGTCGCCGCCGATCGTGGAGCGCGGCTCCATGCGGTGGGCGGCGAGCACGTACAGGCGCAGATGCTGTTCGGTGCGGGCGAGCTTCGACAGCCGCATCGGGTAGACGAGGCGGTCGCCGGCGAAGGTGAGGTGGAGCGGGTCGAGGGCGCCGCCGAGCACGCTGTCGCCGTCGGCGGGCGCGAGGCGGATCGCCACGTACTCCCAGTCCTTGTCGACGTACGGGCGCAGCGCGGTGTCGAGGCGGTCGGGGAGCTGGAAGCCGTTCTCGTCGAGCCAGTCGGCGAGTGCGTCGGGGTCGGTCGCGGTGAGGCGGGCGACGTCGAACGGTCCGAGGTGCTCGCGGCCCACCACCCCGACCGGGCCGCCGGGTGCGGGGGCGCCGGCCGAGGCGCCGTCGCCGCTCCCGCCGTCGAAGGGCCAGTCGTCGGCGCCGGGCCAGAAGTGGTGCCGGGTCCGCTCGACGGGCGCCGTCACGTCGCTCAGCTGCGAGAAGAGGCCCGGATCGCCGAGTTCGACGGACGCGCGGTGCGGAACGGGCATGATCCAGGCGGCGTCGCGCACGTTGCCGCTCACCGACAGGCTCATCACGATCTGCTCGCTGCGCCCGTCCCAGCGCACGGCGGAGGTCTCGTCGTACACGGTGAGGTCCGTGCCCGCGGGCGGCACCATCGCCCCGCATCCGCACGCGTACGCCGGTGAGACGAGCGCGGCGATCTGGAACGCCATGAGGGCCAGGGCGGTCAGTAGCGCCCTGGCCCTCACGGTCAGTGGTTGTGCGGTTCTCATGCCGGCCCCCGAGGTCGCGCCCTGTGTGTCCGTGCCGTGTGCGGCGAAGGGGCAGACGAGGCGCGGGGGAGCGCGGTTCCTGGTGTTACGCGGCTGTTGCCGTCGCGGTCCGCGGCAGGTCGCCGGGCTCGACCGCGGGCAGCGAGCCCGGCAGCGGGCGGCGCGCCGACTCGGTCATGAACCACACGGCGATACCGCCGATGACGGCCGCGGCCATCATGTAGTAGGCGGGCATCATCATGTTCCCGGTCGCCCCGATGAGGGCGGTGACGACCAGCGGGGTCGTGCCGCCGAAGAGCGAGACGGAGATGTTGAAGCCGATCGACAAGGAGCCGTAGCGCACCCGGGTCGGGAAGAGCGCGGGCAGCGCGGACGGCATCGCCGAGGTGAAGCAGACCAGGAGCAGGCCGAGCGCGCCCATGCCGAGGGCGATCGCCCACAGGGAGCCGTCACGGATGAGGAGCAGGGCCGGGACGGACAGCGCGAGGAAGCCGACGCAGCCCGCGGCGATCACCGGGCGGCGGCCGACACGGTCGGAGAGCGCGCCCGCGAACGGCTGGACGATCATCATCAGCGCCATCACGCCGAGGACGACGACGAGGCCGTGCGTCTCGTCGTAGTGGAGCTCACTGGTGAGGTAGCTCGGCATGTACGACAGCAGCATGTAGTCGGTGACGTTGAAGACCAGGACCAGGCCGACGCACAGGAGCAGCGCCTTCCACTGGCCGGCGATCATGTCGCGCACCTTCACCTTGGCCCGGGCCTTCTCCGACGCGTGCGCGTTCTTCAGCTCGGCCGCGAACGCCGGGGTCTCTTCGAGCCGCATCCGCAGATAGAGGCCGATGATGCCCATCGGGCCCGCGATCAGGAACGGGATGCGCCAGCCCCAGGAGAGCAGGTCGTCCGAGGAGAGCAGCGCCGTCATCAGGGTGACGAGGCCCGCGCCGCCGATGTATCCGGCGAGGGTGCCGAATTCCAGCCAGCTGCCGAAGAAGCCGCGCTTCTTGTCGGGCGCGTACTCGGCGATGAAGGTGGACGCGCCGCCGTACTCACCGCCGGTCGAGAAGCCCTGCACGAGACGGGCCAGCAGCAGCAGGATCGGCGCCCAGACGCCGATCGTCGCGTACGACGGGATCAGGCCGATCGCGAACGTGCCCGCCGCCATCATGATCATGGTGACGGCGAGGACCTTCTGCCGGCCCACGCGGTCGCCGAGCGGTCCGAAGACCATGCCGCCGATCGGACGGACGAGGAACGCCGCGGCGAAGGCGCCGAACGTCGACAGGAGCTGGGCGGTGGGGTTGCCCGACGGGAAGAAGACCTTGCCGAGGGTGACGGCGATGTAGCTGTAGACACCGAAGTCGAACCACTCCATCGCATTGCCGAGCGCCGCCGCCTTGACCGCGCGCTTGACCAGCGCTGGATCGGTGACGGTGACGTCGGGGGAGGCGCCCTTCGCGGGGGCGTTGGTCCTGGGTGCGACGGTTAGAGCACTCGACAAGGGTCTGCTCGCCTGCTTTCGACGGGGACAAGGACATGTCCGCGTGGGGACGGACGAGGCCGCCCTCGGCGGGGCGGCCAGAAATCGACCATAGGGGCATTCGCGATCATTGCGGGTAGTGTGCACTTCGTTGCACAGCGTGAGAAAAGTGGGTCCGGCCAGGCACGACGCCCCGGCCCCGGCGCGACGCAAACGGACAAATCTGTGACCTATGTCGCGGCCCTCGACCGCAACCACGCAGACCCCGCATCATCGTCATCCGGTCAAATGCCGGTGGGCAGGCAGGTGAAGCAGGGGTTGCCTGCGTCTCACCCCGGGGGTAGTGCGAGCCTCTTGGGACAGTACGCATGGCGGGAGGGCCGACGGCGCGTGGCGAACGTGGAGCATGGACCGGGCAAAGCCTTGGTGGCGGGGGCCGCGACACCGCGGTTGGGCATGGTCCGGGCGGGCCTCTGGCTGATCGCCGCGGTTCTCGCGGTGCGGCAGGTCGTGGCCGTCCTGGGCACCCCCAGCGGTGAGCGGCTGACGGATCTGGAGACCTGGATCGGTCCCGCAGGTGTCCTCCACGTGAAGGGCTCCCTCTACGACGCCGGCCAGTTCACCGGTACCCCGTTCGGGGGACTCGTGCTGAAGCCTCTCGCCCGGGGCGCCGAACAGGCGCTCGGCTGGGCCTGGACCTTCGGCACGCTCGGTCTCGTCGTCGTCCTCGGTCTCGTCGCCGCCCGCGCCCTGCCCAAGCCCGTCACCCGGCGCACCTCGCTGCTCGCCGCCCCTGTCGCGATCAGCCTCCTGATGCTGTCCCTGCCGGTGCGCAACACCCTTCATCTCGGCCAGACCAGCATCATCCCGGTCCTTCTCGTCCTGCTCGGCTGCTTCGCCGCCCGCGGCGAGAAGAGCTCGGGTCTGCTCATCGGCGTCGGCGCCGCGCTCCAGCCGACCGTCCTCCTCTTCGCGCCGCTCCTGTGGTTCACCGGGCGCCGTCGCGCCGCCGTGTCCTCGGGCGTCACGTTCGCGGCGTGCACGCTCCTCGCGTGGGCCGCGATGCCGCACGACTCGTGGACGTACTGGGTGCACCACGTCGCGGGAGCGGGACTGGGTTCGAGCCCCGACGGGCTCGCCAACCAGTCGCTGCACGGCGCGCTCCTGCGCTTCGGCCTGGCGGGCCCCCTGGAGATCGGGCTCTTCCTGGTCCTGGGCTCCGCCGTCGCGGTGCTCGGACTGCGACGCGCGGTGCGCTACGCGCAGGACGGACAGCTCCTGCTCGCCGTCGCCCTCACCGGCTGCGTCGCCGTCGCCGTGTCGCCGACGACCTGGCAGCACCAGCTCCTGTGGGTGCTCCTCGCCGTGGTCGGCCGTGTCGGCAGGAAGGCGTCCGACCGGTACGTGTGGCCGGTCGCGGTCATCCTCGTGATGACGCTCCCCGCGAGGATGCTGCTGCCGGGCACGGCGCTCGCGGATCCGCTGCGCGACAACGTCGTGCTGATCGCCGCCGTCGCCGCGGCCACGCTCGTCCCGTTCCTGTCGCGCACCGCTCCCGAGTACCGGGCGCCCGTTCCCACCGAGTACGCGAAGCCCGTCCCGGCGCGCTGGTCGCGGGTCCCGCTCCTGCCGTTCTGGCGCCGGGTCCTGACCCGGCCGAACCTGCTGCTCGAAATGCTGCTGATCCGCGTCGGCTACTACGCGTACCAGCAGGTCAGGCTTGCCGCGACGGGCGGTACGAACTCCGGGGGCCGGGCCACCGCCGAGGCGCACGGCACGCAGGTCCACTCTCTGGAGAAGTTCCTCCACATCGACATCGAGCACTGGGTCAACCACGCGGTGGTGCAGGTCCCGTGGCTCAAGTCGTTCTTCAACTTCTACTACGAGTCGTTCCACTTCATCGTGCCGCTGACCGTCCTCGCCATCCTCTACGTCCGCAGGCCGGCCCAGTACCGCTGGGCCCGCTCGGCGCTCGGCTTCGCCACGGTCCTCGCCCTGATCGGCTTCTGGTTCTACCCGCTGGCGCCGCCGCGGCTGATGCCCGCGCTCGGCTTCATCGACACGCTGCACGGAGTCCAGGACTTCTCCAAGCCGGACTACGGCACACTGACCGCGCTCACCAACCAGTACGCGGCCATGCCCTCACTGCACTTCGGCTGGTCCCTGTGGTGCGGGCTCGTCATCGCGATCCTCGCCCCGAAGTGGTGGATGAAGGCGATCGCGCTGCTGCACCCCCTGTTCACCATCTCCGCGATCATCGCGACCGGTAACCACTGGGTGCTCGACGCCGTGGGCGGCGCGACGGTCGTCGGCGTGGGCTTCGGACTCACCTACCTGCTGAGCGGCCCGCGCGCCCACCTCGCCGGCGGGACCGTCCCCGAGCAGCCGAAGGCCGAGCCCGACCACGCGCGGCTGCCGGCGGAACACAACCGGTCCTGAGGCATGGGTCGTACGGGACGGAGTTCTTTCGCGAGGGCGGGCACACCGTGCCCGACGGCAAGGGTGTGATCCCGAAAGCGGTGCAGGTGTGCAGGGAGGCGGGGGCGTGGCGTAGGGGGATGGCCCCCGCCTCCCTGGGCCGGCGTGCGGCCGCCCGCGGTCAGCCGGTGCTGACCTGGAGTTCCTTGACGCCGTTGAGCCAGGCCGAGCGGAGCCTGCGCGGGTCGCCGGTCAGGCGGAGGTCGGGCATGGCGTCGGCCACGGCGTTGAAAATGAGGTTGATCTCGAGCGTGGCCAGCGACTTGCCGAGGCAGAAGTGCGGGCCTCCGCCGCCGAATCCGAGGTGCGGGTTCGGGTCGCGGGTGATGTCGAACTCGTCGGGGCGGTCGAAGACCTCGGGGTCGTGGTTGGCCGACGAGTAGAAGATGCCGACCCGGTCGCCCTTCTTGATCTGCGCGCCGCCGAGCTCGGTGTCCTGGGTCGCCGTGCGCTGGAAGGAGACCACGGGGGTCGCCCAGCGGACGATCTCCTCCGCCGTCGTCTCCGGGCGCTCCCGCTTGAACAGCTCCCACTGGTCGGGGTTGGTCAGGAAGGCGTGCATGCCGTGGGTGATCGCGTTGCGCGTCGTCTCGTTGCCGGCCACGGCGAGCAGGATCACGAAGAAGCCGAACTCGTCCGAGGAGAGGTTCCCCTCGTCCTCGGCCGCCACCAGTTGGCTCACGATGTCCTTGGCCGGGCACTCCTTGCGGGCGGCGGCCAGGTTCATCGCGTAGCTGACGATCTCCATGGCCGCCTCGGCGCCGACCTCCTCGGTGATCGCGTACTCCGGGTCGTCGTACGCGGCCATCTTGTTGGACCAGTCGAAGATCTTGGTGCGGTCGTCCTGGGGGACGCCGATCAGCTCGGCGATGGCCTGGAGCGGGAGTTCGACGGCGACGTTGGTGACGAAGTCGAAGGAGCCGTCGGGCGCGGCGTTCGCGAGCGCCGTCTCGACGATGGAGCGCGCACGGTTGCGCAGGGCGTCCTCGAGCGAGCGGATGGCGCGGGGCGTGAAGCCGCGCTGGACGATCTGCCGGACCCGGGTGTGCTCCGGCGGGTCCATGTTGAGCATGATCAGCTTCTGGACGTCGATCTGGTCGCGGCTGATCGACTCGTTGAAGCGGATGACGGCGGTGTTGAGGTTCGAGGAGAAGAGCTCCGGGCGCGTGGAGACGTACTTGACGTCCGCGTGCCGGGTCACGGCCCAGTAGCCCGAGTCTTCGAAGCCGGAGATGCCGGTCGGCTGGGCGATCCACCGGACCGGTTCCGTCTGCCGGAGCTGGGCGAACTCGGGGAAGGGGACGCGGTGCTGGAGAAGGTCGGGGTCGGTGAAGTCGAACCCTTCGGGCAGCGCTGGGCACGGCATGGGCAACTCCCGGTGACGGTCTGACGGGGCGTCAGCTTGTCGGCACCGTAGTAACGGGTTCTACAACTGGCAAGACCCGTGGTGCGCCCGATTGCGCGCGTGGTACGTGCACGACCCTTGCGTACCGGGAGTAGCACCGTCGAGACTGCACGGAGAACTGGTACGCGTTCTAGTTCTTACGTCTTCTGGTTCGGTCCGGGAATGTGTGGAGAGGACGAGCTCATGGCCGCGGAACCCGTCATCGTCGAAGCCGTACGTACGCCCATCGGCAAGCGCGGAGGCGCGCTCGCCAATCTTCATCCCGCGTATCTCCTCGGCGAGACGTACCGGGAACTGCTCGGCAGGACCGGCATCCACGCCGACTGCGTCGAGCAGATCGTGGGCGGCACGGTGACCCACGCGGGCGAACAGTCCATGAATCCGGCGCGCACGGCCTGGCTGACCATGGGCCTGCCCTACGAGACGGCGGCGACGACCGTCGACTGTCAGTGCGGCTCCTCGCAGCAGGCCGCGCACATGACCGCCAACATGATCGCCGCCGGTGTCATCGACATCGGCATCAGCTGCGGGGTCGAGGCGATGTCGCGGGTGCCGCTCGGCTCCGGCTCCAAGCACGGGCCCGGCAAGCCGTTCCCCGAGGAGTGGAACGTCGACCTGCCCAACCAGTTCGAGGCCGCCGAGCGCATCGCGCGCCACCGCGGACTGACCCGCGAGAACGTCGACTCGCTCGGCCTCATCTCGCAGGAGCGTGCCGCGACCGCCTGGGCCGAGGAGCGCTTCAAGCGCGAGACGTTCGCCGTGCAGGTGCCCACGAACGAGGACGAGCAGGCCGCCGGGCAGGGCATGTGGCGGCTCGTGGACCGGGACGAGGGCCTGCGCGACACGACCATGGAGGGGCTCGGCGGGCTCAAGCCGGTCATGCCGACCGCCGTGCACACCGCGGGGAACTCCTCGCAGATATCCGACGGCGCCTCGGCGATCATGTGGGCGTCCAAGCGGATGGCGCGCGCCCTGAAGCTCAAGCCGCGCGCCCGGATCGTCGCCCAGGCACTCGTCGGCGCCGACCCGCACTTCCATCTGGACGGGCCGATCGACGCCACGCGCGCCGTGCTCGGCAAGGCGGGCATGTCGCTCAAGGACATCGACCTCGTCGAGATCAACGAGGCCTTCGCGTCCGTCGTGCTCAGCTGGGCGCAGGTCTTCGAGCAGGACCTCGCGAAGGTCAACGTGAACGGCGGGGCCATCGCCCTCGGCCACCCCGTCGGCGCCACCGGCGCCCGGCTCATCACCACCGCCCTGCACGAACTGGAGCGTCAGGACAAGGAGTTCGCGCTCGTCACGATGTGCGCGGGCGGCGCGGTGGCGACGGGCACGATCATCCAGCGGCTGTAACGGGGCCCGCGCCGGGCGGGCCGGAACGCACGACGAAGGCGGCACCCTCCCACGGGGGGAGGATGCCGCCTTCTCAGGTCGCTGCGGGCCGCCCGGGCTCAGTACGAGCCGGCGGACTGCCAGTGGGTCCAGGCGGCGCAGGGGCTGCCGTAGCGCTCGTTCATGTAGTTGAGGCCCCACTTGATCTGGGTCTCGGGGTTCGACTTCCAGTCGCCGCCGGCCGAGGCCATCTTGTTGGCGGGCAGAGCCTGGACCAGGCCGTAGGCACCCGACGACGCGTTCGTCGCGTGGGGGTTCCAGCCGCTCTCGTGGGACACGATCTTGTCGAAGCACGCGAACTGTGCGGCGCTCATCTTCTGCTGGGCGATCGACTTCGGCGAAGAGGTGGCGGCGGCGTTCGACGCCGGGGCGGCGGCCATGACCATGCCGGCGGTGGCGGCAGCCAGGGCGACACCGGCGAGGGCCTTCTTCGGAGCGGCGATGCGGCGGAGGATGGTGGCGGACAAAGCGTGAACCTTCCGTGGGGGACACAGGGGCCGCTTCGCACGCCCTGCGGCGTACAGAAGCGCCGGGGCCCTGGCGGGGGCCGTCGGCGCCTTGCGACTCCTCCAGAGAAACAGCCCCGGACCCTCGTGGCAATCGCCCCTTTTACTAGTTGGGGTCGCATGTGGTCGAAATGTCCCCTACGTGACCTGGCTCTCATTGCCCAGGTCAGGGGGTGTTTTGTTGGGGACGCGTCAAGTGGTCGCGTCTACGACCGCGCCTCGTAGGTGACCTGGGTCATGTGGGGTGCTTCACCGCGTGGGCGTGTTTCGGTGACGCAGCGCGCGTGAAGCCCTACGGCTCGGTGCCCTCGAATGTGACGGGGGCCTCGAACGCCGCCCGGCGTGTGGCCCGCCGCAGCGCCCTCAGGAGCGCCGGGCCGACGGTGACGGTGAGGACGACGGTCAGGGCCGCCCGGCCCAGGTCCCAGCCCAGTGACGTGGCCAGACAGTAGGCGAGGAAGCGGACCAGGTTCTCGTGCAGCGGGGCGCCCGCCTGGAAGGCGACGCTCGACGACAGCGAGTCCAGGAACGGCCAGCCGGCCAGGTTCATGACGGTGCCGTACGCGAACGCGGCCAGGAACCCGTACGCCGCCAGCATCAGCACCTCGGCGCGGCCGCGCAGCCTGTCCGGGCCGGGGAGCAGGCCCGCGCCCATCGTGAACCAGCCCATCGACAGCATCTGGAAGGGCATCCACGGGCCGACCCCGCCGGTGAGCAGCGCGGACGCGAACATGGTCACGGACCCCAGCACGAACCCGAAGCCGGGCCCGAGGACGCGCCCGCTCAGCACCATCAGGAAGAACATCGGCTCGATCCCGGCGGTCCCCGCCCCGATCGGCCGCAGCGCCGCGCCCGTCGCGGCAAGGACCCCGAGCATCGCCACCGCCTTGGGACCGACGCCGCCGTCGGACACGGCGGCCGCCACCACGCCCACCAGCAGGACGAGCAGCCCCGCGAACAGCCAGGGAGCGTCCTGCGCATGCGCGCTGACCTGCGACGACGGGCCCGCGAGCAGCGGCCACCCGAAGGCGGCCACCCCTACGGCGCTGACGAGGAGCAGGGCCACCACGGAGCGGGGGCCGAGGCGCACGGCGCGGGCCTGGCGGTCGGGGCGCCCGGTCTCGGGTGCGGTCCTCATGCCCCGTCCTCCGTCGGGTCCGCGGACTCCATGGCCTCGACGCTCTCAAGGGCCTCGCGGACCTGCGCCACCGTGAGCCACCTGCCCGGGGCCAGCACCTTGGCGACCTGGGGGGAGAAGGCGGGGGAGGCCACGACCACCTCGGGGGTGGGGCCGTTCGCCACGATCTCGCCGTCGGCGAGGACGGCGACGCGGTGGGACAGCTCGGCGGCCAGTTCGACGTCGTGCGTGGCCAGGACGACGGCGTGCCCGTCGGCCGCGAGGCCGCGCAGGATCGTGACCAGGCGGGCCTTCGCCGCGTAGTCGAGGCCGCGCGTCGGCTCGTCGAGCAGGAGCAGCGGAGGGCGGGCCGTCAGCACGATCGCCAGGGCGAGGGTGAGGCGCTGGCCCTCCGAGAGGTCACGGGGGTGGGTGTCGTCCGCGATGCCGGGCAGGAGCCGCGAGACCAGATCACGGCAGGTGCCCGGATCCGCGCCCGCGTCGTGGTCGGCGGCCGCGCACTCGGCGGCCACCGTGTCCGCGTACAGGAGGTCCCGCGGTTCCTGCGGGACCAGGCCGACGCGGCGGATCAGCTCGCGCGGGCCCGTGCGGTGCGGGACCGCGCCGCCCACCAGGGCCGTGCCGGACGACGGGCGGACCAGGCCGACCAGGGTGGACAGGAGGGTGGACTTCCCGGCGCCGTTGCGGCCCATCAGGGCGACGATCTCACCGGGCCCGACCGAGAGGTCGACGTGACGCAACGCCTCGACACGCCCCCGCCGCACCGCGAGCCCCGCGACCCCGGCGACGGCGGGCACCTCGGGCCGCCTGCCGGAACGCAGCAGCGACCGGCGGGAGGCGGGGGAGGCGGCGGCCCTCGGTTGCTCATGAGCCTCGCGTGGCTCGTGCCCGGCCAGACGCTCCCGCAACTCCCCGGACCCGCGTCGCGCGTCCCGCACCGTCAGCGGCAGCGGTGACCAGCCCGCCAGGCGGCCCAGGTCCACGACCGGCGGGAACACCGGCGACACGGCCATGATCTCGGCGGGGGCGCCGAGCAGCAGGGGTTCGCCGGGCCCCGCGAGGAGCGCGACCTGGTCCGCGTACTGCACGACCCGCTCGAGCCGGTGCTCGGCCATCAGGACCGTCGTGCCGAGGTCGTGCACGAGGCGCTGCAGCACCGCGAGGACCTCCTCCGCGGCGGCCGGGTCGAGCGCGGACGTCGGCTCGTCGAGGACCAGGACCCGCGGGTGCGGGGTGAGGACGGAGCCGATGGCGACGCGCTGCTGCTGCCCGCCGGACAGCGTCGCGATGGGACGGTCGCGCAGGTCGGCGAGGCCCAGCAGGTCGAGGGTCTCCTCGACGCGGCGCCGCATCACGTCGGGCGCGAGTCCGAGCGACTCCATGCCGTACGCGAGCTCGTCCTCGACGGTGTCGGTGACGAAGTGGGAGAGCGGGTCCTGCCCCACCGTGCCCACCACGTCGGCGAGTTCGCGCGGCTTGTGCGTACGGGTGTCGCGCCCCGCGACCGTGACGCGCCCGCTCAGCGTGCCCCCGGTGAAGTGCGGCACGAGCCCGCTCACCGCGCCGAGCAGCGTCGACTTGCCGACGCCGGACGGCCCCACGAGCAGTACCAACTCGCCCTCGGGTACATCGAGTTCGATGTTGCGCACCGTGGGTGTCGCGGCCCCGTCGTACGTCACCGAGACGTCCTCGAACCGGATCATGAAGCCTCCTTCGAGGGTGTTTCGGCGAGCGGCGGCGCGGGCGCCACGCACGCGGGGAGCAGTCCGAGCAGCACCCCGGCCGCGGGCCACAGCGGCAGCGTCGGCGCGGCCAGCGGCACGACGCCGGGCGCCAGGGCCGAGGGATCGTAGGAACCGGCCCGGATCATCACGGCGGCGACGGCCACCCCCGACGCGGCGACGAGCCACGCCCGCACGCCCCACACGTCGGGCCGGTACCGGGTGCGGACCGAGCGGCGCCCGCCGAGCCAGAGCCCGCCGAGCGCGGCCGCCACCCCGGCGAGCAGCACGGGCAGCCCGTACCGCGCGCCGTCCGCGGTCAGCAGGCCGTACGTTCCCGCGCACACCCCCACCAGACCGCCCAGCGTCAGCACCGCGGTGACCCGGCGCACAGCGGCCGGGACCTCGGCCGTACGCCCGTACCCGCGCGCGTCCATCGCGGCGGCCAGCGCCACCGACCGCTCAAGGGCGCCCTCAAGGACAGGAAGGCCGACCTGCGCCAGGCCCCGCAGCCCCTTGTCGGGCCGGCCGCGCAGCCGGCGCGCGGCCCGCAGCCGCCGTACGTCGGCGATCAGGTGCGGCGCGAACGTCATCGCGACGACGACGGCGACCCCGGCCTCGTACAGCGCCCCCGGCAAGGACTTGAGGAGGCGGGCCGGACTCGCGAGGGCGTTCGCCGCGCCCACACAGATCAGGAGCGCGGCCAGCTTCAGGCCGTCGTACAGCGCGAACACCAGGCCCTCGACCGTGACCCGGCCCCCGATCCGCACCCCCTGCGCCCATTCGGGCAGCGGCACCTCGGGCAGTGTGACGAGCAGGTGCGTGCCCGGGATCGGTGACCCCAGGAACACCGCGAACAGCAGCCGGATCCCGATCACCGCGAGCCCCAGCTTCACGAACGCCCCGTACGAGCGTGCCCACGGCGCCGACGTGCGCCGCGCGGCCACCACATACCCGGCCACCCCGATGAGCAGCGCGAGCAGCAGCGGATTCGTCGTCCGCGACGCCGCCGTGCCGAGCCCGAGCGCCCAGAGCCACCAGGCGCCGGGATGCAGCGCGTTCGAGCGGTGGGCCCGGGGCGCGGCGAGGGGACGACGGCGCGCGGACGGCCCCGTCCCCGGGTCGCGCGCGAGGCGCGGACGCGGGGCGGGGTGCGGTGAACCTGCGCCGGTGCTGCTCATCGTGTCGTCGTGTCCGCGTCCGTCAGCCGCGCCGGCGGCGGGCCTGCCGGACCGCGGCCGCGCCGAGCACGACGACGACGGCGCCGCCCGCGATCAGGCCGACGGAGGGGCCACCGCCGTCGGACGCCGCCGCGCTGTCCTTCGCGGTGCCCTTGGACCCGGCGCCCTTGGACCCGGTGTCCTTCGAAGAGGACACCTGCTCGCCGCACCCCGTCTTCGGGTAGCCGGCGATGGAGCACAGCAGTGCCTGGTTGTTGTAGCGCAGCGGCTTGGCGACGGCGGCGAGCGCCTCCGCGCTGGTCGCGTCGTCCGCGACGCGCGCACACGCCGTACGCGGCTTCGGCGGCGTCTCTCCGGACGGCGCGTCCTGCGCCGTGCCGAAGTCGATGACGAGCGCGACCCGCTTCTCGCCGCCCCGCGCGGGAGTGGCCGCGCAGATGGAGTCGAAGGACGCGGCCCCGCGCGGCTTCGCCGAGTCCTGCGAGTCCTCGCTCACGGAGAACCGGAACCCCTGGACGTCGCCGTCCGACGGGCGGGCCGTCGACGGGCCCTGCGAGGCGTACACCCACGCGGAGCCGTCACGGTCCCAGAACGACCAGTAGCGATAGCCGGTGGCCTGCGCCTGGCCCGCCCCCGCGAGGAGCGCGCACAGCACGCCGAGCAGTCCGAGGACGGTGACGGCAGGACCGCGGCGGCGGTACGTGGTCACAGCTGCTGCTTCTTGCGGCCGCTGAACAGGAAGCCGATGCCGATGCCGGCGACGGCCGCGACGGCGACGACGTACCAGACGCTGATGCCGCCGTCGTCCTTCTTCTCTTCCTTCTTCTCGTCGCCCGCGGCCTTCGTGGAGGAGGGCGCGGGACCGGTCGCGTTCAGGGCCTTCACGAGGTCGGTGCCGCCGAAGTCACGGGGGTCGGCGCCGGCCGCGTGCGAGGCGAGGACGAGCTGCGCGTAGGCGGCGGGACCGCTCTGCGCGGCCCACTGCGTGGCGTTCTTCTCCAGCCAGCTCAGCGCGGGGGCGGCCTGGTCGCCGTGGCCCGCGGCCGAGAGAGCGGTGACCGCGTCGGCCGTGTTGCCGTAGTCCGGCTGGTCCTTGGCGCCCGGCATCGACGACATGAGGTGGTGGTCCTTGGCCAGCGCCTCGGTCAGGTAGGCGGAGCCGTTCTGTGCGGCCTGCGCGGCGTCGGGGGTTCCCGAGCCCTCGCAGGACGGGGCCCCGGCCTGCTTCGCGCCGTCCGCGGCGAGGCCCTTGCCGAGCCCGCCGAGCACACCGGCCGCCGTCGCGTCCGCGTTGGCCGCGAGCTTGCCCTTCTTGTCCGGCTGGTACGCGAACGCGCCCCCGCCGTCCTTGCCGCACGGGATGGACAGCTTGACGAGCGCGTCCTGCGCCGACGTGACCTTCTCGCCCGCCGCGGCGAGCGCGCCGATCACCACGGACGTGGAGTTCGCGTCGCTCGCGCCGCCCGGGTTGTAGCCCCAGCCGCCGTCGTCGCCCCGCACGGACTCCAGCCACTTCACGGCCTTGCCGACCTCGGCGTCGTGCCCGCCGAGCGCGGCGAGCGCCTGCACCGCGGCGCCCGTGCTGTTGGAGTCGAGAGGCGTCTTGGCGTCGCACGCCTTGCCCGGGTCGGCGCGGAACGCGGCGAACCCGCCGTTCGCGCACTGCTGCCCGGTCAGCCAGGCCACGGCCTTCGCCGCGGGCTTCACACCGGTCGTGTGCTGGGCGAGCAGCGAGAGGGACTGCCGCCAGACACCGTCGTACGTCGGGTCGGCCTTCCCGTAGAGCCCGGAGGGGATCGCCACCGAAGGGGACGCGGAGGGCGCGGAGTCATCCGCGAGGGCGGCCGGGGCGGTGGCCATGCCGATGACGGCGGTGGCCGCCACGAGCGCGGCGCTGCGGCGAATGTTCATGGTGGGGCGGGTGCCTCTCCCTGCGGGGAGCCGGGCGGCACGGCACACGCGGGCACCGGGCGGCTCCGGCTCCGTATGCCTCGACGGTGCCGGCCACCGGCGGGGGCCGATGACACGAGCCGGTCACGCGCCGCACGGGGCAGTCCGGCTCACCACCTACGTGGTTCACGGTTGCGGGGTCAGCGCCGGATTCGCACCGGCTTCCCCCCGTGCGCGCATGATGACGACCCGCCCACTGTACCGGCCCGTAGGCGGCCACCCCCGGGGCGCCCGAAGGGCCGGGGCGGACCGAAGTCTGCCCCGGCCCTCCGGGACGAGTGCGCCTGTAGGCGACGGAAGGGCTCAGCGGATGTCGACCGGCCCGTCGTCGCCGCCGTCGCGGCCGTCCACCGGGCTCGACGCCGCGCCCAGGTACCGCTGGATCTCCATCTCGCCGCCGCTCTTCTTGGCGTCGGCGTCCGGTGCGCCCAGGTTGCGGCGGACCGAGTCGAGGATGGTCAGACCCTGGCCGACGAGTCCGGCCGCGATCTCACCGAGGCCGTCCGCGCCGTTGAGCACGTTCACGTTGGCGCCCTTGAGGCCGCCGGCCGCCTCCTTCACGATCTGCGGCAGCTGGTCGATCAGCATCCGGTCGAGCGCGACCCGGTCGTACGACGCCGCCGCCGCGGCCTGGATCTTCATCCGCTCGGCCTCGGCGATGGCCATCACGCGGATCCGCTCGGCGTCCGCCTCCGCGGGCTTCACGACCTCGGCCACCAGCTGCTGCTGGCGCAGTTCGGCGGCCCGCTCGGCGAGTTCGGTGCGCGCCGCGAGGACCTCCTGCTCGGCGTGCGCCTGGGCCAGTGGCCCGGCCTGGGCGGCCGCGGCCTGCGCGCGGTCCACCTCGGCCTTGTACTCGGCCTGGACGACGGCGGTCTGCCGCGCGTACTCGGCCTGGTTGCGCTGGGCCTCCTGCTGCGCCTGGGTCGAGGCCTGGGTGGCCTGCGCCTGCGCGATCTGGGCCTGCCGCTGGATGGCCGCCTTGTGCGGGGCGGACATCGCGTCGATGTAGCCGGTGTTGCCGTCGTCGATGGACTGGATCTGGAGCGAGTCCACGATCAGTCCGATCTTCGCCATCTCGGCCTTCGAGGTGTCGAGCACCTCGGCGGCGAGCTTCTGCCGCTCCGTGACGATCTCCTCGACCGTCATCGAGCCGATGATGGAGCGCAGGTGACCGGCGAAGATCCGGCCGGTCAGGACCGACATCTGGTCCTGGTCGGACAGGAAGCGCTGGCCGGCGTTGACGATGGACTCCGTGTCGTTGCCGACCTTGAACGCGATGACGGCGCGCACGGTCAGGGCGATGCCCTGCCGGGTCACGCACTTCTCGACGACCTCGGCCTCGGACATGGCCAAGGACAGAAAGCGGGTCTTGCGGAAGATAGGCAGGACGAATTTTCCATGGCCCGTCACGACCCGGAACGGCGCTCCCCCAAGTCCCCGCCTGCCACCCGAGATCAGCATCGCCTCATCGGGAGCGGGAACGCGATATCCGAACATCCTTCAGTCTCCTTAGCGGGCGTCACCCGTGTCGCCGGAGCCGTCGGCCCATTCGTCGAGCGACGGATCGCTCCAGGCCATGACGACGACCTGGCGGGTGCCGCGGGACTCGATCACCAGGACCGTCGCCCCGCGCTCCAGGGGTTCGTCGGACCACGCGAGAAACGTCTCGCTGCCGCCCCTCACCCGCACCAGTACCTCGCCCGGGCCCTCGGCTCCGCGCGTGGCGATGACCAGCTTCCCCGTACAGCCGACCACGGCCTCGTCCGGCGCCATCGGTGGCCGCCCCCTTGTCGGTCCAGTTCTGAGATGCCAGACATTACGCCTGTTGCCACCCGCGGACCATGCGGCGGAAGGCCCGCCGGGCAGGCTGTTTCGCACACCCGGTAAAGATCGCGCAACGCCGGTAAAGCGCAGGTCAAGTGCGTAGATCAGACCGGCGCATAAGTCACCGGGTCGCTGCCGGCGACGGCCTCCGCGCGGCCCAGTTTCACCAGTCGGCGCAAGTGCGCCTCGGCCTCCGAGACCGCGATGGTGCGCGAGCCGTAGGGGATCTGTTCCCAGGGCCGGTTCCACTCCATCCGCTCGGCGAGCTGCCAGGGGGTGAGCGGGGTGGCGAGCAGGGTGAGCAGGCCGGTGAGGCGCTCCTCGTGGTGGTCGAGCAGCTCCCGTACGCGGGCGGGGGCGTCGGTGAACGTGTGCTGGTGGGCCGGGAGCACCTCGGCGGGGGCCAGGCGGCCGACGCGCTCCAGCGAGTCCAGGTAGTCGCCGAGCGGATCGGTGACCGTGGCGTCGTCCGGGTCCTCGTAGAGGCCGATGTGCGGGGTGATCCCGGGGAGCAGGTGGTCGCCGGAGAAGAGGCGGCCGTTGCCCGCGAGCCCGGCGGGGTGGTCCTCCTCCAGGTGCAGGCACACATGGCCCGGGGTGTGGCCGGGTGTCCAGATCGCGCGCAGGCGGCGGCCCGGCAGGTCGAGCAGGTCGCCGGGGGTGATGGTGCGGTCGGGGAGCGCGGGGGCGAGGCCCGGGAGGCTGCGGGCCCTGCCCGAGTCGCGGGCGGCGATCAGCGGCGCCATGTGCTCCTCGGGGGCGCCGGCCGCGGCGAGCTTGGCGGCCATGAACGCGTACCAGCGCTCCGGCGGGTTCTCGCGGGTGCGGCGCACGACGGACACGTCCGCCTCGTGCATGGCGATCCAGGCGCCGGACGCCTCGCGCACCTTCGCCGACAGGCCGTGGTGGTCGGGGTGGTGATGGGTGATCAGGACCCCGGTCACCTCGCCGACGCCCGTGCCGCAGGCGGCGAGGCCCTCGGTGAGCGCGTCCCACGACTCGGGGTCGTCCCAGCCCGTGTCGATGAGGACGGGCCCGCGGTCGGTGTCGAGGAGGTGGACCAGGGTGAAGCCGAGCGGGTTGTCGGGGATGGGCACCCGAAGGGACCAGACGCCTCCGCCGTGGTCGGTCACCTGCGTCATCGGGCCCCACCTCTCGTACGACGACCTCGAACTCCCGCCACTGTAATAGAACTTGTTCCAATGGTCGCCCGGGTCGACTTGTCGGGTGACGGCCGCCGTGCCGATCCGTGGACTCCTGGAACTGGAACTGGTATCAGTTTCCGTAGGTTCTGATGCAGTGTCAGAAAACGTCCCGCGAGAGGCGGTCGGTCATGACCGGGCATGAGGAACGGCTTGAGCACGAGTTCGTGGAGCACGGACAGCTCTACATCGGCGGGGAGTTGACGCAGCCGTCCGGCACGGATGTCATCGAGGTGATCTCCCCGCACACCGGCGAGGTCTTCGGGCGCGTGCCGCACGCCGCGCCCGCCGATGTCGACCGCGCGGTCGCCGCCGCCCGCAGGGCGTTCGACGAGGGCCCCTGGCCGCGTCTCCCGCTCGACGAGCGGATCGCGGTCGTCACCCGGATCAAGGACGCGATCGCCGTACGGCACGAGGAGATCGCCCGCCTCATCTCCTCGGAGAACGGCTCCCCGTACTCCTGGAGCGTCCTCGCGCAGGCGCTCGGCGCGATGATGGTGTGGGACTCCGCGATCACCGTCGCGAAGAACTTCACGTACGAGGAGACGCGCGACGGCGCGCTCGGGAAGATCCTGGTGCGGCGTGAGCCGGTCGGCGTCGTGGCGGCCGTGGCCCCCTGGAACGTCCCGCAGTTCGTGGCCGCGGCCAAGCTCGCGCCCGCGCTGCTCGCCGGCTGCACCGTCGTCCTCAAGCCGTCGCCGGAATCGCCGCTCGACGCGTATCTGCTCGGCGAGATCGCGAAGGAGGCGGGGCTGCCGGAGGGGGTCCTGTCCATCCTTCCCGCGGACCGCGAGGTCAGCGAGTACCTCGTCGGGCACCCCGGCGTCGACAAGGTCTCCTTCACCGGGTCCGTGGCCGCGGGCCGGCGCGTCATGGAGGTCGCCTCGCGCAACCTCACCCACGTCACCCTCGAACTCGGCGGCAAGTCCGCGGCCGTCGTCCTGCCGGACGCGGACCTCGCGACGACCGTCCCCGGCCTCGTCCAGTCCGCCTGGATGAACAACGGCCAGGCCTGCGTCGCCCAGACCCGCATCCTCCTGCCCCGCTCGCGCTACGACGAGTTCGCCGGAGCCCTCACGGAGGCGGCGGCCGCGCTTGTCGTCGGCGACCCGCTCGACCCGGCGACCCAGGTCGGCCCGCTGGTCGCCGAGCGCCAGCAGCGCCGCTCCCTCGACTACATCCGCATCGGCCAGGAGGAGGGCGCCAAGATCCTCACCGGCGGCGGCCGTCCCGCGGGGCTCGACCGCGGCTGGTACGTGGAGCCGACCCTCTTCGGCGACGTCGACAACTCGATGCGCGTGGCCCGGGAGGAGATCTTCGGACCGGTCATCTGCCTGCTCCCGTACGGCGACGAGGCCGAGGCGCTGAAGATCGCCAACGACTCCGACTACGGGCTCAGCGGCAGCGTGTGGACGGCCGACGTCGCGCACGGCATCGACGTCGCGCGACAGGTGCGCACCGGCACGTACAGCGTGAACACCTTCAGCCTCGACATGCTCGGCCCGTTCGGCGGCTACAAGAACTCCGGTCTCGGCCGGGAGTTCGGGCCCGAGGGGTACAGCGCCTTCCTGGAGCACAAGATGATCCATCTGCCGGCCGGCTGGGAGGCGTGATGGGAGACCGCTGGCACGTCGAGGTCGACCGGGGCGTCTGCATCGGTTCGGCGCAATGCGTTCACCACGCCCCGGGCGCCTTCCGTCTCGACTCCGGCAGGCAGTCCCGGCCGCTCGAGGCGGAGGCCGACGCCAACGAGAAGATCCTGGCGGCGGCGGAGGGCTGCCCCGTGGAAGCCGTCATGATCACGTTGCTGGGCAGCGGGGAGCCGGTCTTCCCGCCGGAAGACTGAAGAAAAGTCCCCTTTGGAGGGTTGCGTCACGGCATGGGCGGTCTATCCTGGTATTGGCCTATGAGGCGAGTGAGGGAGTCCCACCGGAGTAGCCGACTGTGGCGTGACGCAAACGGCATCCGCCGTGGCCGACGTCGACGGTAGGGCTGAGAGGCCGGAAGGCAGTAGCAGAGCCGGACGGCGACCTCCACCACCTGATCCGGACCATGCCGGCGCAGGGAACCCGTCTCGTAGGTCTTTCCTGTGCCCCGGTGCCGCTCGTGCCCCGGGGCACGGTCCTCCGCGGTGCCGCCTACTTCCGGGCGTCCGGCGTGGTGAGGTCGATCAGCCGGCACACCGTCTCGATGTCTATCTTCACCTGCGCGATCGACGCGCGCCCCGACAGCCAGGTGATGAGCGCCGAGTGCCAGGTGTGCTCGATGACGCGGACCGCGGAGAGCTGCTGCGGGGTCGGGTCGTCCAGCTCCATCGCGTCCAGGATGATCGCCGTCGTCTGCCGGGACACCTGGTCGACCTCGGGGCTCACGCTGCGGTCGGCGAAGGTGAGGGCGCGCACCATCGCGTCGGCGAGGTGCGGTTCGCGCTGGAGCGCGCGGAAGGCCCGCATCAGGGTCTCCGCGACCCGCTCCGAGGGCAGGTCGGACGAGGGCGGGCGCTTGCGGACCGTCGCGTGCATGTGCTGGAGCTGGTCCTGCATCGTGGCCACGAGGAGATGCACCTTGGACGGGAAGTACCGGTACAGCGTGCCGAGAGCGACCTGTGAGGACTCGGCGACCTCGCGCATCTGCACGGCGTCGAAGCCGCCGCGGCTGGCCAGCTGGGCGCTCGCGTGCAGGATGCGGCGGCGGCGCGCTTCCTGGCGCTCGGTGAGGGGCGGCGACGCCGGATGTGCTGTCTTCGCTTCCGCTGTCATGTGTCCCGTTCCGTGGCTGTCAAGCCGTAATCCGGTGTTTTCGAGAGGCTCATCATGGCAGGGGAGCCGGGGCTCCGTCGTGGCGCGAATCACCTGATCCGAGCGTTACAGCGAGGCTACCTGCCGGTAGATTCTGTGCTCCTTGAAGGATCAAAGAGCCGGCAACTCTGAAACTTGTTCTAGATTACCGCCCACGCGTAGTCTCGCGTGAACGTGCTGCGAGAAGGGGGCCACGAGTGACCGCTGAGGCCATGGAGGCGGGCCCCCGGGCCGGTTCCTCCGCCGACGGTGACCGTCCGTTGCGTATCGCTCTCCTTACGTACAAGGGGAACCCGTTCTGCGGCGGACAGGGCGTCTACGTACGCCATCTGTCCCGCGAACTCGCCCGGCTCGGGCACCAGGTCGAGGTCATAGGCTCCCAGCCCTACCCCGTCCTCGACGAGGGCGAGGACCTGAAGGGGCTCAGGCTCACCGAGCTGCCCAGCCTCGACCTGTACCGCAGCCCCGACCCGTTCCGTACCCCCAAGCGCGACGAGTACCGCGACTGGGTGGACGCGCTCGAGGTCGGCACCATGTGGACCGGCGGCTTCCCCGAACCCCTCACGTTCTCGCTGCGCGCCCGGCGCCATCTGCGGGCGCGGCGCGGCGAGTTCGACATCGTGCACGACAACCAGACGCTGGGCTACGGCCTGTTGGGCGGGCCCGCCGCGCTCGGTGCCCCCCTCGTCACGACGATCCACCACCCCATCACCGTCGACCGGCAGCTGGAGATCGACGCGGCGCCCGACTGGAAGCGCCGCGCCTCCGTACGCCGCTGGTACGCGTTCACGCGGATGCAGAAGCGCGTCGCCCGCCGCCTGCCGTCCGTGCTCACCGTCTCCGGGACCTCGCGCCAGGAGATCGTCGACCACCTCGGCGTACGCCAGGACCGGATCCGCGTCGTGCACATCGGCGCCGACACCGACCTCTTCTCGCCGGACCCCTCGGTCGCCGAGGTGCCCGGCCGCATCGTGACGACGTCCAGCGCCGACGTTCCCCTCAAGGGACTCGTCTTCCTCGTCGAGGCCCTCGCCAAGGTCCGCACGGAGAACCCGGCCGCCCACCTCGTCGTCGTCGGCAAGCGCGCCGAGGACGGGCCCGTCGCCGCGGCCATCGAGAAGTACGGCCTCGAAGGCGCCGTGTCCTTCGTCAAGGGCATCACCGACGCCGAACTCGTCGACCTCGTACGGTCGGCGGAGGTCGCCTGTGTGCCCTCCCTGTACGAGGGCTTCTCGCTGCCCGCGGCGGAGGCCATGGCCACGGGCACCCCTCTCGTCGCCACCACCGGCGGAGCGATCCCCGAGGTCGCCGGGCCCGACGGCGAGACCTGCCTCGCGGTGCCCACCGGCGACGCGGGCGCGCTGGCCGCCGCGCTCGGCAGACTCCTGGACGACCCGCAGCTGCGGGCGCGGCTCGGCGCCGCCGGACGCGAACGCGTCCTCGGGAACTTCACCTGGGCCCGCGCGGCGCTCGGCACCGCCGAGCTCTACCGCGAGTCCATCGCCCGCTCGGCGGCCCGGACCACCGGCGCCGCGGCCACCACCCCCCTCGAACGTGCAGGATCCGACCGCGAAAGCAGGGCCACGTGCTGACCGTCGACTTCACCCGCTTCCCGCTCGCCGCAGGCGACCGCGTCCTCGACCTCGGCTGCGGAGCCGGGCGGCACGCGTTCGAGTGCTACCGGCGCGGGGCCCAGGTGGTCGCCCTCGACCAGAACGGCGAGGAGATCCGCGAGGTCGCCAAGTGGTTCGCCGCGATGAAGGAGGCCGGTGAGGCTCCCGCGGGCGCCACGGCCACCGCCATGGAGGGTGATGCCCTCAACCTTCCCTTCCCGGACGCCTCGTTCGACGTCGTGATCATCTCCGAGGTGATGGAGCACATCCCCGACGACAAGGGCGTGCTCGCCGAGATGGTCCGCGTCCTCAAGCCGGGCGGCCGCATCGCCGTGACCGTGCCCCGCTACGGCCCGGAGAAGGTCTGCTGGACCCTCAGCGACGCCTACCACGAGGTCGAGGGCGGCCACATCCGCATCTACAAGGCGGACGAACTCCTCGGCAAGATGCGCGAGGCGGGCCTCAAGCCCTACGGCACGCATCACGCGCACGCCCTGCACTCGCCGTACTGGTGGCTCAAGTGCGCCTTCGGCGTCGACAACGACAAGGCGCTGCCCGTGCGGGCGTACCACAAGCTCCTGGTCTGGGACATCATGAAGAAGCCGGCGCTCACCCGCGTCGCCGAGCAGCTGCTCAACCCGGTCGTCGGCAAGAGCTTCGTCGCCTACGCCACCAAGCCGCACCTGCCCAAGGCCGAGGCGTGACGAGCCCGGGGAAGACCGAACACCTCGTCCTGCCCGGCGTACTGACCGCCGAGCAGGCCGCCGCGACCGTCCGCGGGCTCCTCGCCGTGCAGCGCGAGGACGGCGCCATACCCTGGTTCCGTGGCCACCACCTCGACCCGTGGGACCACACCGAGGCCGCCATGGCCCTCGACGTGGCCGGCGAGCACGACGCCGCCGAACGCGCCTACGCCTGGCTCGCCCGCCACCAGAACGAGGACGGCTCCTGGTACGCGGCCTACGCCGACGGGGACGCCGGTGACATCACCGACCACGGCCGCGAGACCAACTTCGTCGCCTACGTCGCCGTGGGCGCCTGGCACCACTACCTCTCCACCGGCGACGACGCCTTCCTCGACCGCATGTGGCCCACCGTGTACGCGGCCATGGAGTTCGTACTGCGGCTCCAGCAGCCCGGCGGGCAGATCGGCTGGAAGCGCGAGCCGGACGGGACACCCGTCGACGAGGCGCTCCTGACCGGCAGTTCGTCCGTGCACCACGCGCTGCGGTGCGCCCTCGCGATCGCCGAGCAGCGTGAAGAGCCCCAACCCGACTGGGAGTTGGCGGCCGGCAGCCTGCGGCACGCGATCCGCCGCCACCCCGAGCGGTTCCTCGACAAGGACCGCTACTCGATGGACTGGTACTACCCCGTCCTCGGCGGCGCCCTCACCGGCTCGGAGGCCGAGGAGCGCATCCAGGCGTCCTGGGACCGCTTCGTCGTCCCCGGACTCGGCGTGCGCTGTGTCGTCCCCAACCCGTGGGTCACCGGCGGCGAGAGCGCCGAACTCGCCCTCGCCCTGTGGGCGGTGGGCGAGTCCGACCGCGCGCTGGAGATCCTCCAGTCGATCCAGCACCTGCGCGACCCGGAGTCGGGCCTGTACTGGACCGGCTACGTCTTCGACGACCGGGCCGTCTGGCCGAGGGAACTGACCGCGTGGACAGCCGGTTCGGTGCTGCTCGCCGTCGCCGCGCTCGGCGGCGACGAGGCCACCTGCTCGGTGTTCGGAGGCCGCCTCCCGGCGGGCTTCGAACCGGACTGCTGCGAGGGAAGCCCCGCTCAGTAGCGGCGCAGCCGGCCGGCGACGAAGTGACCGACGAACAGGTACACCACCGCCGCCAGGCCGTAGCCCGCGACCACCCGCGCCCATTCGGCGTCGAACGTGAACAGGTCGTGCGACCAGCCGGCTAGCCACAGGGCCGCGTCGTGGATGAACTGCACCAGGTCGTTGCCCCGGTTGGCTTCCAGCAGGTACATCAGGATCCACAGGCCGAGGATGGCGGCCAGGATGTCTGCGACGACCATGACGATCGTCGCGGCTTGGTTGGTGCCTCGTGTTGCTTGGCTGGGAGACATGAAGCACTGGTTACCGCTCCACGGCGGGTGAAACCCGTACGGGCTCGCCCGGGTCGCGCGGCCGTGGGGGGCGGGGGACGCTGCCAGGGAGCAGAAGCACCGTGCCCTGGAGGTTTGTCGTGACCGGTCCCACCCTGCCCGTACGCCGCGCTGTCGTGGCGCTCGTCGTCAGCTCCGCGCTCCTCGTGGGCGGGACGGCGTGCAGCGGCAACGACACCAAGGCCAAGCCGTCGGGCACCGTGGCCGCGGCTGTGGCGGAACCGACCCCCAGCACCTCCGCCGAGAAGCAGAAGTTCGCCAAGACGCGCTTCGTCGCCAACGCGGGGCTCGCGGCCGGCGCGACCTACCAGTGGATCGTGAAGCCGTACCGCAAGGGCAAGTTCAAGAAGGGCGCCGGCGGACGGAAGCTCGCCCTGGTCAAGGCGGGTGTCGCGGGCGCGTTCGCGTACAACAGGCTGAAGGCGGCCGTGAAGAACGCGAAGGGCGACCCGCTGCTCTCCAAGGCCGTCGCACCGCTCACGGCGGGCATCGACAAGCTGAAGGACCTGCCGTCCAAGCTGCGCAAGGGCGACGGCGACGCCGTCAACTCCTTCGACGATGTCATCAACTCGGTGAAGGACGCGGGCAAGAGCGCGGGCGCCGAGGTGAAGGACAAGGTGCCGTCGGCCAAGGAACTGTCCTCGGGTTCCTAGCGCCCACGCCCTCCAACGGGACGTCTTGCGCTACGAGTTGAGCTCGGCCAGGACCCGCAGCGTATGCGGGTCCGGGGCCAGGACGAGCAGGTCGGTGACCGGGCCCTTGCGCCACAGCTCCAGCCGTTCGGCGATGCGCCCGCGCGGACCGACCAGCGAGATCTCGTCGGCGAAGGCGTCCGGCACGGCCAGCACGGCCTCCTCGCGCCGTCCCGCGAGGAAGAGTTCCTGGACCCGGCGGGCCTCGTCCGCGTATCCCATGCGTGCCATCAGGTCCGCGTGGAAGTTGCGCTTCGCGTGGCCCATGCCGCCGATGTAGAAGCCCAGCATCGCCTTCACCGGCAGCAGCCCCTCGGCGACGTCGTCGCAGACCGTGACGCGGGCCATGGGCGCGATCACGAAGTCCTCGGGGAGGTCGGTGAGGGAGGCCTCGTACGCGTCCGTGCGCGTCGGCGACCAGTACAGCGGGAGCCAGCCGTCCGCGATGCGGGTCGTCTGCGCGATGTTCTTCGGGCCCTCGGCGCCGAGCAGGATCGGCAGGTCGGCGCGCAGGGGATGCGTGATCGGCTTCAGCGGCTTGCCGAGGCCGGTGGCGTCCTCGCCGCGATACGGGTGCGCGTGGAAGCGGCCGTCCGTCTCGACCGGGCCCTCGCGCCGCAGTACCTGCCGCACCACGTCGACGTACTCGCGGGTCGCGGTGAGCGGCGACCTCGGGAACGGGCGCCCGTACCAACCCTCCACCACCTGCGGCCCCGACAGTCCGAGCCCCAGCATCATGCGGCCGCCGGACAGATGGTCGAGGGTGAGCGCGTGCATCGCCGTCGTCGTGGGGGAGCGGGCCGCCATCTGCGCGATCGCCGTACCCAGGCGGATACGTGAGGTGTGCGCCGCGATCCACGTCAGCGGCGTGAACGCGTCGCTGCCCCACGACTCGGCGGTCCACACCGAGTCGTAGCCCAACCGCTCGGCCTCCTGGGCGAGTTGGAGATGGCGCGGGTCGGGACCGCGGCCCCAGTAGCCGAGCGCGAGTCCGAGTCGCATGGCCGCTCCCATTTCTGACGCAGTGTCAGTTCGTGATCCAGGGGCGACTGTACGACAACGGCCCCCCACCCGGAAGACGGGTGAGGGGCCGTGACGGAAAGCCGGGCGACGTCAGCCGCGCTGGATCCCCGTTGTGTCCTGGAGGACGCCGCGACGGCCGTCCTGCGTCTGGGCCACCAGGCCGGGGCCGCGCTGCTCGACGGCCAGGTACCACGTGCCGGGCGCCAGCTCGGCGATCGGCGTCGGGGAGCCGTCCTCGGCGTACAGCGGACGCGGCACCGGCACCGCGAACCAGAACGGCGAGAAGTCGCCGGCCGGGGCCTGCGCGGCCTGCGGCGCGGGCGCCGCCTGCTGCGGCTGGCCGGCGCCGTAGGGCTGGCCCGGCTGGCCCGGCTGGGCGCCGTAGGGCTGGCCCGGCTGCTGGGCGCCCGGGTAGCCGTAGCCACCGGCGGGCTGCGCGCCGTACGGCTGCGGAGCCTGCGGGCGAGGGGCGCCGATGAGGGCACCCTTCAGCGCGGGCACGAGCGGAGTGGCGACAGCGGCACCCGCGAGCACGAGAGCGGCGATCAGGCCGAGGATGGCGCCGGTGCCGGCGTCGATTCCGCTGTCCGAGCTGCCACCGGTGTTGTTGAAGCCGCCGGCCGGGTCGAAGATGTTCCCGAGCGCGCTCCACGCCGAGAAGACGGCGAGCGCGATGCCGAACTGGCCGAGGTCGAGACCGGCGACCTTCGGCACGGTGGGCAGCCCCCGGGCGACGACGATCAGCACAGCGGCGAAGATGCCCGCGAGGAAGACGCTGAACAGGAGCGGTGCGCTCCCCCACGCGTTCGGGAGGTCTGCGCTGCTGGAGATCCCGTCGATCGAATAGATGTCGAGGAACGAGGCGATGAACAGCAACACCGCTGCTCCGATCACCACGCCGTCGCCTCGAGTGAGGGAGCGGATATTCACTTCAGGTCGGTCCTTCGTCAGTCGTCCGGTCGTCGGCGGAGGCGTCGCTGTCGCTGCTGTGCCGTGCGAAGCGCGGGGGTGGCCCCATCGTAGGGAGACACTATCGTCCGCGCGGTGGGGGTGTCTGCCGCGATCCGCAGGGTGAGAACTACCCGCGCAGGAAACTCACGATTCCGTCAGACATCCCCTGCGCCGCCTTCTGCCGCCACGCGCCGTTCGTCAGCAGGGCCGCGTCCTTCGCGTCGCGCATGTTGCCGCATTCGATGAACACCTTGGGCACCGTGGAGAGGTTGAGGCCTCCCAGGTCCTTGCGCACGTCGAGGCCGGTGCCGTCGCCGATGTAGTTCGAGGGGGCCGAGCCCGTGGCGCGCAGGAAGTTGCCCGCGACGCGTTCGCCGAGGTTGCGCGAGGGGCCCGCGATCGCCGTGGTGTCGGCGGAGCCGGAGTTCACGGATGCGGGAAGGATCACATGGAAGCCGCGGTTGCCCGCCGCGGAGCCGTCGGCGTGCACGGAGATCACCGCGTCCGCGTGCGCCTTGTTGCCGATCCGGGCGCGCTCGTCCACGCACGGGCCCCAGGAGCGGTCGCCGTTCTGGGTCAACTCGACGGTGGCGCCCTGCTGTTGGAGCAGGGTGCGCAGCCGGCGCGAGACGTCGAGGGTGAACTGGGCTTCGGTGTAACCGGCGTTGGTCGACGTTCCCGTCGTATCGCATTCCTTGCGGTTCGTCCCGATGTCGACGAGCCGGTTGATCTCCGCGGTGTGCCGGAAGTTGCCGGGATTGTGGCCCGGGTCGATGACGACGACCTTGCCCTTGAGGGGGCCGGATCCGGCGGGCTTCGAGGAGGAGGCGGGCGGCTTCGACTTCGACGGGGTGGCGCTCGGCGACCCGGCGCCCTTCTTGCCGTCGTCGGACTTCGACGGGGAGGGGGACGTCGTGTCCACTCCCGCCGTCGACGACTGGCTCGCGGCGGGCAGCGTCTTCGCGGGCTCGTTCTCGCCCGGGCCGCCCACCACCTGCCAGATCAGCCACCCGGCGAGAGCCGTGGGCACCAGCGCGGCGAGCGTCACGGTCAGCGGACCGCCGCTGAACCGGCGCGGCCGCCGGGGGCCGTCCCCGTCGCCGTCGAAGAAACCGTCGCTGTCCGGACCTACGTATGACACGTGGACGAGCCTAACGGTCCTTCCTCAGATCCCGGGGCCTGTTCGGCGCAGGACACGGAGGGAGTCGGTGGCGGAGACCTCGGTGAACGCGCCGGATTCCAGGGCCCTGAGGTAGACGCGGTACGGGGCCTGGCCCGTCCACTCGTCGATCTTGACCGGGAACACGTCGTGGATGAGGAGGAGGCCGCCCTCGGCGACGTGCGGGGCCCAGCCCTCGTAGTCGGCGGTCGCGTGCTCGTCGGTGTGGCCGCCGTCGATGAAGACGAGGCCGAGCGGGCCGCCCCAGACGGCGGCGACCTGCGGGGAGCGGCCCACCAGGGCGACGACGTGCTCCTCCAGACCGGCCGCGTGCAGCGTGCGCCGGAACGTGGGGAGGGTGTCCATGCGGCCGACGACCGGGTCGACGGTCTCCGGGTCGTGGTAGTCCCAGCCCGGCTGCTGCTCCTCGCTGCCGCGGTGGTGGTCGACGGTGAGCGCGCTCACCCCGGCCTGGCGGGCCGCGTCGGCGAGCAGGATCGTGGAGCGCCCGCAGTACGTGCCGACCTCCAGGAGCGGGAGCCCGAGCGCGGCGGCCTCGGTGGCGGCCGCGTAGAGCGCCAGCCCTTCGCCGAGCGGCATGAACCCCTTGGCGGCCTCGAAGGCGGCGAGGATCTCCGGCTTGGGCGCCGCGCTCATGGGTTCCCCTGTCCTAGGCGTGTAGATGTACGGCCGCCCATGCTGCCGTACGCCCCCGTCGCCGGCTGCGGCGGGGGCGTACGGGGGGTGAGCCCGGGTCAGGGGCGATCGGGGGGAGCCGCGGGTCAGCAGCTCTGCCAGAGGCGGGTCATGACGCGGACGCCGAACCGCAGGCCCTCGAGCGGGACGCGCTCGTCGACGCCGTGGAAGAGGCGGCCGTAGTCCAGGTCGTGCGGCAGCTTGAGGCCCTTGAAGCCGAAGCAGCGGATGTCCAGCTTGGTGAAGGCCTTGGCGTCGGTGCCGCCCGGGTTGCAGTACGGGACCGGGTGGCCGTCGGGGTCCTCGGCGCGCACGGCCTCGCACATGGCGTCGACGAGCGGGCCGTCGAACGTCGTCTCCATGGCGATGTCGTGGTTGACCCACTCGCGCCGCACGGACGGCAGGAGCAACTCGTCGATGGTGTCGACGAGTTCCTGCTCGTGGCCGGGCAGGAAGCGGCCGTCGACGCGGGCGGTGGCCCTGCCGGGGATGACGTTCGTCTGGTAGCCGGCGGTGAACATGGTGGGGTTCGCGGAGTTGCGGAGCACCACCTGCATGAAGTCGGCGACCGGGCCCAGCTTGGCGAGCTCGGCGTCGAGGTCGTCCGCCTCGAAGTCGATCTTCACGCCCTTGAGTTCGGCGGCCTCGGCCAGCAGTGCCCGTACGGGCTCGATGAGGCGGATCGGGAACGTGTGGCGGCCGATGCGGGTGAGGGACTCGGAGAGGTCGGTGACCGCGTTCTCGTCGTTGGGGGAGGAGCCGTGGCCCGCCCGGCCCGTCGCCGTGAGCTCCATCCAGGCCATGCCGCGCTGGGCGTTCTCGATCGGGTAGAGGCGCTGTGTGTCGTCGAGCGCGTACGAGAATCCGCCGCCCTCGCCGATCGCCTCGGTGACGCCCGCGAAGAGCTCCGGGTGGTGCTCGACGAGCCAGTGCGCGCCGAACTTGCCGCCCGCCTCCTCGTCGGCGAGGAACGCGAGGACGATCTCCCGCGAGGGGCGGGTGCCGGTGCGGGCGAAGTGGCGGGCGGTGGCCAGCATCACGGCCACCGTGTCCTTCATGTCGATCGCGCCGCGGCCCCACAGGTAGCCGTCGCGGATCTCGCCGGAGAAGGGCGGCACCTGCCACTCGGCGGCGTCGGCGGGCACGACGTCGAGGTGGCCGTGCACGAGGAGGGCGCCGCGGGTGCTGTCCGCGCCGGGGATGCGGGCGATGACGTTCGCCCGGCCCGGCGCGCTCTCGACGAGGGTCGAGTCGATGCCTGCCTCGGCGAGGCGGGCCACGACCCAGTCGGCGCAGGCGCGCTCGTCGCTCGTCGGGTTGGACGTGTCGAAGCGGATCAGTTCCGCGCACAGTCCGACGACCTCGGCCTGGGCCTCTTCTGATGCGGGGGTCAGGGCGCTGGGGGTGTTCATGCCGCTCCCACGGGGGTCGCTTCGGGGGCGGCGGGGACGGTGTCCTCGTCGTCCAGGGTGGAGGTGCCGTACGGCCGCACGAGGCCGAGGAGGCCGAGGACGGAGTACAGGACGAAGGCGGTGGCGAGCGAGTTGAGCGCCGGGATGCCGACGGTCACGTACTTGCCGACACAGAACGCGGCGATCCAGATCACGATCGACAGGGGCACCCAGGTCGGCGACGACGTGGGCAGCGTCCCGGCCTCGCGGGTCTCGTCGAGCGGCTTGCGCATGCGCCGTACGACCCAGTACTCGGCCACGATGATGCCGCCGATGGGCGGGATGGCGACGCCGAGCACGGAGAGGAACTCGGTGAAGTGGGTCATGATGCCGACGGCCGAGAGCAGCGTGCCCGCGAGGCCGAGCGCGACGGTGACGGCGCCGCGGTGCAGACGCTTGCCGAAGACGACCTGGAAGAAGTTGACGACGCCGAGCGAGGAGCCGTACAGGTTCCAGTCGTTGATCTTCGCGGTGGACATCAGGACCACGATCACACCGAAGGCGCCCGAGGTGGAGAGCACGATGTGCGACACCTCGCTGGACTTCACCAGGTGGCCGAGCAGCACGCCCGTGAGGCCGACGATGTACTCGGAGAGGATCATCGACGAGGCGCTCTGCAGGAAGACGTGCGAGCCCTTGCGGTTGTAGCGGGTCATCTCGGGGGAGACGATCGCGCCGGTCATGTAGCCGCCCGCGATGGCGGTGGCCGCGACGGCGAGCGGGATCGTCTGCCCCGGCGCCGGGGAACTGATCAGGTCGCCGATGGAGTGGTCCATCAGGGCGTTCGTGACCGACCAGGCGACCAGGGCGAAGAACAGCGGCGTGACGATCTTCGCGAAGAGCGCCATGTAGCGGAAGCCGAAGATGACCAGGACCGTGATGGCGAGGCCGGCGGCCACGCACCACATCCAGGACGGGCCGCCGACGAGCGCGGACACGCTGTTGCCGAAGATCGTGTTCTGCACGCCGAACCAGCCGACGAGACTGACGGCGATGACGAAGCTGACCAGCGCGGAGCCGTTGCGGCCGAAGCCGATCCAGCGGGTCAGCATCGGGGTCGCGAGGCCCTCGCGCATACCGGCCAGACCGATCGCGAAGATCACCACTTCGAGGATGACCGCGCCGAGCGTGAAGGCGAGGAACGCGTTCCCGAAGGTCATGCCGACGCCGATGGTGGCGCCCAGCGTGAACTGCGAGATGGAGCCCGACTGGGCGAGCCACTGGAGCAGCATCGTCCAGAAACCGAGGCGCTGGTCGCGCGGGACGCGGGAGAGCGAGTAGTCGTCGCTGCCCAGGTTCTTGCCCGGCTGCTCTGCTGTGGTGGCGGTCATGAGGACTCCCGGGGCTCACGGCTCTCACGGCCGAGCGTCTGAAGGTGGGACAGGGAGCCGTAGCGGCTCACGAGGTTGTCGAACTCCGCCTCGTCGTGGAAGTCGAGTCGGCCTCCCCCGTACGCCTTGGCCGTCTCGACGGCGAAGCGTGCGGCACCGGCGATGTCGGTCTCATGGCTCGCGCCGGTCTGGCAGCCGGGGACCGCGGCGGCCGAGGTGACCGCGAGGCCGACGACCGGAGCGGGGGTCGCCGTGGCCGGCTGGAGGATCGAATTGATGTGATGTGCCCCGTTACCGTACGGCGTGATGTCCTGTGTGGTCACCGGGTATGTGACCAAGGGCTCACCCGTGACGACCGCGAGCAGCTCGCCGAGCGCCTCGCTGACCCGCAGCACCCACCCCTCCTTGACGGTGGGGGACAGCGCCAGGCCCTTGTGGTTGATGATCCGGTTGCCCTTGGTGGTGTCGATGGAGAGCACGGCCTCCATCTCGCCGGTGACCTCGTGCCGGTTCATCGTGGCGATGTCGACCGGGGAGTCCATGAAGGGGACCGGGTCGTGCGGCGCGGTGGGCGCGTCCGGGCAGATGTGCGTGGCGACGATGACGTCACCCGGCAGCACGTCGCCCTTGCGGCGCATGTCGAGCAGCTTGGCCGCGGTGGCGAGCGCGGCGGCGGCGCCGTCCGCGTCGGAGACCAGGCCCGTCATCTCCGGCCGGGCGCCGACGCCGCCGAGGCGGCCGACCACGCCGAGCGTGCGGGACGAGCCGCCGCTCGTACGTCCCGAGCTGCCCGGGATCCGTACCAGGACGAAGTCGGTCGAGCCGCGCTCGCCGGTGACGGTGGTGACCTCGGCGCCGGAGCCCTGCGGGCCCGCGACCGAGTCGAGGTACTCCACGGCGCGTTTGCCGTCGGCGTTCGGGTCGTCGAGGAGTTCGACGATGTCAAGGACGTACTTCAGCATGGGCGGCCTCTCTCGCTCCCGACACTCACTCCAGGTCGGGTGGTGCTGACAGCAGATTCGGGATCGGTTAGCGTTGTCGGCAACTGTTTCCCGTTATCTGCAATTAAGGTCTGAATGCTGAGATGCGCAGATCTTGAGAGGTGTGGCGATGAGTGAGATCCCGCTGGACCGCAGGACGCCCGCCGGCGCGCTGCAGACGGTCGACCGGGCCCTGCTCGTGCTGCTCGCCTTCGAGCGGACACGGCCGGACTGGGGCGTGACCGAGATCGCGGCGGAGTTCGGCTGGGACACCTCGGTGGCGCAGCGGCTCCTGTCCACGCTCGCCGGACGCGGCTTCCTGGTCTCCGACCCGGCGACGCGCCGCTACCGGATGGGACCCGCCGTGCTGCGGCTCGGCCGGATGTGGGAGCGCTCGGGCTCACTCGAACTGCTCGCCGCGCCCGTCCTCGAGGAGCTGGGCCGGGCGACCGGCGACACGGTCCTGTTCTGTCTGCCGGACAGCTTCCACATGCGCTGCGTCGCGGCCGTCGAGGGCGAGTCGGGGCCGCTGCGCTACTACCCGCTGGTCGGCGAGCTGTATCCGGCGCACGCCGGAGCCACAGCCAAGTCGTTCTACGCGTTCCTGCCCGACGAGCAGCGCCATCGCCTCTTCCGCGGCCGTCCCATGGCCCGCTTCACCGACCGCACGGTCACCGACCCCGACGAGCTGGAGCGTGAGCTGGTGCAGGTGCGCGCCCAGGGCTACGCCTGGACGGTCGGCGAGTACGACGCCGGGATCGCCACGGTCGCCGTGCCGGTCTTCCTCGGCCGCGAGCCCTACGGCAGCCTCAGTCTCGGTGGCGCCAAGGAGCGCTTCGCCGACGGGCCCGACGACCGCCTCGACGCCCTGCGCAGGGCGGCGAGCCTCCTGGAGAAGCGGCTCACCCACCCTCCGCAGCGCACGCGCAAGCCGCGCGCCCCGCAGTCCTGAAGCCCTCCAGCCCTGCCCCCCCCCGGCCCTGAAGTGCCGAGCCACCCCTGAGGAGTTACTCCCTTGAACCTGCTGCTGCTCTCCAACTCCACCCAGTACGGCCGCGGTTACCTCGCACACGCTCTGGACACCGTCACCGGCTTCCTGCCTCCGAAGGCCCGGCTCGCGTTCGTGCCGTACGCCCTCGCGGACCACGACACGTACACGGACCGGGTGCGCGGCGCGCTCGAAGGCTCCGGGATCGGTGTGCGCGGTGTGCACGAGGGCGACGACCCGGTGGCCGAACTCGCCGACGCCGACGCCGTGTTCATCGGGGGCGGCAACTCCTTCCGGCTGCTCAGCGCGCTCTACCGCACGGGCCTGCGCGACGCCCTGATCAAGGCGGTCGGTGGCGGCCTGCCCTACATGGGCGCGAGCGCCGGCACGAACATGGCGGCGCCCAGCCTGCGCACGAGCAACGACATGCCGATCGTGCAGCCCCCGTCCTTCGAGGCGCTCGGCCTCGTCCCCTTCCAGATCAACCCGCACTACCTGGACCCGGACCCGGCCTCCACGCACAAGGGCGAGACCCGCGAGGAGCGCCTCACCGAGTTCCTCGAGGAGAACGACGTGCCGGTGCTCGGCCTGCGCGAGGGGTCCTGGCTGCGGGTGAACGGCGGACGCGCCGCGGTTCAGGGCGAGCGTGCTGCCCGCCTCTTCACCCGCGACGCGTCCCCGAAGGAGCTGCCGGTCGGCTCCGATGTCTCCGAACTGCTCAGCTGTGAGCCGCGGTTCGACTCTCCTGTGTGATGAGCTCCAGGGCCAGGTCGACGTCGACCGGCCGGTCCTCGCCGTGGTGCGTCGCCGCGGAGGCCCGCGGCGCGTGCCCGGAGGCGGTGGCGGCCAGTACGTACGAGCCGCCGGCCGGGACCTCCAGGGCGTAACGGCCCTCGTGGTCGGTGAGCGCGGCACCCGCCTGGCGGCCGCGCCGGTCGATCAGCGTGACCTTGGCCCGGGCGACGGGCAGGCCCGCCGCGTCGAGGACCTGGCCGCGGAAGCCTCCGAGGACCTCCTCGGCGCGCTCCAGAGCCGCGTCCTCCTCGCTGCTGGCGCGCAGCTGCGGCTTGGTCGCCCGGCGCTGCTTCGGCAGGAAGACGGCGAGCAGGACGCCCATGGCGACCGCGGCGGTGGCGATCAGGAACGAGACGCGGAAGCCGTGCATGGTGGGCACGGCCGCGCCGCCGACGTGGTTCGCCGTGTTGGCGAGGACCATGCCGATCACGGCGCTCGACACCGAGGTGCCGATGGACCGCATCAGGGTGTTGAGGCCGTTGGCCGCACCCGTCTCGGACGCGTCGACGGCGCCGATGATCAGGGCGGGCAGCGAGGAGTACGCGAGTCCGATGCCGGCGCCCACGACCACCGAGATGACGATGGTCTGCCAGGCGGCGCTCATCAGGCCGAGGCCGGCGCCGTAGCCGATCGCGATGATCAGCATGCCGAGGATCAGGGTGATCTTCGGGCCGTACTTCGCCGAGAGGCGCGCGTACACGGGGGCCGTGAACATCATCGTGAGGCCGAGCGGCGCCACGCACAGGCCCGCGACGACCATCGACTGGCCGAGGCCGTAGCCGGTCGCCTTCGGCAGCTGGAGAAGCTGCGGCAGGACGAGCGAGATCGCGTAGAAGGCGACACCGACCATGATCGAGGCGAGGTTGGTGAGGAGTACCTCTCGCCGGGCCGTGGTGCGCAGGTCCACGAGCGGGGCCTTGAGCTTCAGCTCCATCACGCCCCACAGCACGAGCACGACGAAGGCCGCGCCGAACAGGCCGAGCGTCATCGGGTCGGTCCAGCCCCAGTCACTGCCCTTGGTGATCGGCAGCAGGAAGAGGACGAGCCCGGCGGACAGGCCGATCGCGCCGAGGACGTCGAAGCTGCCCTCGGCCTTGACCGAGCTCTCCGGGACGAAGAAGAGGGTGAGCAGGATCGCGACGACACCGAGGCCCGCCGCGCCGAAGAAGAGGGCGTGCCAGTCGGCGTGCTGGGCCACGAGGGCCGCCAGCGGGAGCGCGAGTCCGCCGCCGACGCCGATGGAGGAGCTCATCAGGGCCATCGCGGACCCGAGCTTCTCGCGCGGCAGCTCGTCGCGCATCAGGCCGATGCCGAGGGGGATGGCGCCCATGGCGAAGCCCTGGAGTGCGCGGCCCACGATCATCACGAGGAGATCGCTGGTGAAGCCCGCGACGAGCGAGCCGACGACCATGACCGCGAGGCTGGTGAGCAGCATCCGGCGCTTGCCGTAGAGGTCGCCGAGGCGGCCCATGATCGGCGTGGCGACGGCGCCCGCGAGGAGGGTCGAGGTCATGACCCAGGTCGCGTTGGAGGGAGCGGTGCCGAGCAGGACCGGCAGGTCCTTGATGACCGGTACGAGAAGCGTCTGCATCACCGCGACGGTGATACCGGCGAAGGCGAGTACGGGGACGACTCCGCGTATTCCGCGTTGCGCGGTCGGCCGTTGGGTCGTCTGCGTCATTACGTAGTGCCTCCGGGGGCAGAGAGTTCAGGCGTCGCGCGGGCGGCGGGTTTCGCGCGTCGGGTACATGCAAGCTGAACCCGTTACCTGGGGCGACTATTCCGACGGCCGTCGTACAAGGGGAAGTCTTGAAGGTCTTTACCTTTTGATTACATGTCTCGCCCGCCATCTGACCTTCCGTCAGAATGGAACGTGTTCTACCGTGCGCCGCATGGGCATCGCGATCACGCAGGAGCAAGAGGAGCTGTCGGACGCCGTGCGCGGCTGGCTCGCACGCGCCGTGCCGCCCGAGGAAGTGCGCAAACTGCTCGACGCCCCCGCGGCCCCGGTGGGCCGCCCCGCCCACTGGGACGGACTCGCCGGGCAAGGGCTGCTCGGCCTCCATCTCCCCGAGGAGTACGGCGGCGGGGGCGGCGACCTCGTCGACCTCGCCGCCGTCCTCGAAGAGGCGGGACGGGCCGCGCTGCCCGGGCCCTTCGCGGCCAACGCCGCCGCCTCGCTGGTCCTGCGCCACGCGGGGGCCGCCGGTCTCGCCGCGTCCCTCGCGTCCGGCGACCGCATCGGCGCGGTCGCCCTCGGTACGGGAACGCTGACCGCCGTCACCGTGTCCGACGGGCTCGTCCTCGACGGGACGGCGCCGCCCGTCCTGTCCGGGGGCGACGCCGACCTGCTCCTCCTGGCCGCCGAGTCCGCGACCGGGACCGTGTGGGTCGCCGTCGACGCGGGCACCGCCGGAATCGGCGTCCGCGTCCACGAGAGCGCCGACCCCACACGCCCCACCGCGGAGGTCACCGCCCGGGGCGCCCTGGTGCCGGCCGCCCGGATCCTCGCCGTCGACACGGCCACCGTCCGCGACCTGGCCTCCGTCGTCCTCGCGGCCGACGCGTGCGGCGTCGCGGCATGGGCCCTGCACACGGCGGCGGAGTACGCGAAGGTCCGGGAGCAGTTCGGCCGGCCGATCGGACAGTTCCAGGGCATCAAGCACCTGTGTGCGGACATGCTCGTCCGGGTCGAGCAGGCGCGGGCGCTGGTGTGGGACGCGGCACGGGCGGCGGGGGAGGAAGCGCCGGTCGGTGCCGAGGCGCCGGGGTCCGGCGAGGGGTCGGACGGGGGCGGGGCGCGTGAGCTGGCCGTCGCTCTCGCCGCCGGGGCCGCGCTCGATGCCGCGTACTCCTGCGCCAAGGACTGCGTACAGGTCCTCGGCGGGATCGGGTTCACCTGGGAGCACGACGCGCATCTGTATCTGCGGCGGGCCGTCGTCGCGCGGCAGCTGCTCGGCGCGGGGGACGCGCACCGGCTGCGGGCGGTGCGGCTCGCGGAGGGCGGGGCACGGCGCGAGCTGCGCCTGGAGCTGCCGGCGGAGGCGGAGGTGTTCCGGGCGCTGGCCCGCGAGGCGATCGAGGGGATGCCCGGCCTCGCCCCGGCCGCCGCCCGCCGCGCCCTCGCACCCACCGGCTACGCCGCGCCGCACCTGCCCGAGCCGTACGGCCTCGGCGCGGGCCCCGTCCAGCAGCTCGCCGTACAGCAGGAGCTCGCCGCCGCGGGCGTCCGCGTCAGCGACCTCGGCATCGGGACCTGGGTCGTCCCCTCGCTCCTCGCCTACGGCACCCCGGAGCAGCGGGACCGCTACCTGCTGCCCACCCTGCGCGGCGACGTCCAGTGGTGCCAGCTGTTCTCCGAACCCGGCGCCGGCTCCGACCTGGCCTCGCTGCGGACCAAGGCCGAGCGCACCGAGGACGGGCGCTGGCGCGTCAACGGGCAGAAGGTGTGGACGAGTGCCGCCCAGTGGGCCGACCACGGGATCCTGCTCGCCCGCACCGATCCGGACGCCCCCAAGCACAAGGGGCTCACCTATTTCGTCGTCGACATGAAGCGGACCGAGGGCATCGACGTACGGCCCCTGAAGGAGATCACCGGGGACTCGCTCTTCAACGAGGTGTACTTCGACGACGTGCTGCTCCCCGAGGACGCCGTGGTGGGGCAGGTGGACGACGGCTGGCGCGTCGCCCGGAACACGCTCGGCAACGAACGGGTCCACATGGCCGACCAGTTGACGTTCGACACGGGCCTGGAGGCACTGATCGCCCGCGCCGGAGCACTCGACGGCGCGTACCGGGCGCGGATCGGCGCGCTCGCCGCGGAGGCGCACGCCCTGGCCTGCATCGGGCTGCGCACGACGATGCGACAGGTGGCCGGCGCGGAGCCCGGCCCGGGGGCGTCGGTACGGAAACTGGTGCAGACGCCGCACCAGCAGAAGGTCGCCGAACTCGCGCTGGAGCTCCTCGGCCCCGAGGGTGCCCTGAGGGAGGGGGCGGGGGAGCGGGCGCTGCACGGGTTCCTGATGTCGCGCTGCCTGACGATCGCCGGCGGCACGACGCAGGTGCAGCTGAACGTGGTGGCGGAACGGATCCTGGGGCTGCCTCGCGACTGAGGCGCGTCGTGGTGGGCCGTATCGTCGCCGCGTGGAGCTCAGACACCTCTCAGGATTCGTCGCCGTCGCCGAGGAACTGCACTTCGGGCGGGCCGCCGAGCGGCTGCACATCGCGCAGTCGCCGCTCAGCCAGCAGATCAAGCTGCTCGAGCGGGATCTGGGCGTCAAGCTGTTCGACCGGACCACCCGGACCGTGCGGCTCACCGCCGCCGGGCACGCGCTGCTCGGGCCCGCCCGGCATCTGCTCGCCGAGGCCTCGGCGGTGCGCAGGACCGTGCAGGCCGCGCACCTCGGGGAGGTGGGGCGGGTCACCGTCGGGTTCGCGGGGGCCAGCAGCTACTCCGCGCTGCCGCTGCTCACCCGCGCCGTCACCTCGGAACTCCCCGGCATCGAGCTGGTGTTGGAGGGTCAGACCTACACCGGCGAGGCGCTCGGGAGGATCGCGGACGGGTCCCTCGACGTGGGGTTCGTGGCGCTCCCGGTGCGGCGCGGGATCACCGCGCGCGTCGTGCGGATGGAGCGCCTCGTCCTCGCGCTGCCCGACAGTCATCCGCTCGCCCGACAGGACGAGGTCCACTTCGCCGAGCTGGCGCACGAGCCGTTCGTGACGTTCCCCGTCGCCCGTGGCTCGGCGGTGCGCGAGGCCATGGTGCAGGCCTGCCACGACGCCGGGTTCGCGCCGCGGATCGCGCAGGAGGCGCCGGACTCGTACAACATGCTCGCGCTCGTCGGGGCGGGCGTCGGGCTCGCCGTCGTCGTGGCGTCCGCGCGTGCCATCCATCTGGAGCACGTCGTGTTCCGCCCACTGGTCGGGGACGACGTGCCGGTGCTCCCCATCGCCCTCGGCTGGCGCACCGGAAACCGCTCGGCACCGCTCCAGGCGGTCCTGCGCGTGGCGGAGGAAGTCCTGCCGACGCCCCCGGACGCGCCCGACGCCGGCGCCTGACGCCCCCTATTTTGACGGATGACGTCTGACTGGAGCCCGGTATTGGTCTTGGACACATCCTAATGAGCGGGTGCAGAGTGATCCACGTCTCGCGACGGAGCGATGAGCGCCGGGCGTGGAGCGTGGACGGGCCCCGGCCGCTCGGTGGCCCCGCCCCCTCCGTCCCGTCCCCTCCCCAGCGGGATGCCGCTACGAGAGGACGCTCGTCATGCAGCACGACGCCCCAGTCCCCGGGGTCAGCGCAACCCAGGCCCGTGACGCCCGCCGCGCCGGTGTCACCGCCTTCGTCGGGACCACCATCGAGTGGTTCGACTTCTACATCTACGGCTCCGCATCCGCTCTGGTCCTCGGCAAGATCTTCTTCGCCGAGGCCTCGCCCGCCGTGGGCACCCTCGCCGCCTTCGCCACCTTCTGGGTGGGCTTCCTGGCCCGCCCCCTCGGCGGCCTGATCTTCGGCCACTTCGGCGACCGCTACGGCCGCAAGAAAGCCCTCGTCACCACGCTCACCATGATGGGCGCCGCCACCTTCTGCGTCGGCCTGCTCCCGGGCTACGCCCAGATCGGCGTCGCCGCGCCCGTCCTGCTCGTGCTGCTGCGCATGATCCAGGGCGTCGCGATGGGCGGTGAATGGGGCGGCGCGGTCCTCATCGCCACCGAGTACGCCCCGCCCAAGCGCAAGCTCCTGTACGGGGCGTTCGCCCAACAGGGCTCGCCGGTCGGCAACCTCCTCGCCACGCTCTCCTTCCTCGGCATCGCCCAGCTCCCGGACGCCGCCTTCGAGTCCTGGGGCTGGCGCGTCCCGTTCCTCTTCTCCGCCGTACTCGTCGCCGTCGGCCTGTTCATCCGCCTGCGGCTCGCCGAGACCCCCGAGATGACCGCGGCCCTCGAGCGCAAGCAGACGTCAAAGCTGCCGATCAAGGACGTCCTGACCCGCTCGCCGATGCTGGTCCTGCTCGGTGTCCTCGCCGGCACGGCCGGTGTCGCGATCACCTACGTCAAGACGACGTTCGCCCTGTCCTGGGCCACCTCCGACCTCGGCTTCGACCGCACGTCGTTCCTGACCGTCATCTCGCTCGCGCTGGTCGTGCAGGTCGTCGTGCAGCCCTTCGGTGCCGTCCTCGCGAGCAAGTGGCCGGTCCGCAAAGCCGTGCTGTGGATGCTGCTGCCCGAATTCGTCGTGCTGCCGCTGATGTTCGTCCTCGTCGGGACCGGGAACTTCTGGCTGGCCGTCCTCGGCATGGGCCTCGCCACCTTCCCGCACGCCATGTACTACGCGGCGCTCGCCGGCATCCTCGCGCGGGTCTTCCCCGTCGAGGTCCGCTACACGGGCATGTCCCTCTCGTACCAGCTCTGCACGACGCTGTTCGCCGGGACCGCGCCGATCGTCTCCCAGTACCTGCTCAACGCCACCGGCTCGATCTGGCCCGTCGTCGCGCTCGGCCTCGGCTACACCCTCGTGACCCTCGTCGGTGTCCTGCCGCTGCTCGCCCGTACCGCCGCCGCGCCGGAGCCGGCCGCCGTCACCACCCGCACCGCCTCCCACGCCTGACCCGGAGTGATCCCCCGATGAACTACGCCGACCGCGACCCCGCGCTGCGCCCCTTCCTCGACCGTGTCCTGTCCGCCGACGACCGCGCCCGCGTCGAGCCCCTCCTGACCGGACTCGGCGCCCTCGCGGCCGGCGACCTCGACCGGCAGGCCGCGCTCGCCGACGCCAACCCGCCCCGCCTCGTCCAGTACGCCCCCGGCGGCGAACGCGTCGACGAGATCGAGTACCACCCGGCCCACGACCGCGCCGCCGCCATCGCCTACGAGGAGTTCGGGCTCGCCGCGATGTCGCACCGCCCCGGCGTCCACGGCTGGCCGTCCAAGGTCCCGCACACCGTCAAGTACGCCCTGTCCTACCTCTATGTGCAGTCCGAGTTCGGCATGGCCTGCCCCCTGTCGATGACGGACTCGGCCGCCCGCATCCTGCGCCTGTTCGACCCCGAGCGGTACGCGGCCGAGATCGCCGCGCTCTCCTCCACCGACCCCGGACTGCGGGCCACCGGCGCGATGTTCATGACGGAGAAGCAGGGCGGCACCGACGTCGGCCTGACGGAGACCGTCGCCACCGACCGGGGCACGCACTGGACGCTGACCGGCAAGAAGTGGTTCGCGTCCAACCCGGGCGCCGACGTGATCCTCACCCTCGCCCGCGTCCCCGGCCAGGGCGAGGGCACCCGCGGCCTCGGCATGTTCCTCGTCCCGCGCCTGCGCCCCGACGGCACCCGCAACGCGATCCGCATCGACCGTCTCAAGGACAAGCTCGGCTCGAAGTCCATCGCGAGCGGCGAGGTCACCCTCGAAGAGGCGTACGCGACACCGGTCGGCCAACTCGCCGACGGCTTCCGGCAGATGGCCGAGATGCTCAACGTCTCCCGGCTGTCCAACGCCATGCGCGCCACCGCCCTGATGCGCCGCGCGGTCCGCGAGTCCGTCGACCACACCCGCGTGCGCCACGTCTTCGGGAAGCCGCTCTTCGAGCAGCCCCTGATGCGGGCCACGCTCCTGCCGATGATCATCGACACGGAGGGGGCGCTCGCGCTCGTCCTGGAGGCGGCCGACCGCCTGACGGCCGCCGACGAAGAGGCCACCCGTGGTGAAGAAGGGGTGGCCCGCGCGCTGGTCCGCGTCCTCACCCCGCTCGCCAAGCACACCCTGTGCAAGCGCGCCCGCTCCGTCACCGGCGAGGCCATGGAGATCCGTGGCGGCAACGGCTACATCGAGGACTGGGTCAACCCGCGGCTCGTGCGCGACGCCCACCTCGGCTCCATCTGGGAGGGCTCCTCGAACGTCATCGCGCTCGACGTGCTGCGCTGCATGCGCCGCCAGGCGGCCCACCGCACCCTCGCCGACACGTACGGCGACCGCGCCGAGACGCGGGGCCGCTGGGAGCTGCTGCGCAAGAAGGGCGACGCCCTCCTCGAACTCCCCGCCGACGAGCAGGAGATGAGGATCGGCCGGTACGCCGACGAGCTCACGCGCGCCGTCATGGAGACCCTCCTGTACGACCAGGCCGACCACGAGACGGAGACCACCGGCAACGGCCGCGCCCTCCTCGTCGCCCGCACCTGCACCGCGCTCCTCGACGACCCGGACACCCCGCCCCGCGCCGCACTGGACCACCTGGCCGAACTGGCCGAGGGTGGAAGGGTCGAGTCCACCCCGTCGCAGGAGACCCCGGCGCGCGGGACCCCGGCGCAGGAGAACACCGTGAAGGAGTCCGCCGCACATGCCTGAGCAGCCCCGCCCCGCCGCACCGCTGGCCGGTATGAAGGTCGTGGACCTGTCCAAGATCCTCGCCGGGCCCTACGTCACCATGTCGCTCGCCGACCTCGGCGCCGACGTCATCAAGGTCGAGCACCCCGACGGCGGCGACCCGACGCGCGCCTGGGGCCCGCCCTTCAACGGCCCCGACGCGACCTACTACCTGGCCGCCAACCGCAACAAGCGCTCCGTCACCCTCGACCTCAAGTCCCCCGCAGGACAGGAGGCCGTCCATCGCATGCTCGCCGACGCGGACGTGATGGTGGAGAACTTCCGCCCCGGCAGCTCGCTCGCCCGCGTCTTCGACTACCGCGAACTCAGCGCGCGGTACCCGCGGCTGGTCATCCTGCACATCTCCGCGTTCGGCGACACGGGCCCGCTGCGCGACGAGCCCGGCTACGACATGGTGGCCCAGGCGTCGGCCGGCCTGATGTCCCTGACCGGCGAACCCGACGGACCGCCCGTGAAGGCCGGTTACGCGATGGGCGACCTGGGCGCCGCGCTCTTCGGTCTCATCGGCGTCAACGCGGCACTCGTGGAACGCGAGCGCACGGGCCACGGCCAGTACGTCACGACCTCCCTGTACGAGTCCCAGCTCGCCCTGCACATCAACTGGGCGACCGGTTACTTCGCCACCGGGGAGCGCCCCACCCGCCTCGGCTCCGGCCACCCGAGCCTCGTCCCCTACCAGGCCTACCCCGCGTCGGACGGGCACTTCGTGATCGCCGTCGGCAGCGACGGCCTCTTCCGCAAGCTGAGCGAGGCGCTCGGCCACCCGGAGTGGGCCGACGACCCGCGCTTCGCCACCAACCGCGCCCGCGTCACGCACCGAACGGCCCTCAACGCCAAGCTGGAGTCCGTCCTCGTCGACGACACCGTGGCCAACTGGTGCGCCCTGCTGAAGCCGCGCGGCGTCCCCGTCGCGCCGATCCGCACCCTCGACGAGGTCTACGACTGCCCGCAGACCGAGGCGCTCGGCATGGTGCAGAAGGTCGACCACCCGGAGGTGGGCCCGCTCCAGCAGGTCGCGTTCCCCGTCACCTTCCGCGGCGAGCGCCCCGCGGTGCGCTCGGCCCCGCCCACCCTCGGCCTGCACAGCCGGGACATACTCACCGAACTCGGCTACGACGAGTCCGCCATCGACCGCCTGCTCGACCACCCTCAAGGAGCCTGATCATGCCGTTCGCCGCCCTCGACCCCGTCGACCCGCTGAATCTCGAAGCGCTCTTCACCGACGAGGAGCGGGCCGTGCGCGACACGGTCCGCCAGTACCTCGACGACAAGGTCGAGCCGCACATCGCCGACTGGTTCGAGAGCGGGGAGCTGCCCGCCCTGCCCGAACTCGCCCGCGAATTCGGCAAGATGGGCCTGCTCGGCATGCACCTGGAGGGCTACGGGTGCGCCGGCATGTCGGCCCGCGCCTACGGCATCGCGTGCCGTGAGCTGGAGGCGACGGACTCCGGTCTGCGCTCCTTCGTGTCCGTGCAGGGTTCGCTGGCCATGTTCGCGATCCACCGCTTCGGCTCCGAGGAGCAGAAGCAGGAGTGGCTGCCGCGCATGGCGGCGGGCGAGGCCATCGGCTGCTTCGGCCTGACCGAGCCCGACCACGGTTCCGACCCGGCGTCCATGACGACGCGCGCCCGGCGTGACGGCGACGACTGGATCCTCGACGGCCGCAAGATGTGGATCACGAACGGCTCGGTCGCGGCCGTCGCCGTCGTGTGGGCGCAGACCGAGGACGGTGTGCGCGGCTTCGTCGTGCCCACCGACGCCCCCGGCTTCTCGGCACCGCTGATCAAGCACAAGATGTCGCTGCGGGCGAGCGTGACCAGCGAGCTGGTCCTCGACGGCGTACGCCTGCCGGCATCCGCCCTGCTGCCCGAGGCGCGGGGCGTGGGGGCGCCGCTGACCTGCCTGAACGAGGCGCGCTACGGCATCGTGTGGGGCGTCACCGGCGCCGCGCGCTCGGCCTGGCAGGCGGCCGCCGACTACGCGGGCCAGCGTGAGCAGTTCGGCAAGCCGATCGCCGCGTTCCAGCTCACGCAGCAGAAGCTGGTCGACATGGCGCTCGAACTGCACAAGGCGACGCTGACGGCGCTGCGCCTGGCCGACCTGAAGGACTCGCCCGCCGGTGTCCACCCGGCGCAGATCAGCTTCGGCAAGCTGAACAACGTCCGCGAGGCCATCCAGATCTGCCGCACCGCCCGCACGATCCTCGGCGCCAACGGCATCTCGCTGGAGTACCCGGTGATCCGTCACGCCAACAACCTGGAGTCCGTGCTCACGTACGAGGGCACGACCGAGATGCACACGCTCGCGCTCGGCCAGGCGCTCACGGGTCACGCCGCCTTCCGCTAGACCCTGTCGCAGAAGCGGGGAAGCCCTTCCCTCGGCGGCCCGCTCCTGCCAGTATCTGACGACTCGTCAGATACTGGCAGGAGGCCGTTTCCATGGGCAAGGCGTACATAGTCGGCGTCGGGATGACCAGGTTCGAGAAGCCCGAGAGCCGCGACTGGCAGTACTGGGACATGGTGAAGGAGGCCGGGACCAAGGCCCTCGACGACGCCGGCGTCTCCTACGAGGACGTGGAGCAGGTCCCCGTCGGCTACTGCTTCCAGGCCTCGACCGCCGGGCAGCGGGCGGTCTACGAACTCGGCCTGACCGGCGTCCCCGTCTACAACGTCAACAACAACTGCGCGACGGGATCGAGCGCGCTGATGCTCGCCCGGCAGTTCGTCGAGGGCGGCATCAACGACTGCGTGCTGGCACTCGGCTTCGAGAAGATGCAGCGCGGCGCGCTCGGCGGGGGAGCCGACGGGGGAGACTTCAAGACGTCACCGGTCGCCCGGCACTACGGCATCATGGCCGCGAAGCACGGCTTCGAGATGTCCCCGCCGACCGCCCAGATCTTCGGCGACGCGGCCCGTGAGCACATGGAGAAGTACGGCACGACCGAGGCCCAGCTCGCCGCCGTGGGGGCCAAGAACCACCGGCACTCCGTGAACAACCCGTACGCCCAGTTCCAGGACCCTTACACCGTCGACGAGATCCTCGCCGCGAAGACCATCCACGCGCCGCTCACCAAGCTCCAGTGCTCGCCCACCTCGGACGGCGCGGCGGCGGCCGTCGTCGTGTCGGAGCGGTTCGTCGAACTCCACGACCTCGGCGACAAGGCCGTCGAGATCGCCGCGCAGGCCATGACGACCGACACGGGGGAGTCCTTCGCCTCCGGCTCCTGCATCGACGTCGTCGGGCAGCCCATGTCGCGCGCCGCCGCCACCCGCGTCTACGAGGCGTCCGGGCTCGGCATCGAGGACGTCGACGTGATCGAGCTGCACGACTGCTTCTCCGTCAACGAACTCCTCACCTACGAAGCGCTCGGCATGTGCGCGCCGGGCGCCTCCGGCAAGCTCGTCGAGGAGGGCGCGACGACGTACGGCGGACGCTGGGTCGTGAACCCGTCCGGCGGCCTCATCTCCAAGGGCCACCCGCTCGGCGCCACCGGCATCGCCCAAGCGGCCGAACTCACCTGGCAGTTGAGGGGCGAGGCCGGTGCGCGACAGGTCCCGGACGCCCGCGTCGCGCTCGCCCACAACATCGGACTGGGCGGCGCCGCCGTGGTCACGATGCTCCGCAGGTCCTAGGTCATGGGGGCAGGTCCTAGTCCCCGCGGACCAGCGCCGGGTGCGCCTAAATCCTGATGTACGGACCGACAGCGGCCTGAGACCATGACACTCATGCTTGAAGCCCCTGTCGACACCGCGATAGCCCGCAAGGCAGCGCCGCCCACCTGGCTCGTCGTGGCCGCCGCCTGTGCCGGACAGTTCCTCGTCGTCCTCGACGTCTCCGTCGTCAACGTCGCCCTGCCGTCCATGCGAGCAGACCTGGGGCTCAGTGCCACCGGGCTGCAATGGGTGGTCAACGCCTACTCGATCGCGTTCGCCGGGTTCATGCTGCTCGGCGGGCGGGCCGGCGACCTGTTCGGGCGCAAGCGGATGTTCCTCGTGGGGCTCGGGCTCTTCACGCTCGCCTCCCTCGCCGGCGGCCTCGCGCAGGAGGGCTGGCAGCTCCTCGCCGCCCGCGCGGTCCAGGGGCTCGGCGCGGCGGTCCTCGCGCCGTCGACGCTCACCATCCTGACGTCCGCCGTCCCGGAGGGCGCCGCCCGCGCCCGGGCCATCGCGACCTGGACCGCCGTCGGGGCGGGCGGCGGCGCGGCCGGCGGCCTCGTCGGCGGCGTGCTCACCGAGGGCCTCGACTGGCGCTGGGTGCTGCTGATCAACGTCCCCTTGGGCGCCCTGGTGCTCACGGCCGCCGCCCGCTGGATCCAGGAGTCGAAGGCGGGCGGCGAGCGGCGCCTCGACCTGCCGGGCGCCGTCCTCGTCACGGCGGGCACCGCGACCCTCGCCTACGGCGTCGTGCAGACCGAGGCCGAGGGCTGGGGCGCCGCCGCGACCCTGGTGCCGCTCGGCGTCGCCCTGGCGCTGATCGTGACGTTCCTCGCCGTCGAGGCGCGCACGCGGCTGCCGCTGATGCCGCTCGGCCTGTTCCGGGTCCGCGCGGTCGCGGCGGCCAACGCGGCGATGTTCGTGTGCGGCATGGGCAGCTTCGCGATGTGGTTCTTCATGACCCTGTACGCGCAGAACGTCCTCGGCTACACCCCGATCGAGGCCGGCCTGGCCCTCGTGCCCAGCTCGCTCGCCGTCGTCGCCGGATCCAAGATCGCCCCGCGCCTGATGCGCAGCGCGGGCGCACGGGCCGTCGCCGTGTCCGGCGTCCTCGTCACAGCCGCCGGGTTCACCTGGCAGTCGACGATGGGCCCGCACGGCAGCTACGTCACCGCGATCATGCTGCCGGGCATGGTGATGATGGCGGGCGCCGGGCTCGCGATGACGCCCCTGGCCTCGCTCGCCACGTCGGGGGCAGCGCCGGGGGACGCCGGGCTGGTGTCCGGACTCGTCAACACCTCGCGGACGCTGGGTGGTTCGCTGGGGCTCGCGATCCTGTCGACCGTGGCGGCCGACCGCTCCGGCGGGGGAACCGGCGCCGAGGACCTCACCGTCGGGTACGCGGCGGCGTTCCGGTGGGGCGCGGGAATCCTGCTGGTGGCGGTGGTCCTGCTGGTGACGTGGATGCCACGCGCGAAGGAGGCCCGGCAGACGGCGGGCTGAGGGACCGGGAGGCCGTCACAGCCACCCCTGTTGGCGCGCTTCCCGCATCGCCTCCATGCGGTTACGGGTCCCCGTCTTGCCGATGGCCGAGGACAGGTAGTTGCGCACCGTCGACTCCGACAGATGCAGCGTGCCCGCGATGTCGGAGACCGTTGCGCCGTCCACGGACGCCTTCAGGACATCGCACTCGCGGGCCGTCAGCGGGTTCGGGCCCGCGCTCAGCGCGGCCGCCGCGAGCGCCGGGTCGATGACCGTCTCACCGCGCAGGACCCGTCGGACGGCCTCCGCGAGATCCTCCACCGGACCGTCCTTGACCAGGAACCCGGCCGCGCCCGCCTCCATCGCCCGGCGCAGATAGCCCGGCCTGCCGAACGTCGTCAGGATCAGGACCCGGCAGTCCGGGCACTGCTCACGCAGGTCGGCCGCCGCGTCCAGGCCGCTGCGGCCCGGCAGTTCGATGTCGAGCAGCGCCACGTCGGGCCGCGTCTCCAGCGCCGATCCGACGATCGCGTCACCCCTCGCGACCTGCGCGACGACCTCGATGTCCTCCTCCAGGCCGAGCAGCAGCGCGAGAGCGCCCCGCATCATGCCCTGGTCCTCGGCGAGGAGTACTCGTACGGACTTCGCGGGCCGGTGGTCCCGGGGCATCTCGTTCACGGGCCCAGGGTAGGGCGCCCCGCGCGCCGTCACCCCGCGCGTTCCGGCTCCAGCATCGCGTCCGGCTCCACTTCGCCCGGCAGGACCGGGAGTTCGGCCGTCACCGTGAAGCCGCGTGCGGCCGGGCCCGCCTCCAGGGAGCCGCCGGCCGCGCCGAGCCGCTCGGTCAGGCCCCGCAGGCCCGTACCGCCGACGCCCGGCTCCGGCGGCTCGGCCGCGGCGCCGCGCCCGTTGTCGTGGACCCTGAGCCGCACGCGCTCCGGGTTGCCGTCCACGGAGATCTCGCAGCGCGCCGCCCCGCTGTGCCGCACCGCGTTCGTGACCGCCTCCCGCACCACCCAGCCGAGCAGCGCCTCCGTCTGCGCGGCGAGCGGCGGGCCCGACTGGCGAACGACGGGCTCGATCCCGGCCGCCGTGAGCGCGGAGCGGGCGCGGTCGAGCTCGGTCGTGAGACTGCCCTCGCGGTAGCCGGTGACCGCCTCGCGGATCTCGGTCAGCGCCTGCCGGCCGACGGACTCGATGTCCGACACCTGCGTCAGCGCCGCGTCGAGGTCGCGGTGGGCGAGCCTGCGGGCCGCCTCCGACTTCACCACGATCACGGAGAGCGTGTGCCCGAGCAGGTCGTGCAGGTCGCGGGAGAACCGCAGCCGCTCCTGCTCCACCGCGCGGTGCGCCAACTCCTCGCGGGCGGCCCGCAGTTCACGTACCGCCTCGGCCAGGGAGAGGATCGCGGCGGTCACCATCGTGGACAGGAATGTGCCGTACGCGATGTTGAGCGCGTCCCAGCCCTCCTTGAGGCCGCCGATGGCCCCGGCGAGCGCGCTCAGGCCGAGGGCGACCTGGCCGAGGCGGCGGCCCCGCACGACCGCGCCCGCCGCGAGGCCGAGCAGCGGGAAGAACATCAGCCAGCTGCCGCCGTAGGCGATGGCGAGCCCGCAGGTGAGCAGGCCCATCGCGATCAGCGCCAGGAGCGTGTAGCGGGCCTCGCGCCGCCTCTTGTCGAAGGCTTGGAACACGACCGAGACGTAGAGGCTGTTGAAGACGAACAGGCCGATGCCGCCGATCCAGGGGTTGGCCGTCTTGCCCTGGAGGAGGTTCGAGAAGGCGCCGAGCCCCATCAGGAGCCAGGGCAGCAGCGCGAATCCGTTCGGTGGCGGACCCATGGGCCCGCCCTCCGCGGCCGCACCGCCGTTCTTCGCGCCCTTGTCCCGGGCCCGCCACTCCGCCTTCCACACGTCCCGGTCCGCCTTCCACTCCCGGCGGGCGTCCCGCAGCTCGACCATCCGGCACGTGACTCGGTGCTTCCAGGACATGGTTCCCAGCTCCCCGTTCAGATGGTCCGCGCGGCCCTGCGGTACGACACCACAGCGTACGAACCGAAGGCCAGCAGCCAGGCGGCGAGCACCGTGACCGCGGCGGCCGACGGCGCGTGCCCGTCGGCCACGGCCGTACCGAGCTGCGCGAACCGGTTCGTCGGCGTGTACGACGACACGGACTGCAGCCACCCGGGGAAGAGCGCGATCGGGAACCACAGGCCGCCGAGGACGGAGAGCCCCAGATTGCACACCATGTTCGCGACACCCGTGGTCTGCGCGGTCAGCCGGTAGCCGTTGCCGAGACCGAGCAGGGTGAAGGGGATCGAGCCGAGCCACAGCAGCAGCGCGACGGCGGCCCACTGCCACACGTCCATCCGCACCCCATTGACCAGGCCGCCCGCGAGGAGCACCGCCGCGATCGAGGGCAGCACCGTCACCGACCCCGTCAGGGCCCGGCCCGCCACCACCTGGCGCGGCGTCATCGGCGTGACCCGCAGCTGCCGCAGCCATCCGATCGTCTTGTCCTCGGCGACCCCGCCGCCGGTGCTGAGGGCCGCGCCCACCGCGCCGTACGCGGCCATGCCGACCATGGAGATCGTCTTCCACTCGGGGTCGTTGTCGCCGAGGTTGGTGAACAGCAGGTACATCATCACCGGCATCCCGACACCGAAGATCACGAACATGGTGTCGCGCAGGGTCCTGCGTACTTCGAGCCTCAGGTAGTCGATCATCGAACCGTCTCCAGATCCGTGTCGGAACCGCTGCCGGTGCGGGTGTCGGAACCGCTGCCCGGACGGCTGTCCGAACCGCCGGTCAGTGCCATGAAGGCGTCGTCGAGCGAGGCCGGCGCCACCTCGAGACCCCGGATCGCGTCCATTGCGGCCAGCGCGATCACGGTCGCGTCCGAGTCGTCCGTGCGCAGCCTGGCCCGGTCTCCCCGGACCTCCACGGCCGTCACCCCGGGCAGCAGCAACAGGCCCTCCGTGCCGCGCCCGGCCAGGTCGAACGAGACGAGGCTGCCGCCCGCGGCCCGCTTCAGCTCCTCGCCGGAGCCCACCGCGACGACCCTGCCGTGGTCGATGACCACGATCCGGTCGGCGTGGGCGTCGGCCTCCTCCAGGTAGTGCGTGGAGAAGAGCACCGTGTGGCCGCGCCGCGCGTAGGCCCGCATCGACGTCCAGAACGCGTGCCGTGCCTCCACGTCGAGGGCGGCCGTCGGCTCGTCGAGCACGAGCAGGGCCGGGTTCCCGGCCAGGGCCACGGCGAACCGGACCCGCTGGGTCTGGCCGCCGGACAGCTTGTCGACGCGCCGCTGCGCGAGCTCCTCGATGCCGGCCAGCGCGAGCGCGTCGGCGACGGGCATCGGCGACGGATAGCGGCCCGCCACGAAGGAGACCAGCTCACGGACCGTGACCCGGGGGACCGCGCGGCCCTCCTGGAGCATCGCGCCGACCTGACCGGCGCGCACTGCCTGCTCCGGCGTGCCCCCGAAGAGGGAGACCGTGCCCTCGTCCGGGGCGTCCAGGCCGAGCAGGAGGGCGATCGTGGAGGACTTGCCCGCGCCGTTGCGGCCGAGCAGGGCGACGGTCTCGCCGCGCCGTATCTCCAGATCGATCCCGTCGACGGCGCGCACCGCGCCGTATGTCTTGACCGCCCCCGTGAAGGACACGGCCACCGGTGTCCCGTCTGTCTTCGTCATGCCAGGGACGCTACGGGCCGGGAGCCGGGCGCGGCAGATGCCGGTTGTACGGAGCCGGGCAGTACAAATGTCACGGCGCCCGCCGCGGCCGCGAGCGCACCGGATCTGACATGGCGTCAGGACTCTTCCCAACTGCCGTGGTCTTGGCTATACATGGGATCGCCGGACTGGAACGCGTTCTAGAACGGGCGCGTGGCGTTCCACCAGAGTTCCTCCGGCCCAGCAACGACCTCGGTGCGACCGACGGTGCGGACGGCCGCACCGAGGTCTTTCCCGCACAAGGAGTCTCTGTCTGATGCCGATCGACGCCGCCAAGGCCGTAGCCGCCGAACCCCGGTCCGCCGAGATCACCTGGGACCACAAGGACATCCAGCTCTACCACCTCGGCCTCGGCGCGGGCACCCCCGCCACCGACCCCGACGAGCTGCGCTACACCCTCGAGTCCCGGCTGCACGTCCTGCCCAGCTTCGCCACCGTCGCCGGCGCCGGAATGGGCGTCGTCGGCGGCCTCTCCGCCCCCGGCATCGACGTCAACCTCGCCCATGTCCTGCACGGCGGGCAGACCGTCGAACTGCACCGGCCCATCCCCGTCAAGGGCAGCGCGACGTCCACCTCACGCGTCGCCGCCGTCTACGACAAGGGCAAGGCCGCCATCCTCGTCCTGCGCACCGAGGTCGCCGACGCGGACGGCCCCCTGTGGACCAGCGACGCGCAGATCTTCGTCCGCGGCGAGGGCGGCTTCGGCGGCGACCGCGGACCCACCACCCGCCTCGAAGCGCCCACCGGCGAACCCGACCGCACCGTCGACCGCCCCGTCCGCGAGGACCAGGCACTCCTGTACCGGCTCTCCGGCGACTGGAACCCCCTGCACGCCGACCCGGAGTTCGCCAAGCTCGCCGGCTTCGACAGGCCCATCCTGCACGGCCTGTGCTCGTACGGCATGACGCTCAAGGCCGTCGTCGACACGCTGCTCGACGGCGACGTGTCCCGCGTGCGGTCCTACGCGACGCGGTTCACCGGAGTCGTCTTCCCGGGCGAGACGCTGCGGATCCGGATGTGGCGCTCCGAGGGCCGGATCCAGGTCACCGTCACCGCCGTCGAGCGGGACGAGGCACCCGTACTCGCCGACACCATCGTCGAACACGCCTGACCCCATCGGGACCCTTCGGGAGAGGAGCCGCACGTCATGCGCGCAGCCGTACTGCACGAGATAGGCCAGGACAAACTCGAGGTACTCGACGACGTCGAGGCGGTGGGCTTCGGCCCCGGCAAGGTGAAGATCCGGGTCAGGGCCACCGGCCTCTGCCACTCCGACGTGTCCGCGATGAACGGCGTGCTGCCGCAGCCCGCCCCCTTCATCCCCGGCCACGAGGGCGCGGGCGAGATCCTCGACGTCGGCGACGGCGTCACGAACGTCAAGCCCGGCGACCGCGTCCTCGTCTGCTGGCTCCCGGCCTGCGGTACCTGTCCGGCGTGCAAGCGCGGCCAGACCCAGCTGTGCCTCGCCGGGTTCATGAACGCCGGCACCCCCAACTTCAAGCGCCCCGGCGGTGACGTCTTCGGCTTCGCCGGCACCGGAACCTTCACCGAGGAGGTCGTCGTCGACGCGGGCTGCGCCGTGCCCATCCCCGACGACGTGCCCTTCGACATCGCGGCCCTCATCGGCTGCGGCGTCACCACCGGGCTCGGCGCCGCCATCAACACCGCGGACGTGGCGGCCGGTTCGTCCGTCGCCGTCATCGGCTGCGGCGGCGTCGGCATCTCCGCGATCCAGGGCGCCCGGCTCAAGGGCGCCGCGCAGATCGTCGCCGTCGACCCCGTCGCCTCACGCCGCGAGGCCGCCCTCAGGTTCGGCGCCACCGAGGCCGTCGCACCCGACGCCCTCGGCGACGCCAAGCAGCGCATCACCGCGGGCGAGGGCTTCGACTACGTCTTCGAGGTCGTCGGCAAGTCCGTCACGGCGCGCACCGCCTACGAGACGACGCGGCGCGGCGGCACCCTGTGCATCGTCGGCGCGGGCGCCCTCGACGACTTCCTCCAGCTCAACATGTTCGAGCTGTTCTTCGACGAGAAGAAGATCCTGCCGTCCATGTACGGCGGCGGCGACGTCCTGACGTCCTACGAGCGGGCCATCGCCCTGTGGCGGGCCGGCCGCATCGACCTGGAGAGCCTCATCACGCACCGCGTGCCGCTCGCGGAGATCAACGAAGCCCTCGACCAGATGCGGTCGGGCACCGCGCTGCGCACCTGCATCGAAATCTGAGAGAGGACCCCGATCCCCGATGGCTTCAGAGTCACTGCCGCTTCAGGGCCTGTCCGCGATCGTCACCGGCGCGGGCCGCGGCCTCGGCCGGGCGGAGGCGCTCGAACTCGCCCGGCTCGGCGCGAGCGTCGTCGTCAACGACTTCGGACAGCCGGGCCGCGACGGCTCCGGCGGCGCCGACGCCACCCCGGCCGAGGAGGTCGCCGCCGAGATCCGGGCCGCGGGCGGGCAGGCCGTCGCCCACCTCGGCGACGTCGCCGACCACGAACAGGCCCGCGGACTCGTCCAGTTGGCCGTCGACACGTACGGAAAACTCGACGTCCTCGTCAACAACGCGGGCATCCTGCGCGACCGCATGATCTTCTCGATGAGCGAGGACGAGTGGGACACGGTCATCCGCGTCCACCTCAAGGGCCACTTCAACACGACCCACTTCGCGTCCGTCCACTGGCGCGCACGCTCCAAGGCGGCGGGCGCACCGGTCTACGGCCGCATTGTCAACACCTCGTCCGAGGCGTTCCTCGCCGGCTCGGCCGGACAGCCCAACTACGCGGCGGCGAAGGGCGGCATCGTCGGCCTGACGACCTCCACCGCCCTCGCCCTCGGCAAGTACGGCGTCACGTCCAACGTCATCTGCCCGCGAGCCCGCACCCGGATGACCGAGGACGTCTTCGCGGGCTTCGCGGAGCCCGGCGCCGGCGAGCTCGACCCGCTGGCCCCCGGACACGTCGCCCCGCTCGTCGGCTACCTCGCGTCCCCGGCCGCCGGGAACGTCAACGGCCAGTTGCTCGTCGTGCACGGCGGCATGGTCGCCGTCGTCGAACGCCCCAAGGTCTCCGCCAAGTTCGACACCGCGAAGGACGCGTTCAGCTACGAGGAGCTGGACGCGCTGCTCACCCCGCACTACGCGGACCGGCCGCCGAACGAGACGTTCGCCGCGGCCGAGGTGCTCGGCCTCAAACACGCCTGACCCCATGACGGAGGGGCCCGGAACCGCATGGTTCCGGGCCCCTCCGTCATGCCGGTCAGCCCTGTTCGGACTGGTCCCTGCGGTGCCGGCCGTGCGGCGCCGCGTTCTCGTCGCGCGAGGACACACCACCACGGTGCCGCCCGGGACCGGCGGACCGGTCCGCCGCCTCCCTGGACTCCGCCGTGGTCATGTCCGCGTTCATCGTCTCGGCCATAGAAAACTCACCCCGTAACAAGATCCTTCAAACAGCCGGGCGAGTCTAACCGGCGGGTGCCGCCCGTGTCCCGGCGGTTGCCGCGCGTCGCATGAGACCGGCGAGAGGAGCCTGCTGGAGCGGGACGGGACGGGCCGCCGAGGGCGGCTCGGGCACGGTCCGCGGGGCCGGTTCCTCGACGGGTTCCGGCACCGACGTGCGTGCGATCCCACAGGGCACCGACTCGGTGGCGTACGGGAGTTGCAGCTCACCGTCGCGTGTCCACAGGCCCGCGCCCGCCAGCCAGCCCTGCGGGGCGGGGAGCTGATGCATCTGGCGCTCGGCGGGCCGCCACAGGCCCAGCCAGGTGCCCGCGGCGCCGTCGATCCGCAGCGCCACCGCACAGCTCTCCGGCATCAGCGTCTGGCCCGGCTGGATCGCGAACGGCGTCACCGCGCAGTCGGCCAGGCGCAGGCACTCGGGGAAGCGCACCGGCAGCGTCGAGCCCAACACACCCCAGCCCAGACGGTCATGTCCGGGCGACGGCGCGTCCGAGCGGATCAGGAGCAGCCCGCTGTCCGGATCGGCGAGCACCAGCCGGTCCGCGCTGGACTCCGCGATCTGGAGCAGCGGCGTGACCTCGCCGCCCCGCCCCAGGTCCACCGCGACGGTCTTGACGGGACCCCCGTCGAGGGACCGGTCGAGCGCCAGCATCCGGCCCGCGCGGTCCAGCCACACCCCGCCCGAACAGCGTCCCGGGACCTCGGCCAGGAACTCGGGACCGAACGCCCCGCCCGCCACCATCCACACGCCCGTCGACCGCTCGCCCACGGCGATGGCGTACGCGCATCTGCCGCCCGGCGCCGGCGGCAGCATCGTCAACTCCCCGCCGCTCACCGCCCCGAGGGGCACCTCGCCCGTGCGCGGGCCCGTCGGATACAGCAGCGAGAAGGAGTGGCGGCCGTCCACCACGCGCCGGATGAGGACGCGCCCGTCGCCCATCGGGGCGACCTCGGTCCCGGGCTCCTCCGGCTGGTTCCCCGGCAACGGGACCGCGTACGGCTCGGGCCCGTCCAGGGTCCACCGCTCCGGAAACCAGGACGTGCCGTCGGACGCGAGCCGTGCGGCGTAGGCCCCGTCGGCGGTGATGACACAGTCGGGGCGAGGGATGGGGGGAGCGGGCTCGGGGGCGCTCGCCGGGGCCGAGCCGGGGGTCTGCGGGCTCGCCGGGTCTGGACGAGGGGCAGGGGGTTGCGGGCTCGCCTGGGCCTGGCCGGGGCCGGAGGGCTGCGCGCTCGCCGGGGCGGGGCCGGTGTCCGGGGCTTGCGCGTACTCCGGTTCCGGGGTGCCGTCCGGGGCTCGCGCGTACTCCGGTCCTGGGGTGCCGTCCGGGGCTTGAAGGCTCACCGGTCCTGGGGCGCCGTCCGGCCGGGATCCGGTGTCCCGTGCTTGCCCGTACTCCGTGGCGGTCCGACTCTCCGGCGCCCGCCCGTTCTCCGGTCCCCGCCCGTTCTCCGGTCCCCGCCCGTTCTCGGCGGCGCGTTCGTTCTCCGGTGCCCGTCCGTTCTCGGCGGCGCGCCCGTTCTCCGGTGCCCGTCCGTACTCGGCGGCGCGCTCGTTCTGCCGTGCCCGTCCGTCCTCCCGGTCCGGGACCCCGCCCGGCTCCGGGTCCGGGTCCTGTCCGTTCTCCGGATCGTTTCCTCTGTCCGGGGCCGGTCCGCGCGCCGGGCCCGGTCCGCTCTCCAGCTCCGTCGTGGGCTCGATCGCCAAGGCCGTCATGGGATCACTCACCTCCGGTTCGTCCGAGCCGAAGCTAGTTTTCGCACGCGCTGCCGTGGCACGCGCGGCTCAGGCTTCACACCAAAGGGTGGCCATGTCCGTATCTGCCTGAAAGGGGTGGGTCGGATGTGCTGGCACGTCCGGAAGTGCCTGATGTTAGGTTTGCCTAACCATATTTGAGGCGGCCTGACGCCACGAAGTTCGGAGCTGGAACACCCATGGCCCTGCGAACAAGTCCTCGCACCCGCGGCACCGCCGCCGTAGCCCTCGCCGTGGCCGCCGCGCTGTCGCTCGCGGCCTGCGGGTCGGGCGACTCGGACTCCGGCGCGTCCGCCGGCTCCGGCAAGTCCGACAACGGCAGCGGCTCCAAGGCCGTCGCCCAGGGCGGAGAGGACTTCGCCAAGGCGGCCTCGCAGACCGCCAAGATGGGCACGACCGCCAAGGCCGGCCAGTTCCCGCGCACCATCGAGCACGCCATGGGCAAGACCGAGATGAAGGCGCAGCCCAAGCGGGTCGTCGTCCTCGACGTCGGCGAGCTCGACAACGTCGCGTCCCTCGGCGTCAAGCCCGTCGGCTACGCCCCCACCGAGGGCGACGACGGCGTCCCGTCCTACCTGAAGAAGACGGCGGGCACCCCCAAGAACGTCGGCACGATCAACTCCCTCAACCTCGAGGCGATCGCCAATCTCCACCCCGACCTGATCCTCGGCAGCGAGCTGCGCGCCGCCAAGCTCTACCCGCAGCTCTCCAAGATCGCCCCGACCGTCTTCTCCATCCGCCCCGGCTTCACGTGGAAGGAGAACTACCTCCTCAACGCGTCCGCCCTCGACAAGACCGCCGAGGCCAAGGCGAACCTCGCCGCGTACGAGAAGAAGGCGAAGAAGCTCGGCGACGACATCGGCGAGAAGAAGCCCACCGTCACGATGCTGCGCTACATGCCCGGCATGATCCGCCTCTACGCGAAGGCGTCCTTCATCGGCACGATCCTCGACGACGCCGGCATCCCGCGCCCCAAGAACCAGCAGGTCGTGGACCTCGCCACGGAGGTCAGCCCGGAGAAGATCGACCAGGCCGACGCCGACTGGATCTTCACCGGTGTCTACGGGGACGCGAAGAAGACCGACCGCGCCACCGCCGAGGGCAACCCGCTGTGGAAGAAGCTCGGCGCGGTGAAGAACGGACAGGCCAAGGACGTCCCGGACGAGACCTGGTACCTGGGACTCGGCGTCACGGCCGCGAACCTGGTCCTCGACGACCTGCACGGCTACCTCGTCAAGTAGCCGACTGTCGGTGGCCGGTAGCGGTACGTGAGCCCGTACCGCCCCCGGCCGCGGCCGTATGTGAGCCAGGGCCGACGGGGCATGGAGGGAAGGTAGCCTTTCACCGTGCCCCGTCTGTCTGAAGTCATCGCCGCGCTCGAGAAGCTGTGGCCCCCCGAGCGGGCCGAGTCGTGGGACGCGGTCGGCACGGTCGCCGGCGACCCCGACGCCGAGGTCTCCCGGGTCCTGTTCGCCGTGGACCCCGTCCAGGAGACCGTCGACGAGGCGGTGAAGCTGGGCGCGGACCTCCTGGTCACGCACCACCCGCTCTATCTGCGCGGCACGACGACCGTCGCCGCCACCACCTTCAAGGGCCGCGTCGTCCACACCCTGATCAAGAACGACGTCGCGCTGCACGTCGCGCACACCAATGCCGACCGCGCCGACCCGGGCGTCTCCGACGCACTCGCGGGGGCCCTCGACCTCCGCGTCACCGGCCCCCTCGTGCCGGACCCGACCGACCCCGCGGGCCGCCGCGGACTCGGCCGGATCTGCGAACTCGAACACCCCCTCACCCTGCGCGAACTGGTCGGCCTCGCGGCCGACCGGCTGCCCGCCACCGCGCAGGGCATCCGCGTCTCCGGCGACCTCGACGCGACGATCCGCACGATCGCCGTCAGCGGCGGCTCAGGCGACAGCCTCTTCGCCGACGTACGCGCCGCGGGCGTCGACGCCTTCCTCACCGCGGACCTGCGCCACCACCCGGCCTCGGAGGCCCGCGAACAGAGCCCGCTGGCGCTGCTCGACGCCGCCCACTGGGCCACCGAGCAGCCCTGGTGCGAGCTGGCCGCAGCCCAGCTCGACGAGATCTCCGACCGCAAGGGATGGGGACTTCGCGTCCACGTCTCGAAGACGGTCACCGACCCCTGGACCGCCCACGCGGCGTCCAACGCCACACCGATCCCAACTGGAGCCCCCAACTGAACGCCGCGCCCGCCGACCAGATCCGACTTCTCGACGTCCAGGCCCTGGACGTACGACTGTCGCAGCTCGCGCACAAGCGCAAGTCGCTGCCCGAGCACGCCGAGATCGAGTCGCTGAACAAGGACCTCACGCAGCTGCGCGACCTGCACGTCGCCGCGCAGACCGAGGAGAGTGACTGCGCCCGCGAGCAGACCAAGGCCGAGCAGGACGTCGACCAGGTCCGCCAGCGCGCCGCCCGTGACCAGCAGCGCCTGGACTCCGGCGCCGTCACGTCCCCCAAGGACCTGGAGAACCTCCAGCGCGAGATCGCCTCGCTCGCCAAGCGCCAGGGCGACCTGGAGGACGTCGTCCTCGAGGTCATGGAGCGCCGCGAGTCCGCGCAGGAGCGCTTCGAGGAGCTCACCGGGCGGGTCGCCTCCGTCCAGGGCAAGATCGACGACGCGACGGCCCGCCGCGACGCCTCCTTCGAGGAGCTCGACGGCGAGACCGCCACGGCCACGAAGGAGCGCGGGATCGTCGCCGGTTCCGTCCCCGAGGACCTGCTGAAGCTCTACGACAAGCTGCGCGTCAAGGAGGGCGGCGTCGGTGCGGCCCGCCTCTACCAGCGCCGCTGCGAGGGCTGCCAGCTGGAGCTGAACATCACCGAGCTGAACGAGGTGCGGGCCGCGGCGCCCGACTCCGTGGTGCGCTGCGAGAACTGCCACCGGATCCTGGTGCGCACGTCCGAGTCCGGCCTGTAGGAGCCTTCGTGGTGCGGGAGTTCATCGTCGAGGCCGACGGCGGTTCCCGGGGCAACCCGGGGCCCGCGGGCTACGGCTCGGTCGTCATCGACGCGGCGACGGGGGAGACCCTGGCGGAGGCCGCCGAGTACATCGGCGTCGCCACGAACAACGTCGCCGAGTACCGGGGACTCGTGGCCGGTCTGCGTGCCGCGCACGCCCTCGACCCGCAGGCGTCGGTGCACGTCCGGATGGACTCCAAGCTCGTCGTCGAGCAGATGTCGGGCCGCTGGAAGATCAAGCACCCCGACATGAAGCCCCTCGCCGCCGAGGCGGCGACCGTGCTGCCGGCGTCGCAGGTGACGTACGAGTGGATCCCGCGCGAGCGGAACAAGCACGCGGACCGGCTCGCCAACGAGGCGATGGACGCGGGCAAGCAGGGCAAGCAGTGGGAGGCCTCGCGCTCGACCGCCGAGCTGGACACCTCGCGGCCCTCGGCGGACCGGGGGGCTCCGCCCGGGGACGCGGCGGCCGGGGCGGCGAAGGCGCGGGCCGCGCTCGCGGGAGCGCGGGGGACCGCGGACGCGCGCGCCGCAGGGAACGTGGCGAGCACCGCGTCCCAGGGCTGGTCGGCGGCGCCCGATCTCGGGGCGCCCGCCACCTTCGTACTCCTGCGGCACGGCGAGACCGCGCTCACGCCCGAGAAGCGGTTCTCCGGCTCCGGCGGCGCCGACCCCGAGCTGTCCGCCGCGGGACGCGCACAGGCCGAACGGGTCGCCGCGGCGCTCGCCGCGCGCGGCACCGTCCAGGCGATCGTCTCGTCGCCGCTCAAGCGGTGCCAGGAGACGGCGCGGACCGTCGCCGCCCGCCTCGGGCTCGACGTCCGCATCGAAGAGGGCCTGCGCGAGACGGACTTCGGCGCGTGGGAGGGCATGACCTTCGGGGAGGTCCGCGAGCGTTTCCCGGACGACATGAACGCCTGGCTCGCCTCGTCGAAGGCCGAACCGACCGGGGGCGGCGAGAGCTTCGCGGCGGTCGCCCGCCGGGTCACCGCGACGCGGGACCGGCTCGTCGGGCAGTACGCGGGACGCACGGTCCTGCTGGTCACACACGTCACGCCGATCAAGACGCTCGTGCGGCTCGCGCTCGGCGCGCCGCCGGAGTCACTGTTCCGGATGGAACTCTCGGCGGCGTCGCTCTCGGCGGTCGCGTACTACGGGGACGGCAACGCGAGCGTGCGCCTTCTCAACGAGACGGCGCACCTGCGCTGACGTCCGGGCTACTTGAGGCCGGCTGCTTCGCGGGCCAGTGTCTCGATCCGCGCCCAGTCCTTCGCCGCGACGGCGTCGGTGGGAAGCATCCAACTGCCGCCCACACAGCCGACGTTCTTGAGCGCCAGGTACGAGGGGGCCGAGCCGAGGGAGACACCGCCGGTCGGGCAGAACCGCGCCTGCGGCAGCGGACCGGCCAGCGACTTCAGGTACGGCACACCGCCCGCGGCCTCCGCGGGGAAGAACTTCATCTCGCTCACCCCGCGCTCCAGGAGTGCCACGACCTCCGACGTCGTGGAGACGCCCGGCAGGAACGGCACCCCGGACCCCTTCATCGCGTCGAGCAGCGTGTCGGTCCAGCCGGGGCTGACCAGGAAGCGCGCTCCGGCCGCGACGGAGTCGGCGACGTTCTGCGGTGAGATGACCGTGCCCGCGCCGACGACGGCGTCCGGCACCTCGTTCGCGACGGCGCGGATCGCGTCCAGCGCGGCCGGCGTCCGCAGCGTCACCTCGATCGCCCGCAGACCGCCCGCGACGAGCGCCCGTGCGAGCGGCACGGCGTCGGCGACGTCCTCCACGACGACGACGGGTACGACAGGGGCGAGATCGAGCACGGAGGAATCAGTCATGGGGCCATCCTGCCCCGTGCCGTGCAGCATGCGCAAAGGGCGTTGCGCATGCTGCAATGCATTCGGGACTGGTACTCCGTGGATCTGCGTCACCACTACTCAGTGGATCTGCGTCACCACCACGTCGAGCGCCCACGCCGCCCCCGCCTTCGCGGGCGCCTGCGCCTCCACGACATGGCCGAGATCCCGCAGCGCCTCGACCAGCTCGGCGGGGTCCGCGGGCGTGGTGCCGGTCTCCAGGAGCGTGCGCACGATCCGGCCCTTCGTCGCCTTGTTGAAGTGCGACACGACCGAGCGCTTCTCCACACCGGTCACCGGATCCGTCTGCGCGTGCAGCACCCGCACCGTCGCCGTACGCCCCGCGACCTCCCCCTTCGGCTTCCACGCACTCGTGTACGCGGACGACCTCAGGTCGAGCACCAGCCCGTCCCCGGCCGCCTCGGGAAGCACCTCCGCCATCGGCGTGCGCCAGTGCGCGCCGAGCGCCCCGAGCCCCGGCAGCTTCACACCCATCGAGCAGCGGTACGAAGGAATCCGGTCGCTCACCCGCACCGCGCCCCACAGGCCCGAGAACACCAGCAGCGAACGCGTCGCCCGGCGCTTCGCCGCCGCGTCCAGGGTGGCGAGACCGAGCGCGTCGTAGAGGACCCCCGTGTAGATCTCACCGGCCGGGCGCGCGCCCGCCGTGCGCAGCTCCACGTTCTTCGCGATCTCGCCGCGCAGTCCCTCGCTGAGGCCGAGCACCTCGCGGGCCTTGTCCTCGTCGGCGGCACACAGCTCGACCAGCTCGTCGAGCACAGCCTGCCGCGCCCCGGCGAGCCCCGCCAGGGACAGCGACTCAGGCTTCAGCGGGGCGCCGCGGCCCGACGGGGCCTTGCCTTCGGACGGCGGCAGCAGCACGAGCACGATCGGACTCCTCGGGACAGTGATGCGGAACAGGGGGTGCGGCCCCAGCGAAAGCGTACGGAAGGGAAGGGGGTGCCGGGGAACACGGGGCGCCCCGAATCCGAGGGCGCCGCGGCCTTGGGGGCCCGGTCACGGCGTGCCGACGTCCCCGCCCCGTCCTACGCTCGGTGCATGCCCCGCCGTCATCTCCGTGTGACCGGCGCAGCCGAGGCCCCGCTGCGTGCCGCACTGCGTGAACTGCGTACGACCCTGGACGTCCCCGGGGCCTTCCCGGCCGACGCCCTCGCGGAGGCGGAACGAGCCGCGGCGGCCCCGCACCCGCCGGAACCGGGCGGCAGGGACGCCACCGACATCCCCTTCTTCACGATCGACCCGCCGGCCTCCGTCGACCTCGACCAGGCGATGCACCTCTCGCGCCGCGACGGCGGCTACCGGGTCCGCTACGCCATCGCCGACGTCGCCGCGTACGTCACGCCCGGCGGCCCCCTCGACACCGAGGCCCACCGCCGCGTCACCACGCTCTACTTCCCCGACGAAAAGGTCCCCCTGCACCCCACCGTGCTCAGCGAGGGCGCCGCCAGCCTGCTCCCCGGCCAGACCTGCCCCGCCGTCCTGTGGACGCTCGACCTCGACGCCGAGGGGCGCACCGTGGCCACCGACGTGGCCCGCGCCACCGTCCGCAGCCGCGCCAAGCTCGACTACGAAGGCGTGCAGCGGGCCATCGACGACGGCAGCGCCGAGGAACCCGTGGCGCTGCTGCGCGACATCGGGCGCCTGCGCGAACAGCTGGAGACCGAACGCGGCGGCATCTCCCTCAACGTCCCGGAACAGGAGATCACCGAACGCGACGGCCGCTACGAGCTCGGCTACCGCGCCCCGCTCCCCGCCGACGGCTGGAACGCCCAGATCTCCCTGCTCACCGGCATGGCCGCCGCCGACCTCATGCTCGCCGCCGGCACCGGCATCCTGCGCACCCTGCCCGCCGCCCCCGACGGCGCCGTCGGCCGCCTGCGCCGCACGGCCCACGCCCTGCACATCGACTGGCCGCACCACGTCCCGTACGCCCAGCTCATCCGCTCCCTCGACCCGAGGAAGCCGCACCACGCGGCCTTCCTCCAGGAGTGCACGACGCTCCTGCGCGGCGCCGGCTACACCGTGTTCAGCGGCGGCACGCTGCCCGAGCTCACCGTCCACGCCGCGGTCGCCGCGCCCTACGCCCACTGCACGGCCCCGCTGCGCCGCCTCGCCGACCGCTACGCCTGTGAACTGTGCCTGGCCGCCTGCGCGGGCAGCCCGCCCCCGGAGTGGGTGCTCGCCGCGCTGCCCGGCCTGCCGAAGGAGATGGCGGACGGCACGCGCCGGGCCAACGCCGTCGAGCGCGGCTGCGTGGACATCGTCGAGGCGGCGCTCCTCAAGGACCGGATCGGCGATGTCTTCGAGGCGTGCGTCGTCGACGTGAAGGACCACGAACCGGCCGTCGGTACCGTCCAGTTGACCGACCCCGCGGTCGTCGCCCGCATCGAGGGCGGTACGGCTCCGCTGCCGCTGGGGGAGCGGCTGCGGGTACGGCTGACGCAGGCGGACCCCGGGGCGGCGAAGGTTCAGTTCGCCCCGGCCTGAGCGCCGGGTAGCATGGTCGGCACGGCAGACGAGCCGGGCGGACGGCCGCGTGAGGAGCCCTTTCACCAGGGTTTCTCCCGAGGAACGTCCGGGCTCCACAGGGCAAGGTGGTGGCTAACGGCCACCCGGGGTGACCCGCGGGACAGTGCCACAGAAAACAGACCGCCGGGGACCGCAAGGCCCTCGGTAAGGGTGAAACGGTGGTGTAAGAGACCACCAGCGCCTGAGGTGACTCAGGCGGCTAGGTAAACCCCACTTGGAGCAAGGTCAAAAGGAGCCGCCTCGGCGACTCTGCGCGGACGTTCGAGGGCTGCCCGCCCGAGTCCGCGGGTAGACCGCACGAGGCCCGTAGCAATGCGGGCCCTAGATGGATGGCCGTCTCCCCGGCCGCCGCGAGGCGACCGGGCGACAGAACCCGGCGTACAGCCCGACTCGTCTGCCTGCCAGGTCCTTGACCTGTGCCAACTCCTCGGCTGCCGTGGACGGTGCCCTGCCCGGGGAGAATCCGGTGACAATCAGCCTCACCGCAACATGTGCGACGTCCGGCCCGACGCCTCGTCGATCTCGTCGTGCGCCTTCGTCAGCATCTTCATCGCCAGCTCGTTGAGCGCCCTCGCTCCCGCGACCTCCTCGCCGACGCGTGGCTGGTTCGCGTCGGAGGGGTGGCGGCTCGCGTAGCCATGGGCCCGTACCTCGCTCCCGTCGGGGAGCCGGACGAGCGCGGCGGCACGCGTGCGGTGTGTGTCTTCCTCGAATTCCATCTCGACATGCCATCCGACAGCGGTCTGTGCCGACATCGTGATCACCTCCGGGACTGCTATTTCCAGGGTGCGCCTGTCGGGCTCCCTACGCACCATGTCCCGCTGCGCCGCTCGCGAACCGGCTCAGATCACCGGTGGCCGCCCGAGCCGCGTCATGCGCCACGCGGTGCGCCAGCGCATCGGCCGCCGGCCCCCGCACGGCGTGCGGACGCCCTCCACGAAGCCGCCCGCCCACGCGCGCAGGCCCCCGGCGGACCGGGTGCGGGCGAGCGTGAGGAGGGTCCAGGTGCCGAGGTAGAGCGGGATCAGGGGGAGCGGGAGCCGGCGGCGGGCCAGCCAGACGCGGTTGCGGGCCGTCATGCGGTGGTAGACGGCGTGCCGGGCGGGCGAGGTCTTGGGGTGCTGGAGCAGGAGCGACGGCTCGTAGACGACCTTCCACCCGGCGTCCAGGGCGCGCCAGGCCAGGTCGGTCTCCTCGTGCGTGAAGAAGAAGTCGGCGGGCCAGTCGCCGGTCTCGGCGAGCATGCGCATCGAGAACGCGTGGCCGCCGCCGAGGAACGCCGTCACCTCACCGCCCCGCATCGGGTCCTTCGCGCGCAGCCGCGGCACGTGGCGGCGCTGCGTCTCGCCGTGCTCGTCCGCGATGCGGAAGCCGACGATGCCGAGGCGCGGGTCGCCGGCGTACAGGTCGCGGACCGTACGGAAGACGTCCGCGTCGACGAGGAGCCCGTCGTCGTCGAGCTCGACCGCCACGTCCACGTCGCCGAAGTCGCGCAGGCGCGCCAGGGCGACGTTGCGGCCGCCGGGGCAGCCGAGGTTGTCGTCGAGTTCGACGGTCGTGACGGTGAAGGGCAGGCCGGAGCCGGAGAAGTCGGGCAGCGGCGAGCCGTTGCCGACGAGGACGACCCGCGTCGGCGGCACGTCCTGTTTCGCGACCGCCGCCAGGAGGGCGTCGACCTCCCTGGGCCTGTTGCCCATCGTCACGATCGCGACGCCCAGACGCGGCGGTTGCTCCACGGCCGACTCCCCATTTCCTCGGACATCCCGGTGCGGTGCCCGCGATCGTAGCCGTTCACCGGGAAGTCACCGGGCAGCCAGGGGGAGTTGGGATCAGGTGCCGGGTTCCGCCGTCCATCCCGTCTCGGCCGCCCAGGGTTCCGCGACGGCCACCACCAGGTCGACCACCGGGTCCTTCACGTCGGCGTAGGTGCCGGTGTCGGCGACCCGGGAGGCGAGGGCGTACTTGAAGTGGGCGTAGGCCGTGACCGCCTCCGGGTGGGTGCGGAACCAGTCGCGGAAGAGCAGGGCCAGGCGTTCGTTGGGGGAGCCGGCGAGACGTACGTGCAGGTTGACCGGCTCCGCGGGCGTGCCGCGCCGGGACCAGAAGCGCTTGGCCCAGCGGGTCGGTACGTCGTCCAGGCCCGCCGGTACGTGGTCGCGGCGGTAGGGGGAGATCCGGAAGCCCAGGTCCGCGAGGGGGCCCGCGAAAGCGGCCTCCGCCTCGTCGAGGTCGGCGACGCTCACCTGGAGGTCGTAGACCGGCTTGGCCGCCATTCCGGGGATGGCCGTGCTGCCGATGTGTTCCGTCCGCAGGGCCATCGGGCCCAGCGCCGCGCCGAGTTCGGCACACAGCGCGCGGCCCCGCTCCGGCCAGGCCGGGTCGTACGGGGCGACGACGGGGATCTCCGACTCGGGCATCATCAGACGGCTGCCAGCGCGACGTGCGGCCCGGCCGGCAGGACCACGCGGATCGCGTCGCCGGGGCGCACCACGCCACCGGTCCGCACCACGCTCATGATCCCGCCCTTGCGGACGACCGCCCCGTTCTCGTCGCGCCCGACGACCCGCTTGAGCAGCCCGTCCTGGAAATGGTCGATCTGCCGGCACGGGTTGCGCAGGCCCGTGACCTCGACGACGGCGCCGCCCTCGCCCAGATGCAGGAGCGTGCCCGCGGGCAGGGCGAGGAGGTCGATACCGGTCGTCGTGACGTTCTCGCCGAGGTCGCCGGGAGCCACGTCGTGGCCCTGCTCGGCGACCTCGGCGAACAGCTCCTCGTGCATCAGGTGGACCTGCCGCAGGTTCGGCTGCGTCGGGTCCTTCGCGACGCGGGAGCGGTGCTTGACCGTGACGCCCGCGTGCACGTCGCCCTCGACACCGAGCCCGGCGAGCAGCGTGATGCTCTCCCGGTTCGGCTTCGTGAAGGAGTACGTCTCGTTGCTGCTGACCGCGATGACCTCGCCGCCGTCGAACCTGCCCATGCCGGGCCCCCGTTTCCGCGCCGGTGATCCCTGATCCCGGCCGCCTGATCCGTGATCCCGGCCGTCCGGACCGCGATCCACGCCGAGCCTAACCCTGCCGAACACGAAGGGCTTCAGCCCGCGTGCTCCGCGATCCGCGCCGCCACGTCACCCGGCGCCCGCTCCGTCGTGCCGACGACGGTCGCCGCGCGCGCCGGCCGGACGATCACGAGGCGAGCGACCTCTCCGCCACCCGGCGCAGATGCGCCGCCAGCACTTCGGGGGCCTCAGGGGTGAGCGAGCGCAGGGCGACCAGGGCCGTCACCACGACGTCGCACAGTTCCGACTCGACGTCCTGCCAGGAGTGGCTCTCGCCCTTGCGCGGGTTCTGGCCCTTCGCGCCGATGACCGCCTGGGCGACCTCGCCGACCTCCTCCGACAGCTTCAGCACCCGCAGCAGAAGGGCCTCGTCCGCGCTGCGGCGGTTGTGCGATTCGAGCCAGGCGTGCAGCCCGTCGACGGTCTCCCACACGCTGTCGTACGTGGGCGGGGCGAGGTCGTGCCGGGCGCTGGGCCGCGTGGTGTCGGACATACCCGCAGCCTGCCACGGATGGGCTACTCGTCCGTGCCCTCCGGGGAATACTCTCCCGGACCCGGCTGCGGACCCGGCCCGCGCACCCGCTTGTTGCGCGATGCCACGACCGCGAGCGCCGCCGCGGCGCTGCCCACGAGCGCGGCCGGGACCATCCAGTGCCGGTCCAGGGTGTGGCCGAGCGCGTGGTCGAGGGAGTAACGGCCCGCGCCGGTCACCGCGAGTCCCGCCGCGATGAAGCCGAGGAAGGCCGGGTACTCGTAGCCGCCGCCCTGGGCGAAGAAGCCGTTGGGCGCGTGCACCGCGGCCGCGCCGGCCATCGTGCCCGCCGCGGCGGCCCCGCCGACGGGGGTGGCGAGGCCGAGGGCGAGCAGGACGCCGCCGCCCGCCTCGCCTAGGCCGGCGGCCAGGGCGCTCGCCTTCGGCGGGGCGTAGCCCATGGCCTCCATCGCGGCGGTCGTGCCGCGCAGGCCCCCGCCGCCGAACCAGCCGAGCAGCTTCTGCGCTCCGTGCGCGGCGAGCACACCGCCCGTGCCCACGCGCAGCACGAGCAGTCCCAGGTCTTTGCGGTCCACACAAGGCTTGTGGCAGGTCATGGTCCTACGGTGCTTGTGACAGGTCATGCTCCTACGGTCCGGCAGGCCGGGCCGCGGCACCCGGCGCGCGGGCCCGTTCGGGTGGCGTGTCCCGGGCCGCGGTGTGAGTCTGGGCCGGGGGCCCGGGCCCCCGTGGGGCCGGGGCCCCGACCCGGCGACGAACGACCGGAAGGTCCGGAACCGTGGCGCCGGAAGGAGAGGCAGGAGAAGGCGTAATGCCCATCCAGACAACCAAGCTCAGCGACCCGGCCGTCCGGGCCTTCGTCACCGCGGTGAACGCCCACGACCGGGAGGCCTTCCGCGCCGCCCTCGCGCCCGGCGCGACCATGTCCGACGACGGGTCCGACCGGGACATCGAGGACTGGACCGGCCGCGAGATCTTCGACTCCAACGGACACATGGAGATCGAGAAGGAGTACGCGCACGGCCTGGCCCTGACCGCCCTCTACCGCAACGACGCCTGGGGCGAGATGCGGACGAAGTGGCAGTTCGTCGTGGCGGGCGGCAAGGTGACCCGCTTCGAGACCGGTCAGGCGTAACTCCCCGGTCCGCACTACCGGTCAGCCGGGAATCCGTACCGCCGCGCCGCTCACCCGGACCCGAGGGTCGCCCTCGCGCAGTGTCACCGTCAGCTCGCCCGGGCGGCCCATGTCCTCGCCCTGGTGGAGGGTGAGGACCGCCTCGGAGGGGACGAGTCCGAGTGCGCGCGCGTACGCGCCGAACGCGGCCGCGGCGGCGCCCGTCGCGGGGTCCTCCACGACACCGCCGACCGGGAACGGGTCACGGGCGTGGAAGACGAACTCCGAGGCACGCCACACCAGTTGGACCGTGGTCAGGTCGAGGCGGTGCATCAGGGCCTCGAGGCGCGCGAAGTCGTAGGAGAGGTCCGCGAGCCGCGCGCGGGTGGCGGCCGCGAGGACGAGGTGGCGGGCACCCGCGTACGCGATGCGCGGCGGGAACGCCGGGTCGAGATCGGCGGCCGGCCAGCCGAGCGCGGCGAGCGCCTCGGCCAGATCGTCGGGCGCCACGTCGGTGATGTGCGGCTCGACGCTCGTGAGCGTCGCGCGCGGGGTGCCGTCGGCGCCCCGGTCGACCGTCACCGGCACCTCGCCGGCCTGCGTCGAGAAGAGGTAGTCGCCGGGGCCGTGGATCTCGCCCAGCGCGACGGCCGTCGCCACGGTGGCGTGCCCGCAGAACGGGACCTCGGCCTTGGGGCTGAAGTAACGCACGGTGTACGAGCGCTGCGCGCCGTCGGACGCGGGGGCGCCGCCGGGCGCAGGGGTCAGGAACGCCGACTCGCTGTATCCGAGGCGCGCCGCGATGGCGAGCATCTCCTCGTCGTCGAGCGCATGCGCGTCGAGCACGACACCGGCGGGGTTGCCGCCCGCGGGGTCCGTGGTGAAGGCGGTGTACCGCAGCACGTCGGAGTTGGTGTTCATGACGGGGGAGCGTAGCGCGGGCAGCCGCAGCGCGGCCCGGGTCCTCCCGCGGTCCCGTCGGCAGGTCCCCCCTGCCCCGGGCCGTGGAACGGCTGCCCGCCTTCCCCCTCGGAAGTGGCTCAGTGGCAGCTGATCCCGCCGGGCCCGTCGCCCCACGAGCAGGAGTCGAGCTGAGCGCCGCTCGGCTTGATGAGGCGGGCCTTGTCGCCGGTGTTGTTCCAGACGTACGAGCCGCGGCCCCAGTAGCGCACACCGGAGGCGTTGGTGCCCTTGCCGGTGCGGACCTTGACGGTCTTGCCGGCGCCGATGTTGTAGCTGCCGAACGTGTACGTGTAGCCGGTGTTGTCCTTGAGCTTGTAGCCCTTGAGCTGGATCGCGGAGCGGGTGTTGTTGTGGATGTTCACCCACTCCGCGTTCAGCGAGGAGTTCGACCGGTTGTCGCTGCCGGGGCTGTCGTACTGGATGTAGCCCAGGTGCAGACCGCCCTGGTGGGCGGCCGCGGAGGCCGGGGACGTGGCGAGCAGCGAGACCGACAGGGCGCCGGCAGCCAGGGCGGCGGTGACCGTGGAACGTGTGCGCAAAGTGTGCTCCGGTTGTGAAGTTCTCATGGAGAGATGCTGAGCATACGGGCAGCGCTGCCCTGAATTGGGGTGGTAGGTCCCATTCCGCTTGTGGAGATTAACCTCTCAACCGCGCCCGATGTACGGCATGTTGGTCGCCAGGACCGTCGCGAACTGCACGTTCGCCTCCAGGGGCAGCTCGGCCATGTGCCGCACCGTGCGCGCCACGTCCGCGACATCCATCACCGGCTCCGGCGCCAGCCTTCCGTCGGCCTGGAGGATCCCGGTCTGCATGCGTTCCGTCATGTCGGTCGCCGCGTTGCCGATGTCGATCTGGCTGCACGCGATCCGGTACGGACGCCCGTCCAGGGACAGTGACTTCGTCAGCCCGGTCAGCGCGTGCTTCGTCGTCGTGTACGCGGTCGAGCGCGGCCGCGGCGTGTGTGCCGAGATGGAGCCGTTGTTGATGATCCGGCCGCCCTGCGGGTCCTGCTCCTTCATCTGCCGGAACGCCGCCTGCGCGCACAGGAACGCGCCGTTGAGGTTCGTGTCGACGACGTGGCGCCAGGCGTCGTACTCCAGGTCCTCGACCGGGACCGCCGGCCCGAACGTGCCCGCGTTGTTGAAGAGCAGGTCGAGGCGGCCGAACCGGTCGCGCACGGAGGAGAAGAGGGCGGCCACGTCCTCGGGGCTCGAGACGTCGGTGCGTACCGAGAGTGACCTGGCCGCGCTCTCGGGGGCGAGGGCCGCCGTCGCGTCGAGGGTCTCGGTGCGGCGGCCCGCGAGCGCCACCTGCCAGCCCGCGCGCAGCAGTTCGACGGCGACGGCCCGGCCGATGCCGGAGCCCGCGCCGGTCACCACGGCGGTCGGTACGTGCGGTTCCGGGGCGTTGTTCTGAGCGTTCATGGCCCCGGAGCGTACGGCAGGAGGGGTCATACGGAGATCACTCATCCGCCATGTGGCGGCCGTGCGCATGACAGGTCACCGTCGTCCCGCGGCACTCCAATTTCCTCTGACAGCAACCGTCAGGGGAGGGCCACATGACAGCCGAAGGACGCCATCCGAACCAGCACTCGCCCGAACTGCGCGTCGCGGCGGGCCACTTGGGCCGCCGCCGCTTCCTCACCGTCACGGGAGCCGCCGCCGCGCTCGCCTTCGCCACGAACCTGCCGGCCGCGGGAACCGCGAGCGCCGCCGAGTTCGACGCGGGGAAGATCACCGCCGACCCGTTCACGCTCGGCGTGGCCTCCGGCGACCCGCTGCCCGGCTCCGTCCTGCTGTGGACGCGCCTGGCCCCGTCCCCGTACGAGGCGGACAGCGGACTGCCCGCCCAGCGCGTAGCCGTCGAGTGGGAGCTCGCGCACGACGAGCGCTTCCGGCGCGTCGTCAGACGCGGCACGGCCACCGCGCACCCCGAGTTCAACCACTCCGTCCACGTCGAGGTCGACCACCTCGCGCCGGGCGGCGTCTACTACTACCGCTTCCGCGCCGGCAAGTGGGTCAGCGGGACCGGCCGGACGCGCACGGCGCCCTCCGCCCACGCCCGCACCTCGGCCCTCACCCTCGCCGCGGTCTCCTGCCAGGCCTACCACGACGGCTACTTCACGGCCTACAAGCACCTCGCCGCCGACCCCTCCGTGGACGTCGTCTTCCACCTCGGCGACTACCTCTACGAGTACGCCGTGAACTCCGCCGGCGGCGCCCGCGCCTACACGGGCGGTGAAGTACTGCCCGCCCACTTCAACCGCGAGACCGTGACGCTGGAGGACTACCGGCTGCGGTACGCGCTCTACAAGTCCGACCCGGACCTGCGGGCCGCGCACGCCGCGCACCCCTTCATCGTCACCTGGGACGACCACGAGACCGAGAACAACTACGCGGACGACATCGACGAACAGGACGGCCCGCCCGCCGAGTTCCTGCTGCGCCGCGCCTCCGCGTACCGCGCCTACTGGGAGAACCAGCCCCTGCGCCGCCCGCAACTCCCGCAGGGTCCCGACGCCCAGATGTACCGGCGCCTGACCTGGGGCAAGCTGGCCCAGTTCGACATCCTCGACACCCGCCAGTACCGCTCCAACCAGGCGTACGGCGACGGCTCCCACGTCCCCGGGCCCGAGTCGGACGACCCGGCGCGCACCATCACCGGCGCCACGCAGGAGCGGTGGCTGATCGACGGCTGGCGCCGCTCGCGCGCCCTGTGGAACGTCGTCCCGCAGCAGGTCACCTTCTCGCAGCGCAAGCTCGACCTGAACGCGGCCGCGAAGGTGTCCATGGACGCGTGGGACGGCTACCGCGCCTCGCGCCAGAGGGTCCTCGCCGGAGCCAGGGCCGCCGGCGTCGACAACCTGATGGTGCTCACCGGCGACGTGCACGTCGGCTACGCCTTCGACATCAAGGACGACTTCGACGACCCGTCGTCGAAGACCCTCGGCACGGAGATCGTCGCCACGTCCATCAGCAGCGGCAAGGACGGCTCGGACAAGCCGGCGAACTGGGGCACCTACACCCAGGCCAACCCGCACCTGAAGTTCTACAACGGACGCCGCGGCTACGTGACGGTCGCGCTCGGCGAGCACGAGGCCCGCGCCGACTTCAAGACGGTCCCGGCGGTGACGACGCCGGGAGCCCCGATCACCACGGCGGCGTCGTTCGTGACGGCGGTGGGCAAGCAGGGGCTGCGCCCGGCATAACGGGGGCGGCCGCCGCCACCCCGCGCCCCTGAGTGCTTTTCGGGGGCGCGGGAGTCGCTTCATCGGCGCGGGCAGCTTCCTTTCGAGCGGGCCCGGGGCCGCCTTCTCGGAGGCGCAGGTACTTGTCGTCAGGGGCGCGGGGAACTGCGCGACAAGCCCTCTCCGGGCGTCACCCGGCGACGAAACCGCAATGTGCCGGCCGGGATGCCGCTACCCCTCCGATGGATACCGCACCCCGATCCGCTCCCGGACGGAGTCCAAGGTGCGCATCACGGCGAGCGACCCCGCCAGCGGCACGAGCGGCGACTCCGTGTCGCCGGCCCGCACCCGGTGCATCACCTCGCCCGCCTCATGCCGGAGGCTGTCGCGCGGCCCGTCCCCCGGCTCCGCCGTGAACTCCTGCGGCTCCCGCCCGTCGCGGTGCAGCACGAACCGGTCCGGGTAGAAGAAGCCGTGCGGAATGTCGATACGGCCCTTGGAGCCCGTGATCGACGCGGTGACCGGAGTGCCCGCGTCGATGGAGCAGTTGAGCAGCGCGTGAGCGCCGCTCTCCCACGAGAGCAGCATTCCCGTGCGGAGATCGACGCCCTCGTCCGAGAGCGCCGCTCTCGCGGTCACCTCCGACGGCTCACCGAGGATCAGGTGAGCGAACGACACCGGATACACGCCCAGATCGAGCAGCGCGCCCCCGCCCTGCGCGGGATCCCGCAGCCGGTGTGCCGGAGGGAAGGGCCCGGCGAGGCCGAAGTCGGCCTGCACCGTGCGGACTTCACCGATCGCGCCGTCGTCGACCAGCGCCTTCAGCCTCCTGATCAGCGGATGGCAGTACATCCACATGGCCTCCATCAGGAAGAGGCCGCGGCTGCGGGCGAGCGTCACCAGCTCCTCCGCCTCGCGCGAGTTCAGCGTGAACGCCTTCTCGCACAGGACCGCCCGGCCCGCCTCCAGGCACAGCCCGGCGGCCGCGCGGTGCGCGGAGTGCGGGGTCGCGACGTACACGACGTCGACGTCCTCGTCCTCGGCGAGCGAGGACCAGTCCCCGTACGCCCGAGGGATCCCGAACCGCTCCGCGAACGCCTTCGCCGAGGCGTCGGAGCGGGACGCCACGGCGACGACCTCCGCGTCCGGCATGTCGAGAAGATTCGCCGTGAAGGACGCGGCGATGCCCCCGGTCGCCAGGACGCCCCACCGCACACGCTCACGTTCCACCACTGAAGGCCCCCTGCCAGGTCCCGGCCACTGCCCTGGCCGGCACGTCACGAAATGTGGTCTCAACCAATGCACCTGAGCTGAGAGCATAGGTAATCGAATGAACGACCGGGAGGGGAACCGCATGCCGGATCACGGCCGCCAGCACGCGTCCGCGCGTGAAGCGCAGCGCATACCCGGGGCACCACCCGTCGCGGGCCCCACGCTCACCGCCCGCCGCCGCACCGGCTTCCTGGTCACCCTCGTACTCGGCGGACTCACCGCCGTACCCCCGCTGTCCATGGACATGTACCTCCCGGCACTGCCGGAGGTCACCGACGCGCTGCACACCTCGGCCGCCACCGCCCAGCTCACCCTCACCGCCTGCCTCACCGGCATGGCGCTCGGACAGCTCGCCGTCGGCCCGATGAGCGACAAGTGGGGCCGCAGGCGCCCCCTTCTCGTCGGCCTCCTCGTCTACATCGTCGCCACCGCGGTCTGCGCCCTCGCCCCCACGGCCCCGCTCCTCATCGGCTTCCGCCTGATGCAGGGCCTCGCCGGGGCCGCCGGCATCGTGATCGCGCGGGCGGTCGTGCGCGATCTGTACGACGGTGTCGAGATGGCGCGCTTCTTCTCCACCCTCATGCTGATCTCCGGCGTCGCCCCGGTCGTCGCGCCCCTCATCGGCGGCCAGGTCCTGCGGATCACGGACTGGCGCGGCATCTTCGTCGTCCTCACCGTCGTCGGCATCGCGCTGACCTCCCTCGTCTGGAAGTGCCTGCCCGAGACGCTCGCCCCCGAACGGCGGCACGGCGGCGGCACCGCCGAGGCGCTGCGCACCATGCGCGGCCTCCTCACCGACCGCGTCTTCACCGGCTACATGATCGCGGGCGGCTTCGCCTTCGCCGCGCTGTTCGCGTACATCAGCGCATCGCCGTTCGTGGTCCAGGAGATCTACGGCGCCTCGCCCCAGACCTTCAGCCTCCTGTTCGGCATCAACTCGGTCGGCCTGATCGCCGTGGGCCAGATCAACGGCAAGCTGCTCATCGGCCGCGTCAGCCTCGACAAGGCGCTCGCCGTCGGCCTCTGCGTCATCGCGCTCGCCTCCGCCGCGCTCCTGCTCATGGCGACCGGGGTCTTCGGCGACGTGGGACTCGTACCGATCGCGGCCGGACTGTTCGTCCTCATGTCCGCGATGGGCCTCGCCATGCCCAACACCAACGCCCTCGCCCTGATGCGCACCCCGCACGCAGCGGGCTCCGCTTCCGCGCTCCTCGGCACCTCCTCCTTCCTGGTCGGCGCGATCGCCTCACCGCTCGTCGGCATCGCGGGCGAGGACACCGCCGTCCCGATGGCGGTGGTCCAGCTGGCCTGCGCCCTGGCGGCCATCGCATGCTTCATGGGACTGTGCCGCCCCTGGCGGCGCGGGACCGAGCCGACGCGGGAGGCGGAGCACTGAGTACCCCACGACTGCGCCCCGGCACCCCCGAACGCGCCGGGCTCGACTCCGAAGAGCTGCGCCGCCTCGTCCAGGACGTGCGCGAACTGCCCCGCGGGGCGCGCCCCTGGTGCGCGGGCGCCGTCGTCCTCGCCGGCCGCGGCCCGGTCGTCGCCGCGCACGAGGCGGCGGGCTGGGCGATGCGGTACCTCGCCTACGACGAGACGGCTGACCGGGGCGTCGAGCTCCCGCCCGCGTCCCGCGTCCCCATGCGCCCCGACACGGTCTTCGACCTCGCCTCCCTCACCAAGCTCTTCACGACCGTCGCCGCCGTGCAGCAGCTGGAGCGCGGCACCCTCGGCATCGACGCGCGGGTGGGCGCCTACGTCCCCGAGTTCACGGCCGCCGCCGAGCACGACGTCACGATCCGCCAGCTCCTCACCCACACCTCGGGCCTGCGCCCAGAACTCCCGCTGTACGACTGCCCGGACGACGCGGCGCGCCTGACGGCCCTGCGCACCGAGGCCCCGTCGTCCCCGCCCGGCGCCCACCTCTACTCCGACCTCAACATGCTGCTGCTCCAGCACGTCCTGGAGCGCATCGCGCAGCGCCCCCTGGACGCCCTCGTGCGCGACGGCATCACCCGGCCCCTCGGCATGACCGCGACGGGCTTCGGCCCGCACCCCGGCGCCGCCGCCACCGAGGACCAGCGCCGCCCCTGGGCCAAGGCAGACCGGGGCCTCGTGCGCGGCATCGTCCACGACGAGAACGCCTGGGCCCTCGGGGGCGTCGCCGGGCACGCGGGCCTCTTCTCCACGGCGTACGACCTCGCGGTCCTGTGCCGCACCCTGCTCAACGGCGGCTCGTACGGCACCGCACGCATCCTCGGCCCCGACTACGTCGAGCTGATGCTCACGGCCCCCGGCCTCGGCTTCCAGCTCGACCAGCCCTGGTTCATGGGCGAGCTCGCGGGCCGTGGCGCGGCCGGACACTGCGGGTTCACCGGCACGTCGCTCGTCCTCGACCGCGTCACGGACACGTTCCTGATCCTCCTCGCGAACACGGTCCACCCGCGCCGCAGGCCCCCGCAGAACGGGCCGCGCGCCTCGGCGGCGACGCGTCTCGCGCGGGCCGCGGGCGCGTAGGCGGCCCCCGGGGCGACCGTAGAATCACGGGGTGAACGCCCCCCTCTCCTCTTACTCGCCGGCCTCCCCGGCCGACACCCTGCGCGCGGCCCTCGCGGGGCTGCTCGACGGGCTGCCGCCCACGCAGGCGGCGCGCGCCGTCGAACGGCTGATCGCGAGCTACCGGGGGACCACCCCGACGGACGCGCCGATCCTGCGGGACCGTGCCGACGTCGCCGCCTACGCCGCGTACCGGATGCCGGCCACCTTCGAGGCGGTCCGCTCGGCGCTCGGCGCGCTCGCCGACGCGGCACCGGAGGGCTGGGCGCCCGGCAGCCAGGTCGACGTGGGCGGCGGGACGGGCGCCGCGGTCTGGGCCGTCGCCGACACCTGGGCGGGCGAGCGCGATGTCACCGTCCTCGACTGGGCCGAGCCGGCGCTCGCCCTCGGGCGTGAACTGGCCGGTTCCTGCGACCGGTTGGCCTCCGCGCGGTGGCAGCGCTCACGTATCGGAGCGGCGCTCACTATCGAGAGCACCGATCTCGTGACGGTGTCGTACGTCCTCAAGGAGCTGACCGCCGACGACCGCCGCGCCGTGGTCGACGCCGCGGCCGCCGCCGCGAGCCCCGACGGGGCCGTGGTCGTCGTCGAGCCCGGCACCCCCGACGGCTACGAGCGGATCATCGAGGCGCGCCGGCGCCTGATCGACGCCGGATTCCACGTCGCCGCGCCCTGTCCCCACAGCGCGGCCTGCCCCATCGAGCCCGGCACCGACTGGTGCCACTTCTCGGCCCGGGTCAGCAGGTCGTCGCTGCACCGTCAGGTCAAGGGCGGCTCCCTCGCGTACGAGGACGAGAAGTTCAGCTACGTGGCCGCGACCCGGTTCGCGCCCGAGCGTCCCGCGGCCCGGATCACCCGCCGTCCCCAGATCCGCAAGGGCCAGGTACTCCTGGACCTGTGCGAGGCGGAGGGCGCGCTGGGCCGGGAGACGGTGACGAAGCGGCACGGGCCGCTGTACCGGGCGGCCCGCGACGCCGACTGGGGCGACGCCTGGCCTCCGGCCCCGTAGAGGGGGTGACGCGGGGGTGCCGCCCGCCGTTTCGCCGTGGTGTGCGGGCAGCCACGACGCGGCCCGCACTCGCAGCCACGACGCGGCCCGCACTCGGCGGACCGGCTCAGGCCCCGAGTTCCAGGCCGGCGCGCGACTCCTCACCGCGAAGCTCCGACGTGCAGCACTTCACGCTGCCGCCTCCCTTGAGCAGCTCCGAGAGATCCATTCCGATTGGCTCGAACCCACGGGCCCGCAGCGGTTCGAACAGACCGACGGCCGCCTGCGGCAGCAGCACATGGAGGCCGTCGGAGACGGCGTTCAGGCCGAAAACCGCGGCGTCCGGCTCGGTGGCGATCAGCGCGTCGGGGAAGAGGCGTTCGAGGACGGCCCGGCTGCCCGGCGAGAACGCGTCCGGGTAGTACATGACCTCGTCCGCCCCGTCGTCGAGGACGGCGAGCGCGGTGTCCAGGTGGTAGTAGCGCGGGTCGACGAGGTCGAGGCCGATGACCGGGCGGCCGAAGAACTCCTGCGCCTCGGGGTGCGAGAGCGGACTGGAGCGGAAGCCGCGGCCGGCCAGGACGTACGAGGCGGTGACCGCGAAGTCGCCCTCGCCCTCGTTGATGTGGACGGGCTCGTGGACCGCCGCGTAGCCGCGCTCCCTGAACCAGTTCAGGTGGGCCGCGGCCTCGGCGGTGCGCTGGGGATGGGCGAAGCGGGCGCCGAGCACCCGTCCGTCGACGACGGTCGTGCCGTTCGCCGCGAAGACCATGTCGGGCAGGCCGGGGAGGGGTTCGAGCTCGTCGACGCGGTGACCGAGCGAGCGGTAGCGGTCCCGCAGGTCCTCCCACTGCGCGAGCGCGAGCGGGACGTCGACCGGCTTGGCGGGATCCATCCAGGGGTTGATCGAGTACGTGACTTCGAAGTGTGCCGGTGGGCACATCAGGTAACGCCGGGGTGTGGCGCGGCGACCAGGCAATGAGGGCTCCTCACGACCGCAGTGGCAGATGCGCCCATGGTGCGGTGTGAGGAGCCCTCACCGCTGTGCACCGAACGGGTGGTCCCTCTGTGTCACCGGCCCGGTTGTCGCGGGCCGGCAACCCACCGGCCCGCGTGCCACCGGCACACAGCCCGCCGACCCCGCCACGCTCAGAGGCCGCCACCCGCCCGGGCCCCGCTCTCACGACGGCGTCACGAACCCTCGCCCGCCGTGCGTTCCTCCCGGAGCCTGCGCAGCAGCTCCCGCTTCTGCGCCTGCGGGTCGAGCCCGCCGCCGACCCGGCCGCCGCGGCCGCCGCCGCGCAGGGTCTTGCGGGAGAGATTGCTGCGGGTGCCGCCGACGCCCAGCATGTTCCCGGATCCACCTCGGCTCATCGTGGTCTCCCTTCGACCTTCGAATGGTGCTGTCCCGGGCAGGAGTCGAACCGCCCGGAGCGAGACGAGGCGTCTCGCCAACGACATCCACTGTCGGCGAGACGGATCGTCTTGTCAAGAGAGTTGAGACGGTACGTCTCGCCTCGCTCGCTGATACATTCGAGCCATGGCCCACAAGACCGCTCCCGACTCCAACCGCCGCAGCGAGCGCTCACGCCGCGCGATCTACGACGCCGCCCTCGCCCTCGTCGGCGAGATCGGCTACCCCAAGACGACCATCGAGGGCATCGCCGCCCGCGCGGGCGTGGGCAAGCAGACGATCTACCGCTGGTGGTCCTCCAAGGCGGAGGTCCTCATGGAGGCCTTCATCGACCTCGGCGTCCAGGCGGCGGAGGCGGCCGGCGCGGGCGACTGGGCGGAGGCGGACGGCATCCCGGACACCGGCGACATCGAGGCCGACCTCAAGGCGGTCCTGCGCGCCACCGTCGACGAGCTGCTCGACCCCCGCTACGACGCCCCGGCCCGCGCCCTCGCCGCCGAGGGGGTCGCCAACCCGGCCTTCGGCGAGGAGTTCGTCGGCCGCCTCCTGATGCCTTCCCTCGAGCTGTACGCACGCCGGCTGCGCGCCGCGCAGGACGCCGGTCAGATCCGTGCCGACGTCGACCCGTACATCGCCCGCGACCTGTTCTCCGCGCCGCTCGCCCAGCGCTGGCTCCAGGGCACGGGCCCCCTGGACCACGCCTACGCCGACGCCCTCGTCGAGTACGCCCTCTACGGGCTCAGCCCGCGCTGACCCGCGCCCGCGCGTCCGACGGCGTGCGGGCCAGCAGGCCCGGCGCGTCCGAGATCACGCCGTTGCAGCCGAGCCGCAGCACCCGGTCCCGCTGCCGCGGCGAGTTCACCGTGTGCGCCCACACCCGCGGGATGCCGGACCGCGCGGCCCGTGTGAGATCGGCGTCGCGCGCCTGGTAGTCCACGTCGAGCAGGTCGACGAACCGGGCCCAGCGCGCCGGGCGGTCCGTGCGCATCTGGGTCTTCGAGCGCCACAGCTGCGAGGTGAGGCCCATGTGGTGGGCGCGCAGGGCGACGGCGGGGTCGTTGGAGTTCACGAACACCGACTTGACCAGGCCCCGGCGCCGGATCATCGCGGCGAGCCCGTCCAGGCTCCGCGGGTCCTTCGCCTCCAGGGTCAGCACGATGCGCCCGCCCAGGCGGTCGAGGACCTCGTCGGCCGTCGGCAGCGGCTCGGCGCGCCAGCGGCCGGGCAGCGAGGCCTTCGGGCGCATCCGCACGCGCGCCCACTGCCGCGCGTCGAGCCTGTCCACCGGGCCCGACGCGGAGGTCGTGCGGTCCAGGGTCGGGTCGTGCATGACCACGATCGTGCCGTCGCGCAGCATCCGGGTGTCGAAGTCGAGGACCTGCGCGGTACCGCGCGCGTAGGCGGCCGTCAGGCCCGACATGCTGTTCTCCGGGACCTCGAGGGCGCCGCCGCGGTGCGCCGTGTAGACGATGCCGTGGAGGCTGTCCACGGTCAGGGGGCCGGAGCCCCATTCGAGGGGGGAGAGGGTCAGTGGGGCGAGAGCCAGGAGCCCGCCGAGGCCCGTCAGCGCAATCCGTGTGACCATGCCGACCACGGTAGGCGGGCAAATCCACGTAAACCCGCTAATGACACCCGATTATCTTCCGCGTCTCGTATCGCTCGGCATCGTCCCGGGTACCCCGGATGTGGACTGTGGCCACCCGCGGCGCAGGATGGTGCGACCATGGGACATGCTTTCCGGTACTACGGCGAGGTGAGGGGATTGATGGGCGCGGAGCACGGCCGCCGGTCCGGCGGACAGGGCAGGATCTCCCAGTGGCTGCGCGCCAGGCGCCCCAAGGAGGCCGAGGGCGACGACGGCCGCGAGGCGCTGCTCCTGGCGGCGGCCGACGCGGGACTGCCGCTCGCACCCGCCGCGTACCCCACCGACTACCGGTGTTCGTGCAGCCGCATCGGCTGTCCCACGCCCGGCAGGCACCCCGTCTCGTTCGCCTGGCAGACGCAGTCCACGACGGACCGCGGCCAGATCGAGCGCTGGGCCAGGCACCAGCCGCAGGCCAACTTCATCACCGCGACCGGCATGGTCAACGACGTCCTGGACGTCCCCCTGGAGGCGGGCCGCGAAGCCCTCGAACGCCTCCTCGCGGCGGGCATCGACGTCGGCCCCGTCGCCGAGTCCGGCGGCGACCGCATGCTCTTCTTCACCGCCACCCGCGGCACCCCCGAGGACGAGGACGAGTGGTGGCCCTGCGAGCTGGACTGCCACCCCGAGACGATGGACGAGCACCCCGGCCTGCGCTGGCACTGCCGCGGCTCGTACGTCCCGGTGCCGCCCGCCCGGCTCCCCGGTGACCTGACCGTCGACTGGCTGCGCGGCCTCGAACACCCGCTGCCGGACCCGCTCACCCTGCTCGAAGCCCTCACGGACGCCTGCGCACGCTACGTGGGCGAGGAGAAGGACTTCACGACAGCCTGGCCCTCGCGCGGCTGACGCGCGAAGGCCGGAAGCCCACGGAGCGTCCCCGGGCTCCGGCGCCTAGCTTCCCTTCGCGCCCGTCAGGCCTTCGAGCCGTGTCAGTATCTCGACGTCGCCGCCCTTGGCCGGGTCGACGGCGACCTGGTTCGAGACGCGCTCCAGCGTCAGCGACTGCTTGACGTCGCCGGTCATCAGGGCCTTCACGTTCTCGTTGTCGACCGTGATGCTCAGGCCCTTGGACGCCGTCTGCTTCTCGTAGTGGTGCGTCGCGAAGAACACCAACGCCCCGCCGTCCGCGGTCCGCAGACCCAACGGCGCGTAGTCGCCCGACGTCATCGGCTCGTCGACGTACTGCCGGGCGAGACCCGGACGGCTCGCGTTCTTCTCCCGCGTGGTCCGCCACTGCGACGTGTGCCGGCCCGGAGCGAAACCGTCGCCGCCGTCCTTCAGATACGTCGCGTACTTGCGGCTCATGTCCTGCGGCGCCACCGCGAGCCCCGCGGCGTCCGCCGTCACGGGCCGCGCCCAGCCGTCCTTGTCCGTCTTGAACTCGGGGACGTCACCGGGCGACATGAGGGTCAGATACGCCACCCGCCAGGGCCGGTTCACATCGTCGCGGGTGAAGACGAGCATCCACCGGAAGTCGCCGCCCCGGTTCGCCTTCGTGTTCGCGACGAACCAGCGGGGCCAGCCCGCCTTCTTGGGGATGGTGAACTCGGCGTCCGACAGCTCCAGATCCGAGTGGTTGGGGTTGCCGTCGGGGTAATTGGTGTGCCCGGCCTTCAGCTTGGCGGCGTCGATCGCGCCGAGCGCGCCCGTCACATGGTCCTCGTCGAGGGACCCGTCGTACGCCTTGTCGGCCTTGTTGTACGCGGTGGTGAAATCCTTCAGGGCGCGGGCGGCCTCGGCCTTGGTGGCCGCCGGGAGGACCTCCCGCTCCCCGTGCACCGTCACACACCCGCTCGCCGTCAGCGCCACGGCGGTCGCGAGGGCCACCGCCGTAACCGGCTTCCTGAGACCACGAGGCCTGCGGAGGAGCTTGCTCATCGGTTCTCTTCACCTTCCCCTTCCCGGGCCCGAACCCTATCGGGGAGGGGAGCGGCGCGAGCGTCCGGATCAGGCTTTGGCGGACTCGCGGGGCGACTGTGCCTCGGACTTCGCCTTCCGGGACAGGAAACCGGCGGGCGCGAGGAACACCGCGAGCGTCGGGATCAAGTACAGCAGCCAGACGACGACTTGGAGGACCGTCGGATCGGGCTGGAAGTTGAACACGCCCTTGAGGAGCGTGCCGTACCAGCTGTCCGGCGGAATCGTCGCGCTGACGTCGAACGCCTTGCTGGACAGGCCGCCCAGGAACTGCGCCTCCTGGAGGTCGTGCACGCCGTACGCGAGGACGCCCGCCGCCACGATCACCAGCATGCCGCCGGTCCACGTGAAGAACTTCGCCAGGTTGATCCGCAGGGCGCCCCGGTAGAACAGCCAGCCGAGGACGACGGCCGTCAGCAGGCCCAGCAGGACACCGATCAGCGGCCCGTGCGTGCCGTCGTTCGACGCGCGCACCGACGCCCATACGAACAGGGCGGTCTCCAGACCCTCACGGCCCACCGCCAGGAACGCGGTCGCGACCAGCGCGGCCGTGCCCATCTGGAGCGCCGCGTCCAGCTTGCCGTGCAGCTCCGACTTCAGGTGCCGCGCCGTACGCCGCATCCAGAAGACCATCCACGTCACCAGGCACACGGCGACGATCGACAGCGAACCGCCGAGCGCCTCCTGCGCCTCGAACGTCAGCTCCTGCGAGCCGAAGGTCAGCGCGAAACCGAAGCCGAGCGCCACGGCGACCGCGATGGCGATGCCGATCCAGATGGGACGCAGCGCGTCACGCCGGTCCGTCTTCACCAGGTACGCGATGAGGATGCAGACGACGAGGCTGGCCTCGAGTCCCTCGCGCAGACCGATCAGGTAGTTGCCGAACATCGTGTCCTCATGCCTCCTTGGAGAACAGCGCCCGGCCCCACCAGTCGCCGGAGTCCCGGACGCCCGGCGGGACGGCGAAGACGGCCGAACTCACGTGCTGGATGTACTCGTTGAGCGCGTCGCTGCGCGACAGGTTGCGCTGCACGCGGATGAACCCCTTGCGCACGTCCTTCTGGTAGGCCAGGAAGAACAGGCCGGCCTCCAGACGGCCGAGGCCGTCCGTGCCGTCGGTGAAGGAGTAGCCGCGGCGCAGGATGGTCGCCCCCGCGTTGGAGTCGGGGTGCGCGAGCCGCACGTGCGCGTCCGGCTTCATCGCCTTCAGGAACGGCTCGTCGCGCTCCTTGGCCTTGCCGACCGGGGCGCCCTCGCCCTTGTCGCGGCCGAAGACGTCCTCCTGCTCCTGGAGCGACGTACGGTCCCACGTCTCGATGTTCATCCGGATGCGTCGCGCGACGAGGTACGAACCCCCGGTCATCCAGGACGAGTTGGCGTCCGTGTCCTTGGCGTCGACCCACACGTGCTCGTCCAGACGGGCCTTCTCGGTGCCGGCGATGTTGCGGGTGCCGTCCTTGAAGCCCATCAGGTTGCGCGGGGTCTGCGCGTCCGGGGTGGTCGAGGACGTCTTGCCGAAGCCGAGCTGGGACCAGCGGACGGCGACCTTGCCGAAGCCGATGCGGGCGAGATTGCGGATGGCGTGCACGGCGACCTGCGGATCGTCGGCGCAGGCCTGAATGCACAGGTCGCCGTCACTGCGGGCCTTGTCGAGATTGTCGCCGGGGAACTTCGGCAGGTCGACGAGAGCCTCCGGCCGCCGGTCCGCAAGCCCGAACTTCTCGAACAGGGACGGGCCGAAGCCGATGGTGAGGGTGAGCCGGGACGGCTTGAGGCCGAGCGCCTCGCCGGTGTCGTCCGGCGGCGCCTCGGGCAGCCCGCCGTACGCGCCCTCACCGACCGCGTGCCCCTCCGTCATCCGGGACGCGGCCTTCGTCCAGTCCTTCAGGAGCTGCACGAACTCGTCGCGGTCGTCGGTCTTCACGTCGAACGACGCGAAGTGCAGACGGTCCTGCACGGCGGTGGCGATTCCGGCCTGGTGCGCGCCGTGGAACGACACGGCGTCGCCCGAGTCGGCGACCGGCTGCGGATCGTCACCGGTCCGCGTCACGGCGACGGCGCCCCCCGCGGCGGCGGCACCGAGCGCGAGCCCGGCCCCGCCGACCGCGAGCAGCGAACGGCGCGACGGTGTACGGGCGTTGTCCGACCCGACCGAGACATCGGCGGCGGTGTCCGTCATTCCTGACCCCTTACCTGAGTACCCGGAGGGTTACTTGACGACGACGGCTGCGGCGAGCTTGGACAGCGGCTCCGCGAGCGCGTTCACGGCGTCCGAGAGCTCCTTGCGGTCCGCCTTGCCGACCTTGTCGTAGGAGGTGAACTCGTAGGAGGTCTTGTCCTTGCGGTACTTGTCGAGCAGCGTGTCCAGGGCGGCGAACTGCTTGTCGAGCTCCTTGGTCAGCGCGGCGTCGTTCTCCGCGGCGACGGGCTTGAGCAGGTCGTACGCCTTCTCGGCACCCTCGACGTTGGCCTTGAAGTCGACGAGGTCGGTGTGCGAGTAGCGCTCCTCCTCGCCCGTGACCTTGCCGGTGGCGACCTCGTCGAGGAGCTCCTTGGCGCCGTTGGCCATGGAGGTCGGCGTGATGTCCGCCTTGCCGACGCGGGTCTGCCAGTCCTTGAGGTCCTTGTCGAGCTGCGTCGCCAGCTCCTTCTCCCGCGCCCCGATCTTCTTGTCCTGCCACAGCGCCTTCTCCAGGCGGTGCCAGCCGGTCCAGTCCGTCTTCGGGTCCTGCCCCTCCTCCAGGCCGTCCGCGCGGACGTCGACCTTCGGGTCGATGTCACCGAAGGACTCGGCGACGGGCTCGGTGCGCTCCCAGCCGATACGGGACGGCGCGTACGCGGCCTGCGCGGCCTTCAGGTCACCCTTGCGCACGGCGTCGGTGAACGTCGTGACCTTGGGCAGCGTCTCGTCGGCCTGCTCCTGCGCGTACGTCCGGTAGGCGGCGACGGCCTTGTCCAGACGGGCGTCACGCTTGACGGCCTTGCCGCCGGTGACGGTCACCTTCTGCCGGATGCCGTCGCCCTTCATGCCGGGCTTGCAGGCGATCTCGTACGAGCCGGCCTTCACCTCGGCGGTGAGCTTCTGCTTGGTGCCGGGGCCGATGTTCTCGCGCTCGCTGACGATCCGGTCGTCCGGGAACAGGACGTAGACCTCGGTGACCTTGGAGCCCTTGTTCTCTATGGACAGCTCGACATGGCCGGCCGGGAACTCGGTCTTGGAGACATCGCACTTGTCGTCCGTGGCGGTGACCTCGACGACGTGGTCGCCACCGGACTTGGCGTCGCTCTTCTGGGTGCAGCCCGTGACGGCGGCCAGGGTCGCCGCGGTGGCGGCGGCGGTGACAACAGTGAGTCGGACGGCTCGCATACGGGCTCCAAGACGGTGAGGCACAGTGAGTGAGGCGGACCTAACTTAACCGAGGCTTACCTCAGTGCTACCCAGGGGTCCAGTGATTCAGCTCTCACAAGAAAGGCACCGATCGCGCCCCGGCTACGAGCGACCCATGGGCGACCCGAAGGCCGGTAAAGGGAAGGCAAAAACCCACGGCCTCCCCTCGAATGATTGACTGTCCTGGTGACGGACTACGACGTGCTCCGAGTCTTCTGCGGCCCCCACGGCGACCACGGCAATGAGCTCGGAGTCGTACGAGAGGGAAGCGACGTCCCCGACGAGGGCGAGCGGCAGGCGCTGGCGGCGAAGCTGGGCTTCAGCGAGACGGTGTTCGTGGACGACCCCGAGCGCGGCGTCATCGACATCTACACGCCGACCACGCGCCTGCCCTTCGCCGGACACCCGTGCGTCGGCACGGCCTGGCTCCTGGACGTACCCGAACTGGTCACGCCCGCGGGAGTGGTGGGCACACGACTGGACGGGGAGTTCACCTGGATCGAGGCGCGACCGGAGTGGGCGCCGCCGCGGACGCTGCGCGAGTACGGCTCGGCGGCGGAGGTGGAGAAGCTCCAGGTCCCCCCGCCGGGGGAGTGGATCTACGCCTGGGCGTGGGAGGACGCGGCGGCGGGAAGGGTGAGAGCCCGGGCGTTCCCGGGCAGGAACGACGGAATCGACGAGGACGAGGCGACGGGAGCGGCGGCACTCCTGCTCACGGCGCACCTGCACAGAGCCCTGAACATCACACAGGGCAAGGGCTCCCAGATCCTCACGGCCCCCCAGCCCGAAGGCCTGATCGAAGTGGGTGGCAGGGTCCGCCTGACCTGATCAGGCGGCGCTGCTGAACTCCTCGCCAAGAGCCCTGAAGACGGCGGTGTTGAGGGCGAACGCCCGCTTGCACTCGGCCACCATGCGCAGCTTCTCGAGCTCCTCGACACGAACCTCGTCAAGCAGGACGCGATAACTCCGCTTGAAGGCGGCGGGGTTCGGAACGCCCTCGAACACGTAGAACCGGACGCCGTCTCCCTTGCGGGCGAAGCCCCAGTTCTTCTCGGCCTTGTCGCGGATTATCTGGCCGCCGGACAGATCCCCCAGGTACCGGGTGTAGTGGTGGGCGACGTAGCCGCCGGGCCAGTCCTGGGCGCAGTCGGCGACGCGTGAGGCGTAGGCCTGCGTGGCCGGCAGCGCGGAAAGGCCGTCGCGCCATCCGGCCCCCCTCAGGTGGGCCAGATCCCGCTCGATGGCGGGAACCCGGAACAACTCGGCCTGGATGAACGGACCGGCGACGGCGGACGCTTCCAGCCCTTCCGCCGCCTCCTCCAAGGCCCGGTAGACGAACCAGAGTTGCTCGGTGTACCGGGCGTAGGCGTCGACGCCGAGGGCTCCGCCGAGGAGGTCGCTCATGAACGTGGTGCTCTCGGCCTCTGTGTGCTGCTCGTGGGAGGCGGTGCGGATCAGGGTGGAGAACGGCGTGTCCATGAGGCCTCCAGATCGCTAAACTTAGGCTTGCCTAACCTACCAGGTTCCCGACGCCCTGTCGGTAAAAACGCTACCCCGATCGCCGACCGGGGCAACACAAAAGGCCCGCCCCGCAGAGGGACGGGCCTACGGGCGATTCCGCGTCAGGGCAGAGTGAGGATGTCCGCACCGGTGTCGGTGACAACGAGCGTGTGCTCGAACTGAGCGGTCCGCTTGCGGTCCTTGGTGACAACGGTCCACCCGTCGTCCCACATGTCGTACTCGTGGGTGCCGAGCGTCAGCATCGGCTCGATGGTGAAGGTCATCCCGGGCTGGATGACGGTGGTGGCGTGCGGGCTGTCGTAGTGGGGAATGATCAGGCCGGAGTGGAACGACGAGTTGATCCCGTGCCCGGTGAAGTCCCGCACGACTCCGTAGCCGAAGCGCTTGGCGTACGACTCGATGACGCGGCCGATGATGTTGATCTGACGCCCGGGCCGGACGGCGTTGATGGCGCGCTTGAGGGACTCACGGGTCCGCTCGACGAGAAGCCGGGACTCCTCGTCGACGTCACCGACCAGATAGGTCGCGTTGTTGTCACCGTGGACGCCGCCGATGTACGCGGTGACGTCGAGGTTGACGATGTCGCCGTCCTTGAGGACGGTCGAGTCGGGGATCCCGTGACAGATGACCTCGTTGACGGAGGTGCACAGCGACTTCGGGAAGTTGCGGTAGCCGAGGGTCGAGGGGTACGCGCCGTGGTCGCACATGTAGTCGTGCGCGATCCGGTCGAGCTCGTCCGTGGTCACACCGGGCGCGATGGCCTTGGCGGCCTCCTCCATGGCCCGCGCGGCGATCCGGCCGGCGAGGCGCATGGCCTCGACCGTCTCCGGGGTCTGGATCTCCGGACCCTTGTACGGCGTCGGCGCGGGCTTGCCCACGTACTCGGGACGCCGGATGTTTCCGGGTACGGAACGAGTGGGAGAGAGCTCCCCTGGTACGAGCAGCGACTGGCCAGACATGCCAGCGAGTGTAACGAGCGGCCGTGGGGGACCATGGTCATGGCGAGAGGAGCCGCAGATGGCCCTGTTCAAGAGGCGGACCGTCGGGAAGCCCGGCGAGTGGTACTACTGCCTGGAGCACCAGAAGGTCGAGGAGGGGCCCGAGTGCCCCAACAAGGACCGTTTCGGCCCGTACACGACGCGCGCCGAGGCGGAGCACGCGATGGAGACGGCGCGTGAACGAAACCTCGAATGGGAGACGGACCCCAAGTGGCACGACGCCACGGCCAAGGACGAGAACGACAAATCCTGAAGCCGCCGAGGGGCGCCCGAAGGACGGCTGAGCCGCACCCGGCCTGGGCGCCCCACCGCCACCACCGACCCCCGCACGAGCCAAGGCCGGGCGCCAGGGACCAGCACAGCCCCTGCGAACGCCGAACGGTCAGGAGCGTACGAGACGGGGCTGGGCGTCAGCGAGCAGCGCACCCCTGCGAACGCCGAACGGTTGGCCGCGTAAGAGCCACGGCCGGGCGCCAGCGAGCAGCGCAGCCCCTGCGAACGCCGAACGGTCAGGCGCGTACGAGCCATGGCCGGGCGTCAGGGATGGCGCACCCCCGCCGAACGGTCAGGCGCGTACGAGCCATGGCCGGGCGTCAGCGAGCAGCGCACCCTCACCGAACGGTCAGGCGCGTACGAGCCATGGCCGGGCGTCAGCGAGAAGCGCACCCCCACCGGCCGTGAGGCGCCGACGAGACGGGAGGGGACGTGGGGGCATGTGCGCGCGGAGCCACCAGCACCACGTACAGGCAATCAGCTAGCTGACGTGCACCCGTAGAACAGCGAGCACGTACATGCCCCCGCGGCCCCGCACCCGAAAACACAACGGCCGACGCCACCCCGCACCCGCCGGCGCCCCAGCACCCCCACCCACCCTTCAAGCGCCCCTACCACCCGGCGGGCGGCGGCGAGGTCAGATGATCCGCGAGACGGGACAGCCGATCACGGAAGCGCCGCCGAGGCCCCCGGGCCGGCCCCCCGACAGGGTTCTCGCCGGCCGCCGCGCTGACCAGATGCTGCGCCGTATCGAGGTCGAGATCGGGCCCGGGCGTGAGCGCCTCATGAGCCATGGCATGCAGATCACGGTCACCCGAGTCGATGGCCAGGACCGTGGCCCCCGCCCGCCGAGCGTCATGCACCCGCTCCAGCAACTCCTCACCGGGCGCCCCAGGCGCCACGACGAGCAGGGTCTCGCCCCGCCGGGCCGCCTCGATGCGCCCGAGCCCCACCGCGAGATGGGCGGGATCCCCCACCCCCGCCCGGTGCCGCACGAGCGTGGGCGACAGCTCGGGCATGCCGGACCAGGCGGCTTCGTCCACCAGATGCGCCGCGAGATGCCACGGCTCGTACTCGGGCGTGCCGACGAGGAGCAGCCCACCCCCATGCGGCACGACGGAGGTCCGCAGCGCACCCGCGAAGCGGCGCGCGGAGCCCAGCCACTCGGTCCCGGCGAGTACTTCCCGCAGCAGTGCGACCCGTACGGCGTCCATGCCTGCGCATACTGCCGCAACCGTCCACTCGTCAGGCCGAGTTCACCGGGAATTCCCTCTGGGTGGGGAGGGATGGGGGGTGCTGACTGAGACGTCTGTTCCCTTCCGCGCGGGGCGCGAGGGATACGCGAGTTTCCGGATCCCCGCGGCTGTCACGACACGCTCCGGCGTGCTGCTCGCGTTCTGCGAGGGGCGCGTGGGGTCGAGGGAGGACCACGGGAACATCGACGTGGTCCTGAAGAGATCCACGGACGGCGGCCGCACCTGGGACCCGCTCCAGGTGGTGGCGGCGAACGGCGACGACCTGGCGGGAAACCCGGCGCCGGTGGTCCTGGACACGGGACGGGTGCTGATCGTCCACGTACGGAACGCGGCGCAGGCCACAGAGGCGGCGATCAGACGGGGCGAGGTGGTGCCCGAGGACGGGCGCCGCATCTGGGTGCAGCACAGCGACGACGAGGGAGTGACCTGGTCCGCACCCAGGGAGATCACGGCGCAGGTGAAGGAGAAGGCCTGGCGCTGGTACGCCACGGGCCCGGGCCACGCGATCCAGACACGGAGCGGACGCGTGGTGGTGCCGGCCAACCACTCGCTCCCGCCCGCCGGGGGCGACACCGGCACGGAGGGAAAGTACGACGGAGGCCACTGCCTGCTGAGCGACGACAGGGGGAGGACCTGGCGGCTCGGCTACGTGGACGACCACCCGGACGGCTATGTGAACGTGAACGAGACGACGGCAGCCGAACTGCCCGACGGGCGGCTGTACTTCAACGCCCGCAACGACTCGCCGGCGCCGGGCACGAGGGCGGACGCGACATCGGAGGACGGCGGCGAGAGCCTGGTCAGGGCGTTCCGGCCGCAGGCGGGCCTCGTGGGTCCGGTGGTGGAGGGGAGCCTGCTGAGGCTGGGGGAGGTGCTGCTGTTCGCGGGCCCGGCGGACCCCGGGTCCAGGGCACTGATGAGCGTGCGGGCGAGCGAGGACGAGGGCGTCACCTGGCGAGTGGTCCACACGGTGGACGGCCTGCCCGCGGCCTACTCGGATCTCGTGCAGACCGACGACGAGACGGTCGGACTTCTCTACGAGACGGGAGACTTCGGCGCGTACGAGACGATCACGTTCAGACGGATCCCGGTCGCCGTGCTACTGGCCCGTACGCCTGAGTAAGGTCACCGTATGACCTCTACCGACAGTGTGCAGAAGGCGCCCGCGAAGGACCCCTGGGACCTCCCCGACGTATCGGGCCTGGTGGTCGGCGTGCTGGGCGGCACGGGCGACCAGGGCCGCGGGCTCGCGTACCGGCTGGCCCGGGCGGGCCAGAAGGTGATCATCGGATCCCGCGCGGCGGAGCGCGCCGAGGCGGCAGCGGACGAGCTGGGCCTGGGCGTCGAGGGCGCGGACAACGCGGAGTGCGCGCGCCGCAGCGACATCGTGATCGTGGCGGTGCCGTGGGAGGGCCACGGCAAGACGCTGGAATCGCTGCGCGAGGACCTCGCGGGCAAGCTCGTGGTCGACTGCGTCAACCCGCTGGGCTTCGACAAGAAGGGCGCGTACGCGCTGAAGCCGGAGGAGGGGAGCGCGGCGGAGCAGGCCGCGGCGCTGCTGCCGGATTCGAGGGTGACGGCGGCGTTCCACCACCTGTCGGCCGTGCTCCTCCAGGACGAGGCGATCGACGAGATCGACACGGACGTGATGGTGCTGGGCGAGGAGCGGGCGGACACGGAGATCGTCCAGGCGCTGGCGGGCCGTATTCCGGGCATGCGGGGAGTCTTCGCGGGCCGCCTGCGCAACGCGCACCAGGTGGAGTCGCTGGTCGCGAACCTGATCTCGGTGAACCGCCGCTACAAGGCACACGCGGGCCTGCGCATCACCGACGTGTAGAGCGCGGCCACCGCGGTACCCGGCTCACGCGGAGCCGACGTGCAGCCGCGAAGCGGGCATGGGGGACACTTGTCGACGTACGACCTCTCCGTCCGACAGGAGCCGACCCCCATGCCCCGCCTCGCTCTGTACGCTCTCGTCGTCTGCGTCCTCTCGGTGGCCGCCGCCGTGGTCGCCTTCGTGCAGGGCAGCCTGCTCGGCATCGTCTGGGTGCTGCTCGCGGGCCTCACCTCGAACATGACCTGGTACTACGTGCGCCGGGCCAAGGCGGAGAAGCAGGCGAAGGCGGCGGTCGCGCCTACTGCGTGACGACGGGGATCTCAGGCGTGCCCTGCCAGAAGCGATAGAACTCCTGCCCCCAGTAGGTGTCCCACTCGGTGACTCCGAGGGAGCGCAGAATCGCGTGGATCGCGTCGAAGAACACCCCGTTCACCTCGGGAATCCACAGGATGCCGAAGACGGCGAGCAGCCCGAACGGGGCGAACGGCTCCACCTGCCGCCGGAAGCTGTGGGACAGCCAGGGCTCGATGACGCCGTAGCCGTCGAGGCCGGGGATCGGCAGGAAGTTCAGGATCGCCGCGGTCACCTGGAGCAGGGCGAGGAAACCGAGCGCGTAGCGGAAGGTGTCCGGCACCCCGTTCAGCGCGCCCAGCCAGAACGGCGCCGTGCACACGACGGCGAACAGGACGTTGGTCAGCGGGCCCGCCGCCGAGATGAGGCTGTGTCGCCAGCGGCCCCGGATCCGGCCCCGCTCGATGAAGACGGCGCCGCCGGGCAGGCCGATCCCGCCCATGATCACGAAGATGACGGGCAGCACGATGCTGAGCAGGGCGTGCGTGTACTTGAGCGGGTTCAGGGTCAGATAACCCTTCGCGCCGATGGAGATGTCGCCGCTGTGCAGGGCCGTGCGCGCGTGGGCGTACTCGTGCAGACAGAGCGAGACGATCCAGGCGCCCGTCACGAACAGGAAGACGGCGATGCCGGGCGTCGCGGCGAAGTCCGTCCACACGGCCCAGCCGGCGACAGCGGTGACGGCGGCGATACCGAGGAAGACGGGGCTGATCCTGCGATCGCTGCGACGGGTGGCGGCGGTGGTCATGGAGGATGGCTCCCGGGGTGCGTGCGGCCTGGTGCGGTGCGGGGTCGACGGGCTGACCGTATCGGTGGTGCGGTGTGGGGGGAACGTGCCGGGGCAGCCCCCGGGTTCCGCGAAACCGGCGAAATCGTGCCCACTGCCTCAGCCCCGACGGGTGGCTGCCCGCCGCCGAAACCGATCCTCCACGCCCCGGATCGCCCTCCCGCCGAAACCCGGGCGCGGTCCGGCGGCCCGTTTGGGGACAATGGGCCAGTGCGCTACCGCATCCTCGGCTCCACACAGGCACTCCGCGACGACGGCACGGCCGTCCCCGTCGGCGGGGCGCGGCTGCGTGCCCTGCTGACCGTGCTCGCGCTGCGCCCCGGCCGTACCGTCCCGCCGCAGGTGCTCGCCGACGAGGTGTGGGGCGCCGAACCGCCCGCCGACGCGACCGGCGCGCTCCAGGCGCTCGTGGGCCGGCTGCGCAGGGCGATCGGCGCCGACGCGGTGCACTCGCTCGACGGCGGCTACCGGCTGGCCGCCACCTCCGAGGACATCGACCTGTTCCGCTTCGACCGGCTCGTGAGGGACGGGGTACGGGCGCTGGCCGACGAAGACCCGGGCAAGGCCGCGGCCGTCCTCGACGACGCGCTCGCCCTGTGGCGCGGCCCCGCGCTGGCCGATCTGCCGGACCGCTCGGCGGACGCCGCCCGCTGGGAGGCCCTCCACCTCGACGCCCGGCGCACCCGGCTCGCCGCGTCACTCGCGCTGGGCGCGGCCGAGACCGCCCTGCCCGAACTGACCGCGCTGTGCGACGCGCATCCGCTCGACGAGCCGCTCCAGGCGCTGCGGCTGCGCGCCCTGCGCGACGCGGGCCGAACGGCCGAGGCGCTGGCCGCCTACGAGGGCGTACGCGTCGAGCTCGCGGAGCGGCTGGGAACCGACCCGGGCCCGGAACTGCGCGCCCTGCACGCCGACCTCCTTGCGCCGCACCCCTCCGCCCCCTCCCCGCAGGACGCCGGCCCGTCCGCCCGCGTCAGGGCACCCGCCCCCACCGGCAACCTCCGCGCCCGGCTCACCTCGTTCGTGGGGCGCACCGGGGACATCGGGGCGATCCGTGAGGACCTCGGACGCGTGCGGCTCGTGACGCTGCTCGGCCCGGGCGGCGCCGGGAAGACCCGGCTGTCCCAGGAGGCCGCCGAGGGCATGGATCTGCCGGACGGCGTGTGGCTGGCCGAGCTCGCGCCCGTCGAGGACCCGGACGCCGTCCCGGAGGCGGTCGTCACGGCGCTCGGGGCCCGCGAGACCGTGCTGCGCGGCGCCGGCGCCGAGGAGCTGCGGGTCGCGTCCGACCGGCACGGCGAGGACCCGCTCGTACGCCTGGCCGAGCACTGCGCGCACCGCCGCATGCTGCTGATCCTCGACAACTGCGAGCACGTGATCGAGGCCGCCGCCCACCTCGCCGAGCAGCTGCTCAGCCTGTGCCCCGGCGTGACGGTCCTCGCGACGAGCCGCGAACCCCTCGGCGTGCCGGGCGAGTTGCTGCACCCGGTGGAGCCGCTGCCGGAGCCGTTCGCCCTGCGCCTGTTCGGCGAGCGGGGCGCCGCCGTGCGGCCCGGGTTCCGGGTCGGGGACGACGAGCGGGCCGCGGCCGAGATCTGCCGCCGCCTCGACGGGCTGCCCCTCGCCATCGAACTCGCCGCCGCCCGGCTGCGGATGCTCACGCCCCGCCAGATCGCCGACCGACTCGACGACCGCTTCCGCCTGCTCACCTCGGGCGCCCGCACCGTCCTGCCGCGCCAGCAGACGCTGCGGGCCGTCGTCGACTGGTCCTGGGACCTCCTCGACGAGGAGGAGCGGACCGTCCTGCGCCGGCTGTCGGTCTTCAGCGGCGGCTGCGACCTCGCGGCCGCCGAGGCGGTGTGCGGCCCCGGCGCCCTCGACGCGATCGGCTCGCTCGTGGACAAGTCCCTTGTGGTGGCGGCCCCTTGGGGCGGCGACGAGCCTGAGGCGGAAGGCGAAGGGGGCGACGCGCGCGCCGCGGACGACACCCGTGACCAGGACGGCGCCATGCGCTACCGGCTCCTGGAGACCGTCGCCGAATACGCCGGCGACCGGCTCGACGAGGCAGGCGACCGGGCCGACGCCGAGCGCGCCCACCTCACGTACTACCGCGAACTGGCCCGCACCACCGACCCACAACTGCGCGGTCACGGCCAGCGCGCCGCCATCGCCCGCCTGGAACGCGAGTACGAGAACCTGCGCACCGCCCTGCGGCACGCCGTCGCCGCCCGGGACGAGCAGGAGACCCTCTCCCTGGTGCTCTCGCTGGCCTGGTTCTGGCAGATGCGCGACCTGCGTCTCGACGCCCGCAACTGGTCACGGGAGGCCACCGGGCTCGGCCCCGACCCGTTCACCCCGCCCGCCACCCCCGCGCCCCCGCTCCACGAGCGCTGCACCGACGTCCCGCCGCCGCTCGGCCCCGAACTCCTCGTGGAGGCGCGGCGCGGGGTGCATCTGCTCCGGCTCGCCTACATGGACATGGAGATGGAGACCTGGCAGACGGAGGAGGGCGGCGCGAAGCTGCGCGCCATCGCGCAGGCGTACAGTCCGGGCCTCCCGCAGACCTGCCGCTCGCCGGGCAACCTCTGGTTCTACGCGGTGATGATGAGCGGCGACATGGAGGCGCTGTGGAACCTCGCCGACGTCACCGTGCGGACCTGCCGCGAACTCGGCTACACCTGGGAGCTCGCCCTCACGCTCCAGCTGCGGGCCAACATCCTCGCCAACCGCAGCGACTGGGCGGGCGACGCCGTCCGGGACGCGGACGAGGCCCTCGAACTGTTCACCCGGCTCGGCGACCGGTGGGGCGTCGCCGAGGCGCTGTCCGCGCGCGGCGAGGCCCATGAGCGCAGCGGCGCGTACGCCGCGGCGGCCGAGGACTACACGGCCGCCATCGAGGGCGCCGAACGCCTCGGCGCGCAGGCGCAGGTGGCGATCCTGAACGCGCGGCTCGGGCAGGCGCTCATCGAGGACGGTGACGGCGAGCGCGGCGAGCAGCTGCTGCTCGGCATCCTCGACCCCGGCAAGCGCCATACGAACGAGGCCTGGCCGGCCGCCCGCATGTTCCTGTCCGGGCGGTACGGCTCCACCGGCCGGGTCGCCGAGGCGCGTGAGCAACTGCGGCTCCTCCAGGACGAGTTCAAGGCGATGAATTTCGTCGTCTTCCGGGGCTTCATCGTCGGGATGAACGCCTGGCTCGACTCGGAGGACGGCCTCGCGGAGGAGGCCCTGGCCGGCGTCACCGAGGCCCTGGCGCTGTCGACGGATCCGCTGTCCCTGGTGATCGCCCCGCACATGCCCGCCATGCACCTGGTCACCGCCGCCCGCTCCCTGAACCTGAGCGGCGACACGGCCGACGCCCGCGACGCCGCCCGCCTCATGGGCGCCGCCGACGGACAGCTTCCGTCCCGGCATGTGCGGTCCTACCTGGAGCGCGACGCCCGCGCGTCCGCCGAGTCCGCGATCCGTGAGGTCATCGGGGACCGCGCGTACGAGTCCGCCTACGCCGAGGGCGGCGACCTGTCTCTCGACGAGGCCGCCGCCCTGCTGGGACGCGATCGTGGTTGATCTTCCGATCCGGCTGAACGTCAGTTCTTCGTACGGAACTTGTGGATCGCGATCGGGGCCATCACGAGCGTGAGGACCGCGGACCAGATCACCGTCACCCACACGTCGTGCGCGACCGGGCCGCCCACCATCAGGCCGCGCGCGGAGTCCGCGAGCGAGGAGAGCGGGTTGTAGTCGGTGAAGGCCTGGAGCCAGCCCGGCATCGACTGCGTCGGCGCGAAGATCGACGAACCGAACTGCAGCGGCATCAGGACCAGGAAGCCCATGCCCTGCACGGCCTGGGCGCTCTTCATCACGACGCCGAGGACCAGGAAGATCCACATGATGGACGTGCCGAAGAGGGCGGTGAGGCCCACGGCGGCGAACAGGCCGGGCCAGTTCGTGATGTCGAAGCCCACCAGGATGCCGACGATCATCATGATCGTCGTCGCGATGAGGAGCCGCATCAGCTCCACCACGATCTTGGCGAAGAGGACCGAGCCCTGACCGATCGGCAGGGTCCGGAAGCGGTCCATGATGCCGTTCTGGAAGTCCTGGTTGAACCCCGTGCCCACCGCCATGGCGATGTTCATGCTCATCATCGCCATCATGCCCGGGACCACGTACTGCACGTACTGGTCTTGGCCGCCGCCGAGCGCCTGGCCGATGGAGCCGCCGAAGACGTACACGAACAGGAGCGTGAAGACGATCGGCATCAGGACCGCGTCGAACATCGACTCGGGGTCCTGGCGGATCCACAGCAGGTTGCGGCGGACCAGCGCGCCGGTGTGCCGGATGTGGGAGCGCAGGGAGATGCGCGAGTCGGCCTCGAGATTCAGGGGAGGCGTCAGCGTGGTGGCGCTCATACGGCGGCCCCTTCGAGCTCGGAGGTACGGGTGTCGTCCTGCGGGGCACTGGCCTTCTGGCCGGTGATGGACAGGAACACCTCGTCCAGGCTGGGCAGTTCGGTGGCGATCGAGCCGATCGTGATGCCGCGCGCGGTGACCGCGCCGACCACGGCGGTGAGCTGCTCGTCGCTGAGGATCGGGACCAGGACGGCGCCGGCCTCGGCGTCCACCGTCGACGTGGCGAGGCCGGTGAGGCCCATGTCGTCGAGGGCGGCGGCCAGTGGCCGCAGCTCCAGCGGGTCGGCCGGGCGGATGCGCAGGGTGCGGCCGCCGACCTTCGCCTTGAGGTCGTCGATGGCGCCGCCCGCGATGACCTTGCCGCGGTCGATGACCGTCAGCTCGTTGGCGAGCTGCTCGGCCTCCTCCATGTACTGGGTGGTGAGGAGCACGGTGACGCCGTCGCCGACCATGCGCTTGACCTCGCTCCACACCTCGTTGCGCGTGCGCGGGTCGAGGCCGGTCGTCGGCTCGTCCAGGTAGAGGACGGCCGGGCTGCCGATCATCGACGCGGCGAGGTCGAGCCTGCGGCGCATGCCGCCGGAGTACGTCTTCGCCGGGCGCGTGGCGGCGTCGGTGAGGGAGAACCGCTCCAGGAGCGCGTCGGCGCGGGAGCGGGACTCCTTGCGGGACAGGTCGAGGAGGCGGCCGATCATGTACAGGTTCTCGCGGCCGGAGAGCTTCTCGTCGACCGCGGCGTACTGGCCGGTGAGGCCTATCACGCGGCGCAGCTGCCGGGGCTGCTTCGCCACGTCGTACCCGGCGACGAAGGCCGTGCCCGAGTCGGGGGTGATGAGGGTGGACAGGCAGCGGACGAGGGTGGTCTTGCCCGCTCCGTTCGGACCGAGCACACCCATGACCGTGCCTTCGTGCACGTCCAGGTCCACGCCGTCCAGCGCCTTGGTCTCGCCGTAGTGCTTGACCAGCCCCCGCACGGTGACGGAGGCAGTCCGGCCGCCGTCACCGTGCGGGGACTTCTTGTCGATTCGCGTCATGACGTACAAGGTGCCAGGTGCCACCGACAATCCACCGACAGGCGGCCGACAGCCCCTCGTACGGCACCTGCAGAACGCCGACAGGGGTTGCGGAAACGGCAGCAGCCCGCCGACGGGGGAAGATCGGCGAGCTGCTGTGGTGCCACTGTGGTTCAGGTGGTCCGGGTCAGTGGACCGAGTGCTCCTCCTGGGGGAACGTTCCGCCGACCACGTCCTGCGCGAAGGCCTTCGCCGCCTCGCCCATGACGCCGCGGAGATCCGCGTACTGCTTCACGAAGCGCGGCATCTTGCCGCCGGTGAGGCCGAGCATGTCGGTCCAGACGAGGACCTGGGCGTCGCACTCGGCGCCCGCGCCGATGCCGACGGTCGGGATGTGCAGGGACCGGGTGACCTCGGCGGCCAGCTCGGCCGGGACCAGTTCGAGGACGACGGCGAACGCGCCGGCGTCCTGCGCGGCCTTGGCGTCACGCAGCAGTCGGTGCGCGTCCTCGTCGCCGCGGCCCTGGACGCGGTACCCCATCGTGTTCACGGACTGCGGGGTGAGGCCCAGGTGGGACATGACCGGGATGCCGGACTGCACGAGCAGCTCGGTCTGGGGCAGGGAGCGCTCGCCGCCCTCCAGCTTCACGGCGCCGACCCCGGCCTCCTTGACCAGGCGCGTCGCGGACCGCAGGGCCTGTACGGGACCCTCCTGGTACGAGCCGAAGGGGAGGTCGCCGACGACGAGGGCGCGCTTGGTGCCCCGTACGACGGCGGCCGAGAGCATCGTCATCTCGTCGAGGGTGACGGGCACGGTGGTCTCGTACCCGAGGTGACAGTTGCCCGCGGAGTCGCCGACGAGCATGACCGGGATGCCGGCCTCGTCGAAGACGGACGCGGTCATCGCGTCGTACGCCGTGAGCATGGGCCACTTCTCGCCGCGTTCCTTGGCGAGCGTGATGTCGCGCACCGTGATGCGCCGGTTGCTCTTGCCTCCGTACAGCGCCTTGCTGCTGCTGTCGGGGGTGTTCTGGGCAGCCGAGAGCTGCGTCATCGCAACGGCTCCTTCTGTTGTCTCGAGGCGCCCTTACGGCGTCCCCGGATCCCCACCATGGTGGCACCGCGTGCCGAGGAATGGCTAGAGGGACGGGTGCCGGGTGGGTCACCCCGCGAGCGGGTCGCCCGTCGGGTTCGTAAAGTCTTCTTAAGGACTTCCAATACGAGACGGTCTCGTATCGAAATGGCCTTAGGCTGAGCCTCATGACCACTCCTGCCGTTCCCGCACAGCCGCGCATACCCGAGGCTGTGCACCGCCGTCGCTGGGCGATCCTCGGCGTGCTGATGCTCAGCCTGCTGATCGTCGTGCTCGACAACTCCATCCTGAACGTCGCGATCAAGACGATCTCGACCCCGGCCCCCACGGGCCTCGGCGCCACGCAGGGCGAGCTGGAGTGGGCGATCAACGCCTACACGCTGGTCTTCGCCGGACTGCTGTTCACCGCGGGTCTGCTCGGCGACCGGCTCGGGCGCAAGAAGGTGCTCGTCGGCGGCCTCGTCGTCTTCGGCCTCGGCTCCGCCCTCGCCGCCGAGTCCGGCTCGCCGGTCCAGCTCATCATCTTCCGGGCGGTCATGGGCATCGGCGCGGCCTTCGTGATGCCCGCGACGCTCGCCGTCCTCATGAACGTCTTCGAGCGCGACGAGCAGCCCAAGGCCATCGGCATCTGGGCGGGCGGCGTCGGTCTCGCCATCGCGATCGGCCCCATCACCGGAGGCCTGCTCCTCGACCACTTCTGGTGGGGCTCGGTCTTCCTGGTCAACGTGCCGATCGTGATCATCGCGGTCGTCCTGATGCTGGCCATCGTGCCCGACTCCCGCGACCCCAAGCCGGGCCGTATCGACCTGGTGGGCGTCGCTCTCTCCGTCGTCGGACTCGTCCTGCTCGTCTACGGCATCATCAAGGGCGGCCAGCTCGCCGACTTCACGGACCCCGCGGTCCTCCTGACCAGCGGGGCCGGACTCGCCGTCCTCGTCGGCTTCGTTCTGTACGAGAAGCGCAGCGACCACCCGTCGATCGACATCTCGTACTTCAAGAACAAGGTGTTCTCCGCGGCGATCGCCGCGATCGCGCTCGTCTTCTTCGCGCTGATGGGCGTCACCTTCTTCTCGGTCTTCTACACCCAGAGCGTGCGCGGCTACTCGCCGCTGCAGACCGGCCTCCTGATGCTGCCGCTCGCCGCCGCCCAGCTGATCTTCGCGCCGCGTGCCCGGCTCGTCGTCGACCGCTTCGGCGTGCGCGCCGTCACGACCGGCGGCCTGGTGATCCTCGCCGCGATGCTCGCCGCGTTCACGATCCTCGACGCGGACACGCCCATCTGGATCCTGGAGGTCATCTTCTTCCTCATGGGCATGGGCATGGCGCACGTCATGACCCCCACCAGCGTCGTCATCATGCAGGCCCTGCCGCGCGAGAAGGCGGGCTCCGCGTCGGCGCTCAGCAACACGTTCCGCCAGGTCGGTGGCGCCCTGGGTATCGCCGTACTCGGTTCCGTGCTGTCCACCGCGTACCGCAGCGGCATCGAGGACAAGCTCGGCCTGCTGCCCGCCGGACTGCGGCACACGGCCGGCGAGTCCATCGAGGCCACCCTCGGCATCGCGGCCAAGCTCGGCCCGCGCGGTGACGCGCTGGTCGGCGCGGCCAACGACTCCTTCCTGCACGCCATGCACGTGACCGCCCTGTGCGGGGCCGGGATCGCGCTGGTCAGCGCCGTCGTCACCGTCCTGTTCCTGCCGGGTCGCCCGCCGCGGGCGACGGCCGAGGAGAGCACCGAGGAGACCGTCGGGGTGAGTCGCTGACAGCACCTGTCCGGGCAGGTCGGTGACCTGCTGAGACAATCGCCGCTACACCGGGCGGCGGGAAGGCGGAGAGGCGGAGTGGTCGTGGACGTGGATGCGGGGCGCGCGGTGCGGGGGCGCCCGCGCAGCGAGGCCGTCGAGCGGGCCATCGTCGAGGGCGTCCTCAAGCTGATCGAGGACGGTGTCCCGCTCACGGAGCTGTCCATCGAGCGGATCGCCCGCACCGCCGGCGTCGGCAAGGCGACCATCTACCGGCGCTGGTCCGGCAAGGAGGAGCTCTTCGTCGAGGTCCTGCGCATCATGGAGGAGCCCGAGCCCGAACTGCCGGGCATCTCCATGCGCGACGACCTCATCACCCTCCTGGAGCACCTGCGCAGACGGGGCGTGTCCCTCCGCTCCTCGGCCCTGCTGCACAACGTCTTCGCGCAGATGAAGAGCCTGCCGAGGCTCTGGGACGCGTACCACGCCACCGTCATCGAGCCGCGCCGCCGCGTCATGTTCGACGTGCTGCGGCGCGGCGTCGAGAACGGTGAGCTGCGCGCCGACGTCGACATAGAGCTCGCCAACGACTTCATCGTCGGGCCGATGCTGCTGCGCACGATGATCCGGCCCGACGCGCCGCTCGCCGACGACCTCTCGGCGCGGATCGTCGACTGCGCGCTCGCCGGATTGCGGCCACCGGACTGAATATGCGCGTTTCGTCACAGAGGCCCCATGCATACCGCCGATCCGGAACCCCGGGCGCCCATGCCTTCGTCCTCGTGCCCGTACGGCCGTCGTGGACGGCGAGGAGGGCGCCGATCATCCCCTAGGGTTTCAGGGCGAGGTCGGTGTGCACGGCAGGGCAGTGAGGCGACGACGGTATGGCGCAGGGGTTCAGGACGGAAACGGGTGGCGGCGGCTCGGGGCACCAGCCTTCCAGAGACCCGCTGCGCCGCCTGACCGGCGGATGGCGTGACCGCGGGATCTGGCGCCGCGGGGCGGTCCTCGCGGTGCTGGCCGTGCTGGTCGCGCTCGTGATGCTCTTCCACGCCCAGATCCCCAACACCCTCGGAAACCTGGGCTCCCTCACCGAGACCTTCCTTCCCTGGCTCGGTGTGTTCGTGCCCGTCCTGCTCGTCCTGGCCGTCGTGCGGAAGTCCGCGACGGCCCTGATCGCGGTACTGGTCCCGGGCATCGTCTGGCTCAACCTCTTCGGCGGACTTCTCACCGACAAGACCGCGAGCGGCGGCGACCTCACCGTCGCCACGCACAACGTCAACGCGGAGAACCCCGACCCGACCGGCACCGCCGACACGATCGTCGCTTCCGGGGCGCAGGTCGTCGCCCTGGAGGAGCTGACGTCCGACGCCGTTCCCGTCTACGAGAAGGCGCTCGCGAAGACGTATCCGTACCACTCCGTCGCCGGCACCGTCGGGCTGTGGAGCAAGTACCCGCTGAGCGCGACGCGGCCCGTCGACATCCAGCTCGGCTGGACGCGCGCCCTGCGCACCACCGTCGCCACGCCCCAGGGTGACGTCGCCGTGTTCGTCGCGCACCTGCCGTCGGTCCGGGTCAAGCTGCACGCCGGCTTCACCGCCAGCCAGCGCGACACCTCCGCCGACGCGCTCGGTGAGGCCATCGCCGACGAGACGCTCGACAAGGTCATCCTGCTCGGCGACCTCAACGGCACGATGAACGACCGCGCGCTGAACGGCGTCACGTCCCAGATGCGCTCCACGCAGGGTGCCGCCGGCAGTGGCTTCGGGTTCAGCTGGCCCGCGTCGTTCCCCATGGCCCGTATCGACCAGATCATGGTCAAGGGTGTGGAGCCGGTCACGTCGTGGACCCTGCCCGAGACCGGCAGCGACCATCTGCCGATCGCGGCGAAGGTCGATCTCACCCGGTCCTGACGTCCGCGTTCGCTCCCCGCACCCGTTGTTGACTCGGTGGAAACCGGGGCCTCACCTCACGGAATACTTGGCACGGGAGAGTTTGTTCCGCCCGTAAACTTACGGATTCCCGCGTCTCCCGCCCGTCTTCCCGTGGAAGGTCTCTTCTTCATGCCCCTGGCCCTGCTCGCCCTCGCCGTGGGCGCCTTCGGCATCGGCACCACCGAGTTCGTGATGATGGGCCTCCTGCCCAACGTCGCCGACGATCTGCACATCTCCATCCCCTCCGCCGGCCACCTCGTCTCCGCGTACGCCCTCGGCGTCGTCATCGGCGCCCCGCTCCTCGCCGCCCTCACCGCGCGCATGCCCCGCCGCCGCGTCCTCGTCGCGCTCATGGTGCTCTTCGTCGCCGGCAACGCCGTGTCCGCCGCCGCGCCCGACTACCACCTCCTGATGGCCGCGCGCTTCGTCAGCGGGCTGCCCCACGGCGCCTTCTTCGGCGTCGGCGCCGTCGTCGCCACCTCGCTCGTCGCGCCCGAGCGCAAGGCCCGGTCCGTGTCCCTGATGTTCCTCGGGCTCACCGTCGCCAACGTCATCGGCGTCCCCATCGCCACGCTCATGGGCCAGCAGCTCGGCTGGCGCGCCACGTTCCTCGCCGTCAGCGTCATCGGGCTCGCCGCGATAGCCGCACTCCTGCTGCTCGTTCCCGCCGACCACGGCCACGGTGAGACCGGCGGGCTGCGCGGTGAGCTCAAGGCCCTCGGTTCCCTGCCCGTGTGGCTCTCCCTCGGCACCACCGTCGCCGGGTTCGGCGCGCTCTTCGCCGCATACAGCTATGTGACGCCGATGCTCACCGGCACCGCCGGCTTCGCCGAGGCCGGCGTCACGCTGCTGCTCGCTCTGTTCGGCGTCGGCGCCACCGCCGGGAACCTGCTCGGCGGGCGGCTCGCCGACCGGTCCCTGCGCGGGACCCTGTTCGGTGGGCTCGTCTCGCTCGGTGTGGTGCTGGCGCTGTTCCCCGTGCTGATGCGTGCCGAGTGGAGCGCCGCCGTCGCTGTGGTGCTGCTCGGTATGGCCGCCTTCATCACGGGGTCGCCGCTCCAGCTCATGGTCATGGAGAAGGCCTCCGCCGCGCCCTCCCTGGCCTCCTCCGCCAACCAGGCCGCCTTCAACCTCGCCAACGCCGGCGGCGCCTGGATCGGCGGGCTCGCCCTCGCCGCCGGGTTCGGGCTCACGTCCCCCGCGGTCGCCGGGGCCGGGCTCGCCGTCCTCGGGATCGGGGTCGCCGGGGTTGCCTACGGGGTCGACGTGCGTCGCTCCCGGGCCCTTGTCGCTTCCGCTTCCGCTTCCTCCACGTCGGGGCATGGGCTCCTCGTGGCCTCGCATCTGCCCGATGTCGTTCCGGCTCCGGACGCGGGGGAGCCCACTCGTCGTCTGTGAGGTGTTGCGGTGAGGTGTTGCGCCGGGACGGGTGGGCTCTCCTGGCGGCTGGGCTTTGGGGCCGGGGGACAGGCGCGGTGACTGCTACTGCGCCGACTCCCGCCACCTGTTCGTGATCGGCAGGCGGCGGTCCTTGCCGAAGCCCTTCGCCGAGATCTTCGTGCCCGGCGGGTACTGGCGCCGCTTGTACTCCGCCGTGTCCACCATCCGCAGCGTCTTCGTCACCAGGTCCGCGTCGAACCCGGCCGCCACGATCGCGTCCGCGCCCTGGTCCCGGTCCACGTACATCTCCAGGATCGCGTCCAGCACCGGATAGTCCGGCAGCGAGTCCGTGTCCACCTGGTCCGGACGCAGTTCCGCGCTCGGCGGCTTCGTGATCGAGTTCTCCGGGATCGGGGGCGTCTGGCCGCGCTCCGCCGCCGCCCGGTTGCGCCACTCGGCCAGCCGGAAGACCGACGTCTTGTACACGTCCTTGATCGGGCCGTACGCGCCCACCGAGTCGCCGTACAGGGTCGAATAGCCCACCGCCAGCTCGGACTTGTTGCCCGGCGCGAGCACGATGTGGCCCTCCTGGTTGGAGACCGCCATCAGCATCGTGCCGCGCAGCCTCGACTGGAGGTTCTCCTCCGCGAGGCCCGACAGGCCCAGCGACCCCATGTACGCGTCGAACATCGGCTCGATCGGGACCGTACGGAAGTTGAGCCCCGTACGGTCGGCCAGCTCCGCCGCGTCGCCCTTGGAGTGGTCCGACGAGTACTTCGACGGCATCGCGATGCCGTACACGTTCTGCGCGCCCAGCGCGTCGCACGCGATCGCCGCCGTCAGCGCCGAGTCGATACCGCCCGACAGGCCGATCAGCACCGAGCGGAAACCGTTCTTCGCGGCGTAGGCGCGCAGGCCCACGACCAGTGCCGAGTAGACCTCCTCGTCGTCGTCCAGGCGGTCCGCGTAGCCGCCGGTCAGCTCCGGCTCGTACGCCGGGACGTGGTCCTCGGAGAGCGTCAGGTGGTCGATGCGCAGGCCGTCGTCGACCGTCCCCGTCGGGGCGTCCGGCTCCGCGGCCGGGAGCTCCAGGTCCAGGACCACACAGCCCTCCGCGAACTGGGGTGCCCTGGCCACCACTTCGCCCGCCGTGTCCACCACGATCGAGTCGCCGTCGAAGACGAGCTCGTCCTGGCCGCCGATCGTGGCGACGTACGCCAGCGTGCAGCCCGCCTCCTGGGCGCGCTTGCGCACCAGGTCCAGACGGGTGTCGTCCTTCTTCTGCTCGTACGGCGACGCGTTGATCGAGATCAGGAGGCCGGCGCCGGCGGAGCGCGTGGCCGGGACGCGGCCGCCGTCCTGCCAGAGGTCCTCGCAGATGGCGAGCGCCACGTCGATTCCGCGTACGCGGATCACGGGCATCGTGTCGCCCGGCACGAAGTAGCGGAACTCGTCGAAGACGCCGTAGTTCGGGAGGTGGTGCTTGGCGAACGTCAGGGCCACGCGGCCGTTGTGGAGGACGGCGGCGGCGTTCTGGGGGGCGCCGGCGGGCTGGCCGTACTTCGGCTGCGCCTTCTCCGAGCGGTCCAGGTAGCCGACGATCACGGGGAGGTCGCCGTGGCCCTCGTCGGCCAGTCGCTTGGCCAGCGCGGCCAGTTCCCGGCGGGATGCCTCGACGAAGGACTCGCGCAGGGCGAGGTCCTCCACGGGGTAGCCGGTCAGGACCATCTCGGGGAACGCGACCAGGTGCGCTCCCTGTTCGGCGGAGTGCTTGGTCCAGCGGATGATCGCCTCGGCGTTCCCGGCGAGATCTCCGACGGTCGAGTCGATCTGATTCAGGGCGAGACGTAGTTGAGGCACGGCCTCAGTTTAATCGTCTGACTGACGCGATGTCCTCTTGATCTGTGGAGTGGATGGGTGGTGGGCGGTGGTGGTGCGTTCCTGGGTGCGGGGTGTCGGTCGCCGTTGTGTTTTCGGGTGCGGGGCCGCGGGGGCATGTACGTGTTCGCTGTTCTATGGGTCGCCGTCAGCTAGCTAATTGCCTGTACGTGGTGCTGGTGGCTCCGCGCGCACATGCCCCCACGTCCCCTCCCGTCTCGTCGGCGCCCGACCGTTCGGTGGGGGTGCGCCATCCCGGGTGCCGGGTCTTCTCTCGTACGCGGGTGTCCGGTCGGTGGGGCTCGCCGCTGGCTTCCGGGCCGCGTCTCGTAGGCGGCCGGTTGTTGGGTGGGGGTGCGCCATCCCTGGCGGCGGGCCTTGGTCCGTACGCGGCTGTCCGCCCGGTGATGTCTGGCGGCGGGCCTTGGCTCGTGCGCGGGGTGTCTGTGTGCTCAGTGGTGGTGGGGGCGGACGCTGTCTCTGATCACTATGTGTGTGCCCAGGAGGTGGCGTTGCTGGCCCGGGCGAGACGTGCCTGTCAGGGCCAGTCTTACGGCCGTGCGGCCCATTTCCGCCGCCGGGATGTGCACCGTGGTGAGGCCGGGGGTGATGTCCGCCGCTACCGGGTCGTCGTTGTAGCCGACCACCGAGATGTCCTCGGGGACCCGTAGGCCCGCCTCCGCCAGTGCGCGGATCGCCGCTGCCGCCACGCGGTCGTCGCCCGCGAAGACCGCCGTGAAGTCCGGCTTGCCGTTGCACTTGTCGAGGAGGTCCCGCATCGCCTCGTAGCCGTGGTGCTGGCCGAAGCCGATGCCGTGCAGGATCGCGTCCGAGCGGGGGACCCCGTGGTCGTCCAGGGCTCTGAGGTAGCCCGTTACGCGGTCCTCGCCCGTGGTGTTGCCCGGCTGGTAGCCGATCATCGCGATCTTCCGGTGGCCGGCGCCCAGCAGATGGCTGGTTATCGCGTGCGCGCCCGCTCCGTTGTCGTACTCCACGACCAGCGCGGGGACGTCGGGTGCCGGTGCCGGCCTGCCGCACAGGACCAGGCGCGAGCCCGCCGCCGCGAGTGCCTCCGCGTAGTGCGCCATCCGCTCGCGGTACTCGTCGTCCTCGATGACCCCGCCGACCAGGACCACGGCCTCCGCCGCCTGTTCGCGCATCATCTGGACCAGGGCCAGCTCGCGGGCCGGGTCGCCGCCCGTCGAGCAGACCAGGGTGAGTCTGTTGTGCTGGGCCGCTTCCATCTCCACGCCCTGCGCCACGGCCGCGTAGAACGAGCTGACCACGTCGAACATCAGGACCGCGATCGTCTTGCGTCCGGCGCCGGCGAGGGCTCGGGCGTGCGCGTTGACCACGTAGTCCAGGTCCTTGACCGCTCTTTGGACCTTGGCGCGCGAGGCCGCCGATGTCGGGTAGTTGCCCGCCAGGACCCGCGAAACAGTCGCGACCGAGACGCCCGCGCGCGCGGCCACATCACGGATGGTGACCCGCTCACCCACTGTTGTGTCTCCTCAACTTGCCCGTCCGGGGCGGGCGATGCCGCCCCGGACCATCATGGACGATGCCGTACGGTCAGTGCGCCGCCTCGTACTCCTTGGCGAATTCCTCCAGTGCCTGCTGCCCGCCCTGGTTCAGCCACTTCTTGTACACGGCGTCCCAGTCGGAGACCTTCCGGCGCCCCGTGACCGTGGCCGTCACGCCGTCGCTGATGATCTGGTCGAGCGTCGCGCCCTGCTTGTTGTACGTGTCCGACTGCAGGCCCCAGCGGTCGTTCGGCACCATCATCGGGATCACCTTCTGCTGCCACGCGTGGAGGCGTTCGATGATGTCCCCGTAGCCCGGCGCGTACAGGACCTGCGGTGCGTCGCTCAGATACACGAACGGCAGGTTCACCTTCGACTCGACGAGGCCGAGCGGTGTCGCGATCGGGTTGTTGTCCTTGTCCCGCTTGAAGTGTGTTCCCTCCAGGCCGAAGTGCACCAGCTCGTACTCCTCGGTCCCGAACGGTGAGGCCAGGTAGTCGAGGACCCGCAGCATCATCTTCACGCGGTCCTTCGACGCCTTCTTGATCACCGTGTAGCCGAAGATGCCCTGCGACTGCTGGTAGCCGGGTGTGGTGCCCTCAGGGGTGTAGGGGACCAGTGCGTCCAGGTCGAAGGCGTCCTTGATGCCTTGCGCCGAGCCGGGGTACGAGAGGAAGCCGTCGGTCATCGAGAGGACCGTGCCGTTCCAGAACTGCGTCTTGAGGTCCACCTGGGAGACCGACGTCGCCTCCGGGTAGTACACGCCGGCCTTGCGCAGGTTCGACATGAACTCGAGCGTGGTCTTGAACTCGTCCGTGCTCGCGAAGAACGTCGCCTTGTTGTCCTTGATGCGCCACTGGTTCGGCGCCCCGTGCCACGTGGCGTGTGTCTTGAAGCCGAAGTACGCGGTCGACGAGGCGCCCAGGGCCCACTTCTTGGAGGTTGTCGTCTCCTTCGCCATCGCCGCGAAGTCCTGCGCCGACATGCCCGGCTTGTAGCCCGCCTTCGCGAACGCCTGGCCGTTGAAGTACATCGTGTCCTGCGGCTTCGGGCGCTCCACCGGGACTCCGAAGATCCGGCCCGAGATCCGGCCCATGCCCTGCCAGGCGTACGTCGGGATACCTGCCAGGTTCGGGTAGTCCTTCACCGCGTCGCCCGACAGGTACTCGGTGAGGTCCTCGCAGCGGGTCTTCACGAACTGCGCCTCGCGCGGCAGGACGTAGCCGCCGCCGATGTTGATGATGTCCGGCAGGTCGTCGCCCGCGAACAGCGTCGCCATCTTGGTGCGGAAGTCCGCGTCCGGGACCACGGTGAACTCGACGTCCACGCCGAGCGCTTCGTTGATCGCCGCCCACAGCTTGTTCTGCGCCGCCGGCTTCGGCGGGGTGCCGTACGTGATGGAGAGGACCTTGATCTTCTCCTTGCCCGTGCCGGGCTTCTCGGCGACGGCCTTGACCAGCTTCGCGGGGTACGTGGTGTAGCCCGCCTGGACGCCCTCCGCGGTGGCCGCCAGATCCGGCTTCGCGCCGGTGGCGGGGGTGTACGTCGGCCACGCGGCCGCCTTCTTGCCCGCGTTGGAGACCGAGCCGCCGCCACCGGAGTCGGTGGAACAGGCGGTGAGGAAGGACGGGGCGGCCAAGGCGGCGCCGCCGACGGCTATGGAACGCAGCAGGGTGCGACGCGACATCGAGGAACCGGACACGTGAGTGGACCCTTCGGGAAAGGCGGGCAGCTGACTAGCTCTTGACGGCGCCGGTGAGCACGCCCTTGGTGAAGTACTTCTGGAGGAACGGGTAGACGAGGAGGATCGGGACGGTGGCGATCACCAGGACCGCCATCTGCGTCGTCTGCGGGGCCGAGACCATGCCGGCCTCGCTGAGGCCCGTGTCGCTGATCTGCGCGCCGCCGATCACATAGGTGCGCAGGACCTGGGAGAGCGGCCAGTGGTCGGACTCCAGGTAGATCGAGGCGTTGAACCAGGCGTTCCAGTAGCTCACCGCGTAGAACAGGCCGACCACCGCGAGGGCCGCCTTGGACAGCGGGAGCACGATCCGCCAGAACACCGTCCAGTCGCCCGCACCGTCGAGGCGCGCCGCCTCGTACAGCTCCTCCGGTATGCCCTGGAAGAAGCCTCGCAGGACGACCAGGTTGAAGACGTTGATCAGGACGGGGGCGATGAGGGCCGCGTACATGTTCTGCAGTCCCAGGCCCTTGACCAGGAGGAACGCCGGAATCATGCCCGGGGGGAAGAGGAAGGTGAAGAGGATGATCAGGAGGATCGGCTTGCCGCCCAGGACTCCTGGGCGGCTGAGCGCGTAGGCCAGGAACGAGGTGCAGGCCAGGGAGGCCAGGGTGCCGATGAGGGTGACGCCGACGCTGACGCCCAGGGCCTTGGTGACGATGCCGCCGCTGAGGATGTTGCGGTACGCGCGCAGCGTCGGGTCCGTGGGCCACAGGACCCAGCCGCCGTTGGCCACCACTTCCTTGTTCGAGGCCAGTGACGTGGAGATGATCACCAGGAACGGGATCAGGACCAGGGCCAGGACGACGGTGATCGCCACCGCCTTGGCCGCTTGGGTGGCCGGCTTGGGGTTCTCCTTCCAGGCCGGGCGCGTGGGGTTCTTGGTGCTTACGGCTGTGGTCATTTGTAGATCCCCTGTTCGCCCAGCTTGTGCGCCACCCGGTTCGCGGTGAAGACGAGCACCGCGCCCACCAGGCCCTTGAACAGGCCCGCCGCTGCCGCGTATCCGGTGTCGCCGCCGACGATTCCCTGCCAGAACACGAAGGTGTCCAGGACCTCGCCCACCTCCGGGCCCACCGACTGGCGCTGGAGCAGCATCTGTTCGAAGCCGACCGACAGGATGTCGCCGAGCCGCATGATCAGGAGCAGCACGATGATCGGGCGGATGGACGGCAGCGTCACGTGCCAGAAGCGGCGCCAGGGACCCGCGCCGTCGATCGCCGCCGCCTCGTACTGCTGCTCGTCGACCTGCATCAGTGCCGCGAGGAAGATGATCGTGCCCCAGCCGGCGTCCTTCCAGACCACCTCGGCGACCACCAGCGGGCGGTACGCGTCGGGGTTGCCGATGATGTCGACCGTGTGGATCCCCGAGTCGCCCAGGAACGAGTTCAACAAGCCTGTGTCGGAAAGGACTTGCTGGAAGAGCGCGACGACGATGACCCACGACAGGAAGTGCGGCAGGTAGACGACGGACTGGACGAAGCGGCGCAGGAAGTCCGACGTCAGGCTGTGCAGGAGCAGGGCGATGGCCAGGGGGATCGGGAAGAAGAACGTCAGCTGGAGCACCGCTATGTAGAAGGTGTTCCACGTCGCGTGCCAGAAGTCCGCGTCGCCGAACATCCGGGTGAAGTTCTCGAAGCCCACCCAGGGGCTGGCCCAGAGGCCGTCGAACGGGACGTACTCCTTGAACGCCACGACGTTGCCGACGAAGGCGCCGTAGTGGAACAGCAGGAAGTAGGCCAGGCCCGGAACCATGAGCAGCAGGAAGGTACGGCTGCTCCGAAACCGTTTTCTGAAGCTGTCCTGCCTGGGTTTGTGCGTATTTGACCCGCTGCCCGGGATGCCGGGGGGCTTCACCGCCTCGGTCTCGGGCCTGTCCTTCGCCACCGTGGGCACGGAAACCCCTCCGTCGTTGGAACAAGGTGAGCGGGAATCTAAAACGGTTACTACGCCGGGTCAACCCCCCTGTCTCCGCCAACTCTTGACCATCTCTCAGCGTTGGGCCTAGCCTCCTGACATCTTGAGGTAACCGGTTACTAAGAATCTGCAGCTGGAGGGTGGTAGCGCGTGGCAGCACACCGACCGATCGCGGCACTGGCCATGGACGCCGAGGTGCTCGACCGGGTCATCCCGTCGGACCTGCGGCAACGGCTCGGGCGGTGCGCCGACCTCGCGCCCGTGCCGCTGACCGGACCGCTCGGCACCCCCGAGGCCCGCGCGGTCCTCTCCGGGGCCGAGCTGCTCGTCACCGGCTGGGGCTGTCCGCAGCTCACCTCGGACGTCCTGGCGCACGCGCCCCGCCTCCGCGCCGTGGTGCACGCCGCCGGATCGGTCAAGCCCGTCGTCTCGGACGCGCTGTGGGACCGGCCCGGCATCGCCGTGTCCTCCGCCGCCGACGCCAACGCGGGTCCCGTCGTCGCCTTCACGCTCGCCGCGATCACCTTCGCCGCGAAGAAGGCGCTGCCCGTCGCCGCCCGCTACTCCGGCGGCTGGCCCGGCTTCACCGCGCGCGAAGGTGCCGACGGCCGCGTCGTCGGGATCATCGGCGCCTCCCGCATCGGCCGCCGCGTCATCGCCGGGCTCCGCGCCTCGGACGCCGGGTACCGGATCCTGCTCACCGATCCGTACGTCACCGAGGCCGACGCCGCCGCCCTCGGCGCCGAGCTCGTCGGCCTGTCCGAACTGTGCCGGCGCAGCTCCATCGTCAGCGTGCACGCGCCCCAACTGCCGGAGACACGTGGATTGTTGGGAGAGGAGATGCTGAAGCTCGTGCCGGACGGGGGTGTCGTCGTGAACACGGCCCGGGGCTCGCTCGTCGACACCGAGGCGCTCGCTCGTGAGTGCGCCACCGGCCGGCTCGACGCGTTCCTCGATGTCACCGCCCCCGAACCCCTGCCGCCGGGTCACCCGTTGCTCACCCTTCCCAATGTCCTGGTCACCCCGCACATGGCGGGCGCGCAGGGCAGCGAGGTGCGCCGGCTGGGGTTGTACGCAGTGGAGGAGGCCGAGCGGTTCGCGCGCGGTGAGGAACTGCTCGGGCGGCTTCGGCGGGAGGATCTCGCCCGGCTCGCCTGAGGGGGTCCGGGGGAGTGGGGCTCGGCTCATCCGAGGGGTCGACGGGGTGTCGAGGGAGTGGCGGGGCTGGTGAATGTAACCGGTGGATGTAACCGTTTCCCGCCCGACCCATTGACCTCAACCACCTTGCTGGGCACGGTACTTGCCGAACTCCTCTCCCATCCCCAGGAGTAAGAATGGCACCGGTTACATCCGGGCTCCGAAGAGCCTGCACCACGCTCGCGGCCGGTCTCGCGCTCGCCGCCTCCGCCCTCGTCTCCCCGCCGGGCGCCCAGGCCGCCGGGTCCGCGCAGCCCGGCCATCCGCCGCACCCCTCGCAGTCCGCGAGCACCCCCTATTACGTGGACTGCTCCGCCGCAGCGAACGGCGACGGCAGCCTCGCCGCGCCCTACAACAGCCTCGCCGCGGCCAACGCCGTCACCTACGGGCCCGGCGACCGGCTCTACTTCAAGCGCGGAGCCACCTGCCGCGGTCAGCTCAAGCCCACCGGATCGGGCTCCGCGGCCGCCCCCGTCAGGGTCGCCCCCTACGGCTCCGGCGGCGCCCGGCCCGTGATCGAGGGCGGTGGCACCGTCTACGCCGCCGTCCATCTGCTCAATGTCGAGCAGTGGGAGATCCGCGGTCTGGAGGTCACCAACAAGGGCGCCACGGACGCCGAGCGCAACGGCATCCTCGTCGAGCTCGCCGACCACGGCACCGGCACCCACTACGTCCTCGACGACGTCTACGTCCACGACGTCAACGGCGGCGACACCAAGAGCAGCAACGGCATCCAGTTCCGTGTCTCCGGCACCGCGACGCCGACCCGCTTCGACGACGTACTCGTCGAGGACAGCGAGATCTACAAGGTCGACCGCGAGGGCCTGACCACCCAGTCCAGCTGGGCCTGCCGCGCCGTCTACGGCTGCACCGGCGGTCCCGCGTGGACGGCGAGTACGCGTGTCGTGTTCCGCGGCAACAAGATCCACGACATCGGCGGCGACGGCATGGTCGTCCGCGTGACCCGGGACGCGCTGGCCGAGCACAACGAGGCCTACGACATCTGGATGCGCTCGGCCGGCAACAACGCGGGCCTGTGGACCATCAACAGTGACGGGACCGTCTTCCAGTACAACGAGGTCCACCATGTGCGGCGCAAGGCGGGCATGAACGACGGCATGGCCTTCGACGCCGACTTCGGCACGCGCGGCGCCCTCTTCCAGTACAACTACAGCCACGACAACGAGGGTGGCTTCCTGCTGCTGTGCGGGGCCTGCGGCAGCGGCGCCGACACGGCCGGCACGGTCGCGCGTTACAACCTCTCCGTCGACGACGGCTCGCGCATCCTGTACGCCGTCGGCGACGCGGCCGCCCAGATCCTCAACAACACCTTCTACATGGGTGCCGGTTCCACCACGTCCGTCGTGGAGAGCAGCGGTGGCGCGTCCACCACGCTGTGGAGCAACAACATCTTCTACAACCTCGGCACCGGCGGCTACGGCGGCAAGCCCGCCGAGCACACCTGGCGCGACAACGTCATGTACGGCAACCACCCGGCGTCCGAGCCCGCCGACCCCGGCAAGGTGACCGCCGACCCGCTCCTCGCCGACCCGGGCTCCGCCGATCCCGCGGGGTACGAGCTGAAGGCCGGATCCCCGGCACGCGGCGCCGGGCAGGTCACCACCGGCTCCGGCGGCAAGGACTACTTCGGCTCTCCCGCTCCGGTCGCCTGTCGTCCCGACATCGGCGCCCACCAGGTCTCCGCGTTCGATGACGCCGCCTGTTCGGGCGGGACCAACCTGGTCGCCGATCCCGGCTTCGAGACGGGCGTCCCGCCCTGGGTGCCTTCGGGGGCCGTCGCGGCCGACACCGCGAATCCGCACGGGGGCGGCTCCAGCCTGCGCGTCTCGGGGACCCCGAGCACGGCCGAGCAGAAGATCACCGTCGCGCCGAACACCACGTACACGCTCTCCGGCTGGGGGCGCGTCGACGCGTACGACACCCAACTCGCCGTGGGCGTGAAGAACTTCGGCGGGACCGAGACCCGGATCCCGGCCTTCAGCGGCTTCGGGTGGCGCACCGGCAGCATCACCTTCACCACGGGCGCCACCAATACCTCGGCGACCCTCTACTGCTACACCCGCACCGGTAAGGGAAGCGGCTGGTGCGACGACCTGAGGGTCGTCAAGCAGTAGCCGGTGGAGGGGAATTGAGGGCGGCGCCCGTCCCGGGGACGTCCCCGGGACGGGCGCCGCTCTTCTCGGGGTCAGCGACGCCCGAAGGACGTCACATAGCCCGGCGCCGGCGAGCCGACACCCGTCACGTCGTCGTAGCCGCGGACGGCCTTGAGCGAGCTGTCCTTGCCGAGGCTGCGCAGGGAGGTCAGCAGGCCGTCGGCCGCGTCGAACCCGTTCGCGTAGTCGACACGGACCACCGCGAGGTCATGACCGTTCGGCTTGTCCGTCACGTCGTGGTAGATCTTCGAACCGGAACGGTCGTAGATCGCCGGGTTGGCGAAGCCGAGCGCGTGCCCGCCGCGGGCCTCCTGGACCAGCGCCTGCACACCCGCGATGACGGGCGCCGCCAGCGACGTGCCGCCGATGCGGTACTCGTCGTACTTGAGCGAGCCGTCGGGGAACGTCTGCGACTGGCCGACGAGGAAGCCGGTGTTCGGGTCGGCCACCGCGGAGATGTCCGGCACCGTACGCATCTTCTGCGAGCCGCCGTTGGCGCGCGCCAGCGAGTTCGGCACGACACCGCTCTGGTAGAACGGCTGCTTCACCGTCTTGCTGGTGCCGCCGCCCGCACCCGAGGTGTACGCCCCGGGGAAGGCGTCCCAGCTCTTGCCGTCGGCCGACAGGTTGGCCTTCAGCGTGCCCCAGCCGGTCTCGAACTGGTACTTGTCGCCCTTGCCGACGGCCAGCGACGTACCGCCGACGGACGTCACCCACGCCGAGTTGGCGGGCACGTCGACCTGCTTCGTGCCGGTGTGCGCCACCTCGTCGCCGTTGTCGCCGGACGAGAAGTAGAAGCCGATGCCCTCGATCGCGCCGTACTGGAAGATCTGGTCGTACGCGGCGGCGAGGTCGGGGGTCTGGTTGGCCTCGATGTCGCCCCACGAGTTCGACACGATGTCGGCGAGGTGGCCGTCGACGATCTTGCCGAGCGAGTCGAGCAGCGCGTCGTCGTAGCAGGACGCGGCGCCGACGTAGGTGATGTCGGCCGCGGGAGCCACGGCGTGCACGGCCTCGACGTCGAGGGTCTCCTCGCCGTACCAGCCGGACGCCCCGCACTCCTCGGTCTTGGTGTAGTCCGCGGGCAGGACCTGCTTCAACTGGCCGCTGCGGTAGGCCGCGTCACCGTTGCGCTTGGCGTAGGTGGCCGCGTCCTTCGCGATGGTCGGCGAGGCGTACGCGTCGGTGATGGCGACACGGACCCCCTTGCCGGTCTTCTTGCCGGCGCCGTAGGCCGCCCGCAGCTGCTTGCCGGTGTAGCCCTTCACGGCGTACGGGGCCTTCTGGCCGTACGCGGACGGCAGGGTGCTCGCCGTCTTCGAGCCGTAGTACGACGAGAAGGGGCCGGCGTTGTGGAACACGGCGTCCGGCGGCGGCAGCGTCTCGTCGTGGTCCGCCTTGTGCGGCGCGCTGTCCAGGCCGGTCACGGTGAGGACCGCGCCGTTGAGGGACGCGGGCACCGTCGCGGCGGCCGTGGGCGCGCGGTAGGTGTGCTTGCCCTTGGTGTAGTTGTGCAGCTGGGCGCCGAACGCCTTCTCGGCGGCGGCGACTTCGCCCGAGACGGAGATGTAGTGCTTGCTGACGTCGGTCACGGTGAGGCCCGAGGACTCGAGCCACTTCGTGACCTCGGCTATCTGCGCCTTGGTCGCGCCGAAGCGGGCCTGGGCCTGCTTGGCGCTGAGGTACTTGCCGTACGACGCCGACTGCGGGTCGGACACGGCCTTCGCGTACGCCGCGAGGCCCGCCGCGTCACGCCCCGCGAGGTAGACGCGGGCGTGCACGGTGGAGCTGTTCGACGTGGCACCCTGGTCGGCCTTGGCCGTGGCCCACAGCGGCTTGGTGCCGGTCAGTGCGTCGCGGGCGCCCGGGTTCGGGTCGGCCTGGGCGACGGGTGCTGCGATGGCGAGCGCGCCGGCGAGCAGTGGCAGTGTCGCTGCCAGGCTGAGCCCGGCGCGGGCCGCGGCACGGGTGGATCTCATACAACCCCCTGCGATGTGGTTCGTCGCGTGTGGCGACTGTGATGCGCGTGCACCAGGTCGACCTGGGCACGCAACTGATCACTGTTGCGCCGAACCGTTCATGCAAGGGGAATGGAAGCGCCAAGAAGAGCCCAAGGAACGCCATCCGAGGGCGATTTGGGGCGGTACGTGATCGGGGCGGGGGTTCCCGGGACCCCGTCTGGGGTCCCCCTGCCTACGACCGGTCCTTCAACATCCCCGCCATCAGGTCGATTTCAGACTTCTGCGAGGCGACCATGCCCGCCGCGAGCCGCTTCTCCACCCCGACCTTGCAGCGCTCGACGCACCCCTCGGCCATATGGACGCCGCCCTTGTGGTGCGCGGTCATCAGCTGGAGGTACAGCACCTCGGCCCGCTTGCCGTTCGCCTTGCGGAGCTCGTCGAGCTGTGTGTTCGTGGCCATGCCCGGCATCAGCGCGCCGTCCTGTCCCGGCGGCATGTCACCCATGCCCATCCAGGACATCGGCGGCTTCGCGGACACCTTCGGCAGCCCCCACAGGTCGAGCCAGCCGAGCAGCATGCCCCGCTGGTTGGCCTGCGTCTGCGCGATGTCGTAGGCGAGGCGGCGCACCTCCTCGTCATCCGTGCTGTCACGCACGATGTACGACATCTCGACGGCCTGCTGGTGGTGGACCGCCATGTCCCGCGCGAACCCGGCGTCGGCGGACTCGGCGCCCGGCACCCGAACGGCCGACGAACCGCCGCCGTCCCCGTCGGCGACCGCGTACGTGACCGCCCCGGCCGCGACGAGCACCGCCGCCACGGCCGGCGCGATCCAGGCCGCGCGCCTCACTGGGACAGGCCGTTGGTGCAGGCGGCACCCGGCTCGGGGGTCTGCTTGCCCTGGACGAACGTCGAGAAGAACGAGGCCACGTCCGGGTCGGTGGCGCTCTTCACGGTCCGCTGGTGACCCCAGGCGCTCAACATGATCGGGTCCTTCTGGTCCTGGTCCGGGCTCATCAGCGAGTACGGCGTCTGGCGGACCTTCGCCGCGAGCTTCTGCACGTCGCCCGGGTCGGCCTTGTCCGTGTACGTCACCCAGACCGCGCCGTGCTCCAGGGCGTGCACCGCGTTCTCGTTCGGGATCGGCTTCTTGTAGACGTCGCCGTTGCAGTTCATCCAGACCTGGTTGTGGTCCCCGCCCACCGGCGGCGTCATCGGGTACGTCACCTTCTTCGCGACGTGGTTGCGGGCAAGCTTCCCCGTCCAGGTCTTCACGCCGTCCGAGCCGGTCTTGAACGACCCGGCCCCCGACTTCGCGTCCGTCCCGCCCTTGGAGTCGTCACCCTTCATGAGGGCCCACGCCCCGAATCCGGCGAGGCACACGACGACGACGGCGCTCACCACGATCACGAGGACACGGCGCAGGCGCTCGCGGGAGCGCTCGGCGCGGCGCATCTCCTCTATCCGGGCCTTGCGCGACGCGGTGCCGGTGTTCTTGGCGGAACCCATGGTGAGTCCTTCTGGGAAAGGGACGGGACGGCTGAACGGGTCCGCTGATCGTAGTGGGGAGTACGGGGCTGTTGCCATGCCGTGTAGCCGGTGCTCCGGGCGGCAGGGACTATGGGACGAGGGGCCCCAGCAGGCACTATGGGCACGGAGTCGTATACATCTGCCGTTCGCACGATGTTCGGTCCCGGGTCGGCCAGTCGATCAAGGTCGGCAACGCGCATGAAACGGTGATGTGGTGGGATGCTCAGGAGCCTGCCGACGGTGTCCCGCAGGGCGCGGACGCAGGCGGCCTGACCAGCAAGGATGGGTGGAAGCGGAAGATGGACAAGCAGCAGGAATTCGTGCTCCGGACGCTCGAGGAGCGGGATATCCGGTTCGTCCGCCTGTGGTTCACGGATGTCCTCGGCTTCCTGAAGTCGGTGGCCGTGGCCCCGGCGGAACTGGAGCAGGCCTTCGACGAGGGCATCGGCTTCGACGGCTCCGCGATCGAGGGCTTCGCCCGTGTGTACGAGTCCGACATGATCGCCAAGCCTGATCCGTCGACGTTCCAGGTGCTGCCCTGGCGTGCCGAGGCCCCCGGCACCGCGCGGATGTTCTGCGACATCCTGATGCCCGACGGCTCCCCGTCGTTCGCGGACCCGCGCTATGTGCTGAAGCGGGCCCTGGCCAAGACCTCGGACCTGGGCTTCACCTTCTACACGCACCCCGAGATCGAGTTCTTCCTCCTCAAGGACAAGCCGCTCGACGGCTCACGTCCCACCCCGGCCGACAACTCCGGCTACTTCGACCACACCCCGCAGAACGTCGGCATGGACTTCCGCCGCCAGGCGATCACCATGCTCGAATCCATGGGCATCTCGGTCGAGTTCAGCCACCACGAGGGCGCCCCCGGCCAGCAGGAGATCGACCTGCGGTACGCGGACGCGCTCTCCACGGCCGACAACATCATGACGTTCCGTCTGGTCATGAAGCAGGTGGCGCTGGAGCAGGGCGTGCAGGCGACCTTCATGCCGAAGCCGTTCTCCGACCACCCCGGCTCCGGCATGCACACGCACCTCTCCCTCTTCGAGGGCGACCGCAACGCGTTCTACGAGTCCGGTTCCGAGTACCAGCTGTCCAAGGTCGGCCGCTCCTTCATCGCCGGCCTGCTCAAGCACGCCGCCGAGATCTCCGCCGTCACCAACCAGTGGGTCAACTCGTACAAGCGCATTTGGGGCGGCGGCGGCCGCACGGCCGGCGCCGGCGGCGAGGCCCCCTCGTACATCTGCTGGGGCCACAACAACCGCTCGGCCCTGATCCGCGTCCCGATGTACAAGCCCGGCAAGACGGGCTCCGCGCGCGTCGAGGTCCGCTCCATCGACTCGGGCGCGAACCCGTACCTGACGTACGCCGTGCTGCTCGCCGCCGGACTGAAGGGCATCGAGGAGGGCTACGAGCTCCCGCCGGGCGCCGACGACGACGTGTGGGCCCTGTCCGACGCCGAGCGCCGCGCCATGGGCATCGAGCCGCTGCCGCAGAACCTCGGCGAGGCCATCGCCCTCATGGAGCGCAGTGAACTCGTCGCCGAGACGCTGGGCGAGCACGTGTACGACTTCTTCCTGCGCAACAAGAAGCAGGAGTGGGAGGAGTACCGCTCCGAGGTGACCGCGTTCGAGCTGCGGAAGAACCTGCCGGTGCTGTAAGGGCAGGTCAGAGCGGTTTCGCGCCGCGTCGAGCCTCTGGGGCCGTCGGTCTGTGACCGGCGGCCCCGTCGCGTGAGCCGGCGGTTGGGCCGTCTGTGGGCCGTCAGGCGGTTGGGCCGCCTGTGGGCCGTGGGCCGTCGGATCGGGCCCCCGGATCACTCAAGGGGCCGCCTTGTAACGGCCGGCAGCTCGGCCACATCCCCAAGGGTGTCCACATCCGCAAGGGTGTCCCACATCCCGGGCCCGCCAAGGCAGAACACCGCTGGAGCACCTTCGCCCTTCGCCGACCCGGGTCGCCCGGAGCCGGACCCCGTCGTCCGTCAGCACGTCTCGTCCATGCCCATGAGTCCTGCAGAAGCCGGGCAGCAACAGTCCTGAGCTCGTGGGAGCAGCCCCGCAAGCGGTCACGTTCAGCGCAGTCCGGCTGGCAGAGCACGGTGGCGGACCAAAGGATGTGATGTGACGGTCATGGGCGTTCATTGCTGCTCGGCCGGCGCACTCATCGTGACGGCTCCCAAGAGCCGACCGGCCTGGAGGAAGAATGTCCCGAACTCCCCCTGAGCTCCTGTTGGGCGACGTCTTCGCGTCCCAACGCCGTAGCGCACGGCGCCAGTGGCTCGACCGGTCGAGCGTCATCCTGGCGGCACTTTCCATCGCTCTCCTGCCCGCCATGACTCCTCACGCCTCCGCAGCGCCGCAGAAAGACCGGCTCAGTCATCGCCTTTATGTCGTCAACGGCGGCTCGGACACCGTGTCGGTGATCGACACCAAGACCAACAAGGTCGTCGGTCGCCCGATCCACGTCGGCAAGGGCCCCGCCGGGGTGGCCGTCGACAGGGTCCGCGGCCGCGCCTACGTGACCAACTCCGGCTCGCACACCGTGTCGGTGATCAACACCAAGACCAACAAGGTCGTCGGGCACCCGATCCACGTCGGCAAACTCCCCGCGGGGGTGGCCGTCGACAGCCTCCGCCGCCGCGCCTATGTGACCAACTCCCTCTCGGACACGGTGTCGGTGATCAACACCCGTACCAACGCGGTCGTGGGCTCCCCGATCCACGTCGGCGACTTCCCGTACGCGGTGGCCATCGACAGCGTCCGTGGCTGCGCCTACGTGGTCAACGCCCACTCGTACGCCGTGTCGGTGATCGACACCAAGACCAACAAGGTCGTCGGGCACCCGATCCCCGTCGGCAACCTCCCCCTCGGGGTGGCCGTCGACAGCCTCCGCGGCCGCGCCTACGTGACCAACGGCATCTCCAAGACCGTGTCGGTGATCGACACCAACACCGACGCGGTTGTGGGCTCCCCGATCCTCGTCCGCGGACTCCCCGCCGGGGTGGCCGTCGACAGCCTCCGCGGCCGCGCCTACGTGACCAACTCCGACTCGGACAGCGTGTCGGTGATCGACACCGACACCAACGAGGTCGTCGGCTCCCCGATCCCCGTCGGCGACGGTCCCGCCTGGGTGGCCACGGACGCCCCGAGCGGTCGCGCCTATGTGGCCAACTCCGGCTCGGGCACCGTGTCGGTGATCGACACCTGGACCAACCCGGTCGTGGGCTCCCCGATCCGCGTCGGCAACGCCCGCGCCGGGGCGGCATTGGGGAAGGCGCTCCGGCCCCCGAATCACTGACCCTTCAAGGTCGGAGCCGCGACACCCGCTTCAGGAGGTCGGTCAAGGCGCAGCTCGGCCGTAGGACTGCGTCGACGCCTCTTACGGTTCTGGGCGCAGTGCCGCCGGGATCGACGCGTGTGAAGGCGCGTGCTCATCCAAGCGGTAGCGCACCGGCGTAGCTGGGGGTGGCCCGGCGAGCTGTGGAAGAACCTGCCGGTGCTGTAAGGCGCTTGGGTCCAGTCGGAGGGGCGGGGCGCGTCCCGCGTCCCGCCCCTCCGGCGTCGTGCCGGTCGCTACCGTGGTCGGGGAGCGAGAAGGGAGCGCATCATGGCCGAGCCGCTCAAGACCCTCGTCGACGGGGTCGAGGTCGAGGTGCCCAACAGCATCCCCGCCATCCGCGACGCCCTGCCGGAGCACCGGCGCGACGAGTTCGACCGGGAGATCAACGCGGCCGGGGTGCACGAGATCCACGCCGTGATGCGGCACTGGATGCTGGAGGCGGTGCCCGACCCGGCCGCCGACGCCATCATGGAACGGCTCGCCCGTGAGGAAGCGGAGAGGGCCGGAGCCGCGTGAGCCATCGTCATCGCCGTCGCCACCGCATCTCGTACGCGCCGCCCGCCGACGACGCCCTCGCGAAGATGGCGGGACCCGTGCCGTTCAGGGCGGAGCTGGAACGCACCCTCGGCGTCGACCCGTACGGGCACGGATCCCTCCCCATCGGCCGGTGGGCGGACCGCAGGGAGGCGACCGTGCGTGGCGTCATCGTCCGGTACTACGTCTCCGGGTCGATCCTGGTCGTGACGGTGGTGCGGCTGATCCCGGAGCCGTGAGCGGGTCAGTCCTGGTGCTGTTCGCGCAGCACCTCGTGCAGCGGCTGCGTGGCGCGCCTGCGGTACTCCTGGATCGCCCAGCCGTTGCCGTCCGGGTCGGTGAAGTACATGAACGTGCCGCCGTCGTCCGGGGCGTACTGCCGGGGCTCCGACACGTCGAGGCCGCGCGCCGTCAGCTCCGCGTGGGCCGCCTTGATGTCCGCGACCACGAGCTGCAGGCCGTGGTACGTGCCCGGCTGCGGGGTGCCCGTGGGGTTCGGGACGCCCTCGGCGAGCGTCACCGAACAGCCGGAGCCGGGCGGGGTGAGCTGGACGATCCGGACGCCCGGCATCACCTCGCGGTCCACGTCGACGGCGAATCCGACCTTGTTCGTGTAGAAGTCCTTCGCCCGGTCCAGGTCCGAGACGGGCAGCTGAATCACTTCCAGGGTCATGTCCATCGCCCAAGCCTTGCGGGTCGTGGGCCCCTCTGCCACCGGTATGCGCGGCTCCGGATCGCGGCCCGTCACAGGTACGCCGGTGACACCGCGGCCTTCGTGAGGCGGTGCGGGGCGCCCGTGCCGTCTGCCGGGACGGTGTAGAGGTCCGCGCCGTAGTCGCCCGGCAGCGCGTACGTGAGCGTGTGCGCGTCGCTCCAGACCGCCTGGTCGTCGACGCTGCGCGTCTCCGCCAGCGGCGTCTCGTGGAGCGTGCGCAGGTCGAGTACGTACAGCCGCCAAGGGGCGTCCGCCGAAAGGCCCTTCACACGCTTCTTGTACGCGATGCGGGTGCCGTCGGGGGAGAGGGAGGGGCACTCGACGTTCTCGTGGACGGTGGTCAGCGTGCGGGTGCGCAGATCGCCCCGTACGAGGTAGGTCTTCCCGTGCGTCGCGAGCGTCGCGTAGAAGTGGCGGTCGTCCGCCGCGAACGTGATGCCCCAGAAGTTGATGTCCGCCGCGCGGTAGGTCCGGCCGTCCTTGACGACCCGGAAGCCCTCGAGCGTCGGCGTGAGGTGGCCCGTGCGGGTGTCCACGATCGCCGCCCGCGTCGAGAAGTCCGTGCCCGCGTAACTGTCGCCGCCCACGAACACCGTCCACGCCACGTACCGCCCGCTCGGCGACACGCGGGCGCGGGACGGGATGCCCGGCAGCGCGTAGTGGGCCTTCTCCCTGAGCCGCGAGTCCAGGACGCGCGCCGTGTACGTGTCCTGCATCGCGCCCCGCTCGGCCCGCAGGCAGACGGCCGTGCCCGAAGCGGCGTAGAAACGCAGGCACTTGACGCCCGACGCCGTGCGGGGCGCGTCCGGCCGGCCCGCCGGGACCGTGGTGAGCTCGTCCCGGTGGGGGCCCCACGCCATGTTGCGGAAGACGAGGTGGCGGGGGACGTCGGAGACCCCGGCCGGCAGGGTCACCCGGCCCGCCGTGACCATCGGGCCGCCCGCGTGCGCCTCGTTCCTGCGGTCGGCGCGCGCCGCCGCGTGCAGGACCGAGGCGGTCGCGACGGCCGCCAGGGCGACGACCGCGGCGACGAGGACGAGCAGCCTGTTACGTGTCGTCATGCGGGTACTACCTCCGCGGGGGTGGGGGCTGTGGGCCGGAACGCGTACGCCACCGCCGCGCCCGCCGCCAGCGCGACCGTGGCCGCGCCCAGAGCCGTGCGGTCGCCCCACGCCGTCCAGGCGGCGCCGAAGCCGATCGAGCAGACGAAGCGCGCCAGCGCCTGGCCGGTCTGGACGACGGCGAGTCCCGACGAGCGCAGCTCCTGGGGGATGGCGGTGGAGGCCGCCGCCATCAGGACGCCGTCCGTCGCCGCGTAGAAACAGCCGTGCAGCGCCAGGACCGCGTACGGCAGGGCGGAGCCGTGCCACGACGAGAGCAGCAGGCCGTACGCGGTGAGGAGCGCGGCGTGGCCGGCGAGGAACACGCGCCAGCTGCCGAGGCGGTCCGCGACCCGGCCCAGGGGCGCGGCCAGGAGCAGGAACGCGGCCGCCGTGCCCAGGGGGAGCAGCGCGAACCACTGGTCGGGGACGCCGAGGCGGCGCTGGAGGAGCAGGTAGACGAAGGAGTCGCTGACCGTGGCGAGGCCGAGGAGCAGGGCGCAGACCGTGGTGCGGCGCACTTCGCGGCGGCGCAGGAGAGCGAGCGCGGACCGGAAGGTGGGGCGCGGGGGTGCCTGGCGGCTGTCCTTGGTGGTCTCCTGGGCGGGTGCGGGGCGGCTGTCCTCTGCGGTCACCTGCTCGGCCTCGTGCCGGTGGGGGACGAAGAGCAGCAGGACCAGTACGCCCAATGCCGCGACGCAGAAGCTGACGGTGAAGACCGCGTCGTAGCCGTCCGTCGTCGCGCGCAGGATCAGGAAGGCCGCGAGGGGGCCGAGGAGGGCGCCCGTCGTGTCCATCGCCCGGTGCACGCCGAAGGCCCTGCCGCGGGTGGCCGGGGTGCTGTTCAGCGAGATCAGGGCGTCCCGCGGAGCTGTGCGCAGGCCCTTCCCGGTGCGGTCGGCCGCCAGGACCATGCCGATCGTGGGGAGCGTGGCGGCCAGCAGGAGCAGGGGCTTGCACAGCGCCGAGAGCCCGTAGCCGAACAGGGCGACGGTCTTGTGGCGGCCGCCTCCCCGGTCCGCGAAGTGGCCGCCGACCAGGCGCACCAGCGCCGAGAAGCCGTTGTAGACGCCGTCCAGGAGGCCGAAGCCGAGGGGTGAGAGGCCGAGTCCCGCGACGAGGTAGAGCGGCAGGACGGCCGTGACCATCTCGGACGAGACGTCGGTGATCAGGCTGACCGAGCCGAGGGCCAGGACCGTGGGGGCGATCGCGGTGCCGCGCCGCCCGGCCGGTGGCCGGGCGGCGGGTTCCGCGGACGCCGCGGCGCGGCTGTCCGCTACGTACATGTCAGGACGCCCAGATGCCCGTGATGTCCTTGCCCGACGCCGCGTTGCCCGCGTGCGGGAGGCCGTGCATGTCCTCGATCGTGCGCAGGACGTCGTAGTGGTTGTAGGTGGTCGCCGAGGTGGCGCCCGGGGTGACCTGCTGGCCGTAGAGGACCGTCGGGATCTTGTTGCCGGCCAGGCGGTTGTCCTCGTCGAAGGTGACGACGAGGAGGCTGTTGTGCGTCTTCGCCCAGGTCGCGTAGGCGGAGAGGTTGTTCTTCAGCCAGGTGTCACCGGTCGACACCGAGCAGTCGTGCATGTCGCTGCACAGGTCGGGGACCACGAAGGAGACCTGGGGGAGCGTCGAGTAGTCCGAGGGGAACTGCGCGAACGTCTTCGCCGTGGAGGTGGGGACGTTGCTGAACCCGAACCACGGGTTGTGCTTGCGGGCGTAGTCGCCGGACGAGCAGGTGGTCGAACCCTGGCTCGGCAGGCCCTCGTTGTAGCTGCCCCAGGTCTTGCCGGCGGCGATCAGCTCGGAGGCCAGGTTGGGCTGGGAGGAGAAGCCCGGCGTGTAGCAGCTGTCGTCCGTGATGCCCTGGGTGGCGCCCGAGAACAGCGCGAAGTAGTTCGGCTGGCTCGGGTGCGTCAGCGCGTACGAGGCCGAGAGGCTGGCGCCGTTCGTCTTGAGGCTGTTGATGTACGGGGCGCTGGAGGAGCCGATCACCTGGTTGTAGGCGTGGTTCTCGAAGACCACGACCACGGTGTGGTCCGGGGTGGGGACGCCCGCCGCGGCCTGAGCGGACGAGCCGCCCACGCCGGACCAGAGCGCGACCGCCGCGGCGGTCAGGGCGAAGGCCGACGCGAGCGCCGCGGTGCGGCCGCGTCGGAACAGTGATCTGCCTGGCACGTGAGACCTCCGGTGGGGGGAGAGACGGCGGCGGTGCGGCTAGAGCATGCACACGCCAAGATGCCCCTGTCCCACGCACATGTGAAGGGCGGGTGAACCCTCAGCGCTCCGAGAGCGGGGCGGGCGCCTGCTGCACCGTCCAGCCGTTGCCGTCCGGGTCGGCGAAGAACATGAACGAGTTCCAGACGTCGCCGGGCCCGTCCTCCCAGCCCTTGGCCCCCACGTGCTGCACCGGGCTCACGTCCACGCCCCGCTCCAGCAGCTCGGCCCGCGCCGCGCGGATGTCCGTCACGCACATCTGGATGCCGGTCAGCGACCCCGGCCGCATCGCCTGCTGCCCCGGCGCGCCCGGCAGGCCCTCCTCCAGGGCGATCGAACAGCGCGACCCCGGCGGCGTCAGCTGCACGATGCGGACTCCCTCCGTGACGACCTGGTCCACGTCGACCTTGAAGCCGAGTCTGTTCGCGTAGAAGTCCTTCGCCCGGTCGACGTCCGAGACGGGCACGACGACCACTTCGAGGGTCCAGTCCATTGGGTGCTCCCTTTCCGGCTGCGGTTCTCGACTGCGTTCTCGGGCGTGAGTGTGTGCCGCCCGCGCGAAGCGCCGACGCCCGTCCGGCCGTACCGTGTACCGGCCGTCCACGTGGGCCTGCGGTTCCGCGTTCGTCATGATCCGCCTCCCGCTCTCCCGATGCTCCCGTCAAAGGGCAGACCCCGCACGCGGGCGGAACTCACCGGCGAAGCCTTAGGCTCTGGACCAGTGCGTGATCGAACAGGAGGCCGTGCGATGTCGGTGCCGCAAGGGCGCAGGAGCAGTACGTTCACGCGGCTGCTGCGGCACGGTTTCACGGATCCCTCCGCCGCCGAGCGGCTCCTCGACGTGCCGGACCTGTCCGCCGTGCGCTCCGACCCGCTGCTCCTCGACGCCCTCGGCGCCACCGCCGACCCCGATCTGGCCCTCCTCGGGCTCGTCCGGCTCGTCGAGGCGCAGGCCGGTGACCCCGAGCGCCGGGAGCTCCTCGACACGCTCATCACGGCCAAGCCCCTGCGCGACCGGCTCCTCGGTGTCCTCGGCGCGTCCGAGGCGCTCGCCGACCATCTGGCCCGCCATCCGCTGGACTGGCAGGCCCTCGTCACCTACGAGCCGTCCGACCTGCACCCCGGTGTGGAGGAGTTCGAGCGGGGGCTCGCGGACGCCGTCGACCCGAACTCCCTGCGGGTCGCCTACCGGCGCTGCCTCCTGTCGATCGCCGCCCGTGACGTGTGCGGGACGACCGACATCGCCCAGACCGCCGCCGAACTCGCCGACCTGGCCACGGCCACCCTGCGCGCGGCCCTCGCCATGGCGCAGGCGGACGCGCCCGGGGACGCCGCGCTGTGCCGGCTCGTGGTCATCGCGATGGGCAAGTGCGGCGGCCACGAACTCAACTACGTCTCCGACGTGGACGTCATCTTCGTCGGCGAGGCCGTCGACGGCGCCGACGAGGGCAAGGCGATCCAGGCCGCGACCCGGCTCGCCTCGCACATGATGCGGATCTGCTCCGACACGACCGTCGAGGGCACGATCTGGCCCGTCGACGCCAACCTGCGCCCCGAGGGGCGCAACGGCCCCCTCGTGCGGACGCTCTCCTCGCATCTCGCCTACTACCAGCGGTGGGCCAAGACCTGGGAGTTCCAGGCGCTGCTCAAGGCGCGGCCCGTCGCCGGTGACCTCGAACTCGGCGACGCGTACGTCAGGACGCTCTCGCCCCTCGTCTGGCAGGCCGCCGAGCGCGAGAACTTCGTGCCCGACGTGCAGAAGATGCGCAAGCGCGTCGTCGAGAACATCCCCGCCGGTGAGGTCGACCGGGAGCTGAAGCTGGGGCCCGGCGGGCTGCGGGACGTCGAATTCGCCGTACAGCTCCTGCAGTTGGTGCACGGCAGGGCCGACCTCTCGCTGCGCAGCGGCACCACCCTGGACGCGCTGGCCGCCCTCGCCGACGGCGGGTACGTGGGGCGGGTCGACGCCGTCCAGCTCGACGACGCCTACCGCTTCCTGCGCACCCTCGAACACCGCATCCAGCTCTACAGGTTGAGGCGTACCCACCTCGTCCCCGAGGGTGACGCGGACCTGCGGCGCACCGGGCGCTCCATGGGCATGCGGACCGAGCCGATCACCGAACTCCACCGGGCCTGGCGCCGTCACACCTCGGTCGTGCGGCGCCTGCACGAGAAGCTCTTCTACCGGCCGCTGCTCGACGCCGTGGCCCAACTCGCCTCCGGCGAGACCAGGTTGAGCACCGAGGCGGCACGCGAACGGCTCGTCGCCCTCGGCTACCACGACCCCACTGCCGCGCTGAGGCACCTGGAGGCGCTGGCGTCCGGCGTGACCCGCAAGGCGGCGATCCAGCGGACGCTGCTCCCGGTGCTCCTCGGCTGGTTCGCCGACTCCGCCGACCCGGACGCCGGCCTGCTCAACTTCCGCAAGGTGTCCGACGCGCTGGGCAAGACGCCCTGGTACCTGCGGCTGCTGCGGGACGAGGGCGCGGCCGCCGAGAACCTCGCGCGCGTGCTCTCGGCCGGCCGGCTCGCGCCCGACCTGCTGATGCGCGCGCCCGAGGCCGTCGCCCTGCTCGGCGACCAGCGGGGCCTCGAACCGCGCGGGCACGCCCAGTTGGAGCAGGAGGTGCTCGCCGCGGTCGGGCGCGCGGACGGCGCCGAGCAGGCCGTCGCCGCGGCCCGCGGCGTGCGGCGGCGTGAGCTGTTCCGTACGTCGGCCGCCGACATCATCGCCTCGTACGGCACCGAGGACACGCCCGCCGAGGCCGACCAGGGCGCCCTGGTGGACCGGGTCGGCGGCGCGGTCTCCGACATCACGGCCGCGACCCTCGCCGGGACGCTGCGCGCCGTCGTGCGCGAGGGGTGGGGGGACGAGCTGCCCACCCGGTTCACCGTCATCGCCATGGGGCGGTTCGGCGGACACGAGCTCGGCTACGGGTCGGACGCCGACGTGCTGTTCGTGCACGAGCCGCGCGAGGGCGTCGACGACCAGGAGGCGGCGAAGGCCGCGAACCGCGTCGTGTCCGAGATGCGGCGGCTGCTCGCCCTGCCGAGCGCGGATCCGCCGCTCCTCATCGACGCGGACCTGCGGCCCGAGGGCAAGACGGGGCCGGTCGTGCGCACCCTCAAGTCCTACGAGGCGTACTACCGGCGGTGGTCCCTGGTGTGGGAGTCGCAGGCGCTCCTGCGGGCCGAACCGGTCGCGGGCGACCTGGACCTGGGGCGGCGCTTCATCGACCTCATCGACCCGCTGCGGTTCCCGGCCGAGGGGCTCGGCGAGGACGCCGTGCGCGAGATCCGGCGGCTCAAGGCGCGCATGGAGTCCGAGCGGCTGCCGCGCGGCGCGGACCCGACGCTGCACACGAAGCTGGGCCGCGGCGGGCTCTCCGACGTCGAGTGGACGGTCCAGCTCCTCCAGCTCCAGCACGGGTGGGCGGAGCCAGGGCTGCGCACGACCCGCACCCGGGAGGCGCTCGCCGCGGCGTGCGCGGCGGAGCTGATCCCGGGCGAGGAGGCGGCGATCCTCGACGAGGCGTGGGTCCTCGCGTCCCGCGTGCGCGGTGCGGTGATGCTGGTGCGCGGCCGTCCGGGCGACACGTTCCCGTCCGACGGGCGTGAGCTCGCGGCGGTGGGACGGTACTTGGGCTACGACCCCGGCCACGTCGGCGACATGCTGGAGGACTACCGCCGCACGACGCGCCGGGCGCGCGCGGTGATGGAGGAGCGCTTCTACGGGGCGTAGCCCCCGCGGGTCACCTCCGCAGCGTGGACACGTGGGCGAGGAACCCGGTCAGCGCCAGTTCGAACGCCGCGTCGGCGCGGCCCGTGCCCATCGCGGCCAGGGCCGCCGCCAGGCGCGGCGTCGCCGTCTCGTCGGCCAGCTCCCACATCGCCTCCGGCGCCGCCATGTCCAGGGCGGAGCCGAGTACGACGTTCTCCAGGCCGATGATCACCGGCATCACGTCCGGCAGGGCGAACCCGGCGTCCAGCAGGAGCCCGGCCGCGAGCTCGTACTGGTCGAGGACGCGCTGGGCCCGCACGGGTGACGTCGTGAGCAGCGGGATCGCCTTGGGGTGCGCGGCGAAGGCGGCCCGGTAGGAGCGGGCCCAGTCCGCGAGCGCCTCGGCCCACGGCCGCTCGTCGCGGGCGAGCGTCGCGGGGTCCATCGCGGCGGAGACCCGCTCGCGCAGCAGCTCCACGATCCCGTCCCGGCCGTCCACATGGTGATACACGGATCCCGTCTGAACCCCGAGCTTCGCGGCGATCCGCGGAACGCTGAAGTCGCCCTTCTCGTCGACGAGTTCGAGTGCGGCCGTGGTGATCCGCTCCCTGTCCAGCAGTGGCTTGCTCGGCCGTCCCATCGTGCGCTCTCCGAATCTGAGGTCTTCCCGAATGCCCAAAGGGAGGCTACATTGCCGAAACCGAAAGCCTTTAGGTTTCGCTTCCCGGCCACCGGGGCGACGCCTCCGGGACCCCCGTCCCCCGCCGCCAGAAGGGCTTCCCTCCCCATGCCCGTAACCTCACCGCAGACACAGGACAGCGCGACCGCGACCGCCGCGGAGCCCACCCTGCGTGCCGGCACCCTCGGCACCGCCGACATCGCCTTCTTCGTCGTCTCCGCCGCCGCCCCGCTCACCGTCATGGCGGGCGTCGCCCCGTTCGCCATCGCGCTCGGCGGCATCGGCGCCCCCGTCGGCTACCTCCTCGCCGGCCTGACGCTCGCCGTCTTCGCCGTCGGCTTCACCACGATGAGCCGCCACGTCCGCAGCGCCGGCGCGTTCTACGCGTACATCACGCGCGGCCTCGGCCGCTCCGTCGGCATCGGTGCCGCCCTGCTCGCCATGGTCGGCTACAACGGCATGGAGATCGGCGTCTACGGCCTGCTCGGCACCGCCACGCAGGACACCCTGCACGCCCTCTTCGGCATCCACATCCCCTGGCTGCCCGTGTCCCTCGCGGGGCTCGCGCTCATCTGGTACGGCGGCTTCCGGTCCATCGACTTCGGGGCCAAACTCCTCGGCGTCCTGCTCTGCGCCGAGACCGGCATCCTCGTCCTGCTCGCGGGCGGCGTGCTCCTCAAGGGCGGCGCGCACGGCCTGTCCGCCGCGTCCTTCGCGCCGGGCAACGTGCTCGTCCCCGGCACCGCCGCCGTACTGGCCTTCGCCTTCGCCGCGTTCACCGGCTTCGAGTCGACCGTCATCTACCGCCGCGAGGCCCGCGACCCCGGCCGCACGGTGCGCCGCGCGACGTACATCGCGGTCGCGTTCCTCGGCCTGTTCTACGCGTTCATCGTCTGGACCGTCATCCAGGCCTTCGGTGACGCCCACGTCGTCCAGGCGGCGGGCAGCGACCCGGCCGGCCTGTTCTTCTCCGCCATCACCACCTTCGTGGGCGGCTGGGCGGCCGACCTGATGCACGTCCTCATCGTGACCAGCGTCCTCGCCTCGCTCCTCGCCTTCCACAACGCGATCAACCGCTACGGGCTCGCGCTCGCGGAGGAGGGCGTCCTGCCGAAGGCGTTCGGCACGGTCCACGCCAAGCACCGCTCCCCGTACCTCGCGGGCGTCGCGCAGACCGTGCTCGGCGCGGCCGTCGTCCTCGCCTTCTGGGCCGCGGGCGCCGACCCGTACGCGCAGCTGCTCCTGTGGGTGAACACCCCCGGCATGATCGGCCTGATGGCGCTCCAGCTGCTCGCCGCGATCGCCGTGCCGTTCTACTTCCGCCGCATCACCCACGAGGAGGGCGTGCTGCGCACGGTCGTCGCGCCGATCGCGGCGACGGTGCTCCTCAGCATCGCCATCGTGCTGGTCTGCACCCACCTCGACCTCTTCACGGGTGCGTCCTCCCTGGTCAACCTGATCCTCATGGCCGTGGCCCCCGCCGTCTTCGTCCTCGGCATCGGCCTCGCCCGGCGCCTGCGCCGCACCAAGCCCGACGTGTACGAGCGCTTCGCGGCGGAACCGTCCGCCGACGCGTAGGCCGCGGAGCCCGCCCCTACGGAACACAGCCCCACCCCGAACGGAGTTCATCCCCATGCCCGCAGCCGACCTCCTCCTCACCGGCGCCCGCGTCCGCACCCTCGACCCCGCGCTCCCCGAGGCGACCGCCGTGGCCGTCCGCGACGGCCTGATCGCCGCCGTGGGCGCCACCGAGGACGTGGTACGCGACTGGAGCGGCCCGGGCACGGAACGCGTCGACCTCACGGGCGCGACCCTCGTGCCCGGCCTGGTGGACGCGCACAGCCACCCGGTGTGGGGCCTGGAGATGGCGACCGGAACGGACCTGTCCGGCGTGCGGAACCTGGACGAGCTGCGGGCGGCCCTGCGCGCGGCCCCCCGTGTCGACGGCTGGGTCGTCGCCTGGGGGCTCGACCACAACGCGTTCGGCGGCCGCGCCGTCGACCGCGCCCTGATCGAGGATGTCCTCGACGGCGCGCCCGCCTTCGTCCGCCTCTACGACGGGCACTCCGCGCTGGCCGACGGGGCCGCGCTCGCGGCGGCCGGGATCACCGGGCCGCGCGCGTTCGTCCAGCGCGCCGAGATCGTGTGCGACGCGGACGGCCGCCCGACCGGGCACCTCGTCGAGCACGCCGCGATGGACCTGATGCTCGCCGTCATGCCGAGGCCCTCGTTCGCCGAGCGCCGCGCCGGGCTGCTCGCCCTGCTGTCCGACATGGCCGCCACGGGCCTGACCGGCGCCCACGTCATGGACCTCGGCCACGGTGACGTGCCGCAGCTGCTCGCCTCGGTCGAGGAGGAGGCCGTGCTGCCGCTGCGGCTGCGGCTCGCGCCCTGGTGCATGCCGGGCGTCGACCAGGCCGGCCTGGACGAGCTGATCGCCCTCCAGCGCGAGGCCGGGCGGCACTGGCGGGTCGGCGGGGTCAAGTTCTTCATGGACGGCACCGTCGAGGGCGGCACCGCGTGGCTGGAGCACGCGGACTGTCACGGCCAGGGCACCGACGCGTTCTGGCCGGACCCGAAGGCGTACGCGGACGCGGTGCGGTACCTGCACGCGGCGGGCGTCGGCACCGCGACCCACGCGATCGGGGACGCGGCCGTCCGGCACGTCCTGGACACCGTCGAGGCCCTGGGCGAGAGCGGCCGGGGCGTGCACCGGATCGAGCACATCGAGACGGTTCCCGACGACACGATCCCGCGGTTCGCCGCGCTGGGTGTCGCCGCGTCGATGCAGCCGCCGCACACCGCGTACACCCGCGGCGACCACGGCGACGAGTGGTCCAAGCGCCTCGGCGCGGACCGGGCCTCGCGCGCCTGGCGCATCAGGGACCTGCGGGACGCGGGCGCCGTGCTCGCGCTGGGCTCGGACTGGCCGATCGCGCACTACGACGTGCGCCGGGTCCTGTCCATGGCCCGGGTCCCCGAGGGCGCCGCCGGGGCCGGGCAGGGGCTCACGGGGCTCATGGCGCTGGAGGGCTGCACGTCACACGCGGCGCTGGCCGCCGGTGAGGACGCCGGACGTATCGCCCCCGGTCTGCGGGCCGACCTCACGGCGTTCGGTGTCGACCCGGTCGAGGCCCCGGCCGACGAGGTGGCAAAGGCGCCGGTCCGGCTGACCGCGGTCGGCGGTCACATCACGTACCGGGGCGCGTGACCCCGGCCGTGGCGGGCGCCGGCATGTGGCGCGGCAGGGTGTAGGGCAGCGCCCCGTACCAGAGCCGCGCCACCGTGAAGCCGAACGCGAGGCACAGCATGCCGCCCACCGCGTCCAGCCAGAAGTGGTTCGCGGTCGAGACGATGACGACCAGGGTCAGTGCCGGGTACAGGAGTCCGAGGATCCGCACCCACGGCGCCGAGGCCAGGGCGAAGATCGTCAGGCCGCACCACAGGGACCAGCCGATGTGCATGGACGGCATCGCCGCGTACTGGTTCGACATGTGTTTCAGGTCGCCGGACGCCATCGAGCCCCACGTGTGGTGGACCGCGACCGTGTCGACGAAGTGGCCGCCGTTCATCAGGCGGGGCGGGGCGAGCGGGAACAGGTAGTAGCCGACGAGGGCGACCGCCGTCGTCGCGAAGAGCGCCGTCCGGGCCGCCGCGTAGCGGCCCGGATGGTATCGGAACAGCCAGACGAGCACACCGAGCGTGACGATGAAGTGCAGTGTCGCGTAGTAGTAGTTCATGCCGACGATGAGCCATGTCACCGAATTCACGGCGTGGTTGACGCTCTGCTCCACGGCGATGGAGAGAAGGTGCTCCATGCGCCAGATCCAGTCGGCGTTCCTCAGAGCCTGCGACCGCTGCTCCGGAACGGCGTTGCGGATCAGGGAGTACGTCCAGTAGCTCACCGCGATCAGCAGGATCTCGAACCAGAGCCTGGGGCGACGCGGTGCGCGTATACGGCCGAGGAGTCCCCGCCCATCGCGGCGGTCATCCGCCATGGGTGATGCGGTGGGCCCCTGTTGGCCTTCCAGTGTCGTCACGGTCGATTCACCCATAGAGACAGAGTCTGCCAGATACCGACCCCCCCGCTCGATCATCCCCCGGGTGGGTCATCCACGCATGCTCTACGTCCTGCGGAGGACCGCCTACCTAGGGGGTGCCTGACGGTCCCCCGGGGCCGAAGCGGTTGAACCGCGGACCACCAGTTCGGGCATGAAGACGAATTCGCTGTGCGGCGCGGGCGTCCCGCCGATCTCCTCGAGGAGCGTGCGGACGGCCGCCTGGCCCATCGCCGGGACCGGCTTGCGCACCGTGGTCAGGGGCGGGTCCGTGAAGGCGATCAGCGGGGAGTCGTCGAAGCCGACCACCGAGACGTCGGACGGGACGTCGAGGCCCCGCTGCCGTGCCGCCCTTATGGCGCCGAGGGCCATCATGTCGCTGGCACACACGATCGCCGTGCAGTCACGGTCGATGAGCGCCGTGGCCGCGGCCTGGCCGCCCTCCAGCGTGTACAGCGAGTGCTGCACCAGATCGCGCTCGATCTCGTCCGGGGACAGGGGGAGGAGGTCCTGCATCGTGCGTACGAACCCCTCGATCTTCCGCTGGACCGGCACGAACCGCTTGGGGCCCAGGGCGAGCCCGATCCGCGTGTGGCCCAGCGAGACGAGGTGGGTGACGGCGAGCTGCATCGCGGCCCGGTCGTCCGGCGAGATGAAAGGTGCCTGCACCTTCGGCGAGAAGCCGTCGACCAGCACGAACGGCACGCCCTGCGCGCGCAGCTGCTCGTAGCGCTGCATGTCCGCCGAGGTGTCGGCGTGCAGCCCGGAGACGAAGATGATGCCGGAGACGCCCCGGTCGACGAGCATCTCCGTGAGCTCGTCCTCGGTGGAGCCGCCGGGGGTCTGTGTGGCGAGGACCGGGGTGTAGCCCTGACGGGTCAGGGCCTGGCCGATGACCTGGGCGAGCGCCGGGAATATGGGGTTCTCCAGCTCCGGCGTGATCAGGCCGACCAGCCCGGCGGAGCGCTGGCGCAGCCGCACGGGCCGCTCGTAGCCGAGGACGTCGAGCGCGGCCAGCACGGACTGGCGGGTGGCAGCGGCCACCCCCGGCTTGCCGTTGAGCACCCGGCTGACCGTCGCCTCGCTGACCCCCGCCTGCGCTGCGATGTCGGCCAGTCGCGCGGTCACGGGATGGGACTGTACCGGTCGCACGTCGGACTGCCCACCGTCAACCGGTCGCCGCGTGCGGGCAGTTGAACGGCCCGCTGCGGACTGCTGCGTCATGGCGCTCCCTCGTGTGACTGGCATGTGGCTCGCGTGGGGCCCATGGGGTTCCGATGATCCCCGCGCCGGCCCGGAGTAGCAAGAGCTTGCAGATTCTTGCACAAGGCATCCGTTGCCTGTCAGGACCGTCAAAGCCCCCGCACGCCCCCGAGCGCAGGTCACGGACCGATAACCGACTGGATCTCCTTGCAATATTTTTCTGCAAGGTCTTTCGCCGTGCTTGCAACGCTGTTACGTTCACGTCGCCCGGCGGCGGCAACGGTGCGGTCGGCGAGTCGGCAAGGGGTACGGACGGGACCGTCTCCCACCACTTCGGGCTTTCACCCTCTAGGAGATCTCATGCGGCGTGGCATAGCGGCCACCGCGCTGGTGGCGTCCCTCGCCCTCGCGGCGACGGCCTGCGGCGGAAGCGACAGCGGCAGCGACAAGGCGTCGGGGCCCGTCACCATCACGTGGTGGGACACGTCGAACGCCACCAACGAGGCGCCGACGTACAAGGCCCTGGTCAAGGAGTTCGAGAAGGCGAACTCCGGCATCAAGGTCAAATACGTCAACGTCCCCTTCGACCAGGCGCAGAACAAGTTCGACACCGCCGCGGGCTCCAAGGGCGCCCCCGACGTGCTGCGCGCCGAGGTCGGCTGGACGCCGGCCTTCGCGAAGAAGAGCTACCTCCTGCCGCTCGACGGCACCGAGGCCCTCGCCGACAAGGACAAGTTCCAGCCGAGCCTGGTCAAGCAGGCCCAGTTCGACGGCAAGACCTACGGCACGCCGCTGGTCACCGACACCCTGGCCCTCGTCTACAACAAGGACCTCTTCAAGAAGGCCGGCATCGACCTGCCGCCCGCCGACTGGGCCGACCTGAAGGCCGACGCCGCCAAGATCAAGTCGAAGACGGGCGTCGACGGCTACTGGGGCTCCACGCAGGGCTACTACTCCATGCCGTTCCTGTACGGCGAGGGCAGCGACACCGTCGACGCCACCGCGAAGAAGATCACCATCGGTTCGCCCGAGGCCAAGAAGGGCCTCACGGCCTGGCAGGGACTCTTCGACGGCAAGGGCCTGCACAAGGCCGACGCCACCGCCGACGCGTACGCCCACATCCAGGACGCGTTCGTCAACGGCAAGGTCGCCGCGATCATCCAGGGTCCGTGGGAGATCACCAACTTCTACAAGGGCTCCGCGTTCAAGGACAAGGAGAACCTGGGCATCGCGACCGTCCCGGCCGGCTCCACCGGCAAGGCGGGCGCCCCGACCGGCGGCCACAACCTCTCGGTCTACGCCGGCTCGGACAAGGCCCACCAGGAGGCCTCGCTCAAGTTCGTGAAGTGGATGACCTCCGCGGCCACGCAGGAGCAGATCGCCCTCAAGAACTCGACGCTGCCCACGCGTGAGGACGCGTACACCACGAAGGTCGTCACCGACCCGGGCATCGCCGGCTTCCAGAAGGTCCTCACCGCCGCCCAGCCGCGCCCCGAACTGCCCGAGTACAGCTCGCTGTGGGCCCCGCTCGACACCGAGTGGCCCAAGGTCGCCACCGGCAAGGAGTCCCTGGACAAGGGCATCGGCAACGCGCGGACCTCGTTCGCGAAGCTGGTCCCCGACTTCAGCAAGTGACCCCTCTTTGACGGCTGCCGCCGGTTCCGCCCGCGAGGGGGCGGGCGGAACCGGCGGCGCCGCGCCGCACGCACTGAGCAGCCGATCCCCAGAAGGTGCCGAACCATGACAGTCGCCGTCGACAGCACGGCCGCCAAGACGCGCGGCGGCCGCGCGCCGCGCCCCGGCCCGTTCGGGCGCCTGCGGCGCTCGTACCAGAAGCACTGGTACGCGTACGCGATGATCGCGCCGGTCGTCGTCGTGCTCGGGGTCCTCGTGATCTATCCCCTGGTACGGGGCTTCTACCTGACGCTCACCGACGCCGACAGCCTCAACTCGGCGCGCACGATCGGCGTCAACCACATCGACGCCACCTACCAGTTCATCGGGTTCGACAACTACGCCGACATCCTGTGGGGCCCGACCTCCTACGACCGCTTCTGGTCGCACTTCATCTGGACGATCGTGTGGACGGCGCTCTGTGTCGCCCTGCACTACGTCATCGGGCTCGGCCTCGCGATGCTCCTCAACCAGAAGATGCGCGGGCGCACCTTCTACCGGCTGCTGCTCATCCTGCCGTGGGCCGTACCGACGTTCGTCACCGTGTTCTCGTGGCGGATCATGCTCTCGGACTCCGGGATCATCAACTCCGTGCTCGGCTCGCTGCACCTGCCGCAGCCGCAGTGGCTGGAGGACACCTTCTTCCAGCGCTCGGCCGCCGTCCTGGTCAACACCTGGTGCGGCGTGCCGTTCATGATGGTGTCGCTGCTCGGCGGCCTCCAGTCGATCGACCCGGTGCTCTACGAGGCCGCGGAGATGGACGGCGCGAGCCCCTGGCAGCGCTTCTGGAACGTCACACTGCCCGGCCTCAGGTCGGTCAGCTCCACCGTCGTACTGCTCGGTGTCATCTGGACGTTCAACCAGTTCAACGTCATCTTCCTGCTGTTCGGCAACACCGCGCCCGACGCCCAGATCCTCGTCACCTGGGCCTACTACCTGGGCTTCGGCCAGCAGCCGCGCGACTACGCCCAGTCCGCCGCGTACGGCGTGCTGCTCCTGTCGCTCCTCGCCGTCTTCACCTCCTTCTACTACCGCTGGCTGAACCGCAATGAGCAGCTCGCCTGACGCCGCAGGAGCCGCCTCCATGAGCACCACGACCGTCGACACCCCGGCGGCCGGCGCGCAGCCGGTCACCGAAGCCGTCCGCCCGCGCCGGGCGCGCCGGCGCGGCGAACGCAGCCGCCTCGCGACGTTCCTGTCGCACGGCGTGCTGAGCGTCGCGAGCCTGATAGCCCTGTTCCCGATCGCCTGGCTGGTCTATCTGTCGCTCGGCCCGGACAAGGACGACTACCTCCACCCCGGGCGCATCCTCGACAAGGCGACCCTCTCGAACTACTCGTTCGTCCTGGAGCACACCAACTTCTTCAAGTGGCTCGAGTCCACGCTGATCGTGTCCCTGGGCACGACGGTCGTCGGCGTCCTGTTCGCCGCCACCACCGGCTACGCCGTCTCGCGCATGCGCTTCCCCGGCCACCGCAAGCTGATGTGGGTCCTCCTGCTCACGCAGGCGTTCCCGATCGCCGTCCTGATCGTGCCGATGTACGAGATCCTCGGCGACCTCGGCCTGATCGACACGTACGGCGGGCTCATCCTCGTGTACTGCTCGACCGCGGTGCCGTACTGCGCGTGGCTCCTCAAGGGCTACTTCGACACCATCCCGTACGAGATCGACGAGGCCGGCCGCATCGACGGGCTCTCGCCCTTCGGTACCTTCGCCCGCCTCATCGTCCCGCTGGCCAAGCCGGGCCTCGCGGTCGCCGCGTTCTACAGCTTCATCACCGCGTTCGGCGAGGTCGCCTTCGCCTCCACGTTCATGCTCGACGACGAGAAGTACACCTTCGCCGTGGGCCTGCGCAGCTTCGTCAGCGAGCACGACGCGCAGTGGAACTACATGGCGGCGACTGCGGTGTTGATCGCCATTCCGGTGTCCGCGTTCTTCTACCTTGTCCAGAGGAACCTGGTCACCGGCCTCACGGCGGGCGGAACCAAGGGCTGAGCCCGCCCGCTCCGCCCGCCTCCCGCACGCACGCAAACCCCTGACGCAGCAAGGACACCATGAGTCAGCACACTGCCGACACGGCGCAGGCCCCCACGACCTCCGCCTCGACCTCCGTTCCCGCGCAGGCGTCCACCGGCTGGTGGCGCGACGCGGTGATCTACCAGGTCTATCCGCGCAGCTTCGCCGACAGCAACGCCGACGGCATGGGTGACCTCGAAGGCATCCGCGCCCGGCTCCCGCACCTCAGAGACCTCGGCGTGGACGCGGTGTGGCTCAGCCCGTTCTACGCGTCCCCGCAGGCGGACGCCGGCTACGACGTCGCCGACTACCGTGCCGTGGACCCGATGTTCGGCTCCCTCCTCGACGCGGACGCCGTGATCCGCGACGCGCACGGACTGGACCTGCGCGTCATCGTCGACCTCGTCCCCAACCACTCGTCCGACCAGCACGAGTGGTTCAAGAGGGCCCTCGCCGAAGGCCCGGGATCGCCGCTGCGCGAGCGCTACCACTTCCGGGCGGGCAAGGGCGCGAACGGTGAACTGCCTCCCAACGACTGGGAGTCCATCTTCGGCGGCCCCGCCTGGACGCGCGTCGCCGACGGTGAGTGGTACCTCCACCTCTTCGCGCCCGAGCAGCCCGACCTCAACTGGGAACACCCCGCCGTCGGCGACGAGTTCCGCTCCATCCTGCGGTTCTGGCTCGACATGGGCGTCGACGGCTTCCGCATCGACGTGGCCCACGGCCTCGTCAAGGCCGAGGGCCTGCCCGACCTCGGGGCGCACGAACAGCTGAAGCTGCTCGGCAACGACGTCATGCCGTTCTTCGACCAGGACGGCGTGCACGACATCTACCGCGCCTGGCGCCTGATCCTCGACGAGTACGCGGGCGAGCGCATTTTCGTCGCGGAGGCGTGGACCCCCACCGTCGAGCGCACCGCGAACTACGTGCGCCCCGACGAGCTGCACCAGGCCTTCAACTTCCAGTACCTGTCCTCCTATTGGGACGCGACCGAGCTGCGCGACATCATCGACCGCTCGCTCGACTCGATGCGCCCCGTCGGAGCCCCCGCCACCTGGGTCCTGTCCAACCACGACGTCACCCGGCACACCACGCGCTACGCCAACCCGCCCGGCCTCGGCACCCAGCAGCGCGTCGCCGCGGAGCCGGCGCTCGGCCTGCGCCGCGCCCGCGCCGCGACCCTGCTCATGCTGGCGCTGCCCGGCTCGGCGTACGTCTACCAGGGCGAGGAGCTCGGCCTGCCCGACGTCGTCGACCTGCCCGACGAGGTGCGACAGGACCCGTCGTTCTTCCGCGCGGCCGGGCAGGACGGCTTCCGCGACGGATGCCGGGTGCCGATCCCGTGGACCGTCGACGGGCCCTCGTACGGCTTCGGGGCGGGCGGCTCGTGGCTGCCGCAGCCCGCGGGCTGGGGCGCGCTGAGCGTGGAGGCGCAGACCGGGGTGCCCGGCTCGACCCTGGAGATGTACCGCTCGGCGCTGGCCGTGCGGCGCGCGCACCCGGCGCTCGGCGCCGGTGATTCCGTCGAGTGGCTTCAGGCCCCCGAGGGCGTGCTCGCGTTCCGGCGGGAGGCGCGCGGCGACGGCGAGGCGTTCGTGTGCGTCGCGAACACGACGGGCGCCCCGGTGCGCGTGACCGTGTCGGGCCGGGTCCTGCTGACCAGCTCGGCCGCCGACGACATCGAGCAGGGTGACGGTCACGCGGTCGTTCCCGCCGACACGACCGTGTGGTGGACCGTCTGACGTTCTGAACCGTTCTCCCCGGCCCCCGCGCGGCCGGGGAGAGCATCCCCCCACAGCCCCCTGCGATTGGCAGGGACACCTCATCAGCACACCGACGTGCAGGAGGAAACATGGCTATCAGATCGCGGGCGGCCGCGCTCGCCCTCGCGGCCGGCACCCTCATAGGGGCCGCCGGATCCGCCGGGACGGCCCAGGCGGCCCCGCCCGGCACCAAGGACGTCACCGCCGTCCTCTTCGAGTGGCGGTTCGACTCGGTGGCGAAGGAGTGCACCGCCCGGCTCGGCCCCGCCGGCTACGGATACGTCCAGGTCTCGCCGCCCCAGGAACACATCCAGGGCTCCCAGTGGTGGACCTCGTACCAGCCCGTCAGCTACAAGATCGCGGGACGGCTCGGGGACCGTACGGCCTTCAAGAACATGGTCGACACCTGTCACGCGGCCGGCGTCAAGGTCGTCGCCGACACCGTGATCAACCACATGGCCGCCGGATCGGGCACCGGCACCGGCGGCTCCGCGTACTCCAAGTACGACTACCCCGGCACCTACTCGGCCGCCGACATGGACAACTGCACCGCGCAGATCAGCAACTACCAGGACCGCTTCAACGTCCAGGAGTGCGAGCTCGTCGGCCTCGCCGACCTCGACACCGGCGAGGAGTACGTGCGCGGCCGCATCGCCACGTACATGAACGACCTCCTCTCGCTCGGCGTCGACGGGTTCCGGATCGACGCCGCCAAGCACATCGCGGCCGCCGACCTCGCCAACATCAAGTCGCGGCTCAGCAACCCGAACGCCTACTGGAAGCAGGAGGCGATCTACGGCGCCGGCGAGGCGGTCTCGCCCAGCGAGTACCTCGGCACCGGCGACGTCCAGGAGTTCCGCTACGCCCGCGACCTCAAGCGCGTCTTCCAGAACGAGAACCTCGCCTACCTCAAGAACTACGGCGAGGGCTGGGGCTACATGGCCTCCGGGCAGTCCGCCGTCTTCGTCGACAACCACGACACCGAACGCGGCGGCGACACCCTCAACTACAAGAACGGCGCCGACTACACCCTGGCGAACGTCTTCATGCTGGCCTGGCCCTACGGATCACCGGACATCAACTCCGGCTACGAATGGACCGACAAGGACGCCGGACCGCCCAACGGCGGCACGGTGAACGCCTGCTGGCAGGACGGCTGGAAGTGCCAGCACGCCTGGCCCGAGATCCAGTCCATGGTCGCCTTCCGCAACGCCACCCGCGGCCAGTCCGTCACCGACTGGTGGGACGACGGCGCCGACGCGATCGCCTTCGGCCGCGGCGCCAAGGGCTACGTCGCGATCAACCACGAGTCCTCCGCGCTCACCCGCACCTACCAGACGTCGCTCGCCGCGGGCACGTACTGCGATGTGCAGAGCAACAAGGCGGTGAGCGTGAACAGTTCGGGCCAGTTCACGGCGACGCTCGGGTCGAACACGGCCCTCGCCCTGTACGCCGGCAAGTCCGGCTGCTGACCCGGATCCCGGCCCCGCTCCTTACCCGGTAACCCCCGTTCCGGCTGCCCGGCGCGTCCTCCCCGCTCGCGCCGGGCGGCCCTGTCCGCGCACCCCTGAGTCCCTCCCGCCGCCCTCCCGTCGAGGAGTTCCCGTGATACGCCCCGCCCTGCCGCGAAGAACAGCGGCCGTCCTCGCCGTCGCCCTGTGCGCGGCCCTGGCCCCGGCCCTGCCCCTGGCGGCGGCCTCCCAGAAGCCGCCCGCGCCCCCGTCCGACGCGCGGCTCGCCGCCGCGCCCGCGCGGCACGACCTCACGCGCGAGCAGTTCTACTTCGTCATGCCGGACCGCTTCGCGAACGGCGACACCTCCAACGACCGCGGCGGGCTGACCGGTTCACGCTCGGCGACCGGCTACGACCCCACGGACAAGGGCTTCTACCAGGGCGGCGACCTCAAGGGCCTGACCGAGCGGCTCGACTACATCAAGGGCCTCGGCACCACCTCGATCTGGCTCGCCCCGATCTTCAAGAACCGGCCCGTCCAGGGAGAGGGCAAGGACGCCTCCGCCGGGTACCACGGCTACTGGATCACCGACTTCACGCAGGTCGACCCGCACTTCGGCACCAACGCGGACCTCGCGAAGCTGATCGCCCGCGCGCACGCCAAGGGCATGAAGGTCTTCTTCGACGTCATCACCAACCACACCGCCGACACCGTCGACTACGCCGAGAAGGAGTACGGCTACCGCCCCAAGGGCGCCTACCCCTACCTCGACACCCAGGGCCGCCCCTTCGACGACCGCGACGGCGTGCGCAAGGTCGACGCCGACTCGTTCCCGTACACCCCGAAGAACACCGGGCAGAAGGTGCCCGCCTGGCTCAACGACCCGGCGATGTACCACAACCGGGGCGACTCCACCTTCGCCGGGGAGAGCGCCGAGTACGGCGACTTCGGCGGGCTCGACGACCTGTGGACCGAGCGGCCCGAGGTCGTCTCCGGCATGGAGAAGATCTACGAGCGGTGGGTGCGGGACTTCGACATCGACGGGTTCCGCATCGACACCGTCAAACACGTCGACCTGGACTTCTGGACCCAGTGGGCCACCGCCCTCGACGCGTACGCGAAGAAGCACGGCAGGCCCGACTTCTTCATGTTCGGCGAGGTGTACTCCGCCGACACCGACGTCACGTCCCCGTACGTCACCCGCGGCCGCCTCGACGCGACCCTCGACTTCCCCTTCCAGGACGCGGCCCGCGCCTACGCCTCCCAGGGCGCCTCCGCCGACCGGCTCGCCAAGGTCTTCGCCGACGACTACAAGTACGCCTCCGGCAAGGCGAACGCGTACGAGCAGGTCACGTTCCTCGGCAACCACGACATGGGCCGCATCGGCTCCTTCCTCGAGGCCGACGACGCGAAGGCGTCCGACGCCGACCTCGTGCGGCGCGACAAGCTCGCCAACGCCGTGATGTTCCTGTCGCGCGGCAACCCCGTCGTCTACTACGGCGACGAGCAGGGCTTCACCGGATCCGGCGGCGACAAGGACGCCCGGCAGACCATGTTCGCCTCCAAGGTCGACGACTACCTCGACGACGACGAACTGGGCACCGACCGCACCCACGCCGAGGACTCCTACGACACGGGCGCACCGCTCTACAAGGAGATCGCCGCGCTCGGAAAGCTCCGCAAGGACAACCCGGCGCTGGCCGACGGCGTACAGACCGAGCGCTATGCCAAGGGCTCCGTGTACGCGTTCTCGCGCACGGACGCGAAGACGGGCACCGAGTACGTCGTCGCGCTCAACAACGCCGCCGAGGCCAAGGACGCCACCTTCGCGACCGGCTCGGCCGGCACCCGCTTCGACGGGCTCTACGGCACCGACAAGGCCGTGACCAGCGGCTCCGACAAGGACGTCACCGTCACCGTGCCGGCCGGTTCCGCCGTCGTCTACCAGGCCGCCAAGCCGCTGCCCGCCCCCGCCGCCAAGCCGTCGGTCACCCTCCACGCCCCCGCCGCCGGGGCCACCGGCACCGTGACCCTCCAGGCCGACACCGACGGCGGACAGCTCAACCGCGTCGTCTTCGCCGCCCAGACCGGCAACGGCGCCTGGCACACCCTCGGCTCCGTCGACCACGCGCCGTACCGGATCACTCAGCACATCCCCGACACGGTGGCCGCCGGAACACCCCTGCGGTACAAGGCGGTTGTGGTCGACCGCGCCGGACGTACCGCCAGTGACCTCGCCGCGACGACGGCGGGCAAGGCGCCCGCGCCCGCGAAGCCCAGCGCCGTCGACCGCGCCTACGCCGTCGTGCACTACAAGCGGACCGACGGCGACTACGACGGCTGGCAGATCGAGTCACCTGCCGGAACGGGGGACTTCACCGGCCGCGACGCGTACGGCGCCTTCGCCTGGGTGAAGCTCGCCGACGACGCCGGCTCCGGCAGCCTCACGTACACCGTCGAGAAGAACGGCACCGCCGACGGGCCGCAGCGCACCGTCGACCTCGGCGCGACCGGCGAGGTCTGGGTCGAGCAGGGCAAGGACGGCCAGGCCACGACCGCCCCCGACGGCACCTACCCGCCGCAGGACAAGACCAAGGCCGTCCTGCACTACCACCGCGCCGACGGCGACTACGACGGCTGGGGGCTGCACACCTGGACCGGCGCCAAGAACCCCACCGACTGGTCCAAGCCGCTCGAACCCGTGAACGCCGGAAAGCCGGACGCGTACGGCGTCACCTTCGAGGTGCCGCTCGCCGACGGCGCGACATCACTGAGCTACATCCTCCACAAGGGCGACGAGAAGGACCTGCCCACCGACCAGTCCCTCGACCTCGCCGCCAACGGCAACGAGGTCTGGCTCCTCGCCGGACAGCCCCGTCCCGTCCTGCCGCAGACCGGCGGAGCGCCCGACCTGGACCTCGCGAAGTCCGAGGCGCAGTGGATCGACCGCGACACGGTCGCCCTGCCGTCGGACGGCGCGGCGGCCCTGTCCGCCCAGCTCGTCTACGACCGCGACGGCGGCATCACCGTCAAGGAAGGGGCGCTCAGCGACGAAGGGCAGTGGCTGCGCCTGAACAAGGCCGCCGGCGGGCTCACCGACGCCCAGCTCGCCCGCTTCCCGCAGCTGAAGAAGTACGACGCCTACACCGTCGACCCCCGCGACCGCGACCGGGTCGGCGACGCCCTGAAGAGCCAGCTGATCCTCACCCGCCGCATCGCCAACGGCGCGCTCGTCACGGCAACGGGCGTACAGACGGCGGGAGTCCTCGACGACCTGTACGCGCGAAAGGCCGGCGAGGCGTCACTCGGGCCCGTCTTCACCAAGGACGGAGTCACCCTGTCGGTCTGGGCGCCGACCGCCCAGTCCGTCGCCCTCGACCTCGACGGGCTCACCGTCGCCATGCGCCGCGACGACGCGACCGGCGTCTGGTTCGTGAAGGGCCCGCGCTCCTGGCAGGGAAAGCAGTACCGCTACGCCGTGAAGGTGTGGGCGCCCAGCGTCCAGAAGATCGTCACGAACAAGGTCACCGACCCGTACTCCACCGCCCTCACCGCCGACTCGGAGCGCAGCCTCGTCGTCGACCTCGACGCGAAGAACCTCGCCCCGTCCGGCTGGTCGGCGCTGAAGAAGCCGAAGGCCGTGCCGCTGCGCGACGCGCAGATCCAGGAACTCCACATCCGCGACTTCTCCGTCGAGGACCGCACCGCCAAGCACCCCGGCACCTACCTCGCGTTCACCGACAAGGACAGCAAGGGCAGCGAGCACCTGCGCGAACTCGCGAAGGCCGGCACCTCGTACGTGCATCTCCTGCCCGCGTTCGACATCGCCACGATCCCCGAGAAGAAGTCCGGACAGGCCACCCCCGACTGTGACTTGACCTCGTACGGAGCGGCCTCGGAGAAGCAGCAGGAGTGCGTCGCGAAGAGCGCCGCCAAGGACGCCTACAACTGGGGCTACGACCCGTACCACTACACCGTCCCCGAAGGCTCCTACGCCAGTGACCCGGACGGCACCGCACGCACCGTCGAGTTCCGCAAGATGGTCGGGTCCCTGAACGCCGACGGGCTGCGCGTCGTCATGGACGTCGTCTACAACCACACCGCCGCGAGCGGTCAGGCGAAGACGTCCGTGCTCGACCGCATCGTGCCCGGCTACTACCAGCGCCTCATGGCCGACGGCTCCGTAGCCACCTCCACCTGCTGCGCCAACACCGCCCCCGAGAACGCGATGATGGGCAAGCTCGTCGTCGACTCGATCGTCACCTGGGCCAAGGAGTACAAGGTCGACGGCTTCCGCTTCGACCTGATGGGACACCACCCCAAGGCCAACATCCTCGCTGTCAGGAAGGCCCTCGACGCGCTCACCGTCGAGAAGGACGGCGTCGACGGGAAGAAGATCATTCTCTACGGGGAGGGCTGGAACTTCGGCGAGGTCGCCGACGACGCCCGCTTCGTGCAGGCCACGCAGAAGAACATGGCGGGCACCGGCATCGCCACCTTCTCCGACCGCGCCCGCGACGCCGTGCGCGGCGGCAGCCCCTTCGACGCCGACCCGGGCGTCCAGGGCTTCGCCTCCGGCCTCTACACCGACCCCAACTCCTCGAAGGCGAACGGCACCGAGGCCGAGCAGAAGGCCCGCCTCCTGCACTACCAGGACCTGATCAAAGTCGGCCTGACGGGGAACCTCGCCGCCTACACCTTCACCGGCAGCGACGGCCGCACGGTCAAGGGCGCGGACGTCGACTACAACGGCGCGCCCGCCGGATACGCCGACGCGCCGGGCGATGCCCTCGCCTACGCCGACGCCCACGACAACGAGTCGCTCTACGACGCGCTCACCTTCAAACTGCCCGCCTCCACCGCCCCCGCGGACCGCTCGCGCATGCAGGTCCTCGCCCTCGCGACGGCCGCGCTCTCGCAAGGGCCCGCGCTCTCCCAGGCCGGCACCGACCTGCTGCGCTCCAAGTCCCTCGACCGCAACTCCTTCGACAGCGGCGACTGGTTCAACGCCATCCACTGGGACTGCCGCGACGGCAACGGCTTCGGGCGCGGACTCCCGCCGGCCGCCGACAACAAGGACAAGTGGCCCTACGCCACCCCCCTGCTGACCTCGGTGCCCGCCGCGAAGTGCGCGGACATCGAAGGGACGTCCGCCGCGTACCGGGACCTGCTGAAGATCCGCACCACGGAGCCGGCGTTCGGCCTCGCGACGGCCGGGCAGGTGCAGGAGAAGCTGTCCTTCCCGCTCTCCGGCAAGGAGGAGACGCCCGGGGTGATCACCATGCGCCTCGGTGACCTCGTCGTCGTCTTCAACGCCACTCCGAAGACACAGGAACAGCGCGTCGGCGCGGCCGCCGGCACGTCGTACCGGCTGCACCCGGTGCAGGCGGCGGGCGCCGATCCCGTGGTGAAGTCCGCCTCGTACGACGCCGGTTCGGGAACGTTCGAGGTCCCGGCGCGCACGGTGGCGGTGTTCACGCGCTGACCGGAAGGAAAGCCGGACGCCCGGCACGGCAGGGGTACCGAACCTGCCGTGCCGGGCGTTCTCGTCAGCCGACCCGCTTCTCCAGGAGCGTCACCGCGTACTTGCTGCCGCCCGCGCCCGACTTGAACGGCTGCTCGCCCACGACCGCGTAACCCGCGCGCTCGTAGTAGGCCCGCAGCCGGGGGTTCGTCGACACACAGTCCAGGCGGCACAGGGGACGGTCCGCGGCGGCGACCCGCTCCTCGGCGTGCGCGAGCAGCGCGCGGCCCGTACCGGCCGGGGCGCCGCGGCGCACCATGAGGCGGTGCACATAGCCGGCCTCGGGCGGCCGGACGCCCCATGCGGGCTCGTCGTCCCACCACAGCTCGTACGCGCCGGCCCCGGCGCCCTGCGCGTCGTCGGCGAACCACACCTCGCCCTCCTTGATCCGGAGGCGGAAGTGGTCCTCGGTCTTCTCGCCGGGCCGCCACTGGTCGATGCCCCGCTCCACCATCCAGCGCGCCGCCCCGTCGTACAGGGCGACGAGCGCGGCGAGGTCGTCGGGTCCGTCGGATGCCCTGCGGAACGTGAGTCGTGGCGTCATGGAGTCATGATCCAGAGGGGACGGGAACGGGCGCGAGTGCGACAAGGCGCCCGATGAGGTCGCCGAACGTCCCGTCGGCCGGCTCGTCGGCCAGGATGTGGCGCAGCAGACCCGCCATCTCCTCGTCGTACGCGGCGCTCACCGCGGCGAGCGCCGCGAAGTCGTGCACGAGCTGCTCCTCCAGCTCGCGGCGGGGGATGCGCCGCCCGTCCAGCCAGATCAGCGCCGTGGACTCGGCGAGCGAGATCCACGACCGCACCACCAGCTCGAGGCGGGGCGGCGGGTCGGTGACGCCGAGGTGCGTGAGGATCTGGACGTACGCGGCCTGCCGGACCGAGTCGATGAGCGCGTTCGTCGTCGACGAGCCGACGGCAGGGCCGCCCCGCATCAGCGCCGAGAAGCCGGGCCCGTGCTCGTCCACGAAGTCGAAGAACCGCCCCATGACCCGGACGAGGCGGGCCCCGAGCGGACCGTCCTGCGGCTCCTCGAAGCGCTGCGCGAGATCGTCCGCCGCGCGCCGCAACGCCGCCTCGTACAGGCTGAGTTTGCCGGGGAAGTAGTGGTAGACCAGGGGCCGGGAAATGCCCGCGGCAGCGGCTATCTCGTCGATGGAGACGTCGTCGGGGGAGCGGTGGCTGAACAGTTCGAGTGCGACCCCGATCAACTGCTGCCGCCGCTCCTCGACTCCCATCCTGCGGCGCACCCCGGTTGTCATACGAACACCCTACCGAGCGATTCCGGCCTCGTGCGGAGCACGTCCGCACGAGCCGGTCACAGGTCGAGCACGAGGCGCTCCCCACGCGCCCGGGAGACACAGATCAGCATCGAGTCGTCACGCTCCGAGTCCGTGAGCAGCTCGTCCCTGTGGTCGATCTCGCCCTCCAGGACCCGCTGTTGGCACGTCCCGCAGAACCCCTGCTCGCAGGAGTACGACACGTTCGGCACCTCGGCGCGCACCGCCGCGAGCACCGAAGTACCCGCCGGTACGGGGACGGTGCGGCCGCTGCGCCGCAGTTCGACCTCGAACGGCCCGTTCCCGTCGGCCGACGTGTGCGGCGCGAACCGTTCCAGATGCAGCCGGCAGTGGCCGGGAAGCGCCGCGGCCACCGCCTCCATCAGCCCTTCGGGCCCGCAGCAGTAGACCGCGGTGTCCGGCGCCGAATCCGCGAGCAGGCCGGCCAGATCGGGGCGCCCGTCCTCGTCCTCGGCGACGACGCGCACCCGGCCCCGCTCGCCGCCGAGCTTCTCCGCCTCCTCCAGGAACGGCATCGACGCGCGGGTGCGGCCCGCGTACAGCAGCCGCCAGTCGGCGCCCCGGGCTTCGAGGGCCCGCAGCATCGGCAGGATCGGGGTGATGCCGATGCCGCCCGCGACGAACACGTACGACGGGGCGCCGGCGGTCAGAGGGAAGCGGTTGCGCGGCCCGCGCACCTCGACCTCCAACCCCTCCTGGAGCTGCTCGTGCACCTCGCGCGAACCGCCCCTGCCGTCCGCGATGAGCCGCGTCGCGACGGTGTACGACGAGGTGTCCTCGGGGTCGCCGCACAGCGAGTACTGCCGGATCAGCCCCGACGGCAGGACGAGGTCGAGATGCGCGCCGGGCTCCCAGGCGGGCAGGTCCCGGCCCTCCAGGCGCAGCTGGACGACGCCGTCGGCGACGGACTCGTGCCGGGTGACGAGGAGCCGCAGGGCACGCGCGCGCGGACGCCCGGAGACGGGCTCGTCGAGCGCGGGCATCGGCCACAGCGGGGACGCCTGGATGCGGCGGCGCAGGGCGCGGCGCGCGAGCAGCGCGGATCCGGTGACGAGCAGGACGGTACGCAGCCGTGGGGTGCGGAGGCGGGGCATGGTCAGACGGCTCCGTTCGGGGTCCGGGCTTCCGCCGCCGTCGCGGCGGGCGAGGTGGCCAGATAGGCGACCGCCTGCGCGGTGCTGCCCTCCTGGGAGGGGTGGTACGAGCGGCTGAGGTAGCGCGGGATGGACTTCACCATGGCGCCGGTGGAGGGCAGGACGCCCCGCTTCCCGCCCCGGTAGAACTCCTTGAACGACGCCTTGCCGTCGAGCACCGTCGGGTCGTTCTCCATGAAGAAGCGCGCACCGCGCTGCCACAGGAACATCAGCGCCGAGAACGCGAGCGCCCAGGTCCGCACCCGGCGCCGGTAGCCGCCGTCGACGTGCTCGAACAGCTCGAAGGCGACCGAGCGGTGCTCGACCTCCTCCGCGCCGTGCCAGCGCAGCAGGTCCAGCATCGTGGGGTCCGCGCCCCTGCGGTCCAGCTCGTCCGCGTTCAGCACCCAGTCGCCGAGGAACGCCGTGTAGTGCTCGATCGCGGCGATGAGCGCGACCCGCTCCATCAGCCACCACTCGCGCGCCCGCCCCGGCGGCAGCGTCCGGTCACCGAGCAGCTTCTCGAAGAACCAGTCGACCTGAGCGGTGTACGGGGTCGGGTCGAGCCCCTGCTCCTTGAGGTGCGGCAGCACCTCGTCGTGGGCCTGCGAGTGCATGGCCTCCTGGCCGATGAACCCGATCACGTCCTCGCGGAGCCGGTCGTCGCGGATGTACGGCAGGACCTGCTTGTAGACGTGCACGAACCACCGCTCTCCGGCGGGCAGCAAGAGATGCAGCACGTTGATCGTGTGCGTGGTGAACGGGTCGTCCGGTATCCAGTGCAGCGGTGTCCTGTCCCAGGAGAAGGAGACCCTGCGTGCCTTGAGCGCGACGTGCTCGTCAGCGACGGGCCGCGGTGCCCGGCTCTGCGTATTAGACATGGCGTCAATGTACTGACGGGTAGGGGGCGGGTACACCCCTCGTGCGCCGTTTTCTTTACGGACGTGTCAGCAAGGGTGTCCCGGGGCGCCGGGGTTCAGCGCAGGGCGCCCACCTCGCGGCCCGTCGACGTGCGGCCGGTCAGCTTCGTCCTGGCCCCCTGCCGGGTGGGCGCGGCCAGCACGTTGTCCCTGGCGCGGGCTCCGCCCGACGACGCGATCGACGTGACCTGCCTGCTCGCGGCGGCCACCACGTACCAGGTGCCGCCCCGCGACTTCCACAGCACGCCCGCGAGGACCAGCGGGTCCCGGCTGCCGCAGGCCGGGGTCCCCTCCGCCTTCGCGGCGACCGCCGCCGTCGTCCCGCCGGGAGCCGTGAACAGAGCCAGCGTCCGCGCCCCGCCGCCCCGCCAGGTGTCGGCCCGCGCGCACACCCAGTCCGCCGCGCCGCTGCCCTCGGGGAGCTGCTGACGCGCGTACGCCCAGGAGTTGACGGTGCGCACGCCGTGCGAGCGTACGGAGGTGAGGGAGCAGGCCGAGTGCTGCCAGTCGGCGGCGACCGCCTCGCGCGGTGCGCCGGGGCGTCCCGCGGTGAGATGCGCGGGCACCAGCTCGCCGAGGTCGGTCGAGAGCCGCGTGCCCGCGTCGTCCCGCAGTGCGAGCGCGTTCCAGGACGCGCAGTCGCGGGCGAGCGCCGGGCTGGCGAACGGGGTCGTCACGCCGTCGGGGGCGCGGCCGAGCGGCATCGGCGCCGCCGACGGTTTCAGCAGGTTCCGCACGGCGGCGCCGCGCACCCAGGGCGCCGTCAGATAGCGCACGTTGCCGTCGGCCCGGTCCACGACCAGGGCGCCCGCCTCCGGACCCGTGGCGCCGTCCGCCCGCGCGAAGTCGAGCGCGGCGCCGCTCGTGCCGTCCTTCGGCTCCGCGTACCGCACGATGCGCAGCCCGTCGTAGAACAGCACGATCCGCGCCTGGTCGACCTCGCCCGCGTACAGCAGCTGAGGGGGGCCGGGCGGGGCGCCGGCCTGGGTGCCCGGTGTCGCGGAGACCTGGACGGAGCCGCCGGGCCGCGCCCAGACCGCGAGAGCACGCCGCAGCAGCGGCCGGTCGCCGGTCAGGGAGCCGCGCGCCGGCCAGACGGAGAAGTCCGTGCGGGCCGACGTCTGCCACGCCGTGGCCGGGACCCTCGTCAACCTGCCGGGATCCAGGGCGGCCAGGCCCGCCGGGTTCTGCGCGTACGCGGGCGCCGCGGCCCCGTCCGGTGCCCAGCCGCCGCCCGGCAGGCCGAGCAGCGCCCCGCACACCAGCGTCGCCGCGGCGGCCGCGATCACGGCTTTCACATGCTGCCTGCGTCGCATCAGGTCCGGCGGCCTGGCCTGGAGCGAGCAGGGGTCGAACTCGGTCGACTCCAGCAGGGCGAGCGCGTCCTTGCCCGCGGGCAAGGCCACGCCGTCCGCCTCGGCGAGCGCCGCGTCCGGGTCCTCGGCGCCGGCCGCGGCCAGCATGTTCCGTACGGCCCTGTCGTCGAGCCGTTCGAGGCCGCGCAGGACGAAGGCGGCGCGGCCGGGGCCGCTGAGCGCGGACAGCCCCTGGTCCAGGGCCAGTTCGTCGGCACCGCCCGAGCGCGGGAAGAGCCGCAGGCCCCACACCTGAGGGAGCAGCGGCGGCAGCTGCGAGCGCCGCGGCCAGGCCCTGCGCCGCAGCGGGCGGCCCGCGTCGAGCGCGGTGCGCAGGACCCTGAGCCGTACGAATCCGTAGCCCGGATCGCCGTTGCGGCCCTCGGCCGTGCGGGGCGCCGGGACGGCCGCGGCGTCGGCCGAGGTACGCGCGCGCGGCAGGGCGCGCTGGGTCAGGGAGTGCGCCGTGAGCACCCGGCGGTTGCGGCCGAGGCTGGGCGGGAGCACCAGATAGGCGAGCCGGACGAGCCGCGGGTAGTGCTCGACGAGAGCGGCCTCGGCCTGCTCCACGTCGACGACCGGACCGGGACGGGGGACGACATCCTGTGACTGCACCTTCGACTGCACGTTCAGCTGAACGAGCGAATCGTCGGATGGTCACTTCACACTGTCACCCCGGCTCCGGCTCCGGTTCCACCAGCAGGCGGGCGTAATTCGCCATCGACCTCTGGTATCGGGGCAGATGGGGCGCCAGCGCGCCGAGGGCGAGCGACAGGCCCTCGCGGTCCCGGCCCAGGCTCGACAGGCACAGCGCCAGCGTGGCGCGCACGGCGTCGTCCAACTCGTCCGAGGGCGCGTCGAGTTCGGGCGTGAGAAGCGCCACGCCTTCCTCGGGCCGGCCGATGTTGCGCAGGGAGCTGGAGAGCTGGATCTTCGCGCGGCGGCCCCGGTAGCCGGACAGGCCGAGCTTCAGGGCCTCCTGGTACAGCGGCACGGCCCGGTCCGAGTGGCCGGTCGAATCGAAGGCGCTGCCGCGCTCGAACGGGCCGACCGGGCTGTCGTCCGGCAGCTCGGCGACGAGGTCGTCGATGACGGCGCGGAAGTCGCCCGCGGTGGACTCGTCGTAGCCGTCGATGCCCGCCCACGCCGCGGCCAGGCGCGTTTCCCAGTCTTCGCTGCTCATCGGGTCACCATGGCACGGATGTGCCCACACGGCACAGGGGTTTCTTCGGGACCCGAGCCGTCCGAGGCCCCTGGCGATCCGCGCCCCGCGCCCCCACGCCCGCGTCACCCGGCCGTCAGCCGCTGCCGGATCCGCTCCACCGCCTCGTCCGGCACCCCGAGTCCCTCGCGCACGTACCTCGCGAAGTGCCCGTACCGCGCCACCACCTCGTCCTGCGCGGCGTGCAGGTACGACGCCCGTACGCCGATCAGCGCGAGCGCGATCTCCGGGTCGCCGCCCTGGGCGGTGAACCCCTCGACGAGCGGCGCGAAGGCCTCCCGCACCGCCGCGTTGACCGACAGGTACTCCGCCTCCAGGGCCGCGTCGTCCGCGCCGAGGAGCGTCAGGACGATCGTCGCGGCCCAGCCGGTGCGGTCCTTGCCCGCGGTGCAGTGGAAGAGCAGCGGGCCCGTGTCGGGGTCGGCCAGTTCGGTCAGGAGCGTGCGGTAGGCGGCCCGCGCGGACTGCGTCGAGACGAGGGCGCGGTAGGTGTCGGCGAAGAGCGCCTCGGCGCGCCCGCCGCCGAGCTTCTCGTCGGCGAGCGCCGGGTCGGACAGGACCTGCTTGAGCTGCGCGGCGACGGGCGCGGCCCCGGTCTGGGCGATCTTGTCGGCGAGCGCGTCCGCGACCAGGACGTGGACGCCGTCGGGGACGTGGTCCGGGTAGGAGGCGCGCTCCGCGTTGGTGCGGAAGTCCACGATCGTGCGGACACCGAGCGCGGAGAACTCCGGATCGGCGGCGGGGTCGAGCCGGTCGAGCTGCCCGGCCCGCAGGGCGAGGCCCGGGCGTACGGCACGGCCGCCGGACAGCGGGATCCCGCCGAGGTCACGGAGGTTGGCGACGGTGGTGGAGGGGATCGCGGGCATGGGCGGGACTCCAGAGGTCGCAGCCGTGACCGGACACACGGCTTTTGTCCCGCCCATTCTGACCCAGCGCCAGGCCCTACCCGAGCTGCCAGCCGTCGAACTCCACGGTGCCGCGCGCCCCGCCGCCGCCGTTCGTCGCCGTCATGAAGAGCCCCACGTCCTGTGTCGCCGCCGCCCCCGGCACCGTCACGGTCGCCACGGTCCGCCAGGTCGCCCCGTCGTCCGTCGAGCACTCACCCGTGTACGAGCCGCCGGACCGCGTCAGCCTCAGCGTCACCGGCGCCTTGATCCCGGTGATGCGCCGGTACGTGTCGAGCGTGCCGTCCCCGTTCGTGTCGTACGACAGCACGACCCCGTTGGACGGCGTCACGGACAGGTTCAGGAACCCCGGGGAGCCCGGCGTCGCCAGGGAGTTGCGGACGATGAGGCCCGCCCGCGCCCACGCGCCCGTGACGGCCTGCGACGTCACCTTCACCTGTGCCGACGACCCGTCGGCGAAGGCGCCCTCGCGGTACGCCGAGCCGAACTCCGTGGTCCCCTTCCACAGGTCGGCGCCGGCCCCGTCGATCGCGTACCGGTCGCCCAACTGTCCGAAGACGGCGGCGTTGTCGGTGACGGTCCGCCAGGCGTCGCCGAGCGGCCCGGCCTCGAAGAGCGTGCCCGCGTGGACCGACGTCACCCGGCCCTCGCCCTGCGGCCCGTACCGCACGGAGAGCTCGTAGGGCAGGGGACGCAGCGGCCGGTCCAGGGGCGTGCCGGGGGCGCTCGCCTGCCAGCGGACCTTGCCCGTGCCCGCGGGCGCGACGCTCGGCAGGGACGTGGGGCCCTCGGGCGTGGCGTCGATGCCCGACAGGGTGAAGTCCACGCGGCCGGTCGCCCGCAGCCCGTTGACGTTGCGGAAAGCGGCCTCCACGCGCGCGTGCCCGCCGGGAGGGAACGCGGCCGGCTGGGCGGTGACGGTCAGCGAACCCTGGTGGGGCGCCCGTGCGAGCACGTCCCGCACGCGCGCGGCCGTCTTGTACGCGTCCCCGATGGGCCGCAGCGGATAGTCCTTGCGCTCCAGGGTCCACTTCTCCTCGAACGCGAACCAGTCGACGGCCGCGGGCGCCGACCCGGTGGCCAGCGCGTCCTCCAGGGCGTCCAGCCACTTCTGCCAGCGCGGCACGTAGAAGTCGGACATCAGGCCGTGCCACTCGCGGTTGGCGTACTCGTGCAGGTTCCCCGGGTCGGAGGTGGCGCGGTCGCCCCACACCGTGATGAGCACCTTCGCCGTGCGCTCGAACTCGGCGCGCTCGCCGTCGCTCGTCGCGAGCCGCCGCGCGTCGTCGATCCACGGCCCGAGCAGGAACGCCGGATGCGTCCCGGTCACGTCGTCGGACAGCCGCATCAGCTTCAGCCACAGCGTCGCCAGGGACCGGAACGTGTCCCGGTCCTTCCGCGCGTAGGCCGCCCGCAGCTGCGGCAGGAGCTGCCGCGAGCGGTGCGCGAGCGCCTGCCGCGCCACGTCCACCAGGTCGTACTTGTACGCGGCGGAACCCCGGAGCCCGCCTGCGACGCCGAGCAGCCCGCTCAGGGCCGCGTCGAAGCGCCCCGGATCGTAGGTGAGGGCGCGGGGCGCGTACTCGGAGGCCCGGTTCGCGGCCAGGTCGGGCCGGGCACAGAACAGCGAGTCGTGCGCGTCGCTGCGCTCCACCGCCGTGTGCTGGTACGCGGTGTCGTGCAGGGCGCGCCAGGCGGCCCGCGCGTCCGCGTCCCGGGCCCCGTAGCGGAAGTCGGCGTACCCGGAGAACCAGGCCGCCCGGTCCATCTTGTCCCCGGTCCACGCGAGTTCGGAGAACAGCTCGAAGGCCGCCGGGTCGCGGTCGGTGCCCTCCGGCATGAAGGCGGTGCCGGTGAGCGCGCTGCCCGCCTTGTCGCGCCACGCGAAGAACTTCTCGTTCCAGACGTGGGCGCGGGCGCCGATGGTGGTCCGCCCGCCGAAGTTGGGGATCGTGCCGAAGGCGTACGGCGTGCCGCCCCAGTCCTTCTCGCGGTCGGTGACGGTCGTGAAGCGGTCGGAGACGCCGTCGACGATCAGCATGCGCTTCTTGTCGATCGCGTCGATGAGCGCGGGCAGCGGGTTGGCCTCCCAGCCGAGAATCACCCACGTGGCTCCCGGGTGCGCCTTCTGGAGGGCCTTCTCCACGCCGCGCGCCGCGTCCGGCACGGGCACGTCACCGGCGGTGCCGCCCTCGTGCAGCAGGTCCATCTTGAAGTGCCCGGCCGCACCGAACAGGTCCCGCTGATGCCCGTAGAACGAGGCGGCCACGTCGGCGAAGGACCGGGTGCGCGGGTCGAGCCAGTCGGGCCGGTCGAAGCCGTGCCACGTGCCCTGCGGCACGACGTGCGCGTCGCCGCCGTTGCGTTCCACGAAGCCGTGGGGGACATGCCCGTAGTAGCCGGGGAACACGGGCGACATGCCGAGCTCGCGCAGCCTGACGGTGATCTTCCGGCCCAGCTCCACGCGTTTCGCGATGAGTTCGGGCGAGAGCGGTCCGCCGTACCCCGACAGGTTCTGCAGGAGCCACCACGGCTGGTGCGTGGGGGCGGGCAGCCAGGCGCGCGACTCCGCGTCGCTGTACCCGAAGTCCTTCAGGACGCGCTCGTACACGGCCTCCGTGCCCGCGATGACGAGGACCTCGTTGCAGCCGTGCAGCGCGAGGACGTCGATCATCCGCTCCCAGTACGGCCAGTCGGCGTACGGCGCGGTGTAGCCGTCGTTCGTGTCGTTGAGCGCGAACCGGTGGGGGAGCGTGGTGGATCTCTCCAGCGGGCGCGGGGGCGCCGGCAGCGTCTTCGGCAGGTCGAGCTGGCTGCCGTTCCACGCGATGTGCGCCCCGCAGACGTACTTGAGATACCAGTGAACTCCCGTGAGCAGCACGGCCGGTGTCGTACCGGACACCGCGATCCTTCCCCGGGTGCCGGTCACCCGGAACCGGTCGCCGCCCTGCGGGGCGAGGAGTGTGAGGCCGAACTGGTCGGCGTGTCCGGGGAGCAGTCTGTTGAGTGCGGAGCGTACGGGAGCCGTATCGAAGGCAGGGCCCTCGGCGGCGTGAGCCGTGACGGGGAACCCCGCGACGGCTCCCAGGCCGATGGCGCCGGCGGTGCCGAGGACGGAACGTCGCGACGGTGCGGTCATAGGTGTGCCCCCTGCGTCGGATGATGCGGCGCACGGTAACCCTGTGATCCCCCTCGCTCAACGGTGTGTACAGAGCCGGCGAGTTCGTGTCGCCGCACGGGACGGAAGGAAACGATGGGAATGACGCGACGCACGCGGCGCATATGGGTGACGGGAGCGATGGTCTCGCTGGCGGTCCTGACCGGCTGCGGATCGCACGGCGACACCGTGCCGAAGACCGCGACCGGCAGCCTGGAACAGCTCGCTGCCCGGGCGAAGTGCCGGCCCGACATCCAGACGGACGCCGACGAGCTGCGCCAGGCCACCTGCGGCGACGGCGCCGACCGCTACATCCTCGCGACCTTCGCCACCGACCGCGGCCAGGCCGAGTGGCTCGACCAGGCCGACGACTACGGCGGCACCTATCTGATCGGCCGCCGCTGGATCGCGGTGGGCGACGACGATGCGGTCACAGCGCTGCGCGGCCGGCTCGGCGGGACCGTGGAGAAGTCCTCCTCGCACCACTCGGGGAGTAGCGGTGGCGGGGGTCACGAGGAGGACGGGCACTCCGGGCACAACGGTCACCGCGCGAGCTGACCGCGCAGCAGTCGACGGGGGGTCAGGCCGTCAGGTACAGCGCTGACCCCGGTTGATGCAGCTCGCGACGCGCTTCATCAGGCCGTCGTCGAAGACGTTGATGAAGTCGCCGTGGTCGGTCACGGGCTTGTGCAACTGCTCGGGGAACGAGTCGACGGCGAAGCCGGGGCCGGGCGGGACGTCGTACACGATGCGCTGCTGCAGCTGCGGGATCGCCTGGAAGCCCTGCGGGCAGGCGCCGCTGTTCGGGTCGGCGAAGGCGACGTGCGTACGGTGGTTGGCGCTGTCCGTGTTGCGCCCGTCCCAGCAGCTCTGGAACTTGAACGACCGCACGACCTTGCTGCCTTCGGGGCAGATCGGGTACTTGTCCTTCAGCTGGCGGTTCTCGAAGCCGGTGCAGCTCCAGGACGCGTTCGCGTTCGCGTCGCCGTTGGTGAAGGCCTTGGCGTCACCTGTGATGATGCGCAGGAACCGCGGCATGGCGACGACCTTGCCGGCCGGACTTCCGACGAACTTCAGCGTGACCGAGGCAGGGGTCTGGATCTCGCCGACATTCTGGTCCTTGCCGCCGCCGTCGGCCTGCGCGTCGTTCTCGTCCTTTCCGTTCTGGAGGCGCAGAACAGGCCAGTAATAGGTCGACTTGTCACCCTGATTGCGGCAGCTCGTGTCACCGTTCGCAAGATCGTCGTCACTGGCGAAAGCGTCGTTCGCCTGATTTCCCACGTAGTCGTGCATATGGTGCGCGCCATTGCTCACACCGGGCGCCACGATGACGTTGTCGGGATTGAACTTGCCGTTCTCGTTGCGCCCGCATTTCGTGGTGAACGTGCCGCGGGAGGCGGCGCGCTGGTTGCGCGGCGTCCTGACGTTGGGCTGGACGGAGTTGATGTCGACGAAGTCGGAGGCGTCGGGGCCGTTGCCGTTCTGCTGACCGCCGCCCTGCTGGCCGCCACCTTGACCGCCGTCCCCTTGCTGACCGCCGTCGCCCTGCTGACCGCCGTCGCCTTGCTGACCGCCGTCGCCCTGCTGACCGCCGTCCGCGGGGGCGGACGGCGCGGCCGAGCCCGCCGGGGGGCTGCCGTCGGTGCCGGCCGACCTGGCCGTGCAGGCCGCGAGGTCCTTCATGCCCTGCGGCGCCGTACCGCCCGCCCGGCTGATCTCCAGGCCGATCCGGTCGATGAGGGTCGAACGCCGCTCCTTCAACGGCTGCAGAATGCTGTTCTGCACGAAGTCGGGGTCCCGCGCCGCCGCGTCCCGCGAGGCCGCGAGGCGCTGGTACGACTCGGTGATCTGGCTGTCCATCGTGGCCAGTTCGCCGTCGACCTCCGACCGAGCGGCGTCCGGCACGTCGGACAGCCCGTTGCCCACGTCGGGGCAGTCGATCGTGGCGACCTGCTGCTGTTGCTGCTGCGCTCCGTCGCCGCGCTGCGCCGGGTTCTCCTCGTGGGCGGACGCGTAGACGTTCACCGCGACCAGCCCTCCTCCGCCCAGGAGCAGTGCGGCCGACGCGACCGTCATGCGCGTCGCGAGTGACGAGCGCCGTTTTCGTGATGTGCGTCCCATGGGGCTACGTACGCAACACGAGGGCCCCTTGTTCAAAGAGAGCGCCGGTGATTTCCCGGCGGATTCTCAACGGCCCTGATCCAGATAGGCGATGACGGCGAGAACGCGCCGGTTGTCGTCGTCCGACACCGGAAGTCCCAGCTTCAGAAAGATATTGGAGGTGTGTTTCGCGATCGCCCGTTCCGTGACGATGAGTTGGCCCGCGATGGCCGCATTCGACCGGCCCTGGGCCATGAGTTCCAGAACCTCCATCTCGCGCGGTGTCAGACCGCCGAGCGGAGCCTCCGTGGCCCGCCGCGAAAGCAGCTGCTGGATCACCTGGGGGTCCATCGCGGTCCCGCCCGCGGCGACCCGGCGCACCGCGTCGATGAACTGGTCCGCGTCGAACACCCGGTCCTTGAGCAGATAGCCGATCCCGCCGTTCCCGTCGGCGAGCAGCTCGCGCGCGTACAGCTGCTCCACGTGCTGTGACAGGACGAGGACCGGCAGCCCGGGCCGCGCCCGCCGCGCGGCGAGCGCGCACTGCAGCCCCTCGTCCGTGTGCGAGGGCGGCAGCCGTACGTCGACGACGGCGACGTCGGGCTCCGACTCGGCGAGCGCCTTGGTCAGTTCGGGCCCGCTCTCGACGGCCGCGACGACCTCGAAGTCGTACGCCTCCAGCATCCGCACCAGACCGTCGCGGAGAAGGAAGAGATCTTCGGCTAGGACAACGCGCAAGGGATCTCCATCGTCACCATGGTCGGACCGCCCGCGGGGGAGCTGACGGCGAGGACGCCGTCGAATGTACCGAGCCGCCGCTCGATCCCGCTCAGCCCCGACCCCGCCCCGATGCTCGCGCCGCCCTTCCCGTTGTCGGTGACGGCGATCCGCAGCATGCCCGTCGCCCCGGTGTGGTGGACGTCGACCCAGACGCGGTCGGCCCCCGAGTGCTTGACGGCGTTCGTGAGAACCTCGCTGACGGCGAAGTACGCCGCCGACTCGACGGGCGCGTCGGTGCGGCCCGGCAGGTCCACGTCGACGTCGGTGGTGACCGGCAGCCGCAGCGCGAGCGCCTTCACCGCGTCACCGAGGCCGCGCTCGGCGAGGACCGGCGGATGGATGCCGCGGACCAGGTCACGCAGCTCGGTGAGGGCGTCGGCCGAGGACCTCCGGGCCTGCGCGAGCAGTTCCTTGGCCTTCTGCGGGTTCTTCTCGACCAGCGCCTCGATCGTGCCGAGGTCCATGCCCATGGCGACGAGACGGGCCTGCGCACCGTCGTGCAGGTCGCGCTCGATGCGGCGCAGCTCCGCGGCCGAGGTGTCGACCGCGTCGCGCCGCGTCTGCGTCAACACCTCGACACGGGCGGCCAGTTCGCCCTCGTCCGGGGTGAGGACCGCGCGGGTCAGCTGGAAGTGGGCCCGCAGCAGGAACGGGGCCGTGAAGTAGCCGGCGACGAGCAGCGCCGTGGCGAGACCGGCCGCCAGGAACGCGGAACCCTGACCGCCGACGGGCACGAACCCGTACCACCAGCCGACGTGCGTGCCGTCCGTGAAGATCCGCCACAGACCGGCCGCGAGGGCGTACCCCTCCAGCGGATAGAAGATGACGGCGGCCGGCAGGAGCGCCGTCACGAACCCGGCCGTCATGTCGGCGAGCAGCCACAGCAGGTCCCGCCAGGTCGCCGGGTCGCCGAGCATCAGGCGGCAGCGCTCCGCCTGCCCGACGAGCCCGGTGCGCGCATCGGCGGGGAAAGGCCGGTACAGCGCCGGGACGCGGATCCCGTACCACTCGGCGGCGAGGACGCGCCGCCGGTTCGCCCAGGACCTGACCAGGGAGAGCACCGCGGGCGTGGTGAGCACACCGACACCCAGGACGATGAACACGATCGACAGGACGGACAGGACGAAGAGGGTGAGCGACCCGGCGAACCCCACCACCGCCAGTACGAGGCCACGCGCCCCGGCCACCAGGGCGCGGCGCGCCCGCCCGCCGTCCGCACCCGACGCGTCCATCCCGCTCTCCGTCCACCGCCCGACCCGTACGCCCCCAGTCTCCCCGGCCGGGGCCGTACGGGACATGGGGCCGGGCACCCGTCCGGGGGTGTATCTGACACCACCCCGAGCGACCCCGGGCCCCACGCAGGCCCCCGGCCTCAGGCCTCCAGGACCTTGGCCTCCGTCGCCGGGTCGAGGCCGAGGACCGGCCGGTCCGGGCGCTGCGGGGCCGTCCCGCCGATGGACTCCAGCCAGGCCCAGGTGTCGGCGACGGTCTCCTCGACGGGCCGGCACCGCAGCCCGGCCGCGACCGCCTTCGCCACGTCGGCGCTGTGCAGAGCGGCATGCATGTCACCGCCCGGCGGCACCCACACCGGCAGCTGCATCCACGGCTCGATCCCGGCCGCGGTGATCACCTCGGGAGCGGTCCAGCGCAGGTCGGCGTCACTCCCGGTGACCCGGACGCACGCGTCGAGCAGCCCTCCCATGGTGGTGTGCCCGGAGGGGCAGATCAGGGTGTACGGGCCGCTCAGTCCGGCCTGCGCCGCGTCGAGGACCCAGGTGGCGAGGTCGCGCACGTCGATGTATTGGAGCGGCAGTTCGCGGGGGCCGGGGGCGAGCACGGGGCCGCCCCGCGCCATCCGGGCCAGCCACCACGGGAGCCGGCCGATGTTCTCGTACGGGCCGAGGATCAGACCGCACCGCACCAGCAGGGAGCGGTCCGCGCCGAACGCGTCGACCGCCGCGAGCTCACCGCCCCGCTTGTCCCGCGCGTAGTCCGTCTGCTCCGCGTCGGGCGAGGCGCCGTCGACGACCGGGGCGTCCTCGGTGTAGCCGGGCGGGGGCGCCCACTCGTACACGGACGAGGTGGACACGTATATGTAGCGGCCGGCACGCCCCGCGAGCAGCCGGGCGGAGTCGCGGACCGCGCGGGGCGCCGCGGCCCAGGTGTCGACGACGACGTCCCACTCGCCCTCGCTCTGCGCGAGCGCGGCGAGCCCGCCGTCCGCGGTGCGGTCCCCGTGCAGGGACCGCACCCCTTCGGGCGCCGCGTGCCGCCCGCGATGGAACACCGTCACGTCCCAGGACCGGGCGACCGCGGCCTCCACCACGGCACGCCCCACGAATTCCGAACCACCCAGCACCAGAAGTCTCATGCCGGTGACTCTGCCCGCTCGCGACGCGTCAGGGAATCCGTTTCTGCCCGTGGGAGAACGATTCGGCCGGGGGAGATCGGCGGGGACCGGACGAGGCGGAGGCCGGCGGAGGCGGAGGACGGCACCCCGCCCGTCGGTCCCGTCGGTCACCGCCCGTCGGCTCCGTCGGTCACCGCGTCGCCGGCGGGGCGTACTTGTACCCCACTCGCCGCACCGTCTGGATCACCTGACGGTGCTCGGCCCCGAGCTTGCGCCGCAGCCGTGCGACATGGACGTCGACCGTCCGTCCGTCGCCCACGTGCCCGTAGCCCCACACCGTGGTCACGAGCTGGTCGCGGGTGTGCACCCGGTGCGGATGCGCGACGAGGTGCGCGAGCAGCTCGAACTCCAGGTACGTCAGGTCGAGTTGGCGACCGTCGACCCATGCGGTGCGCTGCACGCCGTCGATGCTGACGAGGGCGTCGGCGCCGGTGCTGATGCTGGTGCCGCTGTTCTGCGACGCGGCTTCGGGCCGGGGACCGGGCTCGTCGGGTACCGGGAGCAGCGGCTGCTGGTCCGCGGGTACGAGCACCAGGTAGCCGATCATCGGCGGCCGGCCGGGGAGCGTGGGCAGGGTGTGCGGGGGAGCGGGCAGCCAGGTCGCGCCCGGCGGCAGGAAGTCCGTGACGTCGACCACCTCGTCCCGGTCGACGGCGCGCAGCCGGTGGCGGCCGGGGACGGCGGGGGAGGGGGCGGCGGTCACGGAGGAAGCGGTGGAGAAGGAACGGGTGTTCGCCATGAGTGGTCAACTCTTTCGCGCGAGGAGTCATCGAGATCGTCGAGAACTGCGAGGTCGCAGAAGGACCTACGTCGTGCGCGCGGGCCGAACGCCGGGGTGATTCGGCTTTAGAGGGCCTGCGCGTTCTCCGCGCGGCAACACACCCGGTCGAAGTCGTGGTGCTGACGGGAAGGCCAGAAGGGCTCGAGGTCGTGGCGACCTGTCGCGGTGTTCTGGAAGCTGGCCATGGCCCCATTGAAGCAGACGGGCTCGCGGGGCAGGACCCCCCTCTCACCGGTCGGACGGCACCTTGGCGTGAACTTGACGTTCCGCGCGGCTCTCCGCACGGGCAGCGCGAAGGGCGCCCACCGGACCGGTGGGCGCCCTTCGGGAAACAGGAGCCGCGGATCAGACCTGGCCGGCCTTCTCCAGAGCGCTGCAGCAGGTGTCGACGATCAGACGCGTCACGACGTACGGGTCGACGTTCGCGTTCGGACGGCGGTCCTCGATGTAGCCCTTGCCGTCCTTCTCGACCTGCCACGGGATGCGGACCGAGGCGCCGCGGTCGGAGACGCCGTAGCTGTACTCGTTCCACGGGGCGGTCTCGTGCAGACCCGTCAGACGGTCGTCGATGCCCGCGCCGTAGTTCTTGACGTGGTCCATCGGCTTCGAGCCCTCGCCGAGCGACTCGCACGCGGTGATGATCGCGTCGTAGCCCTCGCGCATCGCCTTCGTGGAGAAGTTGGTGTGCGCGCCCGCGCCGTTCCAGTCGCCCTTGACCGGCTTCGGGTCGAGGGTCGCGGAGATGTCGAAGTCCTCGGCGGTGCGGTACAGCAGCCAGCGGGCCACCCACAGCTGGTCGGAGACCTCGAGCGGGGCGAGCGGGCCGACCTGGAACTCCCACTGGCCGGGCATGACCTCGGCGTTGATGCCGGAGATCCCGAGACCCGCCTTGAGGCAGTTGTCCAGGTGCGCCTCGACGACGTCGCGGCCGAAGATCTCGTCCGCGCCGACGCCGCAGTAGTAGCCGCCCTGCGCGGCCGGGAAGCCGCCCACGGGGAAGCCGAGCGGGCGCTCGCCCTCGAAGAACGTGTACTCCTGCTCGATGCCGAAGATCGACTCCTGCGCGGCGAACTGCTCCGCGACCTCGGCGAGCGCGGCACGCGTGTTGGACTCGTGCGGCGTCATGTCGATGTTCAGGACCTCGCACAGGACGAGGATGTCGTCGCCGCCGCGGATCGGGTCCGGGTAGGAGGCGACGGGGCGCAGTACGCGGTCGGAGGCGTGACCCTTGGCCTGGCTGGTGCTCGAACCGTCGAAGCCCCAGATCGGCAGCTCTTCGAGCGCCGGCGCGGAACCCGCGATTATCTTCGTCTTCGAACGGAGCTTGGCCGTCGGCTGGGTGCCGTCGATCCAGATGTACTCAGCCTTGAACGTCACGGGGCCACATCCTTCGGGTGGGTCTGTACGGCGCAGTCATGTGCGGGTGCGGCGCCTCGGTGTGCTGCTCCGCAGACTGTCAACAGGCGATTTCCCGTCCGTTGCCCGTATGTGAACCCCGTGTTACCCGGGCCCTTTGTGGCCGGAGTCACGTTTCGCCGGACGGCCCCGGCCCGCGCACGTCATGGGGGCACGCGCGCGGGCCGGCGCCGAAGGCCCGTGAGGTCAGCCCACCTTCTCTATCCGTGCGTTGCGGATGAGGAACTTGCCCGGTTCGCGGACCTGCTCGAACGCCGAGTTGTTCAGCAGCACGCAGCTCCCGGAGGCGGAGGTGACCTCGACGGACGTGGACTTGCCGTTGTCCAGGTTGGTGACCTTGAGCTTCGTCCCGGCCGGGAACTGCCCGCTGGACGCGGCGGGCGCGCCGCCCTCACCGGACAGCGTCACGGTCGAACCGGCACAGACCTGCTCACCGGCGACGTCCCCTCCGGCGTCACCGGCGGCGTCAGTAGGGTCGGGCTCGGCGGTGACCGTGTCCGGCGGTGCGGCCGTCACGGTCTCCATGCCGCCGGCCGCGTCATCGGCTCCGCCCCCGGCCTGCGCTCCGGCTCCCGCCGCGTCGTCAGCACCTGCTCCGGCCTGCGCGTCGGCTCCGTCCCCGGCCTCGCAGCCGGACGCCGCCTCCTTGCGCCGGATCTCCGCGATGACCGCTTCCCGGTTGGCGATGCGGGCCTCGGACTGCGCGTCCGGGGCGGCCCGCTGTCCGTCGATGAACTTCTGGTTGTTGGCGATCGCGGTCTCCAGGCCCTGGCAGACCTGGGCGTTCTGCGCGACCGGCGCCGCATTGCCCGTACTCGCGAGCGCGAACGCCGCGCCACCGGCGACGAGGGCCGCGCTCACCGCGAGCGCGGCCTTCTTCCGGGGGCCCATCCTTCTCCTGCGGGACATGTCCGCCTCCTGTCGTCGTTACGAACGTCGGTGCGCGCACCGTTACGTACGGGTAACTGGAGGGCGAAACTCAACTGACCCAAGGGGATCTCAAGTAACGTACGTCACACGAGAGTTGGGCCCGCCGGGTGAGTCTGTCGCGGCTCAGTTGCGTCCGAGCGCGTCCCGGACCGCGTCCTCGCTGCGCGCCACCACGGCCGTGCCGTCCTCCGCCGTGATGATCGGCCGCTGGATGAGCTTCGGGTGGGCGGAGAGCGCCGCGATCCACCGGTCGCGCGAACCCGCGTCCCGCGCCCAGTCCTTCAGGCCGAGCTCCTTCGCGTCGGCCTCCTGCGTCCGTGTGATGTCCCACGGCTCGAGCCCGAGCCGCTCCAGAACGGCGCGGATGTCGTCCTCGGACGGCACGTCCTCCAGGTAGCGCCGCACCGTGTAGTCGGCGCCTTCCGCGTCGAGCAGGGAGAGCGCGCTGCGGCACTTCGAACAGGCGGGGTTGATCCAGATTTCCATGGGGTCAAAGGTACGGGAAAGGCCTTGTGGCCAGCGGCTATTGTCAGTGCCCGGCAGTAGAATAGAAGCAGTGTTCGAGGGAGCGTCCGGGGCCGCGGAGGGCCTCGGAAGGTCTCCCTCCCGCGACAGGAGGATGTCTGTGCCCGCTGCCGCACCGATGCTGATCGACCTGCCCGGCAAGTCACTCGAAAAGAAGGCCCTGCCCGCGGGACGGCCGCGTGACTGGTACATCACGCACAACCGCCGCCTCAAGGCCATGCGCCTCGCGATCGCCCTGCTCGACTCGGGCGTCTACCTTCCGAACCAGGCCCACAACCGGACGATACGGAGCACGGCGGAGCGCGTCGGTATCCATCCGCCGTCGGACATCACCTGCCACATGGTGCGCGCGCTGATGCGTTACAGCCGCTGACCACCAGGTGCGCCGCCCGCCCATGTGTCTCTCAACGGGCGGACGGCCCACGGCAGTTCACTCACTTCTTCGCCGGAGCCGGTCCCGCCAGCTCCTTCTCCAGAGGCGTACGGAAGCGGGGAGTGACCCGCGCCTCGCCCACCCACTCCTGGAGTCGCGCGGCCTCCGCCTCGACGGCGGCCGCGGCCTCCCGGCCCACGTCCGCGAGCAGCCGCCACCGGACGACGCCGTCCTTGCCCTGGGCCCATCCGCCGGCGATCCGCCCGTCCCACCACACGGTGGGCCCGACGTTGCCCGCCCCGTCGAAGAGCGGCGCCCGCAGCTCCGGCGGCAGATACCAGTCGCGCTGCTGCCAGCCCATCGCGCTCGGGTCGAGCCCCGGGAGCAGGGCGGCCCACGGCTCCGCGTCGGCGGTGACCGGCTCGGCGGCGTCGGGGAGCACGAACCCGGCCCCCTCGTCCAGCTCCACCTCGACCGCCCCGACGGCCGTGAGCGCCCTGCGTACGTCGGTGACCTTCCACCCCGTCCACCACTTCAGATCGGCCTCCGTGGCCGGACCGCACGAGCCGAGCCAGTGCCGCAGGAGCTCCGACTGGGCCTCGGCCGCGGGGAGTTCGGGATGCGCGGGCATGAGCGCCCACCTGAACTGGCTGGACGTCCACGACCCGCGGGGCCGCCCGCGCACGACGCGCCCCTCCATGCCGAGCACACGCAGCAGCCGCGTGGAGATCGACTGCCACGCCTCGTACTTCTTGCCCGGCGCGTACAGCAACTGCGTGCGCAACCGGGGCTCGTCCTCGGCGAGTTCGGCCGCGGTCGCCTCGCCGCGTGCCCCGATCGCCGCCAGAGTGCCCGCCTCGACGTCCGCGAGCCACGCCGCGTCGTGCTCGCTGCCCGCCTCCAGGTGCTTGACGAAGGAGGCGCGCTCCCGCGCGGCGACCGCCACACCCGTCGACGCGTGCACCACGGCCGTGAGCGCGGCGGGGAACACGAACACCGTGTGCCGCATGCCGTGCATCCGCACCAGGGAGCGGTCCGTGTACAGGGCGCGCTCGACATCGGCGACCGTCTTCGACGGGTCCCTGAGGCGCGCGCCCACCGCCAGGTACACGGTGGCCGGGTCCGTGCCGTGCAGCGCCACGAGCGACCCGGCGACCTCCTCGGCGGACCCCGCCCGCGCGGCGGGCGCGAGCCGCTGCCCGGCCGCGAGCCTGGCCCGCCGCTCCGGCGCCCCGACGCGCCGCCGCCCACCACTCACCATGACCTCCCAGGACCGTTCTCCGACTGTGCTCCCATCCTGCCCCCCGGGCCCCGGCGCGTTCACCTGTTTGCCGTACCCGGCATGCCGCCCGGGCCCCGGCCGCCTTGACTGAGATGACGGGTGAGCGGAACTGGCAGCGGGAGGCATGATGTCGGGACGTGGCATACGGGGAGCGGCAGCCGGACTGCTCGTGACGGCGGTGCTGCTCGTGGCGGCCGGGTGCTCGGACAGCGACACCAGCCCCTCCGACGCGGTGTCCAAGGCCGCGTCCGCCGCGTCGTCCGCGGCGTCCCGGGGCGGTGACGTCGTCGCGTCGGCCACGGCGAAGGCCCAGGAAGAACTGGACCGCATCAAGGGCGGCGTGAACGCCAAGGGCGACATCGCGCTGGGCGGCGTGACGAAGGACGGCGACCGCCTGACGGTCCCCGTCACCGCGACCAACCGCTCCGGGTCCCAGGCCTCGTACGCGGTACAGGTCAACTTCCGCGACAGCAGCGGCAATCTTCTCGACACGGTCGTCGTCACGGTCGACGACGTGGACGACGGCAAGTCCAAGGAGGCGACGGCCCGCAGCAACCGCAACCTCACCGGCGACGTGAAAGCGGACGTCGGCCGAGCGCTGCGACGCTAGCCGTGACCGGCCCCGCAGGCCACGCGGACGGTGCGGCATGACCACTCCCCAGGCCAGGGCCGCCCTGGGCCGTGAGGCCCGCAAGCGCGCCTCACGCTCCTCGCACGGCGCGTGGATCCCCGCCGCCGACCGCGCCGACCCCGTCGTCGTACTGGAACGGCAGGCGGCCGACCGCGTCGCGGAACTGCTGCCCATCCGGTACGGACGGATGGCGGCCTCCCCGTTCGCGTTCCTGCGCGGCGCCGCCGCCGTCATGACCGGCGACCTGGCAACCCAGCGCGCCACCGGCCTCACGGTCCAACTCTGCGGCGACGCCCACCTGTTGAACTTCGGCCTCTTCGCGTCCCCGGAACGGTCCCTGCTCTTCGACGTCAACGACTTCGACGAGACCAGCCCGGGCCCCTTCGAATGGGACGTGAAAAGGCTGGCCGCGAGCGTGGCCGTCGCGGCGCGCGACAACGGGCACACCGACACCCAGGCCCTCAGGTCGGCCCGCGCCGCCGCGGAGGCGTACCGCACGACGATGCGCCGGCTCGCCGGGATGGGCGAACTCGCCGTCTGGTACGAGCACATCGACGCGCACGAGCTGCTGCCCCTCATCCGCTCCGGCCGCGACCGCCGCCGTGTCCAGGCGACCCTCGCCCACGCCACCCGCCGCACCAGCCTCCACGCGCTCGGCAAACTCACCGAGGTCGTCGACGGGCGCCGCCGCATCATCGACGACCCGCCGCTCCTCGAACCGGCGAGCACCCCCGACGCGGCCACGGTGCGCAAGCTGTTCGGCGACTACCGCTCCACCCTCGCCGAGGAACGCCGCCGCCTGCTCGACCGCTACCACTTCGTCGACGCCGCCCGGAAGGTCGTCGGCGTCGGCAGCGTCGGCACCCGCTGCTTCATCGTGCTGCTCCAAGGGCGCGACGCCGACGACCCCCTGTTCCTCCAGATCAAGGAGGCCACCCGGTCCGTCATCGAGGAGTACCTGCCGCACGGCCCCTACGTCCACCCGGGCCACCGCGTCGTCGCCGGTCAGCGCCTGCTCCAGGCCACCGGTGACATCTTCCTCGGCTGGATGACCGGCCCCCAGGGCCGCGCCTTCTACTGGCGTCAGCTGCGCGACATGAAGGGCTCCGCCGACGTCGCCGGCATGGGCCCCGACGAACTGCGCTTCTACGCCGAACTGTGCGGCAACACCCTGGCCCGCGCGCACGCCCGCTCCGGCGACCGCATCGCCATCACCGGCTACCTCGGCCGCGCCGACACCTTCGACCGCGCCGTGGCCGACTTCGCGCTGCGCTACACGGACCAGAACGCAGCCGACCACACCGCCCTGCGCAGGGCGGCCTCGGAGGGTCTGATCACGGTGGCGCCGGGCGTCTGAGAACGCCGGTACGGCCGTCCCCGGACGGGAACGGCCGTACCCACAGGACCGTACGGATGTCTCAGGACCCCTGCGTGGCCTCCTGCGCCGCCGCGCCACCACGGGCCGCTTCCAGGGCCGCCCGCAGATGCTCCTCCTCCTCGTTGCTCAGCGAGGTCTGGACGAGCTGACCGCCGAACGTCGCGATCTCGGGGATGACCTTGTCCGGGGAGGCCTGCTTCACCAGGACGAACAGCGCGGCGGCGCCGGGCTGCAGGTTCTGGCTCAGGTCCTTCATGAAGTCGTCGTTGATGCCGGTGTCGGTCACGGCACCACCGGCGGCCCCGGCCGCGGCACCGACGGCCGCGCCGAGCAGCGGGGCCAGGAAGAGCAGCCCGATGACACCGCCCCACAACGCCCCGCCGGCCGCACCCGTCGCCGTGTAGTTCACGGCCTGGTGCAGCTTGATCTTCCCGTCCTCGCGCCGCTCGACGACGACGATGTCCTCGAGCTCGACGAGGTGCTGCTTGGCCAGGTCGAGCATTTTCTTGCGCACCTGATCGGCCGTGGCGAGGTCGTTGTAGGCGACGACGAACAGATTGCTCATACGGCACTCCTCGGAAGTCTGTGCAACTTCGCCCGAGTTTAAGAGCGTTTATGACAACACGCAGAACGAAGCCCCCCGCCCCTCCGGGAGGAGGCGACGGGGGCCGAGTTGCCCGGAAGGCGACCGGAGGACCCGGCTGTGCTTCCTGGATGTCGAAGAACTGATGCCGCGAGACCCTTACTTGGGGCTTGCCCCAGCACCTCGTCTCTGACCAGCGAGGGAATGGTTGTCGCTGGTCATTGCCGGCCGCTCTCGGCTCCCCTTCGACGGCTCAGCGACGACCCAGCGACGGCCCGGGAGGTGCGTACGGCTGATCGCTTGAGACGGCTGGGTCGGCAGAGTTGCAGATCGCGCGATCACTCGGCGCCGAGCTGCCCGTTCCCGCAGTGGTCTGCTCCGCGCCCCACGCGTGCCCCACGATGCACCCCGAAGCGTCGCTCTCGCGCTCGGGCGAAACATGGTTGCTGCGTGGTCTCCCTCGACTTGCCACGCGTCAACCGGCCTCAGGCGGAGGCCGGGTTCGGCGGCGTCCAGGGCGTGTCCGACGGATCGGCACAGTCCCCGCGACTCTCCCGGCTACGCTCGCGCGGGACCGCCGCGGTGCGTGGCTGCGGGGCGCCTTGTGGGGTTCAGTCGATCGACTCCCCGTTGTGCATGCCGCCCTTGCAGAGGTTGTCCATCAGATCGGGCATTCCGCCGCCCTGCTTGCACTGAGAAGGGGTGACGTAGGTCGAGGCGCCGTGTGCGGCTGCGGTGGCGCTGGCTGCGCCCGTGAGGCCGAGTCCGGCGAGGGCTGCTGTGGCGATGACGGCGGGGAGGATTCGTCGAATGCGCATTTTGTTCCCCTTTCACGGATTGTCTCGTTTGGGGCACTAGTTAGCTTAATCGTCATGGGGGTGGCACGTCATGTTGCGCCATTCGGGTGACATGGCTGTCGGGAGCGGGGCCACCGACCCGGCGCGCCCAAAGCCTTCGCGGCCGGCCGGAAAGGCGGGACGGACGGCGGAGCGATGGCAGGTCTGGGGGTGGGGACGGTCTGCATGACGCGACCCGTCAGACACGCTCCAGTGCCGCGATCGCGGCCGCAGGATGGCCGCCGTACACCATGTGAGGTTCGTCGGACGCGGGAGGCACGAAGCGAGTTCGGTCCGGCTCGCGACGTTGTCCGCTGCGCGGGATCTCCGGTTCGTAGAATCCTTGGCTCGCGCCGCGCGGCTGACCCGAGCTGACGGGGAGTAACGACGTCACGTACTCGCGCCAATGCCCGCTTGAGGAGCGAGGCAGGGCGACTTGAGGGCTGACCTGCGGAAGGACGTACTCATGCGGACGTGGGGTCCGGGTCCTGCCGGTGCCTGCCCCTGGACATTTGCAACCGTTCGAACGCTGAGTAGCTGTGGGGCGCATCAGGTGCGTCCGGCCCTGGGGGCGCGCGGCACGGCTGTCCCGCAAGGTCATGGATCGGCAGTTACAGCGTCATGCCAGGTGCCCGGATCGGCCCCGGCCCAGGCGTAGCTGTCGCCAACTCAGGCGCCGCCCCCGGCCCTTGTCTTCACGTCCTGCTCGGCTTCGTGCCGAGGAACGTCCCTCCTTCGCGTACTCCGTGACCGCTGGCTGCGCGTCCCGGGCGAGGTCCCGCCAGGCGCGCCACGCCGCCTCCTACGCCGCCGTCTGCGTTTCAGCCCAACCTCCTGCGGTCGGCGGCCCGTACTCGTCACGCAGGCGCAGGACATCGCGGTGCGCGGCGTTCGCCGCCTGCTGTCTCTCGACCAGTTCATCGAAGGTGTGTGCCGCCGGCAGCGGATCTTGCACAGACGCAGTGGAGCCCCCGCGTCGACCCGCGAGGCAGGGCTCACGCACGCTCACTCGCCCACTCACCGAGCCACGGCCGCCACCTCCTCGCGACAGGCGGGCCGGTCTGCGTACACGGGAGCCAGCTGTCGGATCGGCTCCAAGACCAGCGGCACCCACGGAAAAGACCGTCGGCCGTGCCTTCCGGAGAGCGGAAGAACACGGCCGACGGCCCACAGACGGCCCAGGAGAGCAGAAACCCGCTCTGACCTGTGGCGTTCTTAGATGTCGAAGTACAGCTCGAACTCGTGCGGGTGCGGGCGGAGCTGGATCGGGGCGATCTCGTTCGTGCGCTTGTAGTCGATCCACGTCTCGATCAGGTCGGACGTGAAGACGCCGCCGGCCTGGAGGTACTCGTTGTCCGCCTCGAGGGCGTCGAGGACCGCGGGGAGCGAGGTCGGGACCTGCTGGACGTTCGCGTGCTCCTCGGGAGCCAGCTCGTACAGGTCCTTGTCGATCGGCTCGGCCGGCTCGATCTTGTTCTTCACGCCGTCGAGGCCGGCCATCAGGAGGGCCGAGAAGGCGAGGTACGGGTTCGAGGACGGGTCCGGCGCGCGGAACTCGACGCGCTTGGCCTTCGGGTTCGAGCCCGTGATCGGGATGCGCATCGCGGCGGAGCGGTTGCGCTGCGAGTAGACCATGTTGACCGGCGCCTCGAAGCCCGGGACCAGGCGGTGGTACGAGTTCACCGTCGGGTTGGTGAAGGCGAGCAGCGACGGGGCGTGCTTCAGGATGCCGCCGATGTAGTAGCGCGCCATGTCCGAGAGGCCGGCGTAGCCCTGCTCGTCGTAGAACAGCGGGTCGCCGTTGGCCCACAGGGACTGGTGGACGTGCATGCCCGAGCCGTTGTCACCGAAGATCGGCTTCGGCATGAAGGTCGCGGTCTTGCCGTTGCGCCAGGCGACGTTCTTCACGATGTACTTGAAGAGCATCAGGTCGTCGGCCGCGGCGAGCAGCGTGTTGAACTTGTAGTTGATCTCCGCCTGGCCGGCCGTGCCGACCTCGTGGTGCTGGCGCTCGACCTGGAGGCCGTTCTTGTCCAGCTCGAGGGAGATCTCCGCGCGCAGGTCGGCGAAGTGGTCGACCGGCGGGGTCGGGAAGTAACCGCCCTTGTAGCGGACCTTGTAGCCGCGGTTGTTCTCTTCCGAACCGGTGTTCCAGGCGCCGGCCTCGGAGTCGATCTCGTAGATCGAGCGGTTCGCGGAGGTCTCGAAGCGGACCGAGTCGAAGACGTAGAACTCGGCCTCGGGGCCGAAGTACGCGGTGTCGGCGATGCCGGTCGAGGCCAGGTACGCCTCGGCCTTCTTCGCGACGTTGCGCGGGTCACGCGAGTACTGCTCGCCCGTGATCGGGTCGTGGATGAAGAAGTTGATGTTGACCGTCTTGTCGCGGCGGAAGGGGTCGATGCGCGCGGTGGTCAGGTCGGCGCGGAGCGCCATGTCGGACTCGTGGATGGCCTGGAAGCCACGGATCGAGGATCCGTCGAAGGCCAGCTCCTCGGTGGGGTCGAACGCCGCGGCCGGCACCGTGAAGTGCTGCATCACACCCGGCAGGTCGCAGAACCGGACGTCGACGAACTTGACGTCCTCGTCCGCGATGAACTTCTTGGCGTCATCGGCGTTCTGGAACATCCAACTCCTCCTACTCCCACCCGGGGAGGGGCGGGGTTGCAGCTCGGTGGTGCGGCCAGTGCGGTGGCACACGCTGGGACCCGACCATAGGTACGGGGGATTTCTCAAGCATGACCCATTTGTTTCGCCGAAGTTAACCGGGCCGGGGGCCGGAGCGGGCCGGGTGGCCGAGCGCAGTACCGTGGACGGGTGGACAACAGGCAAGCAATCGGATCGTGGCTCTCCGGGCCGCGCGCGGCCGCAGAGGACGCGGGTGTCGAGTTCGGGTACCGCGGTGAGCAGCTGGGGCTGCCCGAGCAGGGGCCGGGCTCCATCGCCCGTCCCGGCAGGCGTATCGCCGCCCTCGTCATCGACTGGGCCCTGTGCATGCTGATCGCATACGGGCTCCTCACGCACGGCTACAACCAGGCGACGGGGAACTGGGCCCTCGGGATCTTCTTCGTCCTCGGCGTGCTCACCGTCGGCACGGTCGGCTTCACGCCGGGCAAGCGGATCATGGGGCTGCGCGTCGTCGCGCAGGACGGCTCCGGCCGTCTCGGCGTCGGCCGCGTCCTGGTCCGCACGGTGCTCCTGTGCGTCGCCGTCCCCGCGCTGATCTGGGACCGTGACGGCCGCGGCCTGCACGACCGCCTGGCCCGCGCGGTCCAGGTCCGCGCCTGACACCGGCCAGCCACGACGCTCCACCACGACCTACTACGACGATGAGGCCCCGGAACCGATCGGTTCCGGGGCCTCATCGTCGTAGTAGGAGGGTCAGCGCGCCTTGTTGCCGCCGCCGCGAGGCATCCGCATGCCCTTGGGCATCGGGCCCTTGGGGAGCGGCATGTTGCTCATCAGGTCGCCCATCGCCCGGAGGCGGTCGTTGGTCGTCGTGACCTGCGGGCCCGTGAGAACGCGGGGGAGCTTGAGCATCGTCGTGCGGAGCTTCTTGAGCGGCACCTGGCCCTCGCCGTTGCCGACGAGGATGTCGTTGACCGGTACGTCGGAGACGATGCGGGCCATCTTCCGCTTCTCGGCCGCGAGCAGCGTCTTCACGCGGTTCGGGTTGCCCTCGGCGACCAGGACGATGCCGGCCTTGCCGACCGCCCGGTGGACGACGTCCTGGCTGCGGTTCATCGCCACGGCAGGGGTCGTGGTCCAGCCACGGCCGATGTTGTCGAGTACCGCGGCAGCCGCGCCGGGCTGGCCCTCCATCTGCCCGAAGGCTGCTCGCTCGGCACGGCGTCCGAAGACGATCGCCATCGCGAGGAAGGCGAGCAGGAAGCCGAGAATTCCGAGATATACCGGGTGACCGATCAAGAAACCGATCGCGAGGAACACACCAAAGGTGACGATTCCCACACCCGCGAGTACAAGGGCGATCATCGGATCGGCCTTGCGGGTCATCTTAAAGGTCAGAGCGATCTGCTTGAGTCGCCCGGGGTTCGCAGCGTCCGCTGCGGTTTCCTTCCTCGCCATGCCTTGAAGTCTACGTGTCCGGGCAAGTGCCTACGACGTGCGGGCGGCCACAGCCTTCTCGAGCACCCGCTGCGCCTCCACCCGGTCCTTGGCGCGGCGGCGGTCCTCGAGCACGGAGGTCCAGGCGTTGCGGCGTGCGGTGCGCTGTCCGCTGCTCATGAGCAGCGACTCGACCGCGCGCAGGGCGTCGGTGAGGGTCGGGATGGCGGTGGCGCGTACGGGCGCGGCCTGCATTGGGAGGTCCCCCTCGGGAGCGGCTCTGACGGTGGGTACGTGGCGTGAGTACAGCGTCACTGTTTGGTGTTACCAGGGCATGACCGAAGGGTCAAACGCCCATGAAGCCTTGATGGGGGAGGGCCGAACGATGACGCGGCCCTGACGGTGCCCCCCATCTGCGGGGACTGTCAGGGCCGCGTTCTCTCGGCCATTACTGGCCGGTAATTGCTTGTGCGTGATTTCACACGGCTGGCGGGCCGTGCGGGTGGGACCGGATCAGACCGCCTGCGAGGCCACGTACGAGCCGCGCTTCTCGACCGCCATCTGGTAGAGGCGGCCGGCGCGGTACGAGGAGCGGACCAGGGGGCCCGACATGACGCCGGAGAAGCCGATCTGCTCGGCCTCCTCCTTCAGCTCCACGAACTCGGCCGGCTTCACCCAGCGCTCGACGGGGTGGTGGCGCGGCGTCGGGCGCAGGTACTGGGTGATGGTGATGAGCTCGGTGCCCGCCTCGTGCAGCTGGCGCAGCGCCTCGCTGACCTCGGCGCGCTCCTCGCCCATGCCCAGGATCAGGTTGGACTTGGTGACCAGGCCGGCCTCGCGGGCCTTCGTGATGACCTCGAGGGAGCGCTCGTACCGGAAGCCGGGGCGGATCCGCTTGAAGATGCGCGGCACCGTCTCGACGTTGTGCCCGAGAACCTCGGGGCGGGACGAGAAGACCTCGGCCAGCTGGTCCGGGTCGGCGTTGAAGTCGGGGATGAGCAGCTCGACCTTGGTGTAGCCCTCGGCGCGCTCCGCCGTCATCGCGTGGATCTGGCGCACGGTCTCCGCGTACAGCCAGGCGCCGCCGTCCTCCAGGTCGTCGCGCGCGACGCCGGTGATCGTGGCGTAGTTCAGGTCCATCGTGACGACGGACTCGCCGACGCGGCGGGGCTCGTCACGGTCCAGCGCCTCGGGCTTGCCCGTGTCGATCTGGCAGAAGTCACAGCGCCGCGTGCACTGGTCGCCGCCGATGAGGAAGGTGGCCTCGCGGTCTTCCCAGCACTCGTAGATGTTCGGACAGCCCGCCTCCTGGCAGACCGTGTGCAGGCCCTCGCTCTTCACGAGGCTCTGCATCTTCGTGTACTCGGGACCCATTTTCGCCCGGGTCTTGATCCACTCGGGCTTGCGCTCGATGGGGGTCTGGCTGTTGCGGACCTCCAGGCGCAGCATCTTGCGTCCGTCGGGTGCGACTGCGGACACGACCGGCTCCCTACAGCTTTGATTCTTCGGCGTACATCAGGGTACGCCCGTGGTCTTGATGGGCCTTACGTGTGGCCAACCTCTGGCCTTCGGGGTGCATTCCCGCTCAGGCGGTCGCCTTGTCGGGCTCCCTCTCGGGCGCCTTCTCGACGACACGCGGGGCGAGCGCCGCGTTCTCCAGGACATCGCGCAGGTGGCGCTCCACGACCGGCAGCACCTCGTCGATCGTGACCTCGCGGCCCAGCTCGTACGAGAGCGAGGTGACGCCCGCGTCACGGATCCCGCACGGGATGATCTTGTCGAAGTTCGAGGTGTCCGGATTCACGTTCAGCGCGAAGCCGTGCATCGTGACGCCCTTGGCGACGCGGATGCCCATGGCGCAGATCTTGCGGTCCTCGCGGCGCTGGCCGGCGTTCGAGGGCGCGTACTCCGGGCCGTTGAGACGGGGGTCGAACTCGGAGTCGTTCACCCGCGGGTCGAAGTCCAGGGACAGGCCGCCGAGCTTCGGGCGCTCCTCGGTCGCGTCCTTGGCGTCTCCGAGCACCCACACGCCCGCCCGGCCCTCGACGCGGGAGGTCGCCACGCCGAACTCGGCGCAGACCGCGATCATCGCGTCCTCGAGGCGGCGCAGGTGCGCGACCACGTCGACGGGGCGCGGCAGCTTCTGGATCGGGTAGCCGACGAGCTGGCCCGGGCCGTGCCAGGTGATCTTGCCACCCCGGTCCACGTCCACGACGGGAGTGCCGTCCAGCGGACGCTCCTCGGGCGCGGTACGGCGGCCCGCGGTGTAGACCGGCGGGTGCTCGAGAAGCAGGCAGGTGTCGGGGACCTCGTCCGCGAAACGGGCGGCGTGCACACGGCGCTGCTCGTCCCAGGCCTCCTGGTAGTCGACCGAGTCCGCTCCGAAACCCAAGCGGACGAACCGCAACTCATTCACGGTCAGTGCCTCCCTAGAACCTTCAGCGTGCACATATCGCGCCCCCAGCCACTGTACGGGCAGGGCTTTCATGCCAGCCGTTCAGGGAATCCTCACACGATCGGATGAAAGGGGGTCCCGGCCGGTCTGATCAGGAGCCCGCGTGCGCGCTGCGTGATAGCTTCGGCGCCGTCCGTGAGCGGGAGCCGCTCGTGGGCCTACCGCCTGACGGGCGGGAAGTCAGGCTTGTGGAGGCTGTGTAAGACCGGATTCCGGTCCGGCAGGGCCTGTGAAGCAGGAACCCACCGAGGTCCCGTGTGAGCGGGGCGGCAGGAGATTCCCCGCTTGCGGGGGAGGACGTCACATTCGCGCCGTTCCATGTGGGAGCAGTGCAGAGGGGGGCGCACGGTGGCCCCCCTCTACGGCTTCCTAGGGCCCGGAAGGCAATCGCAAAGCATGACGGAACGACCTCCGCAGCGCACGCCCAACCGCCAGCTTGCCGCGCTCATCGCGGAGGCAGGGTTCTCCAACGCCGGACTGGCCCGCCGAGTCGACCAGCTCGGCCTGGAGCACGGTCTCGACCTGCGCTACGACAAGACATCCGTGACCCGCTGGCTGCGTGGCCAGCAGCCCCGCGGCACCACCCCCGCACTGATCGCCGAGGTGTTCACCCGACGCCTGGGCCGCCGGCTCTCCGCCCAGGACCTGGGGCTCGACGCCTGCTCCCCGGTCTACGCGGGTCTGGAGTTCGCCGCCTCGCCCGAGGAGGCCGTCGACATCGTCAGCGGCCTGTGGCGCAAGGACTCGGGCAGCCATGCCGAGCTCCGCAAGATCGCGTTCACCCCGGCGGGACTCGTCGTACCCAGCCGGGACTGGCTGATCGGGCGGGCCGACGACCGGGTCGCCCACGGGGACCACGGCGGTCCCGGCGGCGTACGGATCCCCGCCCAGGGACGCTCTTCGGCCAAGCTTCCGTCCGGGCCCGAACAAGGGCCGCCCCCCTTGCCCCGGCAGCGCGGCCACGGCGAGCGCGGGCCCGGCCAGCGGGTCACCGCGGGCGACATCGCGGCCCTGCGCTCCGTCGGCGAACTCTTCCGCTCCCTCGACCAGGCGTACGGCGGTGGCCACGCCCGCCAGGCGCTCGTGCGCTACCTGGAGCACGAGGCCGAGCCGATGCTGCGGGGCACCTATGGGGAGCAGACCGGCCGGCGGCTCTTCGCGGCCACCGCCGATCTGACCCGGCTCGCGGGCTGGACCTCGTACGACATCGCCGCGCACGGGCTCGCGCAGCGGTATTTCGTGCAGGCGCTGCGGCTGTCGCAGGCGGCGGGGGACCGGACGTACGGGTCGTACGTGCTGGTCACGATGAGCCGCCAGGCCGTCTATCTCGGGCACGGGCGCGAGGCCGTCCAGCTGGCGCGGGTCGCCCAGCAGGGCGTGGGGTCCTCGGCGCCGCCCGCCGTACAGGCGCTCCTGCACGCGGCCGAGGCGCGCGGGCACGGCGTGCTCGGCGAGGTGCGCGCGTGCACGGCGTCGCTGGTGCGCGCCGAGCGGTCGCTGGAGGCGGTGCGGACCGGGGACGACGTGCCGCACTGGGCGCGGTTCTTCGACGAGGCGCAGCTGGCCGACGAGTTCGGGCACTGCCACCGGGATCTCCAGCAGTACCGCGCGGCGGCGCAGCACGCGGAGCGCTCGCTCCAGCTGCGAGCGCCCGGCTTCGCGCGCAGCCGGCTGTTCTGCCGGGTGGTGCTCGCCTCCGCGCGGCTCGGGCTCGGCGAGCTGGACCAGGCGTGCACCCTCGGCGCCGAGGCCGCGCAGGCCGCCTCCGAGATGCGCTCCGTGCGGGCGCACGAGTACGTGCGGGAGTTCGAGCGGCGTCTGGAGCCCTACCGCGACGCGGCCCCGGTGCGCGGATACCGGGACCGCGTCGCCGCCCTCAGCCACTGACGGGGCGGCGGCCGGCGGGTACTACGGGGTGTCCTTCGCGGACAGACCGGCGACCTGGGCGGCCGTCAGGGGCTCGTCCCAGGTGGTGAGTTCGTCGAGGTTGCCGCGCAGGCTCACCTTCTCCGTGCCGATGGAGCGCAGGGGCAGGGGGATCGACGCGTCGACCGTGCCGACCCGCTTCCCGTCGGCGTAGAGCGTGGTGTGGCCCGGTGTCGCCACCCACGTCAGCCGGGTCCAGCGATCGAGCGGCAGCGTGTGGTCGAAGCTGAGGTCGGCCGAGCCGTACCGGGTGAAGCCGACCTTGCCCGTGCCGTACTGCATGAGCTTGAGCGCGCCCACCTTCGAGCTGAGCAGCACCTGGTCCGCGGTGCGGGCCGTGGGCCGGACCAGCACCGACACGGTCCACGGCTCGGTCACGTCCAGGCCGCCGAAGCCGACACCGTCCCGGTCCGAGTCGAAGCGCCACGCCTGTCCGCGCACGCCGTCGTCCACCGGCGTCGGGTTGTTGATGATGTACGACGTGCCCGGCAGGTCACCCGCCGTGTCCTCCGCGAAGATCGTGTTGCCGGGGCTGCCCGCGTACGTCCAGCCCTTCGGGTACGCGGCCGTGTCGAAGGTCCAGCGATGGCTCGGCCGGCCGTCGTTCACCCGGAGCTTCACCGGTGTCGCGGTGATGCCGGGCGGGTCGCCGATACGGGCCGCGCGGGCCCGGAAGTCGGCCAGGGTGTCCGGGGTGGCCGTGCCGTTCCAGGCGCGGTCCGCGAGGATCGCCCGGGCGCCGGCCATCGACTGCTCGAAGTACGCGTCGTCGGCCCAGAAGTTGTAGTCGGCCCAGTTGGTCAGGCCGGAGCCGAGCATGTCGGGTGCCGTGCTGACGGTCCAGCTGTCGTACATCCAGGGCTCGTTCGGGTACAGGTGGTGGTAGTTGTTCGGGGTGTCGTAGAACGGGCCGATGGCGATCTCGTCGTGGCCCGGCACGGCGGGCTCGGCGCCCGTGCCCTCCCAGGTGAGGAAGACGACCGGGCCGTGGACGGTCTGCTGGGGCGCGGCCAGGTGCTCGGAGCCGTTGTAGACGGCGGTGCGCTTGCCGTGCGAGGCGATCACATCATCCAGGGTGTTGATGTACCGGTTGAGGAGATCGCCGAGCGTCGACACATCGGGCGAGGCGGCCAAGTAGTCCTGTACGCGGGGGCAGTTGGCGAGCTGGCCCGGCACCTCCTCGCCGCCGATCGAGAACAGCGGCGCGTCGAACCAGCCGGCGAACTCGTCGACGATCTGCTTCGTCTTCGCCACCGCCTTCTCGCTGGTCATGTCGATGATCCAGGCGGGCGTGAGGTGCGAGTGCGTGTGCGCGGCCGTGCAGGGGTTCGTACCTGAGCCGAAGCCGATGCCGAACGCGTCGCTGATCGCCGTCGCGTGGCCGGGGACCTCCAGGCCCGGCATCAGCTGTACGTGGTGGCGGGCCGCGAAGGACTTGAGGTGCTCGATGTCGGCGCGGCTGTAGCTGTGGTCGGGGTCCGCGAGCCCCGGGAACTTCGGGCTGTACAGGCGGAAGCCCTCCGACTCGGAGAGGTGCAGCATGAGCGTGTTCAGCTTCTGGTCGCCCATCCTGCGGATCAGGTTCTCCAGGTACGGGATCTTCCAGTACTTGCGGCCCGCGTCGAGGTGGACCATGCGGATCGCCTGCGTGGGGACGTCGGTGGCGCGGGCCCGGGGGAGCGTGCGGTGCCCGTCGTCCGTGGAGCGCAGGAGCTGGAGGAGCGTGCGGATGCCGTAGAAGAGGCCGTGCGTGGAGGCGGCCCGGATGCGGACGGCGCCGTCCGAACTGTCGAACCGGTACCCCTCCGCGCCGAGTTCACGGTCGTCGGCGAGGCCGAGGACGATGTCGCCGGGCCCGGCATGGGCCACGTCGCTCGCGACGCGCGGCTCGATGCCGGAGACCTGTCCGAGCTCCGTGCGCAGCTGGGCGGCGAGCTGCTGCACGCTCTGGCGGGCCGGGCCGGGGAACTCGGCGCGGCCAGACGGCTCGGAGGTCTCGGCGCGGGCGCGCGGGTCGACCAGGACGCGGGTGCGGGGCGTGAGGGTGACCGTGCCGCCGAGGGAGGTCCAGTCGGTGGGGCGGGGGACCACGGAAGGCTGCCCGGCGGGCGGTTCGGGGTTCTGCTCCGCGGGCTGGGCTGCTGACGACGGCACTACAGCTCCGATGAATCCGGTGACAAGGGCTAGGACGAACAGCAGGGCTGACGCCGTTCTTCGCACTGCGGCCTCCAGGGACAAGGGTGCGGATGTGGGGACCGTAAAGGGGAGTTGCAGTGGAGGCAAGGGTGCGCGTGCGGGAATGAGGGCGCCCGCCTCCGGAATGTGCCACGGAGACGGGCGCGTAAGGGGACCCTATAGAGGTCGGATGTGTGGCGTGGGTTCGGGTCAGGCGGCCGCCGACAACCTGCCGGTCGTCGGGGCCAGTTGGACGCCCAGGTCCGTGAGGATCGCGTGCGCCGCCCGGCGGCCCGAGTGGAGGGCGCCCTGCACCGTGCTCGTGCCGCGGTGGTCGCCGCAGACATAGAGGCCGTCGAGGAGCCGCACCGGGCGGTGCAGGTCGTGCGGGGCCGGCATCGCGGGCACCGCCTCCGGGTCGTGGTGGACCGCGAGGGTCTCCCAGTCGGAGGTCGACGTGCCGTAGAGGGCGGCCAGTTGGGCCCGCAGCTCGCGCTCGGGCGGCGGCGGGCCGAGGACCGTCGAGGAGACGAGCGCGCGGCCGGCCGGGGCGCGGGTCGGGTCGACCTGGCTGATCACCGCGGTGTATGCGACGGGGCCCAGCCGGTCGGCGTCGAGGAGCAGCGCCGGGTCGGTGAGCGGCGGCTCGGGGACCGCGTGGTGGACGACCGTGACGGGGTGGAAGTCCGGCACGCGCAGCCCCGGGAGCAGCTCGGCCGCGGCGCGCGCCCCGGTCGCCAACAGCGTCGAACGGCACCGGAGTTCACCCTGTTCCTCGGTCGTCACCGAGTTCGCGGAGATGGCGCTGACGCGGACACCGGTGCGGACCGTGCCCGGCGGGAGCCCGGCGGCGAGCATTTCGGGCAGGGCGTCGGCGCCGCCCTCGGGGACGCAGAGGCGGCCGCGCGCGTAGGCGTGCAGGGCGAGGTCCGCGCACCGGCTCGACGAGGTCAGGTCCGGGTCGCACAGGAGCGCCGACAGGAGGGGGCGCACAAAGCCGTCGAGGGTACGGGCGGGCAGCCCGCGGCCGATCAGCGCCTCGGAGGCGGGGAGTTCGGGGCGCGCGAGAAGGCGGGGCACGGGCGTCGCGGCAAGGCGGGCCAGGGCCCTGGCGAGCCGGGCGTGATCCAGGGGGCTGCCGAGTGGAGCGGTGGGGCGCGGACTCCTGGAGGTGCGGGGGCGGGGCACCCTGGGGGCGCTCGCGAGGGCGCGCGCCGTTGTGAGTGCGCCCTTTGCGCGCCGTGGGGCCGGGAGCTCCCCGGTGCGATGGCGGCGGCCGTCGCTGTGCACCAGCACACCCGGCGAGAAGGGGCGCAGGACGAGGGCGTCCAGGCCCGGGGCACGGCGCAGTTCGGGGTCCGAGGTGCACAGGAGCCGGCCGATCCGGTCCAGGCGGAACCCGTCGACCTTCTCCGTGGACATGCGGCCGCCCACACAGGGGCCGGCCTCCAGGACCAGGGTGGGGACGCCCGCCCTGGTCAGGCGGTGGGCGGCCAGGAGTCCCGCGACCCCGGCTCCCACGATGACGACGTCCGCGTGCTGTGCGGGCTCAGGCACGTGCGCCTCCCTGGCGGTTGTGCGGCTGGTGAGAGCCGTCGCTCGTACCCCGGACCGTCCGGCCGGCGCACGAAGACGGGCTCCGAAGGCGTCCTACCCCCCGGCGAACCCGCGTACGGCTCCGGAACACCCGGGCTGTACCCGAGTCCGTCGAGGGTAGGTCCGGGCCCCGGCACAGGGAGTCGCGCGTAGCCCGGGCACGGTCGCACAGGGGGCGCCCGGGGCCGCCGGACGCGGGGTCCCTAGCGCCCCTGGAGCGCCGCCGCCCGCTGCCTGATCTCCGGGAGCGCGGCCATCAGGGCCTGCCCCGGGCAGTACGTCTCGTACTCGTCCCGGTGCGCGGCGATGGCGTTGAACTCCGCCGTCCTGCCCTTGGGGAAGCGGCTGAGGCTGTTCGTCGAGGTGAGGCGGACGCGGGAGCGCGGGTCGACGTTCGCGAGGCCCAGCTTCCAGGCTGCCAGCGCCGCGATGGAGTTCGTCATGGCGCGGGGCACCGGGGTGCCCGCGACGAAGGTGCCGATGGCGGCGATGCCCGCCGTGCCCTTGTTGAAGCCCTGCGCGTGCGCCCCCACGACCGCCTTGTCGACGCCGCCCGCCCGGCCCTCGTAGATCGTGCCGCACCTGTCGACGAGGAAGTTGTAGCCGATGTCGTCCCAGTTCCGGCCGCCCGCCTGGCCCGTGTACAGGTAGCGGATGATGCGGGGCGTGTCGGCGCAGTCGTAGCCGTTCGGCGAGTCCGTGTGGTGGAGGAAGACCGCCGTGACGCGGGCGGCGTACCGGGCGGGCGGCCTGCGGTCGGTGTCGGCCAGCCACTTGGCCCGCGGCACGATGCGGGGCAGCGCCGCGGTGTACGGACGGTCGACCGGCCGGCGCACCGGCGACAGTACCGGCGGCCGGCGCACCGGTACGGCGGCCGGCGGCAGCGCCGGCGCGGCCCGGTCGGCGGGGGTGCGGCCCGCGGCCCGGCCCGACTTCGCCGCTGAACCGCCGTCCCCGGGCCCGACGGTCACGGCACACATCAGCAGCAGGCCGAAGACCGTGGCCACCGGTGCGCAGTACAACGTCATACGGAAGACGCGCATACGTGCCACTCTCCGTCGCGCGCCCGGGGCCCGCCCCGCACGCGGCGCCATACGAGTGATCGCGGACCCTCCGCAGGTCAGACCCGCCTTCGGCGCAGATCAGAAGTGCGTACCGCCGTCGATCCTGATCTCCGTGCCGGTGATGAACCTGCCGTCGTCCGAGCCGAGCAGCGCGACGACGGACGCCACGCTCTCCGGCCCCGCGAAACCCTGGCCGATGGCCGGCGCCAGCTTCATGAACAGGCTCATGTCGGCGTCCTCGGGCAGGCCGGGGCCGCTGCTCTGCCGGCTGGCGCCGGAGCCGTCGGTCATGCCGGAGGAGATGGAACCGGGCTGTACGGCGGTGAACCGGATGCCCTGCTTGCCGTACTCGCTCGCCAGGGCGTGCGTCATGGACTGGATGCCGCCCTTGCTCGCCGCGTACGCCGCCATGTAGGGGTGGGCGAACGTCGCCGACGTCGAGCTGAAGTTGATGACGGCGGAACCGTCACCCGCGAGCAGCGCCGGGATCGACTCACGGATCATCAGGAACGTACCGGCCAGATTGATCTGCAGCACCTGGTTGAAGTCGGCGAGCGACGTCTCGTGGGTGTGCGAGGAGCGCAGGATGCCGGCCGCGTTGACCAGCACGTCCAGGCCGCCGAGCGCCTCGACGGCGGCGGCGACGCCCGCGCGCACGGAGGCCTCGTCCGCGACGTTCACGACGACCGTGGTCAGCCGGTCCGCGGTGCCCGCGGCGGCCGCCTTCTCGACGGTGTCCTTCAGGCCCGCCTCGCTGACGTCGGCGGCGACCGCGCGGGCGCCCTCGGCGAGGACCCGCAGCACGGTGGCCTGGCCGATGCCGGAGCCACCGCCGGTGACGAGTACGCGACGGCCTTCGTAGCGGTTCAGGTTCGGGCTCATGTGCTGCTCCACTTCATTCTCTTCACGATCCGCGGCACCGGGATCGCCGGATTCGCTGTCCACCGTACGCCTGGATGGCACGTTTTGCCATAACGTCAGAACGTGCAGGTTTGTTCCAGGGCGCATAGGCTCCTCCGGTGAGCCCCACGAACGATCAGCGCAGTCCGCAGCCCTCCCTGACCGAGCGGCGCAAGGCCGCCACTCAGCTGGACATCGCCCGCGCCGCCGCCGAACTCTTCGCCGAGCACGGCCCCGACGGCACGACGGCCGAGGACATCGCCCACCGCGCGGGCGTCGCGCTGCGCACCTTCTACCGCTACTTCCGGGGCAAGCAGGACGCGGTCGGCCCGCTCCTCGCCGCGGGCGGCGATGCCTGGCGCGCCCTCCTCGCCGACGCCGAGCCCGGCGCCGACCTGCGGCTCACCCTGGAGACGGCCGTCACCGCCACGCTCTCCGCCCCCGGCGACCACGGCCCCGAACAGCTGGAGACGACCAGGGGACTGCTGCGCGCGGCCCAGGACGACGCCGCGCTGCGGGCCGTCTGGTACCGGGTCAACCAGGAGTCGGAGGAGCGCCTCGTGCCGGTCCTCGCGCGGCTCGCGGGCGAGCGGGCGGACCCCCTCGACGTACGGCTCGCCGCCGCCGCGGCCACCGACGCCATCCGGATCGCCCTGGAGGCCTGGGCCGCCACCGACGCACCCGCGACGGGCGCGACCGGCTCACCGGCGGTCCTCGCGCTCCGCTGCCTGCGCGAACTGACCGGCGGGATCAGCCTGTTGGGGGGCGGTCAGGGCACCGGCCGGCAGTGACCGTCAGTCGTCCGACGGGTCGACCTCCGGCGCGAACACGAGCATCGTCAGATCGTCCCGTACCGTCCCCGCGAACCGCACCACGTCCCGCCACAGCGCGTCCGTCAGCTCCGCCGGATCGTCCGTGCTGAACCGGACCAGACGCTCCGCCAGCGGATAGAAGGCGCCGGACGAGTCCCGCGCCTCGATCAGCCCGTCCGTCAGGCCGAGCAGCCGGTCGCCGGGCTGCAGCCGCACCGTGAGCTGCTCGGGCGGCGAGAGGCCCGCGATCCCGAGTCCGAGAGGCGCCCCGGACGGCACCGGCAGCTCGATGACCTCCTCCCCGCGCAGGAGCAGCGGACGCGGATGGCCGCACGACATGGCCCGTACCACCGGGGAGTCGTCGGGGAACTCGAGGAGCAGCGCGGTCGCGAACAGCTCGGCGTGCTCGTCCTCGGCCGAGTCGACCACGAGCCTGCGGTCGAGGCGCGCCGCGACCCCCTCCAGGTCCGCCTGGTCGAGCACCGCCTCACGGAACGCGCCGAGCAGCCCCGCCACCGTGCCCACCGCGGACAGCCCGTGGCCCTGCACATCGCCGATCACGGCGCGTACCCCGGCCGGACTCCTGCGTACGTCGAACAGGTCGCCGCCGACCAGCGTCCCGCGCTCGGCCGCGCGGTACAGGCCCGCGCAGCGCACCGATCCGACCCGTTCGCGCAGCGGCGGAAGCACGGCGAACTGGGCCGCCTCGGCGACCGTGCGCACGGTGACGAGCTGGTCGTCGCGCCGGCTGCGGACCCAGCCGATCAGCACGCTGAGCAGTGCCACGAAGGAGACCGTGAGCACGTCGCTGTTGCCGGGGTGCCCGAGGTTCATGAAGGGCACGTTCAGCAGGATGATCACGACGCCGCCGAGCAGCGCCGTGGCGGCGGGCCCGTACGTGAGAGCGGCCAGCGGCGGGATCGCCCCCAGCAGGAAACCGAGGTCCAGCTTCTCCTCGGTGACCAGCTGGGCCGTGCACAGGGCGAGGAGCAGAGCGACCGGCAGCACTCGCACCCAGCGCGGCGGCGGTGCCCCGCGCAGCCAGGCCCGCTCCTCGCCGTCCCGGCGACGCGACAACGCCCCGGTCATCGGCGGGCTCCTTCCCATGGACCCTTTCACGCTCCTACGGGAGGGCCGTCCCCGCACCCCGGGCGGGTCCGTCAGAACCGCCGCGCCCCGCTCACAGGGCCTGGCCCATGAGGACGTCGTCCACGTACTTCCCGTCGAGCAGGAGCTCCTCCGGCAGGACTCCCTCGACCACGAACCCCTCGGACTCGTACAGCGCCCGCGCGGGACCGTTGTGCCCGAGCACCCGCAGCGTCATGCGGCGCGCGCCGGCCTTGCGGGCGTGCTCCAGCGCCGCGCGGACCAGCGCCCGGCCGACCCCGGCGCCCCGCGCCTCGGCGGCGACCGCGAGGCCCTGGATCTGCCGGACATGGGTGTGGACGGCGAGCGACGTGGGATAGGCGATGCGTACGTAACCGGCGAGCCGCCCGTCGAGTTCCGCGACCAGATGGTCCCGCGGCCCGAACCGCTCCGAGAAGAACGGGTCGTACGGCGGCAGCGGCTGCGGCTGGACGGAGTGCAGCGTCGACCAGGCGGCGCGGTCGAGCCGGGCCAGCCCGTCCTCGTCGTCGGGGCGGGCGAGACGTATGTACGGCTGTGACATGGGGGCCACTGTACGACCGGCCCACGACCGGCCGCCGGGCGTTCCACGCGGCAGGATGGCCCCATGACCCAGAGCGATTCCGCACCCGTACGCCGCTCCCGGTTCGCCGTCGCCGGCGCCTCCGGCCTCATCGGCTCCGCCCTGACCCGGTCCCTGCGGGCCGACGGGCACGACGTCGTCCGCCTGGTCCGCAGGGAGCCGGCGGCCCCGGACGAGGTCCGCTGGGACCCGGAGCGGGGGTCCGTCGACGCGGCCGGGCTCTCCGGCTGCGACGCGGTCCTCAATTTCGCCGCCGCGGGCGTGGGCGACCGCCGCTGGACCGACGCGTACAAGAAGAGGATCCGCGACAGCCGGGTCCTCGGCACCGCGACGCTCGCCGAGGCCGTCGCCACACTCGAACAGCCTCCCCGTGTCTTCGTCAACGGCAGCGCCGTCGGCTACTACGGCGACACCGGCACGCGCGCCGTCGACGAGAGCGCGCCGCCCGGGGACGGGTTCCTGCCCCAGCTGTGCGTGGAGTGGGAGGAGGCCGCGGCGCCCGCCCAGGAGGCCGGAATCCGCACCGTGTTCGCGCGGTCCGGGCTCGTCGTGTCCCGCGACGGCGGGGCCTGGGCGCGGCTCTTCCCGCTGTTCCTGGCCGGGCTCGGCGGACGTATGGGCGACGGCCGCCAGTACTGGTCGTACATCGCGCTGCACGACGAGATCGCGGCCCTGCGCCACATCCTCGCCACGGACGAGCTGTCGGGCCCCGTGAACCTCACCGCCCCGCACCCCGTCACGAACGGCGAGGTGACCGCCGCGATGGGGCGCGTGCTGCACCGCCCCACCCTGCTGACGGCCCCCGCCTCCGCCCTGCGCATGGCCCTCGGCGAGATGGCGGGCGACGTCCTCGGCAGCACACGGGCCGTGCCGACCCGGCTCCTGGAATCAGGCTTCACGTTCGCGTTCCCCGGTATCGAGGAGGCGATCAGGGCGGCCAGGCGCTGACCCCCGGGACGCTTCGGCCGGCCTAGGGCGCCTATGGCCTGAAGGGCTCTGGGAGCTGGGCCGTCTATGGCCTGAAGGGCTCCGAGTGCTCGGCCGCCTGTGACCCGATGTGCTCTGGGAGCTGGGCCGCCTGTGACCTGAAGGGCTCTGGGAGCTGGGCCGTCTATGGCCTGAAGGGCTCCGAGTGCTCGGCCGTCTATGGACCGATGCGCTCCGAGTGCTGGGCCGCCTGTGACCTGAAGGGCTCTGGGAGCTGGGCCGTCTATGGCCCGATGTGCTCTGGGAGCTGGGCCGTCTATGGCCCGATGCGCTCCGAGACCTGGGCCGCCTATGACCCGAAGCGCTCCGAGTGCTCGGCCGCCTGTGACCCGAAGCGCTCCGAGAGCTTCGGGTACAGACGCTCGAGCTCCGCCGCGTTCTCGAAGTCGACCGGCGTGCCTTCCGGCTCCGCGGGCGCGGCCGGGATGCCGAGATCGGGCGCCACCGCGCCGGTCAGCTCCTCGTACGCCTCGTCCGCCGCGTAACCGAGCTCCTCGCCGTCCCCGTCGATCTCCTCGTCGAACTCGCCCAGCAGATCGGCGAGCGCGTCCGGCTCGTGCAGCGCGCCCTCGAAGACCTCCCGGCCCTGGCCGATCAGCCAGCAGCGGAAGTAGTCGAACGCGTCGTCGCTCGCCCCGCCGAGCAGCACCCACGCGGCGCCCCACAGGTCCCAGCGGTAGGCGCGGTGGTAGCGGGACTCGAAGTGACGGGCGAAGTCGAGCACCGCGTCGGGGTCGGCCTGGAGCAGCCGGTCGACGAGCAGCTCGGCATGGTCCTCGGGGTCGCCCTCGGCGGCCTCGCGGGTGCTGTCCACGATCTCCCAGAACTCCGTCTCGTCCATCACTGGACAAGCATCTGCCTTGGGGGTCGGGGACGCACGCCGAGTGCCGGAGCTGCGCCAGTTCGTTATGCGCGCACATGCCGAGGGCACGGCGCCCGGCAGTTCACCGGTAGCGGTCGGCCGTCCGCCGCGCCGCCTCGGCGAAGCGCTCGCGCAGCGCGGCGGGTGCGAGGACCTCCGCCTCGGGCCCGAGCGCGAACAACTGGCCGTACGCGACGTCCTCCGACTCGACCGGCAGAGTCACCGTCACCCACCCCTCCTCGTCGGGCTCGCCGGCCGACTCCCGCGCCGCACGCACGGACACGGGCTCGGTCGCGTGCGGAAGCTGCCGCAGCCCCGCGGGGGACAGCCGAAGGACGACCTCCGCGCGCAGGATGGACCGCGCGAACTGCTCGGCCCGCTCCTCCCAGAACCCCGGCAGGTCGAACTCCTCGTCCCGTACGAAGCGTTCCTCGCCCGCCTCGACGCCGGTGAACCGGTCGATCCGGTACACCCGGTGGGTCCCGCCGCCCACGACGCGGGCGCACAGATACCAGACGCCCGCCTTCAGGACGAGCCCGTACGGCTCCAGCTCCCGCTCGACCTCGGCTGCGACCTCGTCACGGCGGTAGCGGGCGCGCACCACCCTGTCGTCCCACACCGCGTCCGCCACCGCGGGCAGCAGCTCGGGCGTCCGCGGCTCCTTGAACCAGGCCGGCGCGTCCAGGTGGAACCGCTGCGCCGCCGTGCGCGAGGCGTCCCGCAGCGAGGGCAGCAGCGCCGCCGACACTTTCAGCCGCGCGGCCGACGCCGCGTCCTCGAGGCCCATCTCGCGCAGCGCGCCCGGCACCCCGGACAGGAACAGGGCCTCCGCCTCGCCGCGCGCCAGACCGGTCAGCCGCGTCCGGTAGCCGCCGATCAGCCGGTACCCGCCCGCCCTGCCCCGGTCCGCGTACACCGGCACGCCCGCCTCGGACAGCGCCTGCGCGTCCCGGGTCACCGTCCGCTCCGAGACCTCCAGTTCGCGCGCCAGCTCACCCGCCGTCATCGACGGCCGGGACTGGAGCAACAGCACCATCTTGATCAGGCGGGCAGCACGCATACGCCCATGATGCGGGCCCTCAGCGCGGGGTGTACGTGATGACCGCGAACGAGGCGCCCTGCGGATCGGCGAGCACCGCGAACCGGCCCGGCTCGATCGTCGTCGGGTGCACCAGGATCTGCCCGCCGAGTTCCTTGCAGCGGGCCGCCGTCGCGTCGGTGTCCTCGACGGCGACGTACACCATCCAGTGCGCCGGCAGATCCTCGGGGAACGAGCCCGACGTCGTGTCGAGCATGCCGCCGAAGGGCTCGTCGTCGACGCTCCACTCGGTGTAGGTGCCGCCGCCCCCGTAGGGGTGCCGCTTCGCGCCCCAGCCCAGTACGGACTGGTAGAAGTCGATGGATCCGTCCGGATCGCGGGTCAGGAGCTCGAACCAGCAGAAACTCCCCGGCGCGTTCACGACGCCGAAGCCCGTGTTCGTGATCGGCTGCCACAGGCCGAACGCGGCCCCCGACGGATCCTGGCAGACCGCGAAGACGCCGTCCTCCGCGATGGTCTCCGGGCCCGTGACCACCGTGCCGCCGTTGCCCTTCACGCGCGCGATGACCGCGTCGACCCCGGCCGACTGGTAGTACGGCAGCCACGCCGACGGTTCCTTCGGGCTCCTGGTCGGGCCGATGCCCGCGACCAGTTCCTCACCGGACCTGAAGAGGCCGTAGGTCTGCGACCGCGGATCGGACACCACTTCGCTGCGCCAGCCGAGGAGCCCCTCGTAGAAGAGCCGGGCCGCGTCGGTGTCCGGCGTGGAGAGGTCCGCCCAGCAGGGTGCTGACGGGGTTTTGGAGATCTTCATGGACGTGCAGCTCCCCTGAACGGCGCCCCCCTGGACTCCTCCTCATTCACGCACGCGTGCCCCGCCCCGGCAATCGGGACGGGGCACGTATGACCAGGGACTACAGGCCGTAGCGCTCGCGCGCCTCCTTCACGGCCGAGGCCTTGACCTCGCCGCGGCGGGCGAGCTGGGCCAGGGCCGCGACGACGATCGACTGCGCGTCGATGCCGAAGTGGCGGCGGGCCGCCTCGCGGGTGTCGGAGAGACCGAAGCCGTCCGCACCGAGCGAGGAGTAGTCCTGCTCGACCCACTGCGCGATCTGGTCGGGGACCTGGCGCATGTAGTCGGAGACCGCGAGGACCGGGCCCTGGGCGCCGTTGAGCGCCGTGCGGATGTACGGAGTGCGCTCCTCGCCGCGCAGGATCGCCTCGTCCGCCTCCAGGGCGTCGCGGCGCAGCTCGGTCCAGGAGGTCGCGGACCACACGTCGGCGGCGACACCCCACTCCTCGGCGAGCAGTTTCTGCGCCTCGAGGGTCCAGTGGATCGCCGTGCCCGAGCCGAGCAGCTGGATGCGGGGGGCGTTGGCGGCCGCGACGTTCACCCCGGCCGACTCGGCGGTGTTGAAGCGGTACAGGCCCTTGAGGATGCCCTCGTCCACGCCCGCGGGCTTGGCCGGCTGCGGCATCGGCTCGTTGTAGACCGTCAGGTAGTAGAAGACGTTCTGGTCCTCACCCGGGGCCGCCTCGCCGTACATGCGACGCAGACCGTCCTTGACGATCGCGCCGATCTCGTAGGCGAACGCCGGGTCGTAGGTCAGCGCGGCCGGGTTGGTCGCCGCGATGACCGGCGAGTGACCGTCCGCGTGCTGCAGACCCTCACCCGTCAGCGTCGTACGGCCCGCGGTGGCACCGACCAGGAAGCCGCGGCCGAGCTGGTCGCCGAGCTGCCACATCTGGTCGGCCGTGCGCTGCCAGCCGAACATCGAGTAGAAGATGTAGAAGGGGATCATCGCCTCGCCGTGCGTGGCGTACGCGGAGGACGCGGCGATGAAGTCCGCCATGGAGCCGGCCTCGGTGATGCCCTCGTTGAGGATCTGGCCGTCCGTGGCTTCCTTGTAGTACATCAGCTGGTCGCGGTCGACCGGCTCGTACGTCTGCCCCTTGGGGGAGTAGATGCCGAGCGACGGGAACAGCGACTCCATGCCGAAGGTGCGCGCCTCGTCCGGGACGATCGGCACCCAGCGCTTGCCGGTCTCCTTGTCGCGTACGAGGTCCTTGACCAGGCGTACGAACGCCATGGTCGTCGCGACCGACTGCGAGCCGGAGCCCTTGTCGAAGGACGCGAACGCCTTGTCGGCCGGGGCCGGCAGCGGAGCGATGGCGTGCGTGCGGCGGGCCGGGGCGGGGCCGCCGAGGGCCGCGCGGCGCTCCTGGAGGTAGCGGACCTCGGGGGAGTCGGCGCCCGGGTGGCCGTAGGGGACCTGTCCGTCGACGAACTGGCTGTCGGAGATGGGCAGTTCAAGGAGGTCACGCATGTCCTTGAACTCGTCCACCGTCAGCTTCTTCATCTGGTGGTTGGCGTTCTTGGACTCGAAGCCCTTGCCCAGCGTGAAGCCCTTGACCGTCTGGACCAGGATCACGGTCGGCGCGCCCTCGTGCGACAGGGCCGCACGGTAGGCCGCGTACACCTTGCGGGGCTCGTGGCCGCCGCGCGAGACCTTGAAGCACTCGGCGATCTTGTCGTCCGTGAGCAGCCTGCCCAGCTCGACGAGCGCGGGCTCGGAGCCGAAGAAGTGCTCGCGGATGTACGCGGCGTCGCGGGTCGCGTACGTCTGGAACTGGGCGTCCGGCACCTCGCGCAGCCGGCGCACGAGCGCGCCGGTCGTGTCGAGCTGGAACAGCTCGTCCCAGGCGGAGCCCCAGAGCGTCTTGATGACGTTCCAGCCGGCGCCGCGGAACTGCGCCTCCAGCTCCTGGACCACGCGGAAGTTGGCGCGGACCGGGCCGTCGAGGCGCTGCAGGTTGCAGTTGATGACGAAGGTCAGGTTGTCCAGACCCTCACGCGAGGCGAGCGCCAGGGCCGCGGTGGCCTCGGGCTCGTCCATCTCGCCGTCACCGAGGAACGCCCACACGTGCGAGGCGGAGACGTCCTTGATCTTGCGGTTGGTGAGGTAGCGGTTGAACCGTGCCTGGTAGATCGCCGACAGCGGGCCGAGGCCCATGGAGACGGTCGGGAACTCCCACAGCCAGGGCAGGCGCCGCGGGTGCGGATACGACGGCAGGCCGTCGCCGCCGGACTCCTGGCGGAAGCGGTCGAGCTGCTGCTCGCTCAGGCGGCCGTCCAGGAAGGCACGGGCGTAGATGCCGGGGGAGGCGTGGCCCTGGATGTACAGCTGGTCACCGGAGCCGTCGCCCTCCTTCCCCTTGAAGAAGTGGTTGAAGCCGGTCTCGTAGAGCCAGGCCGCCGAGGCGAAGGTGGCGATGTGGCCGCCGACGCCGTACTTGGAGCCACGGGTCACCATCGCGGCCGCGTTCCAGCGGTTCCACGCGGCGATCTTCAGTTCCAGCGCCTCGTCACCCTCGATCGCCGGCTCCGCGGCGGTCGGGATGGTGTTGACGTAGTCGGTCTCGAGGAGCTTCGGCAGCGCCAGGCCTGAGCCCTCGGCGCGCTCCAGCGTGCGGCGCATCAGGTACGCGGCACGGTGCGGCCCGGCCGCCTGGGTAACGGCGTCCAGGGAGGCCTGCCATTCGGCGGTCTCCTCGGGGTCGCGGTCCGGGAGCTGGTCGAGCTCGCTCGGCTGGATTGCGGAGGGGTCGGTCATTGCGCCGCCTTCCTGAGTCGGAGGGGGGTTCCCTTAGCGGAAAGGGTGGGGGTGCCCTAGGTCTTTGGCAGGACAGGGCGTGGGTCCCTGGTGGAGACCCGTCGGCGACTCTAACTCCCTGATCGATGATCGATCAAAGGGTTGAAGGAGAAAACTTCCTCAGACGGAGAAAGTGGGCATCCGGTGCCATTGAACGGGGCACCGGGTGCCTTGATTTCAAAGGCGGTACGCCGGATATTCGCAGGTGGGAGGGGTGGCGCGACGACGTCTGAGCGGGGTGCGGCTCAGGCGCGCGGGGCGCAGCCGAGCACATGCGCCTTCACCAGCTCCGCGATCGCGGGATCCCGGCGCCGGAACGCGGCCACGAGCGCCTCGTGCTCCTCCGCGTACGACTGCTGGACGGTGCCCAGCCACCGGATGGACAGGGCCGTGAAGACCTCGATGCCGAGGCCCTCCCAGGTGTGCAGGAGCACGGAGTTCCCCGCGGCGCGCACCAGTTCGCGGTGGAAGGCGACCGTGTGCCGCACCTGACCGGTCCCGTCGGCCTCCTGGTCGGCGCGGTAGAGGGCCGCCACATGGGGTTCGAGGGCCGAGCAGTCCTCGGCCAGCTTCCCGGCCGCCAGCTCCGCCGCGATGGCCTCCAGACCGGCCCTGACCGGGTAGCTCTCCTCCAGGTCGGCGGCCGTCAGGTTCCGCACCCGCACGCCCTTGTTGGGGGCGGACTCGATCAGGCGCAGGCTCTCCAGCTCCCGCAGGGCCTCCCGCACGGGCGTCTGGCTGACCTCGAGCTCCGTCGCGATGCGGCGCTCCACGATGCGCTCGCCCGGCTTCCAGCGCCCGCTGACGATCCCCTCGACGATGTGCTCGCGGATCTGTTCGCGCAGCGAGTGGACGACGGGCGCGGTCATGATGGCTCCTCCAGCGACGGGATGGTGCGGCCCGCAGGGTCTCGTCGGGGGCGGTGGCCAGGGAGACGGGCGGGCAGAGACCCCAAGGTGCGTTGACCTCTAGACAATACGGCGGCGCCCCCGTCCGGAAGACCTCCGGACGGGGGCGTACGCGCTGATGAGACGAGAGTTACAGGCCGAGCTCGACCTCGAACTCGCCGGCCTCCAGGATCGCCTTGACCGCGGTCAGGTAGCGGGCGGCGTCCGCGCCGTCCACCAGACGGTGGTCGTAGGAGAGCGACAGGTACGTCATGTCACGGACGGCGATGGTCTCGCCGAGGTCCGGGTGGTTGATGACGACCGGACGCTTCACCGTGGCGCCGATGCCCAGGATCGCGGCCTGGTTCGGCGGCACGATGACGGTGTCGAAGAGCGCACCGCGCGAGCCCGTGTTGGAGATCGTGAAGGTCGCACCGGACATGTCGTCCGGCGTGAGGCCGCCACCGCGGGCCTTGCCGGCCAGCTCGGCGGTCTTCTTCGAGATCCCGGCGATGTTCAGGTCGCCCGCGCCCTTGATGACCGGCGTCATCAGACCCTTCTCGGCGTCGACGGCGATGCCGATGTTCTCCGAGTCGAAGTACGTGATGGTGCCTTCGTCGTCGTTGATCCGGGCGTTGATGACCGGGTGGGCCTTCAGCGCCTGGGCGGCGGCCTTGACGAAGAACGGCATCGGGGAGAGCTTGACGCCCTCACGGGCCGCGAACGCGTCCTTCGCCTTGGCGCGCAGCTTCATCAGCTTGGTGATGTCGACCTCGACGACCGAGGTCAGCTGGGCCTGCGAGTGCAGCGCCTTCATCATGTTGTCGCCGATGACCTTGCGCATGCGGGTCATCTTGACCGTCTGGCCGCGGAGGGGGGAGACCTCCAGGGCCGGGGCCTTCGCGGCGGCGGCCGGAGCAGCGGCGGCGGGGGCCGGGGCGGCCTTCGCGGCCTCGGCGGCCGCGATGACGTCCTGCTTGCGGATACGGCCACCGACGCCGGTGCCCTTGACGGTGCCCAGGTCCACGCCGTTCTCCGACGCGAGCTTGCGGACCAGCGGGGTCACGTACGCGCCGTCGTCACCGGCGACCGCGGCGGGGGCCGGGGCAGCGGGGGTGACCGGAGCGGGAGCGGCGACCGGTGCCGGGGCCGGGGCGGCCGGAGCCGCGGGCGCGACCGGTGCCGGAGCGGCGACCGGTGCCGGGGCCGGGGCGGCCGGAGCCGCGGGGGCAGCCGGAGCCGGTGCCGGAGCGGCAGCCGGAGCGGCCGGGGCGGCGGGCGCGGCGGCAGCCGGAGCGGCACCGGGAGCACCGATGACGGCCAGCTTGGCGCCGACCTCGGCGGTCTCGTCCTCGGCGACGGAGATCTCCAGGAGAACGCCGGCGACGGGGGAGGGGATCTCGGTGTCGACCTTGTCCGTGGAGACCTCGAGCAGGGGCTCGTCCTCCGCGACCTCCTCGCCGACCTCCTTCAGCCAGCGGGTGACGGTGCCCTCGGTGACGGACTCGCCGAGAGCGGGCAGCACGACGTCGGTGCCGGAAGCGGCACCGGCAGGGGCGGCCGGAGCGGCCGGGGCGGCGGCCGGAGCCGCGGGGGCTTCGGGGGCCTCGGCGGCGGGGGCCGGAGCGGCGGCCGGGGCCGGGGCCTCGGCAGCGGCGGGAGCCGGGGCGGCGGCCGGGGCGCCCGTGCCGTCGTCGATGACGGCGAGCTCGGCGCCGACCTCGACGGTCTCGTCCTCGGCGACCTTGATGGAGGCCAGGATGCCGGCGGCGGGCGAGGGGATCTCGGTGTCGACCTTGTCGGTCGAGACCTCGAGCAGCGGCTCGTCGACCTCGACGCGCTCGCCCTCGGCCTTCAGCCAGCGGGTGACGGTGCCCTCGGTGACACTCTCACCGAGCGCCGGAAGGGATACGGAAACCGACATGGTTTCTGTTGCTCCTTAGTGGGGTCTCCCCTGCTCGAGCGATGTTGAGAGCTTGGGGGAGTGCGGAAGTCTGTGGTCGGTCGTCGCGCCCAGGGGACGACAGGGACGACTGGGTCCAGCCTGCGGCCTGACCTAGTCGTGCGAGTGCAGCGGCTTGCCCGCGAGGGCCAGGTGGGCCTCTCCGAGTGCCTCGTTCTGCGTCGGGTGGGCGTGGATGAGCTGGGCGACCTCGGCGGGCAGCGCTTCCCAGTTGTAGATCAGCTGGGCTTCGCCGACCTGCTCGCCCATACGGTCGCCGACCATGTGGACGCCGACCACGGCACCGTCCTTGACCTGGACGAGCTTGATCTCGCCCGCGGTCTTGAGGATCTTGGACTTGCCGTTGCCCGCGAGGTTGTACTTCAGAGCGACGACCTTGTCCGCGCCGTAGATCTCCTTGGCCTTGGCCTCGGTGATACCGACGGAGGCGACCTCGGGGTGGCAGTACGTCACCTTCGGCACGCCGTCGTAGTCGATCGGGACGGTCTTGAGACCGGCCAGACGCTCCGCCACCAGGATGCCCTCGGCGAAGCCGACGTGCGCGAGCTGGAGCGTCGGGACGAGGTCACCGACGGCAGAGACGGTCGGCACGTTGGTCTGCATGTACTCGTCGACCAGGACGTAACCGCGGTCCATCGCGACGCCCTGCTCCTCGTAACCGAGACCGGCCGAGACCGGGCCGCGGCCGATGGCGACCAGGAGGACCTCGGCCTCGAAGGTCTTGCCGTCGGCGAGGGTCACGCGGACGCCGTCCTGCGTGTACTCGGCCTTCTCGAAGAAGGTGCCGAGGTTGAACTTGATGCCGCGCTTGCGGAACGCGCGCTCCAGGAGCTTGGAGCTGTTCTCGTCCTCGACGGGCACGAGGTGCTTCAGGCCCTCGACGACGGTGACGTCGGTGCCGAAGGACTTCCACGCGGAGGCGAACTCGACGCCGATGACGCCGCCGCCGAGGATGATCGCGGACTGCGGGACGCGGTCCAGCTTCAGCGCGTGGTCCGAGGAGATGATGCGGTTGCCGTCGATCTCCAGGCCCGGCAGCGACTTCGGCACGGAGCCGGTCGCGAGGAGCACGTGGCGGCCCTGGACGCGCTGGCCGTTCACGTCCACGGAGGTCGGGGACGACAGGCGGCCCTCACCCTCGATGTACGTCACCTTGCGGGAGGCGACGAGACCCTGCAGGCCCTTGTACAGGCCGGAGATCACGTCGTCCTTGTACTTGTGGACGCCCGCGATGTCGATGCCCTCGAAGGAGGCCTTGACACCGAACTGGTCGGCCTCGCGCGCCTGGTCGGCGATCTCGCCGGCGTGCAGCAGGGCCTTCGTCGGGATACAACCGTTGTGCAGGCAGGTGCCGCCGAGCTTGTTCTTCTCGATCAGGGCGACGTCCAGGCCCAGCTGCGCTCCGCGCAGGGCCGCGGCGTAACCGCCACTGCCACCGCCGAGGATCACTAGGTCGAAAACGGTGCTGGCGTCGTTCGCCACGTCACGTCCTCCATGCATGTGCGCCGTACGCCGGTCTGCAGTGACCGGGCGGCGGCTGGTGTCCGGCCGCTTTTTTATGCTTCGGCCCTGTGGTGGGGGCCCTGTCCTGCCGAGAACCCATCTTCGCACTTGTCGGAGGCGGACGGGACGCCGGGCCCGGGGGTGAGACGGCGGTTACACCTGAAACCCGGCTGAGGGGGTCCGGAAGGCTGCGGATTTCGTCGAAAGCGAACAGCCCCCGGGTGCCGTCGCACCCGGGGGCTGTCGAGCAGTGCCCTACGCGTCAGCCGAGGTCACCGTCGGCCGTGCGCTCCGCGAGGCGCACCAGCGTACGGACCGCGGAACCGGTGCCGCCCTTGGGCGTGTAGCCGGACGCGCCGCCCTCGTTGAAGGCCGGGCCCGCGATGTCGAGGTGGGCCCACGTGATGCCCTCGCCGACGAACTCCTGGAGGAAGAGGCCGGCCACCAGGCCGCCGCCCATGCGCTCGCCCATGTTGGCGATGTCGGCGGTGGCGGAGTCCATGCCCTTGCGCAGGTCGGAGGGGAGCGGCATGGGCCAGGACGGCTCGCCGACCTCCTCGGCGACCTCGTGGATCGACGTACGGAAAGCGTCGTCGTTCGCCATGATGCCGAACGTGCGGTTGCCAAGCGCCAGCATCATCGCGCCGGTCAGCGTGGCCACGTCGACGATCGCGTCCGGGGTCTCCTCGGAGGCCTTGGCGATGGCGTCGGCCAGGACCAGGCGGCCCTCGGCGTCCGTGTTCAGGACCTCGACGGTCTTGCCGGAGTACATGCGAAGGACGTCACCCGGGCGGGTGGCCGAGCCGGACGGCATGTTCTCGGCGAGCGCCAGCCAGCCGGTGACGTTCACCTTGAGGCCCAGACGCGCGGCGGCGACGACGGCGGCGAACACGGAGGCGGCGCCGGCCATGTCGCACTTCATCGTCTCGTTGTGCCCGGCCGGCTTGAGGGAGATGCCGCCCGAGTCGTACGTGATGCCCTTGCCGACGAAGGCGAGGTGCTTGTCGGCCTTGGACGACGTGTAGGAGAGCTTCACCAGGCGCGGCGGGGCCTCCGAGCCGGCGCCGACGCCGAGGATGCCGCCGAAGCCGCCCTTGGCGAGCGCCTTCTCGTCGAGGATCTGCACCTTGATGCCGTGCTCCTTGGCCGCGGCCGAGGCGACGGCGGCGAAGGCCTCCGGGGTGAGGTCGTTCGGCGGGGTGTTGACCAGGTCGCGGGCGCGGTTGAGCTCCTCGGTCACGGCGATGGCGCGCTCCACGGCGGCCTTGAACGCCTTGTCGCGGGGCTTGGCACCGAGCAGGGCGATCTCGGCGAGCGGCGCCTTGCCGTTCTTCTTGCCGTCCTGGGCCGACTCCTTGTAGGCGTCGAAGGAGTACGTGCCGAGCAGGGCGCCCTCCGCGATCGCGCCCGCGTCACCCGAGTCCTCGACGGGCAGGGCGAACGCGGCCTTCTTCGCACCGGCCAGCGCGCGGGCGGCGGCACCGGCGGCGCGGCGCAGGGCCTCCGCGTCGTACGTCTCGTCCTTCTCCGGCACCGGGCCGAGACCGACGGCCAGGACGACCGGGGCCTTGAAGCCGGACGGGGCGGGGAGCTTCGTCACCTCACCCTCACCGCCGGAAGCGCCGAGGGTCTCCAGAACGGCGGCGAGCTTGCCGTCGAAGGCCTTGTCCACGGCCTCCGCGCCGGGGGCGACGACGAGCCCGCCGGTCTTGGACGCGGCACCCTTCGCCACACCGACGACGATCGCGTCGGCACGCAGGCCGGACGCGGCGGCGGTGCTGAGAGTCAGAGCAGTCACGGTGGTGAGGTCCCTACTTTCATGGTGTCTGAACGAATTCTGACGGGCCGTGGGGTGTATGGCCCCTTGGGGAGCCTACGCCCGTGTGCGCGAGGGTGCGCTTCGCGGTATGCGACCGCGGCCGTGTCAGCCGAGAGTGAGGACGACGAGGGCGGCGGTGGCGGCGGTCTCGGCGACGCCGCCGAAGACATCGCCGGTCACTCCGCCGAAGCGGCGCAGGCAGTGGCGCAGCAGGAGTTCGGCCGCGCAGCAGGCCAGTACGGCGGCCGCCGCGCCGCGCACGGCGCCGTACGCCGAGCCGGTGGCGGCGCCCGCGGCACCGGCGGCGCACACGGTCACGGCGGCGGCGAGCAGCGCCCCGCGCACCGGCACCGTCCCGGCGACGGCCGCGCCCAGGCCCTCGGGCCGGGCCGGCGGGACACCGGCGCGCGAGGCCAGGGTGAGCGCGAGCCGGGCGGTGAGTGCCGAGACGACGACGGCGAGCGCGCCGCGGGCCCACGATTGCGCGTACAGCTCGAAGAGCGCGGCGACCTGGGCGAGGAGCACGAGCACGAGCGTGATGACGCCGAACGGGCCGATGTCCGACTGCTTCATGATGCGCAGCGCGTCCTCGGCCGGCTTGCCGCTGCCGAGGCCGTCGGCGGTGTCGGCGAGCCCGTCCAGGTGCAGTCCCCGGGTCAGCGCGGCCGGGACGCTCACGCTCGCCACGGCCGCGAGCAGCGGTCCGGCGCCGAGCAGCGTCAGGATCGCGCCGAGCGCGGCGGCGGCCAGGCCCACGACGAGCCCGGCGACGGGGGCGCAGAGCATTCCGGCGCGGGCCGCCTCGCGGTCCCATCGGGTGACTTCGACCGGGAGCACGGTGAGGGTGCCGAAGGCGAAGCGGAGGCCGTCGGCCGGGGTTGCGGACATCCCGGCAGGCTACCCGGGGGGCCCAGCACAGCGGGCGGCGCCCGTGCCCCGGCGGCAGGATGGCCGCATGGGTGACTGGTGGTACCGGAACATCGTCGAGCCGGGGAAGCTGCCGCTGCTGCTCGCCCTCGCCGCGTTCCTGCTGACCTTCGTGGCGACCCGTACGATCACGCGCCTCATCCGGGCCGGGCGCGGGCCGTTCCGCAACGTCACGCCGGGCGGCATGCACATCCACCACGTGGTGCCGGGCGTGATCCTCACCGTCGTCGGCGGGTTCGGCGCGGTCGGCAGCGGGCGGCACGGCGTCGCCGCCTCGATCTGCGCGGTGATCTTCGGGACCGGCGCGGGCCTGGTCCTCGACGAGTTCGCGCTGATCCTGCACCTCGCCGACGTGTACTGGACCGAACAGGGAAGGCAGAGCGTGGAGGTGGTGGTCCTCGCCGCTGCGCTCGGGCTGCTCGTCCTCAGCGGCTTCTCGCCGCTCGGTGTGAACGACGTGACGGGACAGGAGGAGCAGGGGCGCGGTACCGCGATCCTCACGGTCCTGGTCAATCTCCTGTTCGTCGTGCTGGCCATGTTCAAGGGGAAGCCCCGGCTCGCGATCCTCGGCGTACTCGTGCCGTTCGTCGCGCTGTTCGGGGCCATCAGGCTCGCGCGGCCCGGATCGGCGTGGGCCAAGCGCTGGTACCGGCGGCGCCCCAAGGCCAGGGCCAGATCGCGGCTGCGCGCCTACCGGCACGACCGGCGCTGGTCGAAGCTGAGCCGGGGCTTTCAGGACCTGATCGGCGGCACACCCGACCCGGAGCGCTCGGTGTCCCGGTGACGCGCGGTGGCGAGGGCCCACCGCGCCACGACGACCAGGGCGACCGCGGTCATCGCCGCCAGGTGCTCCTTGCCCGCGAGGTTCGGCTTGATGGCCGCCTCGATCACCATGAGGGCGACCACCACGCCCGCCGTCCACCAGGCGTGATGGCGCCAGCACACGTACACGGCGAGGCCGACGACCGCCGCCGAGGGGCCGTTGTCGACGAGCAGCGCGTCCGACGCGGGCAGGCCGAGCGGGCTGTCGGGGCCGAGGGCGATGCCGAGGCGGGCGTAGAGGGTGCCGGCGAGGGTGGCGACGTATCCGATGGCGAGCGTGCCCCGCCAGCCGAGGCAGATCTCCGCGATGCCGAACACGATCAGTACCTGTGCGAGCGCGCCCCACACCGGCAGGTCGAGCGCCGGCACGGAGAGGGACAGCGGGGTGCGCAGCACGGACAGCCACAGCGGGTCCTCGGCCCGTACGGAGCCGACGCCTTGCACGAACCGATAGCCCCAGGCCTGGTTCTGCGCGTACTGGAACAGGGCCGTGAGGCAGACCGCGCCGAGCGTCATCGGCGCCGCCCGCCACCTCTTCGCGACGAGCCCCCTGTGCACCGTCGACCACAACTGGCCCCACTCGGCGCGGGCCAGGGCGGCCGGGGATCTCACGGGCGCGGCTCCAGATGTCGGCGGTGCATCCAGTTCGGCAGGCCCGGTGCCTCGAGAAAGCCCTCGGCGCGCGCGGAGGCGAGGCCGATCCGCGGCAGGTCGGCGCTCTTCTCGAAGAGCAGGAAGCGGGGTTCCCAGATGGGCCGGTACTTCGCGTTGGCCCGGTAGAGGGATTCGATCTGCCACCACCGTGAGAAGAAGCTGAGCAGCGAGCGCCACAGGCGCAGCACCGGGCCCGCGCCGAGCCGCGAGCCACGTTCGAAGACGGACCGGAACATCGCGAAGTTCAGCGACACCTGCGTGATCCCGATCTCTCCGGCCCGCTGGAGCAGTTGGATCACCATGAACTCCATCAGCCCGTTCTCGGAGTCCCTGTCACGCCGCATCAGGTCGAGAGAGAGCCCCTCCGGTCCCCAGGGGACGAACGAGAGGACGGCCTTCAACTCGCCTTTCCCGTCCGTGCATTCGAGCATCACGCAGCGTCCGTCCGCCGGATCGCCGAGCCGCCCGAGCGCCATCGAGAAGCCGCGCTCGGTCGCCCCGTCGCGCCAGTCGTCGGCGCGCTGGAGCAGGTACGTCATCGCGTCGGCGGGGATGTCCTCGTGGCGCCGGATCCGCACCTCGTAACCCGCGCGCTTGACCCGGTTGTAGGCCTGGCGGACGGTGCGCATGGCGCGGCCCTCCAGTGTGAACTCGGCGATCTCGACGATGGCTTCGTCGCCGAGTTCGAGGGCGTCGAGGCCGTGCCGGGCGTAGATGGTGCCCGCCTCCTCGCTCGCGCCCATCACGGCCGGGATCCAGCCGTGTTCGCGCGCCTCCACGAGCCAGGGCGCGATCGCGCCGGGCCAGGCCTCGGGGTCGCCGATCGGATCGCCCGACGCGAGCGAGACCCCGCCGACGACGCGGTACGCGACGGCCGCCTTGCCCGTCGGCGACCACACGACGCTCTTCTCGCGGCGCAGTGCGAAGTAGCCGAGCGAGTCCCGGTCGCCCTCCTTGTCCAGCAGTGCGCGCAGCCTGGCCTCGTCGTCGGGGGTGATGGGGTCGACGGCCTTGCGGGAGCGGAACGCGGCGTACGCGACGGCGAGCAGGAGGAGGGTGCTCAGGATGTTGATGACGACGTTGACCCAGTTCGGCGACGTGATGCCGGGGTAGCGGGACTCGTCGGTGGCGACCGAGATGAGGCGCAGGGTGCCGTAGCGCCAGCGCTCCAGGAACGTCGAGTGGTGCCCGTCGTGCGCCTGGTTGGTGACGGTCACGAGGAACGTCGCGAACAGGGACGTCACGAGGAGTCCGCCGATCCCGACCGCGGCCGCGAGCTTCGCGTTCGAGCGGTCCCCCTTCGCGTAGAACTCCCGCCGTCCGAGCAGCAGCGCGGCGACGAACGCGGCGGTCAGGACGAGCGAGATCCAGTTCTGCGCGTACCGGCTCACCTCGGGGAAGAACATCACGACGATGAACAGGAGCAGGAAGAGCCCGCTCAGTACGAGGTTGAGGATCCACGCGGCGCGCTTGCGGCGGCGCATCGTGATCGCCAGGAACCAGGTGAAGACCCCCGACGCGAAGCCGGCCGTCAGCAGGTACGGGGTGAAGTAGTTGTCGGTGTTGTGCCGTTGCAGGTCCTGGCCGAGGGAGACCCAGACCGCGCTCAGGAGGTTGATGAACGTGACGACGCGCAGGTACCAGACGAGGAAGGCGGCCGCCCGTTTCGACGTGGGGGTGGAGGCGTGGGCGGGGCGCGCGGGTGGAGCGCTCGTGTGTTCATCTGCCATAGGCAGGGAGCATATGGGGCATTTAATGCGATGTGGGTCGAGCATCGCCGGGGCGCGAAACGGCGGGTCGCGGCGGTACCGAACCCGCCGCGACCCGCCGTCAAAATGGCGCGCCCTGTGCCCTACTCGGTCGCGTCGGCGGTCTCCGGCTCCTCGGCGGCCGGCGACTCCTCTACGGCCTGCGGGGCCTCCGGCAGCTCCGCCGCCAGCGCCGCGGCGGCCTGTACCAGCGGCAGCGCGAGCAGCGCCCCCGCTCCCTCGCCCACTGTCACGCCCTGGTCGAGCAGCGGCTCCATCGCCATCCGGTCCAGCGCCTTCGCCTGCGCGGGCTCCCCGCTCGACTGGCCCGCCAGCCACCAGTCCGGCGCCCGGAACGCGATCCGCTGTCCGACGAGCGCGCACGCCGCCGACACGACGCCGTCCAGGATCACCGGCGTACGCCGCACCGCGCTCTGCAGAAGGAACCCGGTCGCGGCGGCGAGGTCCGCGCCGCCCACCGCGCCGAGCAGCGCCAGTTGGTCGCCGAGCACGGGCCTGGCCCGCCGCAGGGCGTCCCGCACGGCCGCGCACTTGCGCATCCACGCCAGGTCGTCGATCGGCGAGCCGCCGCGCCCGGTCACCACGGACGCGTCCGTCCCGCACAGCGCCGCGATCAGCGTCGCGGCCGCCGTCGTCCCGCCCACGCTGAGATCCCCGAGGACCACCAGATCCGTGCCGGAGTCCGCCTCCTCGTCGGCGACGGCCATGCCCGCGCGGAACGCGGCCTCCGCCTCCTCGGGCGTCAGCGCGTCCTCGACGTCGATGCGCCCGGACGACCTGCGCACTCGGTGCCGTACGACCTCGGCGGGCAGCTCGCCGGGCTCGCAGTCCAGCGACATGTCGACGACCCGTACGGGAACACCCAGGCGCCGCGCGAGGATCGCCGACGCGCTCCCGCCCTCGATGGCCTGGCGCACCAGCGCCGCGGCACTTCCCGCGGGCCGCGCCGACACCCCGAGTTGCGCGATCCCGTGGTCACCCGCGAACAGCACCACGCGCGGCCGCTCCAGCGGCTTGACCGGCACGGCGGCCTGGGCGGCCGACAGCCACTCGCCCAGCTCGTCGAGGCGGCCGAGCGCGCCGGGCGGCACCGCGAAGCGGGCACGGCGTTCCTCGGCGTCGCGGCGCGTCCCGCCGTCGGGGCGCTCGATCAGATCGGTGAAGTCGTCGAGATTCAGCGAGCTCATTCGCCGAACAGTACCGGCCGTTCCCCGACGTGGCGCATGACGTGGTGTTACGCCATGCGATGCATCGCGTCCGCAGCGTCATTGCGGGTCTCTCCGTGATCCTTTACGTTCCTGGATGCCCCGGATTGTCGTATCGCCCCAGGGCGGTGTGGCGCCCTTCGGACCGTCCCACAGGAGTTCGTGATGACCCCCACGACCGAGGCCGTCGCCGAGCGGCGGCCCGCCTATCTCACCGAACTCGCCCAGGGCACCGACCGGTTCCACGAGCCGCGCAGGACCGACTGCCCCTGGTGCGGCTCCGGCCGCCTGCGCACCCGGCTGCGGACCACCGACCTCCTCCAGCACAAGCCCGGCAGCTTCGTCGTCGACCAGTGCCGCGCCTGCTCGCACTCCTTCCAGAACCCGCGCCTGACTCCCGAGGGACTGGCCTTCTACTACCGGGACTTCTACGACGGGCTCAACGCCGGCCACTCCGCCCGGCTCCTGAACGCCCAGCACTCCGCGCGGCGCTCCGCCCGGCGCCACCGCGCCGCCGCCCGCACCCTGCTGGCCCTCATCGAGCCGGAGAGCTGGCTGGACGTCGCCACCGGGCAGGGCCACTTCCCGGCGGCCGCCAAGGAGGTCCACCCGTACACGGCCTTCGACGGGCTCGACGCCGGAGCCGCCGTCGAGGAGGGCCGCAGGGCCGGCCGCGTCGAGGAGGCCCACCGCGGCACCCTCACCGAACTCGCCCCCGCGCTCGCGGGACGCTACGACGCGCTGAGCATGTTCCACTACCTGGAGCACGCCACCGACCCGCGCGAGGAACTCAAGGCCGCCCGCACCGTCCTGCGCCCCGGCGGCCACCTCCTCGTCGAGGTTCCCGACCCCGAGAGCCGCTACGCGAAGCTGCTCGGCAAGTGGTGGGTGTCGTACTTCCAGCCCCAGCACCTGCACCTCATCCCCATGGACAACCTCAGCCGCGAGCTGGAGCGCCTCGGCTACACGGTCGTCGCGACCGACCGCCGCGAGGCGCACGTCCCGCTCGACCTCACCGCCGGCCTCGCCCTGTTCCTCGGCCACTGGCTGCCGAGCGCCGACGCACCCTGGCGCAGCAAGGCCCCCACCCCGCTCCAGCGCGGGCTGCGCACGGCCCTCACGTACGCCGTCGTGCCCCTCGTCGCCGCGGCCTACGCGGCGGACCAACTGCTCGCCCCGCTCGCGGGCCGCACCCGCTTCTCCAACGCCTACCGGGTCGTGGCCCGCAAGAACACCGCGGGACCCGGCAGGGACCCGCAGCTGACCGAGGTCTGAGAGGCCTGGCCGGACGCCCCGTGTCAGCCGCGCAGCACGAGCGCCTGCCCGGCCACCACGAGCAGTACCTGTTCGCACTCGGCGGCGAACGCCGTGTTCAGGCGCCCCAGTTCGTCCCGGTAGCGGCGGCCCGACGCGGTGGCCGGGACGATCCCGGAACCCACCTCGTTCGACACGGCGACGACCGTGCGCGAGGTGTTCCGCACGGCCTCCGTCAGCGCCGCGACCTTCTCGCGCAGCGCCCGCTCCCCGCCGCCCGCCCACTCCGCGTCGTCCCAGGCCCGCACCTCGTCCATGGCGTACGTCAGCCACAGGGACAGGCAGTCGATGAGCAGCGGGGGACCGTCCTGCGCGAGGAGCGGCACGAGGTCGCACGTCTCCGTCGTGTTCCAGGAGCCGGGACGCCGCTCGCGGTGCAGTGCCACCCGCTGCGACCACTCGGTGTCCCCGCCCCGCGTGCCGCCCGTCGCCACGTACAGCACGCCCGGGAACGCCTCGAGGCGCCGCTCGGCCTCGACCGACTTCCCGGACCTCGCCCCACCGAGGACCAGCGTCCTGCGCGGCACGTCCGGCACGTCCTCGTACGCCCCCACCACGAGCGTCGTCCCGTCCGGCACGGCCCGTGCGCCCGCCGCCGCCAGACGGCGCGTCAGCTCCGGACCGGGCGGCACGTCGTGGTCGATGTGGACCGCGAGCAGATCGGTCGTCGCGCCGATCGCCCCCACGGCCCGCAGCCTGGCCGCCGCGTCCGGGCGGTCCACGATGTCGGCGAGCACCATCTCGTACGGCCGCTCGGCCTCCTCGAAGCCCGCGGGCGCCGCGCCCGGCGGCAGGTACAGCAGCCGCTCGCCGTCCGGCCCGGTCACCTCGTAGCCCGTCCCCGGCGAGTCCATCGGCAGGGCCCGTACCCGGTGCCCGGTCAGCAGCGCCAACTCGCTCCCGTCCGGCACCCGGCCCGGCGACACGAGCCCCGCCGGCACCTCGACGGGCGGCCCGTCGTGCGGATGCGAGAGCAGTACCTGCCGTACGCCGCTGAGGCTGTGCCCCGAGCGGGCGGCGGCGAACGCCGCCCCCGGCGTCAGGTCGAGCATCAGCGTGCCGTCGATCAGGAGCGCGGTCGCGGCGCGCGCACCCGGCCCGAGGGCGGTGGCGCAGGCCGCGCAGGGGCAGTCGGGGCGGGGCAGGCCGGTGGGTGCGCCGGTGCCGAGCAGAGTGAGTTCCACGGGAAGATCCTCCCGCGCCACCGCGAGCGGCGCTCGCCCGGATAGGCTTCCGGGCAGTACTCAGACCGTGAGCTGGTCCGTTGACTCCCTGGAGGCTGACATGGCGGCGTGGACGTGGAGGTTCGAGAAGTCGGACGGGACGGAGGTCCAGCCGGCGGTGCAGCCCGAGGAGTTCACGACTCAGGGCGACGCGGAGTCGTGGATCGGCGAGTACTGGAAGGCCCTCGCCGAAGGCGGCGCCGACCAGGTCAGCCTCTTCGAGGACGACGCGAAGATCTATGGTCCGATGGGCCTGCATGCGGAGGACGCGCCCGCGTAGGTCCGCAGCACCTTCCGGAACGCCGAGAGGGGCGGCGACCCGCACGGGTGGCCGCCCCTTTCGCTCCCGATGCGTCCGTCCCGGATCTCGCCGGGCGTGACCTCGACCGTCTTCTCGGCCCCGCTCCTCGTGCACGTCACCGAGAATCGGCGACCGTGGTGCGCGCCGGGACCCTCAGCCCCGCACGCCGCACAGGTGCAGCAACGCCGCCACCCGGCGGTACGGCTCCGTGCGGCCCGCCCGCTCCTCCGCCGCGAGCAGCGTGTGGAACTCGCCGGGCGGCGGCACGGGGGCGTCGTCCCCCGCCGTGTCCGTGAAGACCCGCACTCCGTACCAGGCGTGCAGTGGAGCCCCGATCCCGGCCAGCGTCGCGGTCAGCGCGTCGAGCCGGTCGGCCCGCACGTCGAGCCCGAGCCGGTTGCGGTACGAGAGGGTGTCGAAGGAGCCGAGCGCCGCCTGCCAGTCCCCGGCGAGGCCGGGCCGCATGGCGAGCGCGTCACCGTTGCGCACGAGGAGCGAGAGCAGGCCGCCGGGGGCCAGCATCCGCGCCAGGCCCGCGAGCAGCGCGTCGGGGTCCTCGACGTACATCAGGACCCCGTGGCACAGGACCACGTCGAAGCTGCCGGGCAGGAAGTGCACCCCGGTCTCACGGCCGTCGCCCTCCACGAGGCGCACCCGGCCGCGGATGCCCTCGGGCTCCTCGGCGAGCGCGGCCCGCGCGACGGCGACCATCCCGGGATCCTGCTCGACCCCGGTCACCTGATGCCCGGCACGCGCGAGGCGCAGGGCCTGCGTGCCCTGGCCCATGCCGACGTCGAGGATGCGCAGCCGCTGCCCGACGGGGTAGCGCGCGGCCAGCTGCTCGTCGAGCTGCCGGGCCACGAGCTCCTGGCGTACGGAATTGCGCAGACCGCTCAGCTTCCCGAGCCAGGACGCCGCGGCGCCGCCGGAGAAGGCCTCCGTGCTCAGGGCCGCTCCCCGCGCTTGACCTGGGGCTTGGGCAGACGGAGCCGGCGCATCTGGAGCGTGCGCATCAGGGCGTACGCGACGGCGCCCTTCTTCGGCTCGTTCGGGAACTTCTCGGCCAGGCGCTTCTTCAGGCGGAACGCCGTCACGACCGAGTCGAGGACGATCAGCACGATCACGATGAGCCAGAGCAGCAGCGCGATGTTCTGGAGGCTCGGAATCCGGATCATGGTCATCACGAGGATGACCACCGCCAGGGGCAGGAAGAACTCGGCGATGCAGAAGCGCGAGTCGACGAAGTCGCGCGCGAACTTTCGCACCGGACCCTTGTCGCGGGCGGGAAGATAACGCTCGTCACCGCTGGCGAGCGCCTGGCGCTGCCTCTCCATCGCGGTGCGGCGCTCGTCACGCTGCCGCTTCGACGCCTCCTTGCGGGTCGTCGGCGTATTGGCCACGCTGCGGCGCTGGGTCTGGGCCTGGCTGCGCTTGGGCGTGGGGCGGCCCTTGGGGGCCTGCGGGTCACGGGGCTGCGTGGAGTTGGTCACCGGTGCCTTGGCGGCCGGGGCCTTCTCGTCCTTGGATCGGCTACGGAACACAAAACCCAAGGGTACGTGGTGCGCGCGCATGGACCAGAGGCGAGTGGGGAACGATCCGGCAACACCCTGCGTCAGTGTTGCTGAGCGTTCCCGGCAGCTGCACCGCGTGCTCGTCGAACCGGCCACCCCAGGGGGCACCTACTCCCTGCGCCGGAGCGGGACCGGACGCAGTCGTCCTTGGGGATGAGCGCATCCGCACCTGAACAGTGCGGTAATAGAGGCAGGACCCGTACTGTGGGTTCTGTCGCAGTGCTGGTGCTGGACGTCTGCTGGATCTGTCAGAAGGGGGCGCGCGAAGCCCATGAGCGGTGTCATGAAGCGTATGGGGATGATCTTCCGCGCGAAGGCGAACAAGGCCCTTGACCGGGCCGAGGACCCGCGCGAGACCCTCGATTACTCGTACCAGAAGCAGCTGGAGCTGCTCCAGAAGGTGCGCCGCGGCGTCGCCGACGTGGCGACCTCGCGCAAGCGCCTGGAGCTGCAGCTCAACCAGCTCCAGACCCAGTCGTCCAAGCTGGAGGACCAGGGCCGCAAGGCGCTCGCGCTCGGCCGCGAGGACCTGGCCCGCGAGGCGCTCTCGCGCCGGGCAGCGCTCCAGCAGCAGGTCACCGACCTGGAGACACAGCACCAGACCCTTCAGGGCGAGGAGGAGAAGCTCACCCTCGCGGCGCAGCGCCTCCAGGCCAAGGTCGACGCCTTCCGTACGAAGAAGGAGACGATCAAGGCGACCTACACCGCGGCCCAGGCGCAGACCCGCATCGGAGAGGCCTTCTCCGGCATCTCCGAGGAGATGGGCGACGTGGGCATGGCCATCCAGCGTGCCGAGGACAAGACGGCGCAGCTCCAGGCCCGGGCCGGCGCGATCGACGAGCTGCTTGCCTCCGGCGCCCTCGACGACCAGTCCGGCCTCGCCAAGGACGACATCCAGAGCGAGCTGGACCGCCTCTCCGGTGGTACGGATGTAGAGCTGGAACTCCAGCGGATGAAGGCCGAACTGTCGGGCGGCTCCTCCTCCTCGCAGCAGGCCATCGAGGGCGGTCAGGGCCAGCAGTCCCCGACGCAGACGCCGCAGGACACCCCGCGCTTCGACAAGCAGTAGTCCCACGCCGAGGAGGGCGTCATGATCGTACGGATCATGGGGGAGGGGCAGGTGGAGCTGGCCGACAGCCACTTCACCGAGCTCAACAAGCTCGACAACGAGCTCCTGGCCGAGATGGAGAACGGGGACGGCCCCGGTTTCCGCCGCACGCTCAACGCCCTGCTCGAAACGGTCCGCTCCGTCGGCACCCCGCTGCCCGACGCTTCGCTCGAACCCTCGGAACTTATTCTTCCGTCCCCGGACGCGACCTTGGAAGAGGTCAGGGAGATGCTCAGCGACGAGGGCCTGATCCCTGGCTGAGCCCCTGCCCCCGGTACGCGGCCCGTCGCGCGCACCGCTGATGGACGGGCCTGCCGCGCACGGACGAGGGGGCGATACCGTGACGCCGGTGACCCCCTTCGTACGCTGGGCCAGGACTCACCCCCGGGCCATGGACGCCGCACTCGCGGCGGCGGTGCTGCTCTGCATGATCGCCGCCTCCTTCGCCGATCCGAACGGCGGCCGCGACGGCACCCCCACCTGGGGCACCCGCAGCCCCCAGGTCCTCAGCGTCGTCCTCATGGTGCTCGGTGCGGCCGCCCTCGTCCTGCGCCGCCGCGCGCCCATGGCGGTCCTCGCGGCCACCTCCGCCGTCACCCTGGCCGAACTCGTCACCGGCGACCCCCGCGCGCCCGTCGCGATGAGCGCCGTCGTCGCGCTCTACACCGTCGCCGCCACCACCGACCGCCCCACCACGTGGCGCGTCGGCCTCGCCACCATGGCCCTCCTCTCCGGCGCCGCCATGCTGGCCGGCCCTCTGCCCTGGTACACGCAGGAGAACCTCGGCGTCTTCGCCTGGACCGGCATGGCCGCCGCGGCCGGGGACGCGGTGCGCAGCCGGCGCGCGTTCGTCGACGCGATCCGCGAGCGGGCCGAGCGGGCCGAGCGCACACGGGAGGAGGAGGCCCGGCGCCGGGTCGCCGAGGAGCGCCTGCGCATCGCCCGCGACCTGCACGACGTCGTCGCGCACCACATCGCCCTGGTCAACGTCCAGGCGGGCGTCGCCTCGCACGTCATGGACAAGCGCCCCGACCAGGCCAAGGAGGCCCTGTCGCACGTGCGCGAGGCGAGCCGCTCCGCGCTCAACGAACTCCGCGCCACCGTGGGCCTGTTGAGGCAGTCCGGCGATCCGGAGGCGCCCACCGAACCGGCGCCGGGACTCGACCGCCTCGAAGACCTCGTCGGTACGTTCCGCAACGCCGGCCTGCCCGTCGAGGTCGCCTGCGCCGACCGGGCCACCGGCCTGCAGGCCGCCGTCGACCTGGCCGCCTACCGGATCATCCAGGAGGCCCTGACCAATGTGCAGAAGCATGCGGGCACCGAGGCCAAGGCCGAGGTCAGCGTCGTGCGCGTAGGCCCGAACATCGAGGTCACGATCCTGGACAACGGGCCCGGCACCGAGCAGCCCTCGCCCGACAGCGGCGGCCACGGTCTCCTCGGCATGCGCGAGCGCGTCGCCGCGATCGGCGGCAGCTGCTCGGCGGGACCGCGCTACGGGGGCGGGTTCCGCGTCCATGCGATCCTTCCCGTCCAGGCCCGCGCCACCGCGGGCCTCGCCACGGACACGGGGGACGCCGGATGACCATTCGGGTACTGCTCGCCGACGACCAGGCCCTGCTGCGCAGTGCCTTCCGCGTCCTCGTGGACTCCGAACCCGACATGCTCGTCGTCGGCGAGGCCTCGGACGGCGCGGAGGCGGTCGGCCTCGCCAAATCCGAGAAGGCCGATGTCGTTCTCATGGACATCCGGATGCCCGGCACCGACGGACTCGCCGCGACCCGCCTGATCAGCGCCGACCCCGAACTGGCACACGTACGCGTCGTGATGCTCACGACGTTCGAGGTCGACGAGTACGTCGTCCAGTCGCTGCGCGCGGGCGCCTCCGGCTTCCTCGGCAAGGGCGCCGAACCCGAGGAGCTCCTCGGCGCCGTGCGGATCGCCGCCGCGGGCGAGGCGCTCCTGTCGCCGGTCGCCACCAAGGGCCTGATCGCCAAGTTCCTCGCCCAGGGCGAGGGGTACGGCGACTGGGAGGACGGCGCCCGCCCCGGCGGCGCCCACGGCGAACGTCTCGCCGCGCTGACCACCCGCGAGCGCGAGGTCCTCGTCCAGGTCGCCGGCGGCCACTCGAACGACGAGATCGCGGAGCGCCTCCAGGTCAGCCCGCTCACGGTCAAGACCCATGTGAACCGCGCCATGGCCAAGCTCGGCGCGCGGGACCGTGCCCAACTCGTAGTAATCGCGTACGAATCGGGCCTGGTCCGTCCAAGGGTGGAGTGAGCCGGGGCCTCCGCGTACTACGGGCGCAGTATGCGGCGCATAAGAACGGGACCTGGGAGCTACGGATCCGCCCTCGCGCATGACTGAGGGTGTAGGGGGCCCCGCACGTCTCTTCGGACGCACCCGCGTCCCCCGGCCGCCCGGGGCCTCCTCCTGCCGCGCCTGCCACAGAGAGAGACCCACACCATGTCCTGGCTGTCGAGATTCAGCCTCGCTCAACGGGCCCTGATCGGGCTGATGTCGATCATCGCGATCGTCTTCGGCGCCATCGCGATACCCCAGCTCAAGCAGCAGCTGCTGCCCTCCATCGAACTGCCCATGGTGTCCGTCCTGGCCCCGTACCAGGGCGCGTCTCCCGACGTGGTCGAGAAGCAGGTCATCGAGCCGCTCGAGTCGACCATCGAGGCGGTCGACGGCATCACCGGCATCACCTCCACGGCGAGCGAGGGCAACGCCGTGATCATGGCCCAGTTCGACTACGGCAACGGCTCCAAGCAGCTCGTCGCCGACGTCCAGCAGGCCGTGAACCGGGCCCGCGCCCAGCTCCCCGACGACGTCGACCCGCAGGTCATCGCGGGCTCCACGGACGACATCCCGACCGTCGTCCTCGCCGTCACGTCCGACAAGGACCAGCAGGCGCTCGCCGACCAGCTCGACAAGACCGTCGTCCCGTCCCTCAAGGACATCGACGGCGTCGGCCAGGTCACCGTCGACGGTGTGCGCGACCTCCAGGTCACCGTCACCCCCGACGACAAGAAGCTCGCCGCGGCCGGCATCAGCCAGGCCGCGCTCGGCCAGTCCCTCCAGGCGGGTGGCGCGACCCTGCCCGCCGGCTCCTTCGACGAGGGCGGCAGCAACCGCACCGTCCAGGTCGGCGGCGGCTTCACCTCCCTGAAGCAGATCGAGGACCTGATGGTCACCGGCGAGGGCGTCAGGAAGCCCGTACGCCTCGGTGACGTCGCCGAGGTCGCGCAGCGGCCCGCGAAGGCCGACTCGATCACCCGCACCGACGGCAAACCCAGCCTCGCGGTCATGGTCACCATGGACCACGACGGCAGCGCGGTCGCCATCTCCGACGCGGTCAAGGACAAGCTCCCCGACCTGCGCAAGGACCTCGGCACCGGCGCGAAGCTCACGGTCGTCAGCGACCAGGGCCCGGCCGTCTCCAAGTCCATCGACGGCCTGACGACGGAGGGCGCGCTCGGCCTCCTCTTCGCCGTCCTCGTCATCCTGGTCTTCCTGGCGTCGATCCGCTCGACCCTGGTCACCGCGGTCTCGATCCCGCTCTCGGTCGTCCTGGCCCTGATCGTCCTGTGGACCCGTGACCTCTCGCTCAACATGCTCACGCTCGGCGCGCTGACCATCGCGATCGGCCGCGTCGTGGACGACTCCATCGTCGTCCTGGAGAACATCAAGCGGCACCTCGGCTACGGCGAGGAGCGCCAGGAGGCGATCCTCAAGGCGGTCCGCGAGGTCGCGGGCGCCGTCACGTCGTCCACCCTGACCACCGTCGCCGTCTTCCTGCCCATCGGCCTGGTCGGCGGCATGGTCGGCGAGCTGTTCGGCTCGTTCTCGCTGACGGTCACGGCGGCCCTGCTGGCCTCGCTGATCGTCTCGCTCACCGTCGTCCCGGTCCTGTCGTACTGGTTCCTGCGCCCGCCCAAGGCGATCAAGGGCGTCGATCCGGAGGAGGCGCGCCGCAAGGCGGAGGAGAAGGAGGCGCGGTCCTGGCTCCAGCGGATCTACGTCCCCGTCCTGCGCTTCGCGACCCGTCGCCGCCTCACCAGCGTCCTGATCGCGGTCGTGGTCCTGGTCGGCACGTTCGGCATGGCCCCCATGCTGAAGACGAACTTCTTCGACCAGGGCGAGCAGGAAGTCCTGTCCATCAAGCAGGAGCTGAAGCCGGGCACCAGCCTGGCGGCGACCGACGCCGCGGCGAAGAAGGTCGAGAAGCTGCTCGACGGCGTCGACTCGGTCAAGGACTACCAGGTCACCATCGGCTCGTCCGGCTTCATGGCGGCCTTCGGCGGCGGCACCGACACCAACCAGGCGTCGTACCAGGTGACGCTGAAGGACAAGGCGTCGTTCGAGAAGACCCAGGACCGCATCGAGAAGGGTCTCGGTGAGCTCGCCGGGATCGGCCGGACCACCATCGCGGCCGGTGACGGCTTCGGCAGCCAGGACCTGAGCGTCGTGGTGAAGGCGGCCGATGGCCAGGTCCTGCGCAAGGCGGCCGACGAGGTCCGCGACGAGGTCGCCGAGCTCGACGGCGTCACGGACGTCACCAGCGACCTGTCGCAGTCGGTCCCGCGCATCTCGGTCAAGGCCAATTCCAAGGCCGCGGCCGCCGGGTTCAACGACACCACGCTCGGCGCGGCCGTCGGCCAGGCCGTGCGCGGTACGACCAGCGGCAAGGCGATCCTCGACGACACCGAGCGCGACGTCGTCGTGAAGTCGGCGAAGCCCGCCACGACCATGGACGAGCTCAAGAAGCTCCCGATGGGCCCCCGCGGTCTGAAGCTCGGCGACATCGCCACGGTGAAGCTGGTGGACGGGCCGGTCTCCATGACCCGGATCGACGGCGCCCGCGCCGCGACGATCACGGCCAGGCCGACCGGTGACAACACCGGCGCGGTCAGCGCCGACCTCCAGACGAAGATCAAGGCGCTGAAGCTGCCCGCGGGCGCGAAGGCCACGATCGGCGGCGTCACGTCCGACCAGGACGACGCGTTCAAGAACCTCGGCCTCGCGATGCTGGCCGCGATCGCGATCGTGTTCATGCTTCTGGTCGCCACGTTCCGCTCGCTGGCGCAGCCGCTGATCCTGCTGGTCTCGATCCCGTTCGCGGCGACCGGCGCGATCGGCCTGCTCATCGCCACCGGCACCCCGATGGGCGTCCCGGCGATGATCGGCATGCTGATGCTCATCGGCATCGTGGTCACCAACGCGATCGTCCTGATCGACCTGATCAACCAGTACCGCAAGGAGGGCTACGGCACGATCGAGGCGGTCATCGAGGGCGGTCGCCACCGTCTGCGCCCGATCCTCATGACGGCCCTGGCGACGATCTTCGCCCTGCTCCCGATGGCGCTCGGCGTCACCGGAGAGGGCGGCTTCATCGCCCAGCCGCTCGCGGTGGTGGTGATCGGCGGTCTGATCACGTCGACGCTCCTGACGCTCCTCCTCGTCCCGACGCTCTACGCGATGCTGGAGCTCCGCAAGGAGCGGCGCCGCAAGAAGCGCGAGGCGAAGCGGGCGAAGAAGGCCGGGGTGACGGCCGGACCGGAGGCCGCGGAGGCCTCGGAGTCCGAGTCCGGCGAGCCGGAGCCGGCGGGCGTCTGACCCTTTCGGCACAAAGCCCGGAGCCCGGGTCCCGCCTCGATGGGGGACCCGGGCTCCGGGCTTTCTACGGCTTTCGCGCCTACGGCAGCGCCAGCATCCGCTCCAGCGCCTGCTTCGCGAACTGCTCGGTCTCGCGGTCGACCTCGATCCGGTTGACCAGGTTGCCCTCGGCCAGGGACTCCAGGGCCCACACCAGGTGCGGCAGGTCGATGCGGTTCATCGTCGAGCAGAAGCAGACCGTCTTGTCGAGGAAGACGATCTCCTTGTCCGGGTGCGCGTTGGCGAGGCGCCGCACCAGGTTGAGCTCGGTGCCGATCGCCCACTTCGACCCGGCCGGGGCCGCGTCGAGGGCCTTGATGATGTACTCCGTCGAGCCGACCTCGTCCGCCGCGGCGACGACCTCGTGCTTGCACTCGGGGTGCACCAGGACCCGTACGCCGGGGATCCGCTCGCGGACGTCGTTCACCGAGTCGATCGAGAAGCGTCCGTGCACCGAGCAGTGCCCGCGCCACAGGATCATCTTCGCGTTCCGCAGCTCCTCGGCCGTCAGGCCGCCGTTCGGCTTGTGCGGGTTGTACAGGACGCAGTCGTCCAGGGACATCCCCATGTCCCGCACGGCGGTGTTGCGGCCGAGGTGCTGGTCCGGCAGGAAGAGCACCTTCTCGCCCTGCTCGAAGGCCCAGTCGAGGGCCCTCTTCGCGTTCGACGAGGTACAGATCGTGCCGCCGTGCTTGCCGGTGAACGCCTTGATGTCCGCGGAGGAGTTCATGTACGAGACGGGCACGACCTGCTCGGCGATGCCGGCCTCGGTCAGCACGTCCCAGCACTCGGCGACCTGCTCGGCGGTGGCCATGTCGGCCATGGAGCACCCGGCGGCCAGGTCGGGCAGGACCACCTTCTGGTCGTCGCCGGTGAGGATGTCGGCGGACTCGGCCATGAAGTGCACACCGCAGAAGACGATGTACTCGGCCTCCGGCCGGGCGGCCGCGTCACGGGCGAGCTTGAAGGAGTCGCCGGTGACGTCCGCGAACTGGATGACCTCGTCGCGCTGGTAGTGGTGGCCGAGCACGAAGACCTTGTCCCCGAGCTTCTCCTTGGCCGCGCGGGCGCGCTCCACCAGGTCCGGGTCGGACGGGGAGGGCAGGTCTCCAGGGCACTCCACGCCGCGCTCGCTCCGCGGGTCGGCCTCGCGGCCGAGCAGCAGGAGAGCCAGCGGAGTCGGCTGAACATCCAGGTCAACGGTGGTCTGGGCCGTGGTCACGTCACGCACCCTTTCTTGTTATGACATTCGTGCGGCGAGGCTTCTCGTCGAAATGACGCTATCTATCATAACTGCTTCACGTCAGAATGACGATGGCCATCGTGTCTATGTGACGCAATCCGCGTGGACCGGCCCGTGCCTCCCGCGCGCGGGGTGTGCGAGCATGAAAGGGCAAGGAAGCCGAACTCGCCGAGAGGCGAAACACGAGCGCCAGGGCCGGAATGAAACCGCGGCCCCGCCGGTTGGAACGTCGGCAAGCAGTCTCCGTACAACCCTGGAGAGAAGCAGATGTCCGTATCGGACGAGACCACCACCGTGAGCGACGGCATCCTCCTGTCCGACGCCGCCGCGGCCAAGGTCAAGGCCCTCCTTGACCAGGAAGGGCGCGACGACCTGGCGCTGCGCGTCGCCGTACAGCCCGGAGGCTGCTCCGGCCTGCGTTACCAGCTCTTCTTCGACGAGCGCTCCCTCGACGGGGACGTCGTGAAGGACTTCGGTGGCGTCAAGGTCGTCACCGACCGCATGAGCGCCCCGTACCTGGGCGGCGCCTCCGTCGACTTCGTCGACACCATCGAGAAGCAGGGCTTCACGATCGACAACCCGAACGCCACGGGTTCCTGCGCCTGCGGCGACTCGTTCAGCTGAGCCTGAGCCTGTACGTACACGAAGCGGCGGTTCCCTGCTCGAGGGGGAACCGCCGCTTCGTGTTTCGTCAGGGGGTCAGCTCTGCGGCGCCGGCTCCTGTCCCCGCTTGCCGTCCGCGTGCGGCACCGCCCTGTCCGTCGAGTCCACGACCTTGCGGCCGTCGAGCGGCTCGTCCAGCGTCACCGGCAGCGTGTAGAACTTCGCCATCGCGATGCAGACCGTGCCCTTCTTCCGCGTCTCCGTGACCTTCAGGGCGACCTTGCCGTCCTTCTCCGTCGCGGCGGCCGTGTAGGTGCTGCACACGCCGCCCGTGAAGTGCGCCGTCAGCGTCCGCCCGTCCACCGCGTAGCTGTCCGGGCGCACGTCGCGGGTGTCGGTCCCCGGGTCACCGGGCCTGACGCTCGGCCGCGGGCTCGGCTTGTCGGCCGGCCCCGGTGCGTGCGGCGACGTCAGGAACTTCGGGTCCACCGCGGGATGCGTCACCGTGAACGCCGCCTGCCCGCCCTGCGGCTTCACCTGGAACAGCCACGACGGTACGAGGATCTGCCGCCCCTGCGTGAACTGCACCGCGAGCCCGAACGTGGCCCCCGTGACGTGGACGGGCTCCGCCGCGGGCAGCTTCGTCGGCGCCTTGCACGGCGCCTCGTCCCGCTGCTTCACCGGCACCGGGCTCGCGCAGCCGCCGATGCCGACGCGACCGGCCCCGACAGCCGCGGAGTTGAGCAGATCGAGCGTCTTCTGCGCGCTGATCACGGGGTAGGTGTCGCCCTTGACCGGCTGCTTCAACTGGCCGCTCCCGCCGACCACTTGGCCGTCCGAGCCGACCTGCACGCCCGTGGTCCAGCCGTACGTCGGCAGGTCGCCCACGCGCGGCTCCGCGTTCACCACCCGTATCGCGCCCATCAGTTGGCGCGCGTCGAGCTTCGCGTCGTCCTGGCCGAGCGCCTTGAGCACCGGAGCGGCCGCCTTCTTCGCGGCGGCCTCGCTCACGGCGTCCTTGGCGCTGCCGTTCCCCGGCGCCTCGGTGCACTTCGTCGGGCTCGCGCACTTGTGGCCCGCGGACGGTGCGTAGCGCGCGTACGTCCAGGCGCCGGGTGCCCGCTCGGTCACCTGGAGTGAGGGGCCCGAGCCGTCCTTCGCCGGGCCCACCTTCCAGGCGCCGTTCTCCAGGCGCGGGGCGCCCTGCGCGTCGAGCGTCCTGGCGAGCGCGGCGACATCGGCCGCGGTCACCTTGCCCTCGCTCCGGTAGACGGGGGCGTCGCCGGGCCCCGTGGGGAGCTTGCCGTCGGCCCGGTAACGGGTGCCGTTCGGGTCGGGCTCGCCCGGCGCGATTCCCGAGGTGGAGCCCGTGCCGCCCTCCCGGTAGCCGTCCAGGGCCAGCGGCGGAGGAGTGGAGTCCTCGCCGGCGGCCGGAGTCCCGCCGCGGCCGTCCCCGTCGGCCGAGGTCGCCGCGAAATACGCGCCACCGCCACCGACGAGGAGTACCGCTGCCGCGACCGAGGCGACGGCCAGCGGGGACCGCCCCCGGTGTCGATCCTGCGTCTGCTCGGTGCTCACCGCATCGCTCCTTCAGCTGCTGCGTCGTACGCCGTATCCCCTATACGGGGGACAGCGATGGGACGCAGCGGGGGAGCGTGCGGTTCCCTCCTCGCTCCCCAGGGCCCGCGCGGGCGCCTCTTCGGTCCGCTCTAGTCCCCGTACTCGGACATCGAGTCGATGAGCCGCGCGGACTCGGCGGGCACGACGACGCCGTGGGGGAGGGAGGGGGCGACGGGAGTCTGCTTGTCCTTGACGGGGGCCGTCCAGTGCGGGGCCATTCGGGCGCAGTCGCCGCGCAGGGAGGCGAGGCCGCCTTCGAGGTCGAGCGGTGCGGACGCGGTGCGGACCTTGAGGTTCGTCATAAAGGAACGCTATGCAGGTCCGGCCCCGCGAAGAAAGACCTACTATCGGGTAGTTTTGCCGCTTCAGTCGGACGGACGCGACCCGGTAGCGTAAAGCGTCAACCCCCTCCGCTCAGGAAGACGTGACCACGCCGTGCGTATCGCAGTCACCGGCTCCATCGCCACCGACCACCTCATGACCTTCCCCGGCCGCTTCGCCGACCAGCTGGTCGCGGATCAGCTGCACACGGTCTCCCTCTCCTTCCTCGTCGACAACCTCGACGTCCGCCGGGGCGGTGTCGGCGCGAACATCGCGTTCGGCATGGGGCAGCTCGGGACGGACCCGATCCTGGTCGGCGCCGCGGGCTCCGACTTCGACGAGTACCGCGCCTGGCTCGACCGGCACGGCGTGGACACCGACTCCGTCCGCATCTCCGAGGTCCTGCACACGGCCCGCTTCGTCTGCACCACGGACGCCGACCACAACCAGATCGGCTCCTTCTACACGGGCGCCATGAGCGAGGCCCGCCTCATCGAGCTGCAGTCCGTCGCCGAGCGCGTCGGCGGCCTCGACCTGGTGCTGATCGGCGCTGACGACCCGGAGGGCATGCTCCGTCACACGGAGGAGTGCCGCTCGCGCTCCATCCCGTTCGCCGCGGACTTCTCGCAGCAGATCGCCCGGATGAACGGCGACGAGATCCGCACGCTCCTGGACGGCGCGACGTACCTCTTCTCGAACGAGTACGAGAAGGGCCTCATCGAGAGCAAGACCGGCTGGACCGACGAGGAGATCCTCGGCAAGGTCGGCCACCGCGTCACGACCCTCGGCTCGCGCGGCGTCCGCATCGAGAGCGTCGGCGAGGACCCGATCGAGGTCGGCTGTGCCGAGGAGGAGGCCAAGGTCGACCCGACCGGCGTCGGCGACGCGTTCCGCGCGGGCTTCCTGTCCGGCCTGGCCTGGGGCGTCGGTCACGAGCGCGCCGCCCAGGTCGGCTGCATGCTCGCCACGCTGGTCATCGAGACCCTCGGCACGCAGGAGTACCAGCTGCGCCGCGGCCACTTCATGGACCGCTTCACCAAGGCGTACGGCCACGAGGCCGCGGCCGAGGTCAAGGAGCACCTGAAGTAGTCGCGTCAGGAGAGCCGGCGGACCACATAGGCGGTACCGCGCTCCGCCGGCTCCTCCCCGACGTACTCCTGGCTCCGCATCTCGCACCACGCCGGGATGTCGAGCCGCGCCGCCTCGTCGTCGGCTAGCACGGTCACGGTCCCGCCCACCGGCACGTCCCCGATCACCTTCGCCAGCTCGATGACGGGGATCGGGCACCGCTTGCCGAGCGCGTCGACCACGAGCGAGGGCGCACTCTCCGGCGCGGGGGCGGGCGCGGTCACCGCCGTCGCCCCCAGCCGCTCCCGTACCGACGCCACCGTCCCCGGCAGCACCCCGAGGAACTGTTCGACGTCGTCCCCGGCCGTCCCGAGCGGCAGCGACACCCGTACGTTCCCCTCGCTCAGCACCCCCATCGCCTTGAGCACATGGCTCGGCGTCAGTGTGCTGCTCGTGCACGACGAGCCGGACGAAACGGAGAAACCGGCCCGGTCCAGCTCGTGCAGCAGAGTCTCTCCGTCGACATAGAGACAGGAGAAGGTCACCACGTGCGGCAGCCGCCGCACCGGGTCGCCCACCACCTCGACATCGGGCACGAGCCCCGGCACCCGGGCCCGGATCCGCTCCGTCAACTCCCGCAGCCGCGCGTCCTCCTCGGCGGCCTCGGCCCGCACCGCCCGCAGCGAGGCCGCCGCCGCCACGACGGCCGGAATGTTCTCGAACCCGGCCGCACGCCCCGACTCCCGCTCGTCGGCCGGGCCTTGGGCCGCGAACCGCACCCCCTTGCGCACGACGAGCAGCCCGACGCCCGCCGGGCCGCCCCACTTGTGCGCGCTGCCCGCGAGCAGCGACCAGTCGCCCTCGACCGGCCCCCACGCGAGCGACTGCGCCGCGTCCACGAGCAGCGGCACCCCGGCGACCCGGCACGCCGCGGCGACCTCGGCCACCGGCTGCACCGTCCCCACCTCGTGGTTGGCGGACTGGAGACAGGCGAGCGCCGTGTCCTGTCTGAGCGCATCGGCGTACGCGGCGGGGGAGACGGCACCGGCCCGGTCCACGCCCACCTCGGTCACCGAACCGCCGTCGGCCTCCAGCGCGGCAGCCGAATGGAGTACCGAGGAGTGCTCGACCGCGGAAACCACCAGATGCCGGCCGACACGCCGACGTCCCGCGAGCGCGCCGGAGATTCCCGCATGTACGGCACGCGTCCCCGAAGGGGTGAAAACAAGCTCGTCCGGGCGGCAGCCCACGGCGTCCGCGGCGGCCTCACGGGCCGCGTCCAGGAGCAGCCGGGCCCGCCTCCCCTCGCGGTAGAGCCGGGCGGGGTCGGCCCACCCCTCGTCCAGCGAGGCGAGCAGCGCCTGCCGGGCCACGGGGTGCAGGGGAGCGGAGGAGGCAGCGTCGAAGTAGGACACACCGCAACGGTAAAGCCCCGGGTGAGCGCGACGTCGGGCCAGGGGCGCGGAGGACGGCGCGAGCCGCCACCCGGAGCGCGCGCCGGCCGGACCACCAGCGCCCGCACCCACCGGACATCCCCCCGATCCCCCGTCAGATCCCCCCGGAACAGCAAGTTCCACCCCTTCTGAGTGACCCGCGGCGCGTTAGGCACCCTCCCCGCGCGACCCCAAATAGCGTCCAGTAGGGTTTGGTCCGCATAAACATCCAAACCCCTGCCCGTGTGCCAGGGCGGCGAGCGACCAGCGAGACGGCCGTAGCCAACCAGCGCGGGCGAGACTCTCGGGAAGGCGCTACGTGAGTCCCAACGGCTCCGACCGCTCGTCGCGGCGCCCGATGCGGCGGAAGCTGCCGCAGGTGCTGACTGCGGGCCTGATCCTGGTAACCGCTACTGGTTGCACATACAAGGACTTCCCTCGTCTTGGTATGCCGACCCCGGTTACGGAAGAAGGTCCCAGGATCCTCTCCCTCTGGCAGGGCTCGTGGGCGGCAGCGCTCGCCACGGGTGTCCTTGTCTGGGGCCTGATCCTGTGGAGCATCATCTTCCACCGGCGCAGCCGCACCAAGATCGAGGTACCAACGCAGACGCGGTACAACATGCCGCTAGAGGCGCTGTACACGGTTGTACCGCTCATCATCGTCTCGGTCCTCTTCTACTTCACGGCACGAGACGAGTCGAAGCTCCTCAGCCTCGCCGACAAGCCGGCCCACACCATCAACGTGGTCGGCTATCAGTGGAGCTGGGGCTTCAACTACGTCGAGAACGTGCCCGGCTCCACGGGTGACGCGAAGACCTCGAAGGAACTGGCCGGCATTCCGGACCGCTTCATCGAGGACTTCCCGGCGAACGCCGGTGGCGTCTACGAGGCCGGCACGCCGGCCTCGAGGAACCCGCAGACGAAGAACCCCGGCCCCACCCTCTGGCTCCCCAAGGGCGAGAAGGTCCGGTTCGTCCTCACCTCGCGCGACGTCATCCACGACTTCTGGGTGGTGCCGTTCCTGATGAAGCAGGACGTCATTCCGGGCCACACCAATGCCTTCGAGGTGACTCCCAACCGGGAGGGCACCTTCCTGGGCAAGTGCGCCGAGCTCTGCGGCGTCGACCACTCGCGCATGCTGTTCAACGTGAAGGTCGTCTCTCCTGAGCGCTACCAGCAGCACCTCAAGGACCTCGCGAAGAAGGGGCAGACCGGTTACATCCCGTCCGGCATCGCGCAGACGAGCCACGAGAAGAACCGGGAGACGAACAACCTGTGAGCATCCTCAACGAACCCCAGGGTGCCGCCGCAGCTGACGACTCGTACGAGAACGAGCTGCCGGTCAGGCGCAAGCAGCCGGGGAATGTCGTCGTCAAGTGGCTGACCACCACTGACCACAAGACGATCGGCACGCTCTACCTGGTCACGTCGTTCGCGTTCTTCTGCATCGGCGGACTCATGGCGCTCTTCATGCGCGCCGAACTCGCTCGTCCCGGCAACCAGATCATGTCGAACGAGCAGTTCAACCAGGCGTTCACGATGCACGGCACGATCATGCTGCTGATGTTCGCGACGCCGCTGTTCGCCGGATTCGCGAACTGGATCATGCCGCTGCAGATCGGCGCGCCCGACGTGGCGTTCCCGCGGCTGAACATGTTCGCGTACTGGCTCTACCTCTTCGGCTCGCTCATCGCGGTCGGCGGCTTCCTCACCCCGCAGGGTGCGGCCGACTTCGGCTGGTTCGCCTACAGCCCGCTCTCGGACGCCGTCCGCTCGCCGGGCATCGGCGCCGACATGTGGATCATGGGTCTGGCCTTCTCCGGCTTCGGCACGATCCTCGGCTCGGTCAACTTCATCACCACGATCATCTGCATGCGCGCACCCGGCATGACGATGTTCCGTATGCCGATCTTCGTGTGGAACGTGCTACTGACCGGTGTACTGGTCCTGCTGGCCTTCCCGGTCCTGGCCGCCGCGCTGTTCGCCCTGGAGGCGGACCGCAAGTTCGGTGCTCATGTGTTCGACGCCAGTAATGGCGGCGCCTTGCTATGGCAACACCTCTTCTGGTTCTTCGGCCATCCAGAGGTGTACATCATCGCGTTGCCATTCTTCGGAATCATTTCCGAAGTGATCCCGGTGTTCTCGAGAAAGCCGATGTTCGGTTACTCGGGTCTGATCGGCGCGACCATCGCGATCGCGGGTCTCTCCGTGACCGTGTGGGCGCACCACATGTACGTCACCGGTGGCGTGCTGTTGCCGTTCTTCTCCTTCATGACGTTCCTCATCGCCGTACCGACAGGCGTGAAGTTCTTCAACTGGATCGGCACGATGTGGAAGGGATCGCTGTCCTTCGAGACACCGATGCTCTGGACGATCGGCTTCCTGATCACCTTCGTCTTCGGTGGTCTGACCGGCGTCATCCTGGCGGCCCCGCCGCTGGACTTCCACGTCTCGGACTCGTACTTCGTCGTCGCGCACTTCCACTACGTCGTCTTCGGCACCGTGGTCTTCGCGATGTTCGCCGGATTCCACTTCTGGTGGCCGAAGTTCACGGGCAAGATGCTCGACGAGCGGCTCGGCAAGATCACGTTCTGGACGCTGTTCATCGGCTTCCACGGCACGTTCCTGGTGCAGCACTGGCTGGGCGTCGAGGGCATGCCGCGTCGTTACGCGGACTACCTCGCGGCCGACGGCTTCACCGCGCTGAACACGATCTCGACGATCTCCTCGTTCCTGCTCGGTCTGTCGATCCTGCCGTTCTTCTACAACGTGTGGAAGACCGCCAAGTACGGCAAGAAGGTCGAGGTCGACGACCCGTGGGGCTACGGCCGTTCGCTCGAATGGGCGACGTCCTGCCCGCCGCCGCGGCACAACTTCCTCACCCTGCCGCGCATTCGCAGTGAATCGCCGGCGTTCGACCTGCACCACCCGGAGATCGCCGCGATGGACCAGCTCCAGAACGGCGGCCACGGGGGCAACGCTCTCTCCGGTGGCAAGGAGGCCGGCAAGTGAAGGTCCAAGGCAAGATGTTCATCTGGCTGAGCGTCTTCGTGCTCGCCATGGCGATCGTCTACGGCGTGTGGTCGAAGGAGCCCGCCGGAACCACGGCGCTCTTCCTGGCCTTCGGCCTGTGCATCATGGTCGGCTACTACCTGGCCTTCACGGCCCGGCGGCTCGACACCGGTGCGCAGGACAACAAGGAGGCCGATGTCGCGGACGACGCCGGTGACGTGGGCTTCTTCAGCCCGCACAGCTGGCAGCCGCTTGCCCTGGCCATCGGTGGTGCCCTCGGTTTCATGGGCGTCATCTTCGGCTGGTGGCTGATGTACTTCTCGGCCCCGATCATCCTGATCGGCCTGTGGGGCTGGGTCTTCGAGTACTACCGCGGCGAGAACCGGACCCAGTAGGGCCCGGCCGACGCCGAAGGGCCCGGACATTCCTGATGGAGTGTCCGGGCCCTTTCCCGTGCCCCGCGCCGGCCGTGCCTCGGACGGCCCAATCGACGCGCCGCGAGCGACCAGGGTTCATACCGTGTTGCTCATGAACAACTCACCGAGAATTCGCACGGTAATGGGCTGCACTCTGCTGGTGACCGCACTCGGTGCGAGCGTCACGGCCTGCGGCGGCTCCAGTCACCCGCTCACCGCCAAGCCGTACGACGCAGCGAGCGAGATCAGCTTCAGCGGGGAGTCCGGGAGCAAGAAGGCCGACCCGAACAAGCCCATAGAAATCACCTCGGAGGGCGACGAGGCACGCATCACCGATGTCACCGCCACCGATTCCATAGGCCGCTATGTCGCGGGCGAACTGTCCGCCGACGGAAGCAGGTGGCACAGCACCGCCCCGCTCGCCGCTGACGCCCACTACACGGTGCACGTGAGCACCGAGGACGAGGACGGCGAGCCGGGCCGCAAGGTCCTCACCTTCGACACGGGCCACGCGGGCAAGAACAAGGCCCTGAAGGTCACCTTCGGCCCCGATGCCGGGAAGTACGGCGTCGGACAGCCCGTCACCGCCGCACTCAGCGCCCCCGTCAAGGACAAGGCCGCACGGGCCGTCGTCGAGAGGGCCCTGAAGGTCGACTCGGAGCCCGCAGTGGCGGGCTCCTGGACCTGGGTGGACGACAAGACGCTGCACTACCGCCCCGAGGAGTACTGGCCCGCAGGCGCCACCGTGGAGGCGCACAGCACCCTCAACGGCATCAAGGTCGGCGACCGCCTCTGGGGCGGCGACTCCAAGCCCCTCCGCCTCACCATAGGTGACCGAATAGAGGCCGTGACCGACGCCGCCTCGCACCAGATGACGGTCTACCGCAACGGCCGCGTGATCAACACGATCCCCGTCACCACCGGCAAGCCCGGCTTCGAGACCCGCAACGGCGTCAAGGTCGTACTCGGCAAGGAAGCCCTCGTACGGATGCGCAGCACCAGCATCGGCATCGCCGAGGGCTCGTCGGAGTCGTACGACATGGACGTGTACTACGCGACCCGGGTGACCTGGAGCGGCGAATACGTGCACGCCGCCCCCTGGTCCGCGGGCTCCCAGGGATACGCCAACGTCAGCCACGGCTGCACCGGCATGAGCACCAGCAACGCCGAGTGGTTCTTCAACACCGTCCGCACCGGCGACATCGTGAAGGTCGTCAACAGCAACGGCGCCCAAATGGACCCGTTCGGGAACGGCTTCGGCGACTGGAACCTCAGCTGGAAGAACTGGGAGAAGGGCAGCGCCATACAGGCGGCCGCGACGGACGGCGGCCGCAGCGGCGTCCAGGCGGCCCGACTGAGCCCCGAGGTGTGAGACTTCTGACTCCGGACCACACACGGAAGGGGCGACCCGCGGCAGAGCTGCGGATCGCCCTTTCGGCGTACCGAAGCGCCCTACGCCTCCACGGCGCGCCGCGAGCGCAGCAGAGAGGCCAGTGCGCCCGCGAGCTCGACCGGGTCGACCGGCAGCGTCACAGCGGCCTCGGCACGGCTCCAGGTGGCCAGCCAGGCGTCCTGCGGGCGGCCCATCAGGAGCAGCACCGGCGGGCAGTGGAAGATCTCGTCCTTGATCTGCCGGCAGACGCCCATGCCGCCCGCGGGAACGGCCTCGCCGTCCAGGACGCAGACGTCGATGCCGCCGCGGTCCAGCTCCTTGAGGACGGCCGGGAGCGTGGCGCACTCGACGAACTCGACCTCGGGGGCGTCGGCGGCGGGCCTGCGCCCGGTCGCGAGGCGGACCTGTTCGCGGGTGCTTGCGTTGTCGCTGTAGACCAGGACCGTCGCGGTCGACTGCATCGTTCCTCCGAGACTTCGGCGTCTTTGACTCATCAAGGTGGGGAAGCGTTGCGCGGAGCCTACTCCTCCCGACACCCCGTCAACACCGGTTCGGACACCGCCCCGATGGGCCATACGGGCTGGACACACCCCACAGACACTCCGAACGGCACCCCCCGGAGTGAGCGCGAGATAAGCGACCGACATAATGTCGGTCGTGGCGACAGCAACGACAGTAGAAACCGGGCACGCGCACCCGTCGGTCAATCGGCCGAACCTCACCAGCGTCGGAACCATCATCTGGCTGAGTTCCGAGCTGATGTTCTTCGCGGCCCTCTTCGCGATGTACTTCACCCTGCGATCGGTGACCGGGCCAGATCACTGGAAGGAAATGGCCGAGTCGCTGAACGTTCCGTTCTCAGCGACGAACACCACGATCCTGGTGCTCTCCTCACTGACCTGTCAGCTCGGCGTGTTCGCCGCCGAGCGCGGGGATGTGAAGAAGCTCAGGACATGGTTCATCGTCACCTTCATCATGGGTGCGATCTTCATCGGCGGTCAGATCTTCGAGTACACCGAGCTGGTCAAGAAGGACGGTCTCTCGCTGTCCTCCGACCCGTACGGCTCGGTGTTCTACCTGACGACTGGCTTCCATGGACTGCACGTGACAGGTGGCCTCATCGCCTTCCTGTTCGTCCTCGGCCGCACATACGCGGCCAGGAAGTTCACCCATGAGCAGGCGACCGCAGCCATCGTCGTGTCCTATTACTGGCACTTCGTCGATGTCGTCTGGATCGGCCTTTTCGCCACGATCTACCTGATCAAGTAGCCGGTACGTCGATCCCGACGCACCGACTCGTCCAGCAAGCACCGACGCAGAAGATCCTGACACCGGGGTAATCCGTGAAAAAGCTCTCCGCACGACGACGCCATCCGCTGGCGGCGGTCGTCGTCCTACTCCTCGCGCTGGCGGCCACCGGGGGGCTGTACGCCGCGTTCGCACCCGCGAGCAAGGCGCAGGCCGACGAAACCGCCCAGTCCCTCGCCATCGACGAGGGCAAGAAGCTCTACGCCGTCGGCTGCGCCAGCTGCCACGGCACCGGCGGTCAGGGCAGCTCTGACGGTCCGCCGCTGACGGGCGTGGGCGCCGCGGCCGTCGACTTCCAGGTCGGCACCGGGCGCATGCCTGCGCAGCAGCCCGGCGCGCAGATCCCGAAGAAGAAGGTCATCTACTCGCAGGCCGAGATCGACCAGCTCGCGGCGTACGTCGCCTCGCTCGGTGCCGGTCCGACCGTCCCGACGAAGAACCAGGTCAGCCCGGAGGGTGCGGACATCGCCAACGGTGGCGAGCTGTTCCGTACCAACTGCGCGCAGTGCCACAACTTCACCGGTGAGGGCGGCGCGCTGACACACGGCAAGTTCGCGCCGAGCCTGGAGGGCGTGAGCCCGAAGCACATCTACGAGGCCATGCAGACGGGCCCGCAGAACATGCCGTCCTTCCCCGACACCACGATGCCGGAGAAGAGCAAGAAGGACATCATCGCGTACATCAACGCGGTCAACGGTGGCAAGACCGAGAGCCCCGGCGGTCTGAACCTGGGCGGGCTCGGCCCGGTCAGTGAAGGCCTGTTCGCCTGGATCTTCGGCCTCGGCGCACTGGTCGCCGTCGCCGTCTGGGTCGCCGCTCGGACCGCAAAGGCCAAGAAGTCATGAGTAGCCAAGAGATTCCAGAAGAGAACCTGCCCAGCGCGCAGGACGCCGACCAGCCGCACGGCTCGGTCGCGGTGAAGGACGACCCCTTCGCCGATCCGGGGCTGCCGCCCCACGAGCACCGGATCCAGGACATCGACGAGCGGGCCGCCAAGCGCTCCGAGCGCGTGGTCGCCTTCCTGTTCATGCTCTCGATGCTCTCCACCGTCGCCTTCATCGCCTCGTACGTGACGATCAAGGCCGACAAGAGCGTCTACATCTGGCCGATCGGGCACATCAGCGCGCTGAACTTCGCGCTCGGTATGACGCTCGGCGTCGCCCTGTTCTGCATCGGCGCGGGCGCGGTCCACTGGGCCCGCACCCTGATGTCCGACGTGGAGGTGGCCGACGACCGTCACGCGATCTCGGCCGAGCCCGACGTCAAGGCGAAGGTCCTGGCGGACTTCAAGCAGGGCGCCAAGGAGTCGCAGTTCGGTCGGCGCAAGCTGATCCGCAACACGCTCTTCGGCGCGGTCGCCATGGTCCCGCTCTCCGGCGTCATCCTCCTTCGTGACCTCGGTCCGCTGCCGGAGGACAAGCTCCGGCACACCGCGTGGAAGAAGGGCAAGCTCCTCGTCAACATGAACACGAACGAGCCGCTGCGTCCTTCGGACATCGTGGTCGGCTCGCTCACCTTCGCCAAGCCCGAGGGCCTGGAGGAGACGGACGAGGACTTCCAGCAGGTCATGGGCAAGGCCGCCCTGATGCTGGTCCGGATCCAGCCGGAGGACATCAAGGACAAGCAAGAGCTCGAGTGGGCTCACGAGGGCGTCGTCGCGTACTCGAAGGTCTGCACCCACGTGGGTTGCCCGATCTCCCTGTACGAACAGCAGACGCACCACGTGCTCTGCCCCTGTCACCAGTCCACCTTCGACCTCTCCGACGGCGCCCGCGTCATCTTCGGTCCCGCCGGCCACGCGCTCCCGCAGCTGCGTATCGGCGTGAACGGCGAGGGTTACCTGCAGGCGCTCGGCGACTTCGCAGAGCCCGTCGGTCCTGCTTTCTGGGAGCGCGGATGAGCACTACGACGACCAACGACGCGTCCTCGCGCGAGAAGGCGCCCGCCGGTGAGCGGGTAGCCGACTGGGCGGACGGCCGGCTCGGGATCTACTCCCTGGCCAAGGCCAACATGCGCAAGATCTTCCCGGACCACTGGTCCTTCATGCTCGGTGAGATCTGCCTCTACAGCTTCATCATCATCATCCTCACGGGTGTGTACCTGACGCTGTTCTTCCACCCGTCGATGAACGAGGTGGAGTACCACGGCAGCTACGTCCCGCTGCAGGGACAGCTGATGTCCGAGGCGTTCAACTCGACCATGCACATCTCCTTCGATGTGCGCGGTGGTCTGCTGATCCGGCAGATCCACCACTGGGCGGCGCTGATCTTCCTCGCCGGCATGTTCGTGCACATGATGCGCGTGTTCTTCACGGGTGCGTTCCGCAAGCCCCGTGAGATCAACTGGCTGTTCGGCTTCCTGCTGTTCGTCCTCGGCATGTTCACCGGCTTCACCGGTTACTCGCTCCCGGACGACCTGCTCTCCGGCACCGGTGTCCGCTTCATGGAGGGCGCGGTCCTGTCCGTGCCGATCGTCGGCACGTACCTGTCGTTCTTCCTCTTCGGCGGCGAGTTCCCGGGCGGCGACTTCGTCGCGCGGTTCTACTCGGTCCACATCCTGCTGCTGCCGGGCATCATGCTCGGCCTGGTGGTCGGCCACCTGATCCTGGTCTTCTACCACAAGCACACGCAGTTCGCGGGCCCCGGAAAGACGAACAAGAACGTCGTCGGCATGCCGCTGCTGCCGGTCTACATGGCCAAGGCGGGTGGCTTCTTCTTCCTGGTCTTCGGTGTCATCGCGGTCGTCTCCGCGATCGCGTCGATCAACCCGATCTGGGCCATCGGCCCGTACCGGATCGACCAGGTCTCCACCGGCGCCCAGCCCGACTGGTACATGGGCTTCTCCGAAGGCCTGATCCGCTTCATGCCGGGCTGGGAGATCAACCTCTGGGGCCACACGCTCGTCCTGGGTGTGTTCATCCCGCTGATCATCTTCCCGCTGGTCCTGGTGGCCATCGCGGTCTACCCGTTCATCGAGTCCTGGGTCACCGGCGACAAGCGCGAGCACCACATCCTGGACCGCCCGCGCAACGTCCCGACCCGGACCGCGTTCGGTGCAGCCTGGATCAGCTGGTACTTCGTCCTGCTCGTCGGTGGTGGTAACGACCTCTGGGCCACGCACTTCCACCTGTCGATCAACGCGATCACCTGGTTCGTGCGCATCGGGTTCTTCGTCGTGCCCGTGCTGGTCTTCGTCGCCACCAAGCGGATCTGCCTCGGCCTCCAGCGCCGCGACAAGGACAAGGTGCTGCACGGACGCGAGTCCGGCCTCATCAAGCGCCTGCCGCACGGTGAGTTCATCGAGGTCCACGAGCCGCTCGGGCCCGACGCCCTGCACACCCTCACCGCGCACGAGCAGTACGCGCCGCTCGAGATCGGCCCGACGGTCGACGAGAACGGTGTGGAGCGCAAGGTGTCCGGTACCGAGAAGCTGCGGGCCAAGCTCTCCGAGGGCCTGTACGGCGAGGAGAGCCAGATCCCCAAGCCGACTGTCGAGGAGTACAAGGAGATCACCAGCGGCCACGGCCACCACTGATCACCTGAACTGACCCCCCACTCTCGGCTTCGCTCGAGCGGGGGACCCATGGTCGCCACGGTGAGAGCCCCGTCCAGGCACTGGACGGGGCTCTTTGCCGCTCTCCGGGCTGGATAGGGTGGCCTTGTTCCCCTACACACGAAAAACCAGGAGCGGCAGATGAATGCTGTGACCCCCGCAGGAGGCAATACCGCGGCGGGCCGTTCCTGGCCCCAGCTGCTGAACGGCCTCCTCGAAGGGCGCGACCAGAGCGCCGACGACACCGCCTGGGCCATGGACCGCATCATGCGGGGCGAGGCCACGGACGTGCAGATCGCCGGGTTCGCTGTGGCCATGCGCGCCAAGGGCGAGACCGTCGAGGAGATCTCCGGCCTCGTACGGTCCATGTACGAGCACGCGAACGTGATCGAGGTCCCGGGCGACACGGTCGACATCGTCGGCACGGGTGGCGACGGCGCCAAGACGGTCAACATCTCCACGATGTCGGCCATCGTCATCGCGGGTACGGGTGCCAAGGTCGTCAAGCACGGCAACCGCGCCGCCTCGTCGGCGTCCGGCGCCTCGGACGTCCTGGAGAAGCTCGGCGTGAATCTGGAGCTGACGCCGAAGCGCGTGGCCGAGGTCGCGGAGGAGGCGGGGATCACGTTCTGCTTCGCCGTGAAGTTCCACCCGGCGCTGCGGCACGTGGCGGCGGCGCGCGGCCAGCTGGGCATCCGCACGACGTTCAACTTCCTCGGTCCGCTGACCAACCCGGCCAAGGTGCGGGCACAGGCCGTCGGGGTCGCCGACGCGCGGATGGCGCCCATCGTGGCCGGTGTCTTCGCCGAGCGCGGTCACTCGTCGCTCGTCTTCCGCGGCGACGACGGGCTGGACGAGCTGACGACGACGGCGACCTCGCGGATCTGGGTGGTCCGGGACGGCGCCGTGCGCGAGGAGGCCTTCGACCCGCGGGACGTCGGCCTCGAGCTGGTGCCGGTGTCCGCGCTGCGGGGCGCCGACGCGTCGTACAACGCGGAGGTCGCCCGCCGCCTCCTGGACGGCGAGAGGGGCCCGGTACGGGACGCGGTCCTCCTCAACTCGGCGGCGGCGCTCGTCGCTCTCACGCCCGGCGAGGGCCCTCTGACCGACCAGATCCGGGCCGGCATGGCCCGCGCCGCCGAGTCGATCGACTCGGGCGCCGCGAAGAGGTCGCTGGAGCGCTGGGTGGCGGCCAGCAACGCGTGAGCGCGTAAGGAAGACAGGGTGGGGAGGTGCCGGTCGGTGCCTCCCCACCACTCTCCGTCCGGGATGCGGACACGCTGTTGCGATGAAGCGATCAGCTGGCATACTTCTCGGCAGGTCATGAGTGACAGCGATTAGGCCCCGGCTCGCTGTCCGGCAACCCTCCGTCCGTGGCGGGGTGCCCCGGGTGAAGACCAGGCAGTGCACAGCAAGGTGCTCTGCAAGCGCGGACCCCTGCACACCCTGGGGTCCTGGTCCTCAAGGGAGCAGTCTCGTGAGCAAGCGAATGCGATAGGGCATCTCCGCCCCACCTCCGCACACCCCCTTTTTCTTTACGGCTGCGCCGTCGAGCCATCGGCTCCGGCGCGGTCAATTCGCTTACCTCTCACGGGAGTTCGCCATGTCTGTCTCCACCGCTGCCGCCGACCAGTCGCTTTGTACCCCTCTGCCGGTTCTCGGCCGGGATGTCACCGTTCCGCTCGTCACCGGTGGCGAGGTCACCTACGCGGCCCTCGACTACGCGGCCAGCGCCCCGGCGCTCCAGCGGGTCTGGGACGACGTGGCCGCCTACGCGCCGTACTACGGCAGCGTCCACCGCGGTGCCGGGTACCTCTCGCAGCTGTCGACCGACCTCTTCGAGAACTCCCGCGTGACCGTCGCCGAGTTCCTCGGCTGCCGCGCGGACGACCAGGTGATCTTCACCCGGTCGACCACCGACTCGCTCAACCTGCTCGCCGCCGTGCTCCCCGCCGACTGCGAGGTCTTCGTCTTCGAGACCGAACACCACGCCTCGCTCCTGCCGTGGCGCGACGCCCGCGTGACGTACCTGAACGCGCCGCGCACGCCCGACGAGGCCGTCCAGACCCTGGAGAGCGCCCTCGCCGAGCGCGACCCCTACGGGCCCGCCCTGGTGTGCGTCACGGGCGCCTCGAACGTCACCGGCGAGCTGTGGCCCGTCCGTGAGCTCGCCGCCGCTGCCCACGCCCATGGCGCCCGTATCGTCCTCGACGCCGCGCAGCTCGCCCCGCACCACCCCGTGGACATCCAGGACCTCGACGTCGACTGGGTCGCCTTCTCCGGGCACAAGCTGTACGCCCCCTTCGGCTCCGGCGTCCTCGCCGGCCGCGCCGACTGGCTCCAGGCCTCCGAGCCGTACCTCGCCGGTGGCGGCGCCTCCCGCAAGGTCGCGCGGCGTGCGGACGGCGGTGTGGACGTCGAGTGGCACGACAGCGCGGCCCGCCACGAGGCCGGTTCGCCGAACGTCATCGGCGTCTACTCCATCGCCTCCGCCTGCAAGGCCCTCACCGAGGCGGGCTTCGACTCGCTCGTCGCCCGTGAGCAGCACCTGATCGGCAAGGTCCGTGACGGTCTCGCCGCCGTGCCCGAGGTGAAGGTCCTCTCGCTGTTCGGCGACGACGCCCCGCGCGTCGGCGTCATCTCCTTCGTCGTCGACGGCTGGAACAGCTCGCACTTCGCGGCCGCGCTCTCCGCCGAGTACGGCATCGGCGTGCGCGACGGCCTCTTCTGCGCCCACCCGCTCGTGCGCACCCTGCTGGGCAGCGACCCGCAGTCGCAGGGGGAGTGCGGGGCGCCCGAGGCCGCGCCCGGCGAGAAGTCCCTCAACGCGATCCGCGTCAGCTTCGGCGCCGGCACCCCGGACGAGCACGTCGAGCGCTTCGTCCGCGCCGTGACCGAGCTGGTCCGCGACGGCGCGCGCTGGAACTACCGCACGGAGGACGGGCGTTGCGTCCCCGCCGTGTGATCCGCGCACCGCGCCGGACATGACGAAGGCCGCCCCTCGGGGCGGCCTTCGGTCGTCAAGCGGACAGGATCAGGAGTCGAGCCCGATCGCGAACGCCGCCTCCAGGTCGTGCTGCGAGTAGGTGCGGAACGCGACGTGCGTGTCCGTCGCCTCCACGCCGGGGATCTTGCTGATCTTCCCGGGGATGACGTCCGCCAGGTCGTCGTGGCGCGCGACGCGCACCATGGCGATCAGGTCGTACGTTCCGGTCACGGAGAAGACCTCGCTGACGCTGTCGAGGGCGGCGATCGACTCGGCGATCTCGGGGATCCGGTCCACGCTGGTCTTGATGAGCACGATCGCGGTGATCACGGCTGGCTGTCTCCCTCGGTGGCCGTGGCTGGGGCTGCTTTCACTCTAGCCCTCCCGTCTCCCGCCCCCGCCCGCGCGCAGAAGCGCTCCGCGCACCCCGCTCTCTCCCTCCGTAGCGCACCCACGCGTAGAGGAACCCGACGGAGAACCCGACCAGGTGCGCCAGGTAGGCCACCCCGGGCCCCTGGCTGCCCTGCCGCGCCGCGGCCCATTGGAGCGCCACCCAGAACGGCAGCACCACCCACGCGGGAAACCGCAGCGGCAGGAAGAACAGGAACGGGAACACGCTCGTCACGCGCGCCCTGGGGAAGAGGTACAGGAACGCCCCGAGCACCGCGGAGATCGCCCCTGAGGCACCCACCAGGGTCTGCTCGGAGCTCGCGTGCGCGATCGCGTAGCCGAGCAGCGCCACGCAGCCGGAGAGCAGGTAGAAGAGCGCGAACTGGAGGTGGCCCATACGTTCTTCGACCATCGCGCCGAAGACGTACAGGAAGAGCATGTTGCCGAGCAGGTGCAGCCAGCTGCCATGGACGAAGAGGGCCGTGACGGTGGTGAGGGCGGCGCGTGGGGAGCCGGTGAGCAGCTGGGAGGGGATCACGCCCCAGCGGGCGAAGTAGTCGCTCTGCGCGGCGAGCAGCCGGTCGCCCGTGCCGTAGGCGGGGTTGAGCCCGGACCCCGGGGACAGCAGGAAGGCCACGCAGCACAGCACGATCAGCCCGTACGTCACCGGTGCCGGCTGGTTCCTGACGGCCGACCTGACCGTCCTCACCGCCGCCGTACCCCAATTGTCGATCATGTGCCAGATCATGACGTAACGGTGCACACCTGCCCAGACGGCCTGCCGGGATTCCCCACTGTGGACGCCCGCGCGGGGGGTCCCCGCCAGGCCGTAGGGTTACTGGCACCACGCACCACGGAAAACGTACGACCCCGAAAGAAGGCGACAGCCCCGATGACGGTTCCCCTGCCGACCGCCGAGACCCGTTGGCGCTGCACTCTCTGCGGCAACCTCACGCGTTTCGACGTGACCCGCTCGTCGAAGGTCGTCGAATACGTGCACCTCGACCTTGCCGGTGACCCGAAGGTCGAGGAACGCGAGGTGGTCAGTGAGACCATCGAGTCGGTCCGCTGCCGCTGGTGCAACGCGGTGGATCAGGTCGAACTCGTGGACAGGCCGGGTGCCGGCTCCTGAGGGAGCGGACCCCCCGAAAATACGGACATTGGGGTGACGGATGGTGGAGAGCGAAGGCGGGGAGGCCGGGGACGGCGCCGCTGAGGTGCTCGACCGGCCGTTGCCCGAAGGTGTGCGGCACCGGGTCGTGCAGATCGTCTCGGACGGTTTCGGCGGGCTGACGGTCGCCGAACTGCCGCCCCAGTTGCGGCAGTATGCGCGCTTCACCCCGACCCGGCGCGCCAAGTTCGCCGGCAACGCGATGGCGGCCGCCGTGGAGAGCGACACGCTCTTCCGCCAGCGCATCGGCGAACGTCTCAGAGACGCCCAGCCGGAGCTCGCCGGCGCCCTGGACTCCGGGGCGCCGCCGCCCGCCGCCGACCCCTTGGACGTGGCCGCCGCGGCCTATGTGCTGCGGCCCACGGGCTGGGTGAAGCTCGTGGCGGCCGCCGGCGAGGAGGCCGTGCGGGCCGACGCCGAGCGCGCCGACGAGGAGACGAAGGCCGAGCTGGAGCGGCTGCGCGCGGAGGTCGAGGCCGCCCGTGAGCAGGGCAGGTCCGAGACCGAACGGCTGCGCGCGGAGCTGGAGTCGGCGAAGAAGGAGGCCGAGTCCCTCCACCGCAAGCTGCGCAGCGCCCTCAGCGACGTCAAGCGCGGCGAGGCGGCCCTGCGCAAGGTCCACGGCGAGACCGAGGCCGTACGGGCCGAGACGCATGCGCAGCTGTCCGCCGCCGACAGCGAGACGCGGCGGCTCAAGGCTCGGCTCGGCGAGACGGAGGCGGCGCTCGAGGCTTCCCGCAAGGCGGCGCGCGAGGGCCGCAGCGTCGAGGACATGCGCGTACGGCTGCTGCTCGACACCGTCCTGGAGTCCGCCCAGGGGCTGCGCCGCGAACTGGCGCTGCCACCCGTGTCCGTGCGCCCCGCCGAGACCGTGGACGCCGTCGAACCCGGGCGGATGTCGCCGAAGGACATCGCGGCCCGCGCCCTGTCCGAGCACGACCCCGCCATCCTGGACCAGTTGCTCGCCCTGCCGCAGGCCCATCTCGTGGTCGACGGCTACAACGTCACCAAGACCGGCTATCCGACGATGCCGCTGGAGAAGCAGCGGCTGAGGCTGCTCGGCTCGCTCTCCCAGCTCGCCGCGCAGACCGGTGCCGAGGTCACCTGTGTCTTCGACGGGGCCGAACTCGCCGCGCCCGTACTGCTGGCGCCGCCGCGCGGGGTGCGTGTGCTGTTCTCGAAGGCGGGTGTGACCGCCGACGAACTGATCCGCCAGCTGGTGCGCGCCGAGCCCTCCGGACGGCCCGTGGTGGTCGTCTCCACGGACCGCGAGGTGGCCGACGGGGTCGCCAAGTCGGGCGCCCGTCCCGTCGCCTCCGTGACGCTCCTGAAGCGTCTCTCGCGCGGCTGACCGACCGCCGCGCAGGTTCCGGCCCTTCGCCACATAGGCAACGTAGGTCTCATACGTAACCTCTGGGCCTGATGCCCGAATTGGCGGATCGTTTACGCAACGTAGTGTCAAACGAGCATTACCGCACGTGAGTTGCGTGCAAAGAATGCGCTCGGTGACCGACTTTTTTCCCGTCAGGATTTGAACTGATCACAGGAAGGTCACTAGGGTCTGGCCTCGAACCTCCGCTCGGGTGATCGCTCATCGGGAGTGACGGCAGAGGGTCACCGCCCACCGGCGTGTCGGTAGGCGGCTGGAGGAAGAAGGAGCTCGCCTTCGTGGCGTCCCACCGTCGACCCAAGCAGCCGAGCCGCACCCGTGTGACCGTGCTCACCGCAACCGCCGCCGCAGCCGTGGCCCTCACGTCGCAGGCGGCACAGGCCGCGCCGAAGCCGACCAAGAGTGAGGTCAAGGCCAAGGTCGACAAGCTCTACGAAGAGGCGGAGAAGGCCACCGACAAGTACAACGGGGCCAAGGAGAAGCAGAAGAAGCTCGAGAAGGAGATCGGCGACCTCCAGGACAAGGTCGCCCGCGGCCAGGAGGACCTCAACGAGCTCCGCTCCGGCCTCGGTTCGATGGCCAGCGCGCAGTACCGCTCCGGCGGCATCGACCCCTCCGTCCAGCTCTTCCTCTCCGCCGACCCGGACGACTTCCTGGACAAGGCCTCCACGCTCGACCAGCTCAGCGGTCAGCAGGTCGAGGGCCTGAAGAAGATCCAGGAGAAGCAGCGTTCGCTGGCGCAGGAGCGCCAGGAGGCCGCCGACAAGCTCAAGGACCTCGCCGACACCCGCACGGAACTCGGCAAGAAGAAGCAGCAGGTCCAGAGCAAGCTCAGCGCCGCGCAGAAGCTCCTCAACACCCTCACCGCCGCCGAGCGGCAGAAGATGGCCGCCGACGACGCCCGCGCGAGCCGCTCCGCCGGCGCCCGCGTCGACCTCGGCAACGAGGTCCCGGCCTCCAAGCGGGGTGCCGCCGCCCTGAGCGCCGCCGCCACCCAGCTCGGCAAGCCGTACGTCTCCGGCGGCACGGGCCCCAACTCCTACGACTGCTCCGGGCTCACCCAGTGGTCGTACGGACAGGCCGGTGTGGGCATAACCCGGACCACGTACACGCAGCAGAACGACGGCCCGAAGATCGGCATGAGCCAGCTCAAGCCCGGCGACCTGGTGTTCTTCAACAACCTCGCGCACGTGGGCCTGTACGCCGGCAACGGCCAGGTGCTGCACGCCCCGCACCCCGGCGCCGTCGTGCGCTACGAGTCGATGAGCACCGTCGGTTCGTTCATGTTCGGCGTCCGCATCTGACCGTGCGGTCCGGCTGAGGACCTGGTCCGGATCCACCGGGCGAGCGCGACGCGAAAGCGCGCCCGTTCGGGCGAATTCCGGCATCACCCGCTTACCCCACGCCCCGCCCATGACCTGCGTCATAGGCGGGGCGTCGCGTTTTCCGCCCACAGCGGTCGTTGGCCGCGCCCGCCCCTCGCGGCTACTGTCGCCCCGCATTCCCCCGACCGGGTTCTCCGGCCGGGGGTCGTTCGTCAGCGGAAGGGGGAGCGGCTACTCGTGGGGTCTCATCGCCGTCCCGCACAGTCCGGCCTCGACCGGAGCGCGCGCGGCTCCACTGTGTACGTCCTGTCGGCCGTGGCGGCCACCGCCGCCGGACTCACCGCCGCCCCCGCGGGCGCCGCGCCACAGGACCGCCCGTCCGGCACCCGGGCCGAGGTCGACCGCCTCTTCGAGCAGGCCGAACAGGCCACCGAGGCGTTCAACAAGGCCGACGAGCGCGCCGACAAGCTCCGCGACGAACTGGGGGACCTTCAGGACAGCGTCGCCCGCGGGCAGGACCGCATCAACACCATGCGCGGCGCCCTCGGTTCGCTCGCCGGAGCCCAGTACCGCTCGGGCGGCATCGACCCCGCTCTCGCCCTGCTCCTGTCGTCGGACCCCGACGGCTATCTCGACAAGGCGTCCGTCCTCAACCGCATCACCGCCCGCCAGGCCGGCGAACTCACCGAACTGCAGCGGGCGCAGCGCGACCTGTCCCAGGAACGCGCCGAGGCCACCCTCAAACTCGTCGACCTGGAGCGCTCCCGCAAGGCCGTCGCCCGGCACAAGCGGACCGTCGAGGACAAGCTCGCCAAGGCGCGCCGTCTGCTCGACTCCCTGCCCGCCTCGCAGCGTGAGGCCTACGAGCGCGCCTCGCGCGGTGGCGCGCGCGACGGCGTCCCCGATCTGTCGGGCGCGGGCGTCCCGTCGTCCGGCCGGGCCGCCGCGGCGGTCGCCGCCGCCATGTCCGCGGTCGGCAAGCCGTACGTGTGGGGCGCCAACGGGCCCTCCGCGTTCGACTGTTCGGGCCTCATGCAGTGGTCGTACGCGCGGGCGGGCGTGGGCCTGCCGCGCACCTCTCAGGCCCAGCGGTACGCGGGCCGGCAGGTGCCGCTGTCCGAGGCGCGGCCCGGCGATCTCGTCGCCTACCGCTCGGACGCCAGCCACATCGGGATGTACGTCGGAAACGGCCAGGTCATCCACGCCCCGTACCCCGGCGCGCCCGTGCGCTACGACCCGGTGGGCATGATGCCCGTGTCGTCCGTGACACGGGTCTGAGCGGTCGATGCAGGCGGGGCCCGGCGCGGCAGGCGCCGTACGATCGGGAGGATGGCTGGTCGTGGGCGTGGTGCGGGTGGAGCGGGGGCGTGTGTCGCCCTGCTGTCCGTGGCCGGCCTGCTCACCGGGCTCGTCGGCTGCGGCGGGGGAGCGGCGCAGGACACCGCGCGGGACGATGTGCAGCACACCCTCGACCGCAGGGCCGACGCCGTCCTCGCCCGGGATCCGACCGCGTACCGGGCCACCGGCAGCGCGGACGCCGAGGTTCCGGCGAACCTCACCGACGTCCCGCTGACCTCCTGGACGTACCGGCTCACGCGCCTGGACCGCTCCGGCAGCCACGCCACGGCCGGTGCGGAGCTGCGCTACCGGATCAAGGGCTACGACAGCGCCCCTGTCGTCTCCGGGCGCTCCCTCGGGCTCGAACTGCGCGGGGGCCGCTGGTACGTGACCTCCGACCGGCCCGCCCCGAACACCGGCGAGCAGCTCTGGGAACAGGGCAGGGTCGTCGTCGAGCGGGGCGCGCACAGTCTCGTCCTCGGCGTCGGCAGGTCCCACGGCGCGCTGAGCGACTACGCGGACCTCGCCGACGAGGCAGTGCCCGCCGTGAGCGAAGCCTGGGGGACCGGCTGGGCCCGGCGGGTCGTGGTCCTCGTCCCGAAGTCCCTCGACGGCATGGGGGCGCTGCTCGGGTCGCCCGCCGCCGGGTACCGGGGGATCGCCGCGGTGACGACCGGCGAGGCGGGGGCGCCGGGGCGGACGCCGGCCGACCGGATCATCGTGAATCCGGACGCGTACGGCGTGCTCGGCTCCTTCGGCAAGCAGGTCGTCCTCACGCACGAGACGACCCACGTCGCCACCCGCGCGGCGACGTCGGGCGCGACTCCGCTGTGGCTGTCCGAGGGGTACGCGGACTGGGCCGGCTACCGCGGCACCGGCCGCTCCGCGGGGCAGGCCGCGCCGGAACTGGAACGCGCGGTGCGGCTCGGACGACTGCCGGCCGCGCTCCCCACCGACCCGGACTTCGGGTTCTCCGGCGACGCGGGGCGGCTCGCGCAGGCGTACGAGGGCGGGTGGCTGGCCTGCCGGATGATCGCCGACCGCTGGGGCGAGGCGAAGCTGAACGACTTCTACCGCGCCGTGGGGAAGCACAAGCGGCGGACCGGGGCGGTCGAGGAGGCGATGGCGAGCGTGCTCGGCACGACGGAGGAGAAGTTCACGGCGGACTGGCGGGACTACCTGCGGGCCCAGCTGGGCTGACCGGCCCGCGGGTCATGACGTGAGCAGGGTCTCGTCACGAGCCGCCCGGGGAGGCGGCGCCTGTTCGCGCGCCCGCGGCTCCGTGACCGTCTGCCGCCACAGGCGCCGGGCGGCGGTGAGGGAGGCGGCGACCAGCAGTCCGTTGCGTACGAGGATCAGGGCGAGGCCGAGTCCGTCGCCGTACACGACGTGTCCGAAGCCGAGCGGGAACTCCAGGAACGTGACGAGGGACGCCGCCACGACCAGGCAGGCCGGCGGTGTCATCCGGCTCGCGGAGAACACGGTCGACACCGCGGCCAGACCGGTCAGCCACAGCATGTACTGGGGGCTGATCACCCGGCTCGTCGTCGTGAACAGCAGCACCGCGACGAACGCCGCGTCCGCGAGCGTCCCCGGCGCCCAGGCCCGCGCCCTCAGCCGCCACGTCAGGAGCCAGGCGAACGCGAGCAGCGTCAGCACCTGCGCGACCACGCTCACGACGTCCACGTAGGGGCCGAGGAACTCCATCGAGCCGTAGTGCAGCCCGACGGAACCCGGCCAGCCGAACTGCCGCGCCACGTGGAACACCAGCGCGCCCAGCGACTCGACCTCCGTGCCACGGTCGCGCTGGGAGGTGAGGAAGCCGAGCGCGCCCGGCATCGCCGCCGCGAAGGCGACGAGCAGGGCGCCGGCCGTGACGGCCGCGCCGCCCCAGGAGACGCGCGTGACGCGGCCGCGGCGGGTCCCGAGCAGCAGGAGCAGGGGCCACACCTTCAGCAGCGCGCCGAGCCCCGTGAGCGCCCCCATGACGCGAGGGTGCCGAGCCCCGGCCAGCAGCGCCGCCACCGCGACCGCCGTGACCATGACGTCGTAACGGGCGTACGCGGTCGGACCGAGCAGCGGCACGCCCGCGACCCACACCCACGCCCCGCGCCACGACCTGCCGGGCCGCCCGCCCGCGTACACGAGGAGCCCGAAGGTGAGCGCGTCGGCGAGGAGGGCGAGCACGAAGAACGCGGTGGCGTAGGACAGGAACGGCAGGAGGGCGGGGGAGAGGATCGCGCCCGCGGCGGCCGGCGGGTACTGCCAGGTGACGTCGTCCAGCGGGAACGTGCCCGTGCGCAGGATCCCGTACCAGTTGCGGTAGATGACGGAGACGTCGCTCGTCACGTCGGGACCCGGGACCGTGATCACCTTCAGGACGCACAGGAGGAGCAGCGCCCTGGTCGCGGCCCACACCAGCACCGCGGGGACCGGGATTCTCGGCATCATTCGGGCCATGATGCCGGGCAGAACTGTGCAGGGGCCGTGAAGCACGGCCCACCGGCGCGTTAGGTACTGTCGGCGGCGATGCACAAGACCCTGATCGTGACCAACGACTTCCCGCCCAGGCCCGGTGGCATCCAGGCGTTCCTGCACAACATGGCGCTCCGCCTGGACCCCGAGCAGCTCGTCGTCTACGCCTCCACCTGGAAGCGCACCCGCGAGGGCGTCGAGGCGACCGCCGCCTTCGACGCCGAGCAGCCCTTCACCGTCGTGCGCGACCGTACGACGATGCTGCTGCCGACGCCCCGCGTCACCCGGCGCGCGGCGGGCCTGCTCAAGGAGCACGGCTGCACGTCGGTGTGGTTCGGCGCGGCCGCCCCGCTCGGCCTGATGGCCCCGGCGCTGCGCAAGGCCGGAGCCCAGCGCCTGGTGGCCACCACGCACGGGCACGAGGCCGGCTGGGCGCAACTGCCCGCGTCCCGCCAACTCCTGCGCCGCATCGGCGAGTCGACGGACACGATCACGTATCTCGGCGAGTACACGCGGTCGCGGATCGCCGCCGCGCTGACGCCCGCCGCGGCGGGCCGGATGGTGCAGCTGCCGCCGGGTGTGGACGAGAAGACGTTCCACCCCGGCTCCGGCGGCGCCCTGGTGCGCGAGCGGCTCGGACTGACCGACCGGCCCGTCGTCGTGTGCGTCTCGCGGCTCGTGCCGCGCAAGGGGCAGGACACCCTGATCCTCGCGATGCCGCGGATCCTGGCGGCCGTCCCGGACGCGGTGCTGCTCGTCGTGGGCGGCGGCCCGTACGAGAAGGAGCTGCGCAAGCTCGCCGTGGAGACGGGCGTCACCGACTCGGTGCGCTTCACGGGGGCCGTGCCGTGGTCGGAGCTGCCCGCGCACTACGGGGCGGGCGACGTGTTCGCCATGCCGTGCCGGACCCGGCGCGGGGGCCTCGACGTCGAGGGACTCGGCATCGTCTACCTGGAGGCGTCGGCGACGGGCCTGCCGGTCGTCGCGGGCGACTCCGGCGGCGCGCCGGACGCGGTGCTCGACGGGGAGACGGGCTGGGTCGTGAAGGGCGGTGACGCGGAGGACTCCGCGGACCGGATCATCACGCTTCTCGGCGACGCGGAGTTGCGGCGGCGCATGGGGGAGCGGGGGCGTGAGTGGGTCGAGGAGCGCTGGCGGTGGGATCTGCTGGCCGAGCGGCTGCGGGAGTTGCTGTAACGCCTGACGCCGGACGGGCTGGATGGATCATCCAGCCCGTCCGGCGTCCGAGGAAACTCGTCCGGCGTCTGAGGACAGGGACGCGGGAGTGCGGGGGTGGAGCCCCCGCAAGGATCAGCCGGTAGATCTCGCAAGGCTCAGCCGGGTAGATCTCGCAAGGCTCAGCCCCGGTAGATCGCTTCGATCTCGTCGGCGTAGTCCTTCGCGACCACGTTCCGCTTCAGCTTCAGGGACGGCGTCAGGTGCCCCGACTCCTCCGTGAACTGGGTCGGCAGGATGCGGAACTTGCGCACCGACTCCGCCTTGGAGACCGCCGCGTTGCCGTCGTCCACGGCCGCCTGGATCGCCGCGAGGAGATCCGCGTCGTCCCGCAGGGACACCGCGGTCGAGCCGGCCGGCTTGCCGTGGTCGGCGGCCCAGCGGCCGAGGAACTCGTCGTCGACCGTGACGAGCGCGCCGACGAAGGGGCGCCCGTCGCCGACCACCATGCACTCGGCGACCAGGGCGTGCGCACGGATGCGGTCCTCGATGACGGCCGGGGCGACGTTCTTGCCGCCCGCCGTCACGATGATCTCCTTCTTGCGGCCGGTGATCCGGAGGTAGCCGTCCTCGTCGAGCGTGCCGATGTCGCCCGTGTGGAACCAGCCGTCGGCCAGCGCCTCCTCGGTCGCGGCCTCGTTGTTCCAGTAACCCGAGAACAGGTGCTCGCCGTGCAGCAGCACCTCGCCGTCGTCGGCGATCCGGACCACGGAACCCGGCAGCGGCTGGCCGACCGTGCCGATCTTCTGCCGGTCCCACGGGTTGAAGGCGGTGGCGGCGCAGGACTCGGTCAGGCCGTAGCCCTCGAGGACCGTGAAGCCGATGCCGCGGAAGAAGTGGCCGAGGCGCTCGCCGAGCGGGGCGCCGCCGGAGATCGCGTACTCGCCGCGGCCGCCGAGTACGGCGCGCAGCTTGGAGTAGACGAGCTTGTCGAACGTCTTGTACTTGAGCTTCAGACCGATGGACGGGCCCTTGGGGGTGTCCAGGGCGCGGCTGTACTCGATGGCCGTGTCGGCGGCCTTGTCGAAGATCTTGCCCTTGCCGTCGGCCTGCGCCTTGGCGCGCGCCGAGTTGTAGACCTTCTCGAAGACGCGCGGCACACCCAGGATCAACGTCGGCCGGAACGCGGCCAGTTCATCGGTGAGGTGCTTGATGTCGGGGGCGTGGCCCAGCTTGATCGGGGCCATCAGCGAGGCGACCTCGACCAGGCGGCCGAAGACGTGCGCGACGGGCAGGAAGAGCAGCACCGAGCACTCGCCCGTGCGGAAGAGGGGCTTGAGGCGCTCGACCACGTCGCCGCACTCGGCGAAGAAGCTGCGGTGCGTGAGGACGCAGCCCTTGGGGCGGCCCGTGGTGCCCGAGGTGTAGACGATCGTCGCCGGGTCGTCGGCCTTCGCGACGGCGCTGCGCTCGTCGACGGTCGCGTCGGAGACGGCGGCGCCCGCGCGGTCCAGCTCCTGGACGCCGTCGGCGTCGATCTGCCAGACGTGCGCGAGGCCGGGGAGGCGGTCGCGCACGGACTCGACGGTGGCCTCGTGCCCGGCGCTCTCGACCACGCAGGCCACGGCGCCGGAGTCGCCGAGAATCCACTGGATCTGCTCGGCGGAGCTGGTCTCGTACACCGGGACGGTGATCGCGCCGGCGCTCCAGATCGCGAAGTCGAGGAGCGTCCACTCGTAGCGGGTACGGGACATCAGGCCGACCCGGTCGCCCGGCCGCACGCCGGAGGCGATCAGGCCCTTGGCGGCGGACCGCACCTCCGCGAGGAAGGTGGTGGCAGTGACGTCCTGCCAGGTGCCGTTCACCTTGCGGGCGATGACGGCGACGTCGGGGTGCTGCGCGGCGTTTCTGCGGACGATGTCGGTCAGATTGCCGTCCGCAGGGACCTCGTACAGGGCCGGAAGGCTGAACTCGCGCAAGACTGCTGCTCCTCATAGGGCACCGGCGCCACGGCATTGTGTGAGTCGACGATGCGGTCCAAGATCGGGCAGGTGCTCAGCTGCTGAAGCAGTGGTAGCTCCAGTGGTTGAAATACTGAGCACTACTGGACTGCCCGGACGTTACCCACCGGTACTGCTTTTCCGGTAGGGGGTCCAGGCCAGATGTTCGCTGCGTCACACGCCGTGTAACTGCTCCGCCGACCCTAGTCCACCGAATCGGCGAATAGGAAGTAACCGCAGGTCCGGCCCCCTCTACCCACGATTCCCACACAGTTCTAGGGTGATCGCATGCGCGTACATGTGGTCAGCGATGTGCACGGAAACTCCACAGACCTCGCCCGGGCGGGAGACGGGGCGGACGCCCTCGTCTGCCTCGGTGACCTGGTGCTCTTCCTCGACTACGCAGATCATTCGCGGGGCATCTTCCCGGACCTGTTCGGCGTGGAGAACGCGCACCGCATCGTCGAGCTGCGCACCGCCCGCCGCTTCGAGGAGGCACGTACGTTCGGCGCCGGACTGTGGGCCGGGATCGATCGCGGGACCGCCATCGAGACGGCGGTGCGCAAGCAGTACGCCGAGCTCTTCGCGGCGTTCCCCACACCTACGTACGCCACCTACGGCAACGTCGACATCCCGCACCTGTGGTCCGAGTACGCCGGACCCGGCACCACCGTCCTCGACGGCGAGCGCGTCGAGATCGGCGGCCTCGTCTTCGGCTTCGTCGGCGGCGGACTGCGCAGTGCCATGCGCACCCCGTACGAGATCAGCGACGAGGAGTACGCCGCCAAGATCGAGGCCGTCGGGGAGGTCGACGTGCTGTGCACCCATATCCCGCCGGACGTCCCCGAACTCGTCTACGACACCGTCGCGCGCCGCTTCGAGCGCGGGAGCCGCGCCCTCCTGGAGGCGATCCGGCGCACCCGCCCCCGGTACTCCCTGTTCGGTCACGTCCACCAGCCGCTCGCCCGGCGCATGCGGATCGGGGCGACGGAGTGCGTCAATGTCGGCCACTTCGCGGGTTCGGGCAGGCCCTGGGCCCTGGAGTGGTGACAGCGCCGCCGCCGGTGCGCGGTAGCCTTCACGCGATACACACCACCCCTCAGCGGACCGCATCTGGAGGAGCCACCGCGATGGCGGAACACACCAGCTCGAGCATCACGATCGAGGCGGCACCGGCCGATGTCATGGGGGTGATCTCCGACTTCGCCCGCTACCCCGACTGGACGGGAGAGGTGAAGGAGGCCGAGGTCCTCGCCACGGACGGCGCGGGCCGCGCCGAGCAGGTGCGACTCGTCATGGACGCCGGAGCGATCAAGGACGACCAGACCCTGGCCTACACCTGGACCGGGGACAACGAGGTCTCCTGGACCCTGGTCAAGTCCCAGATGCTGCGCTCCCTCGACGGCACGTACCTCCTCAAGCCGTCCGGATCGGGCACCGAGGTCACCTACCGCCTCACGGTCGACGTCAAGATCCCCATGCTCGGCATGATCAAGCGCAAGGCCGAGAAGGTCATCATCGACCGCGCCCTCGCCGGCCTGAAGAAGCGCGTGGAGACGAAGTAGCTTCCGGCGCCCCCGTCCGGCGGTCCGGCGCCCCCGTCCGGCGGTCCGGCGCCCCCGTCCGGCGGTCCGCCGCCCGCGTCCGGCGGCCTGCCGGGGGCGCGTCCGCCGCGGCCACGGCCCTCACCGCCGCCCGCCGCGGAGCCCGCACTCTCGTGCTCTCGGCCGAACCCCGCCCCCAGCGGTCCGCCGGGGGCGACCCGCGCCCCAGGTAGCCTCACACTCCATGCGCACCGTTCTGGTAACCGGCCCCGGCGGCTCCGGCCGGACCACCGCCGCCGCGGCCACGGCCCTCACCGCCGCCCGCCGCGGAGCCCGCACCCTCGTGCTCTCGGCGGACCCCACGGACACCCTCGGCGCCGCCCTCGCCACCCCTACGAGCGCGGCGCCGACGTCCGTCGAACCCGGTCTCACCGCGATACGTCTCGCCCCGGCGGACCGCTTCCGCGAGGACCTCGCCGGCCTCCAGGAAAAGGCCGCGTCCGCCCTCGACCTCCTGGGCGCCACCCGCCTCGACGCCGAGGAACTCACCCCGCTTCCCGGCAGCCACGAGCTCGCCCTGCTCCGCGCTCTGCGTGACAGCGCCCACGGCCCCTACGACCTCGTCGTCGTCGACCTCCCCTCGACGCCGCAGGCCCTCGCCCTGCTCGCCCTGCCGGAACAACTGCGCCGCTACCTGCGCCGTCTGCTCCCCCCTGAACGCCAGGCCGCCCGCGCCTTGCGCCCCCTCCTCGGCCGCCTCGCCGGCGTCCCCATGCCCGCGGAGTGGCTGTACGAGACGGCGGACCGCTGGGACACCGAACTCGCCGCCGCCCAGGCCGTCATCGAGGACCCGCACACGACGGTGCGCCTCGTCGCCGAGCCCACGCCCGCCGCGGCCGACGCCCTGCTCACCACGACCACCGCCCTCGCCCTGCAGGGCCTGCGCGCCGACGCGCTGCTCGCCTCCCGCGTGCTCCCCGACGGCTCCACCGACCCCTGGCTCACCGACGCCGCCGCCCGCCAGCGCAAGGTCGTCGCCACCTGGCAGGGCACGTACGACGTGCACGAGCTGCCTCATCTGGGCCGTGACCCGCGCGGCGCCGACGACCTGGCCGCGCTCGGCGCACCGCCGGTCCCGGCCGCGCCGGCCGCGACGGAGTGGCCCGTCGAGGACCGCATCGCCGACGAGGGCGTCCTCGTGTGGCACCTGCCGCTGCCCGGCACCGTCCGCGAGGACCTCGGGCTGGTGCGGCGCGGCGACGAACTCGTCGTCACCGCCGGACCGCTCCGCCGCATCGTCTCCCTGCCGTCGGCGCTGCGCCGCTGCACCGTCGCGGGCGCCGGCCTGCGCGACGGCGTCCTGCGCATCAGGTTCACCCCCGACCCCGACCTGTGGCCGCGGGGACGGTGAACGGATTACCGCCGTTCGGGTAACGTCGAAGGTACGCACCTCCTGGTACGCACCCACCCATATACGTTCTCGCAGGAGTCAGCCGCCATGAGCGACGCCACCGAGCAGCCCGCACCCGAGGCCGACGCCGACGCCTGGGAGAAGGCGTGCGCCGAGGACCTCGCGGAGGAGAAGGCCCGCCGCCGTGCCGAGTACGGGCCCCAGCCCGGCTCGGCCGCCGAGGAGCTGCGCAAGCTCGTCGACGCCGTCGCCGAGAAGCTGTCGGGGCTCCAGACGCCCCTTCTCGGCGCGGTCGCCCAGGGCACCGCGCAGCAGGTCGTCAGCCAGGTCGTCAAGCAGGCGAAGGCGGCCGTCGAGCCGGTCGTCGAGCGCAACCCCGAGGTCTTCGACCATCTCGCGGCCGCGGGCAACGAGCTGCTCGCCGCCTACCGCTCCGCCGTCGAGCGCCAGGAGCAGCGCTGGACCCAGCGCTCGTCGGGCGCCCAGGCCGGACGGGCCGCCGGGGACGACACGGACCCCCGTGACGAGGGTCCCGAAGCGCCTCCGCCAGGCGAACACATCGACCTCGACTGAGAGCCGCTCGGGTACGGTGGGCCGTAGCGGGGCTCGACCGAACTGAGGGATTCATGGGACTCACCATCGGCGTCGACATCGGCGGCACAAAGATCGCGGCCGGCGTGGTCGACGAGGAAGGCAACATCCTCTCGACGTTCAAGGTGCCGACTCCCAGCACGTCCGAGGCCATCGTTGACGCGATCGCCTCGGCCGTCGAGGGCGCACGGGCAGGACACGAGATCGTCGGCGTGGGCATCGGCGCCGCCGGATACGTCAACCGCCAGCGCTCCACGGTCTACTTCGCGCCCAACATCGACTGGCGCCAGGAGCCGTTGAAGGAAGAGGTCGAGAAGCGGGTCGGCCTGCCGGTCGTCGTCGAGAACGACGCGAACGCGGCCGCCTGGGGCGAATACAAGTTCGGCGCGGGCAAGGGCCACCGGAACGTCATCTGCATCACGCTCGGCACCGGCCTCGGCGGCGGCATCATCATCGGCAACAAGCTGCGCCGCGGCCACTTCGGCGTGGCCGCCGAGTTCGGCCACATCCGGATGGTCCCGGACGGCCTGCTGTGCGGCTGCGGCAGCCAGGGCTGCTGGGAGCAGTACGCCTCCGGCCGCGCGCTCGTCCGTTACGCCAAGCAGCGCGCCAACGCGACCCCGGAGAACGCGGAGTTCCTGCTCTCGCTGGGCGACGGAACCCCGGACGGCATCGAGGGCAAGCACATCTCCATGGCCGCCCGCCAGGGTGACGCCGTGGCCGTCGACTCGTACCGCGAGCTGGCCCGCTGGGCCGGCGCGGGCCTCGCCGACCTGGCCTCGCTGTTCGACCCGTCCGCGTTCATCGTCGGCGGCGGACTCTCGGACGAGGGCGAGCTCGTCCTCGACCCGATCCGCAAGTCCTACAAGCGCTGGCTGGTCGGCGGCAACTGGCGCCCCGTGGCGGACGTCATCGCGGCCCAGCTCGGCAACAAGGCGGGCATGGTCGGAGCGGCGGACCTGGCGCGGGAGCCCGACCCGATCATGTGACACCGGCTGCTTCAGCCACCGAACGCCCGCCGTTTCCCCGGAGAAACGGCGGGCGTTCGTCGTATCTTGATCGTCATGGTCACCGGATCGCTCCCCAACTCCCGCACCGAACCCGACGGTTCGGCCGTCGTCCGGGTGCTCAGCTACAACATCCGCTCGATGCGCGACGACGCCGCCGCGCTCGCCCGCGTCATCGCGGCCTGCGCCCCCGACCTGGTCCTGATCCAGGAGGCGCCCCGATTCTTCCGCTGGCGCAAGAAGCTCGCCCGGCTCGCGGCTGCCTCCGACCTGGTGATCCTCTCGGGCGGCGCGAGCGCCGCGGGCCCGGCGCTGCTCTGCTCCCTGCGCGCCACCGTCGAACGCACCGAGGACGTCCTGCTGCCCCTCACCCCCGGACTGCACCGGCGTGGTTTCGCGACCGCCGTCGTCCGCTTCGGCGACGCCAGGATCGGCGTACTGAGCTGCCATCTGAGCCTGCAGAAGGACGAGCGGTACGTGCAGGGCGGGATGCTCCTCGACCGGCTCGCGGCGCTCGGCGTCGAGCACGCCGTCGCGGGCGGTGACCTCAACGAACGCCCCGGCGGCCGCACGTTCCGGCGCCTCGCGGCGGCTCTCCAGGACGCCTGGGCCACGAAGCCGTGGCTCGGCGAGTACACCTCGACACCGGCCGACCCGCATCAGCGCATCGACGCGATCCTCGCCACACAGGGCGTCGAGGTCCTCGGCTGCGGGGTCCCGGTGGGTATGCCGGGCGTGAGCGAGGACGACCTGAGGGCGGCCACGGACCATCTGCCGGTCCTGGCCGCCCTCAGGGTTCCCGCCGCCCGGGTCTGACCGGGTCAGACGACCGCGCCGCGCCCCGGATCGTCGTCGTCATCGTCGCCCTGCATGCGCATCACGAGCGTGCCGAAGCCGCCGAGGAAGCCACCGACGCATACCGTCGTGAGCCACCACGTCATCTGCCAGCCGAGCAGCACGGCCAGCAGCATCAGGACCGGGCCGCCGATCACGGCGAGCCAGGCGAACTTGGCCGTGACGTCCGCCTCGGGCAGCGGCGGGGGCTCCGGGGGCACGAAGTGGCCCTCGTCGTCGGCGTCGCTGTCCGACGGCTCGGCCGGCCGGTAGTCGCGGGGGCCGCCGACGCCGGGTGCGAAGGAGACCGACGAGCCGAGCGGCGTCGCGGGCTTTCCGGACTTGCCGGTCTTCGCGGTGTCCGGCGCCGAGCCGCTTCCCTCCGGGCCGTCCGTGTCCGAACCGTTCGTCTCGGAGCCGTCCGTGTCCAGGTCGGGCAGGGCCAGGTCCTCGATCGACCTGAAGGGCCTGGCGCCCGGCGGGTCCGGCGGCTCCTCGCCGTACCCGGCGACGATGGCGGCCCAGGCGGCGTCCTCGTCCACGGGCTCGCCGGCGCCCTCGGCCGCCGCCGCAGCAGCAGCCGCGTCCGCGCCGGGCTGCTGCTCCTTGCCGAGCTGCGCCGGACCGGGCGGCGCCGTGCCCGACGCCGCCGTCTCGGCTGACGCGTCCTCCGGCTCGCGGCTCTCGTCGCCGGCGGGCTCACGTCGGTCCTGCTCAGCCACCGGTGGCCGTCCCTTCCTTACCGACACTGGGGGCGAGCCGGCCGATGAACGCATAGCTCTCGTCGAAGATCCGGTCCGCGTCATGGTCCAACGTCGCGACGTGGTAACTCTGTTCCAGCAGGATCTCCTCGACGTCCGTGGACGAGATCCGGCTGAGGACGCGGGCCGAGTCGACGGGCGGCACCACATGGTCCTGGGTGCTGTGCAGGACGACCAACGGCTGTGTCACCTGCGGCAGTTCACGGTCGACGATGCGGAAGAAGTTCCGCAGGGAGTGCGCGGCGTGCAGCGGCACCCGGTCGTAACCGATCTCCGACGAGCCCTCCTTCGCGATGTCGCTGGCGATCCCCTTCGTCGAGCGCACGAGGTGCCGGGCCACCGGGAGGGCGTGCGCGGCGAGGCCGTGCACCTTGTTCCCCGGGTTCACCAGGACCAGGCCCGCCACCTCGTCCCCGTGCTTCGCCGCGAGCCGCAGCGCGAGGGCGGCGCCCATCGACAGACCGAAGACGAAGACCTGGGAGCACCGGTCCAGCAGCTCGCGCAGGGCGCGGTCCACCTCCGCGTACCAGTCCTGCCAGCCGGTGACCTGCATGTCCTCCCAGCGCGTGCCGTGACCGGGCAGCAAGGGGAGCGAGACGGTGAGGCCGCGCTCGGCGAGGTACTCCGCCCAGGGGCGCAGCGACTGCGGGGAACCGGTGAAACCGTGACAGAGGAGGACGCCGACCTCTCCGCCCTCGTGGCGGTACGGCTCGGCTCCAGGAATGACCGGCACCTTCGGTCTCCTGTTCATGAGAGGGGGATCGCCCGGGACTGCGGGGCGTACTTCACCGTACGCGACCGTGCTGACACCGACCAGGGTCGTCGGGCCTCGGAGCTGCGGCGCGGGTTAAGGTCTGACCACGGACAAGGGAAGGCAGTGGGTTGATCTACGGCGCAATGAAGGTGGCCATCGGAGGGCCGCTGAAGCTCGGCTTCAGGCCCTGGGTGGAGGGCCTCGAGAACATTCCCGCCGAGGGTCCCGCCATCCTGGCCAGCAACCACCTGTCCTTCTCGGACTCCTTCTTCCTGCCGGCGGTGCTCGACCGCAAGGTCACCTTCATCGCGAAGGCCGAGTACTTCACGACGCCCGGCGTGAAGGGCAAGCTCACGGCCGCGTTCTTCAAGGGCGTCGGACAGCTGCCCGTGGACCGCTCCGGTTCGCGCGGCGCGGGCGAGGCGGCGATCAAGAGCGGCATCGAGGTCCTGGAGCGCGGCGAGCTCTTCGGCATCTACCCGGAGGGCACCCGCTCGCCCGACGGCCGCCTGTACCGCGGCAAGCCCGGTGGCCTCGCGCGCGTGGCGCTCGCCACCGGCGCGCCCGTCCTCCCGGTCGCGATGATCGACACCGAGAAGATCCAGCCTCCCGGCAAGGTCCTGCCCAAGCTGATGCGTCCCGGCATCCGCATCGGCAAGCCCCTCGACTTCGGCCGCTACCAGGGCATGGAGCACGACCGGTTCGTGCTGCGGGCCCTGACCGACGAGGTCATGTACGAGATCATGAAGCTCTCCGGCCAGGAGTACGTCGACATGTACGCGACCGCCGCCAAGCGGCAGATCGCGGACGCGGCGAAGGCCGAGGCCAAGGCGGAGAAGGAGGCCAAGGCGGAGAGGGAAGCCCTGGCCGAGAAGGAAGCCAAGGAGAACAAGGGCGGCGGCGTGGAACGGCCGGCCTCCTAGCCGCGTCGTCGTTCTGGGAGCGGACGTTCCGGGAGCCGCAGTTCGGGGGGTGGGTGCGTGGCCAGGCGTGAACGCGTGATGACGATGTCCGTCGAGCAGCCGCTGTGGCGCGCGCTGACGGCGTACCGGCTGCTGACGATGCTGTACGCGATCGGCCTGTTCGTCACCGCGCAGGACAGGTTCCACCGCCCATGGGTGGCGATCGGCTACTTCGTGGTCCTGGTCGTGTGGACCCTGGCCACGCTGCCGCGCGTCGCGAACGCCGCGAGCTGCACCAAGCGCTTCCTCACCGCCGACCTGATCGTCGCGCTCGCCGGCATCCTGCTCACACCGGTCGCCGTCGAGCACAGCCGGATCGTGGCCGGCGGCCCGACCCTGCCGTCGATCTGGACGGCCGGCGCGGTCCTCGCGTACGCGGTCAAGGGCGGCTGGCGGTGGGCCGCGTTCGCCTCGCTGCTCGTCGGCGTCGCGAACGTGGTGCAGCGCGGCGCCTTCAGCCGCGACACCCTCCACAACGTCCTGCTCGTGTGCATCGCGTCGATCGCCATCGGCTACGTCGTCGAGGTGGCCCGCGCCTCCGAGCGCACCCTCGCCCGGGCCCTGGAGATCGAGGCGGCCACCCGTGAGCGGGAGCGGCTCGCCCGCGACATCCACGACGGCGTGCTCCAGGTCCTCGCCATGGTGCAGCGCCGCGGCACCGCGCTGGGCGGTGAGGCCGCCGAGCTCGGCAGGATGGCCGGTGAGCAGGAGGTCGCCCTGCGCACCCTGGTCGCCGGCGGTCTCGTGCCCGCCTCGCGTGCCTCCGAGGACGCCTCGCAGGGCGCGCTCGTGCGGGTCGTGGATGAGCCGGACGGCCTGCCCGGTACCTCGACGCCCTGCGATCTGAGGTCGCTCCTCGCGCCGCACGCGGGGGCGCGGGTGAGCTTCGCCGAGCCGGGCGCACCGGTGCTCCTGCCGCCGGCCGCGGCGAAGGAACTGGCGGCGGCCGTCAGCGCCGCCCTGGACAATGTGCGCAGGCACGCGGGGACGGACGCCCGGTCCTGGATCCTCGTCGAGGACGAGCCCGACGCCGTGATCGTGACGGTGCGGGACGACGGACCCGGCATTCCGGAAGGACGTCTCGCGCAGGCCGAGGGGGAGGGGCGGCTCGGTGTCGCCCAGTCCATCCGCGGCCGGCTGCGGGACATCGGCGGCACGGCCGAGCTGATCTCGGTGCCGGGACAGGGCACCGAGGTCGAACTGAGAGTTCCGAAGGTTTCACGGGGGAAGGCGGGATCGGGAAGATGACCGAGCAGCAGCGGGAGGGTGCCGCGGCAGGTGCGATCAGGGTCATGGTGGTCGACGACCACCCGATGTGGCGCGACGCCGTCGCGAGGGACCTGGCCGAGGCGGGTTTCGACGTGGTGGCCACCGCGGGCGACGGCGAGCAGGCGGTGCGCCGGGCCGGCGCCGCCGCGCCCGACGTCCTCGTGCTCGACCTGAACCTGCCGAAGAAGCCCGGCGTGCAGGTCTGCAAGGAACTCGTCGGCGCCGACCCCGCCCTGCGCGTCCTGGTCCTGTCGGCGAGCGGGGAGCACGCCGACGTCCTGGAGGCGGTGAAGTCCGGCGCCACCGGTTACCTGCTCAAGTCGGCGTCGACCGAGGAGCTGACCGACGCGGTGCGCCGCACGGCGGCCGGCGACCCCGTCTTCACCCCGGGGCTCGCGGGCCTCGTCCTCGGCGAGTACCGGCGCCTGGCCTCCGAACCCGCGCCCGCCGCGGGCGCGGACGAGCCCAAGGCCCCGCAGCTCACCGAGCGCGAGACCGAGGTCCTGCGTCTGGTCGCCAAGGGCCTGAGCTACAAGCAGATCGCCGAACGGCTCGTCATCTCGCACCGCACCGTGCAGAACCACGTGCAGAACACCCTGGGCAAGCTCCAGCTGCACAACCGCGTGGAGCTCGTCCGGTACGCCATCGAGCGCGGCCTCGACGACGCGTAACCGCCTCCGGGCCTTCTGAAGGATCACCACACAAAGGTCAACTCCTCCACTCTTCAACGGAATTCACTCTTCGCGTGCTGCCGAAGTGACGTGGATCACTATTAGCGTGACCCGTGTCAGCTCACAGTGCTGTGGCGAAGGGACATTTCCATGCGGGTCGGAGTACTGACCGGAGGCGGCGATTGCCCCGGGCTCAACGCCGTCATCCGTGGCATCGTCCGCAAGGGCGTGCAGGAGTACGGCTATGACTTCGTCGGCTTCCGGGACGGCTGGCGCGGGCCGCTCGAAGGCGACACCGTACGGCTCGACATCCCGGCCGTGCGCGGCATCCTGCCCCGCGGTGGCACCATCCTCGGCTCCTCGCGCACCAACCCCCTCAAGGTCGAGAACGGCATCCGCCGTATCAAGGAGACCCTCGCCAAGGAGGAGGTCGGGGCGCTCATCGCGATCGGCGGCGAGGACACCCTCGGCGTCGCCGCCCGTCTCACCGACGAGTACGGCGTGCCCGTCGTCGGCGTACCGAAGACCATCGACAACGACCTGTCCGCCACCGACTACACCTTCGGATTCGACACCGCCGTCGGCATCGCGACCGAGGCCATCGACCGGCTGCACACCACCGCCGAGTCCCATATGCGGGTCCTGGTCTGCGAGGTCATGGGCCGCCACGCGGGCTGGATCGCGCTCCACTCGGGTCTCGCGGGCGGGGCCAACGTCATCCTCATCCCCGAGCAGCGCTTCGACGTCGACCAGGTCTGTGCCTGGGTCACCAGCCGTTTCAAGGCCTCGTACGCCCCGATCGTCGTCATCGCCGAGGGCGCCATGCCCAAGGACGGGCAGATGGTCCTCAAGGACGGGACGCTCGACTCCTTCGGGCACGTCCGTCTCTCCGGAGTCGGCGAATGGCTGGCCAAGGAGGTCGAGCGGCGCACCGGCAAGGAGGCCAGGACCACCGTCCTCGGCCACATCCAGCGCGGCGGCACCCCCAGTGCCTTCGACCGCTGGCTCGCCACCCGCTTCGGGCTGCACGCCATCGAGGCCGTGCGCGACCGCGACTTCGGGAAGATGGTCGCGCTGCGCGGCACGGACATCGTCCGGGTGCCGATCGCCGAGGCGACCGCCCGGCTGAAGACGGTCGATCCCGCGCTGTACGAGGAGGTCGGGGTCTTCTTCGGCTGAGGCGCGAGGCCGGGTGACGCCGGGGGTGGGGCGAGGTGAGGTCCTCCCACCCCCGGGTGTCACGGGGGTGCCCGGCCCGTATATTCGCCGTAACCGGCACACACGACTCGATACGGCAGAAACGGGAGTAGTCGTGGAGATCCTCGCATTCGGCGTGCAGTCCGACGAGAAGCCCCTCATGGAGAAGGCGTTCGCCGGCCATCACGAGGTCCGCTGTCTGGACGTCTTCCTCAACGAGGACACGGCCCCCATCGCGGCCGGCTACGAGATCATCTCCACCAGCGTCAACGCCACCCTGAACAACCGCGTCCTGCAGACCCTCGCCGCCGGCGGCACGCACCTGATCGCCCAGCGCTCCACGGGCTTCAACAACATCGACCTCGAGGTCGCCGAGCGCCTCGGCCTGACCGTCGCCCGCGTCTCGTACTACTCGCCGTACTCCGTGGCCGAGTTCGCCTGGACCCTCGCGATGGCCGTCAACCGCCGCATCGTCCGGGCCTCCAACCGCACCCGCGACTTCGACTTCAGGCTCGACGGGCTGATGGGCCGCGACCTGCGCGGCCGCACCGTGGGCGTCCTCGGCACCGGCAAGATCGGCGAGGCGTTCACCCGGATCGCCCACGGCTTCGGCATGAAGCTCCTCGGCTGGGACATCGCCGAGAACCCGGCCTGCGTCGAACTCGGCATGAAATACGTCGACAAGGAGCGCCTCTTCACCGAGTCCGACCTGATCAGCCTGCACGTACCCCTGCTCCCCGCCACCGAGCACATCGTCGGCAGCGCCGCCCTGCGCACCATGAAGGACGACGCGATCCTGGTGAACTCCAGCCGCGGCGGCCTCATCGACACCAAGGCGCTCGTCTCCGAGCTGCGCGAGGGCCGCTTCACGGGCGTCGGCCTCGACGTGTACGAGGCCGAGGCCGGGCTCTTCTTCCTCGACAAGTCGCTCGACGTCGTCGAGGACGACACCCTGGCCCGCCTCGTCACCTTCCCGAACGTCCTGGTCACATCGCACCAGGCGTACTACACCGTGGACGCGGTGAGCCAGATCATCGAGACCACGGTGGCCAACGTCCTCGACTATCAGGCGGGCCGGCGCTCCGAGAACGTCCTCGTGCCCTCCGCGCCCAGGAGCTGACCCAGCAGCTCCCGCACGACGTCCGCCCCGCGCAGCGACAGCACCGACTCCGGGTGGAACTGCACCCCCGCCACTGCATTTCTCGTCGCGCCTCCGGCACGACCCGGCCCGCGCAGCGCGTGCACCTCGCCGCTCGCCGTGTCCCGGCTCACCTCGACGCCGTGCGCGGCCAGCTCCATCGCCGTGTCGTCGTCGCACCGCGCCACGAAGCTGTTGTAGAACCCGACGGTCTCGGTCCGCCCGAACAGGTCGACGTCCGTCTGCGCGCCCTGGTACGGCACCTCCTTGCGGACGATCTCAAGGCCCAGCTCGGCCGCGATCAGCTCGTGGCCGAGGCACACGCCGAGCACGCCGTGCCGGTGATCACGCAGCACCTCGGCGGTGAGCGCGCGCAGGAAACGCATCTTCGGGTCCGTCTCGTCGGAGGGGTTGCCAGGTCCCGGGCCCAGGACGACGGGGCCCTCGTGGGCGAGCACGGCGTCCCGCAGCCCCGGCTCGTCGTAGCGCCGCACGGAGACGGTGAGGCCCGACGACCGCAGCAGATGCGCCAGCATCGCCGTGAACGTGTCCTCGGCGTCCACCACGAGCGCGTGCCCCTCCAGGGCCGCCGCCTTCTCCTGCATCCGCAGCCAGAACGGCGCCAGCGCGGCCCGCCGCCCGTCGAGCGCCGCCTGCACCCGCGGATCGTCCGCGAGCGCGGGCCGCACGCCCTCGCCGCGCGGCCGGCCGGGCCGCACCCCCAGCGCGGCCAGCACCCCGGCCGCCTTCGCGTGCGTCTCCTGGACCTCGCTCGCCGGGTCGGAGCCGCGCACCAGCGTCGCCCCGACCGGCACCCGCAGCTTCCCGCCCGCGTCGATGTCGGCCGTACGGATCAGGATCGGGGAGTCCAGGGTCTGCGCCCCGCCGGCGTCCCGCCCGACCAGCGCGAGCGCCCCCGCGTAGTAGCCGCGCCCACCCACCTCGTGCCGCTCGATCACCCGGCAGGCGTTCTGCACCGGCGACCCCGTGACGGTCGCCGCGAACATGGTCTCCTTCAGGACCTCGCGCACGTCCAGCGAGGACCGGCCCCTCAACTCGTACTCCGTGTGCGCGAGATGGGCCATCTCCTTCAGGCGCGGGCCGATCACGACCCCGCCCATGTCGCCGACGGTGCACATCATCTTGAGCTCCTCGTCGACGACCATCGACAGCTCCTCGATCTCCTTGCCGTCGGCGAGGAAATCCAGCAGGTGCTCGGGCGTCGGGCCCTCGGCCGGGTAGCGATAGGTGCCGCTGATCGGGTTCATCACGACCGTGCCGCCACTCATCCGCACATGCACCTCGGGGCTCGCCCCGACCAGCGTCCGCTCGCCGGTGTGCACGACGAACGTCCAGTACGCGCCCCGCTCCCCGGCGAGCAGCCGCCGGAACAGCGCGAGCGCGTCCGCCCGCCCGAACCCGCGGATCGCGCCCTCGTACGTGCGCCGGATCACGAAGTTCGCGCCCTCGCCCTGCCCGATCTCCTCGCGCAGGACCCGCTCCACGATGTCCGCGTACGCGGCGTCGTCCACGTCGAAGCCTCCGTCCGACACGCGGACGTCATGGGCCGGCAGCTGCGCGAGGACGTCGGCCAGCGGCAGCTCGTACGTCTGGTCGGGGGTGAGCACCGCGAGTGGGGTGCCGTCGTCGCGGACGTCGAAGCCGCGCTCCCTGATCTGCCGGAACGGCACGAGGGCGAGGCCCTCCGGGATGTCGGCGAGGCGCTCGTAGGTGCTCACGGGGCCGACCAGGAGTTCCACGGTGTCGTGGTCGTGTCCGGGTGCGCGGCGGCGCAACAGGGCGAAGGGACGGTCGTCGTGCAGCAGGTCGGACAGATCCATGGCGTGTGATTCCTCTTCCGTACTCCGGTTGCGGAGAGGAACGGCCAGGTCCCGGAAAACACTGAAGGCCGCCCTCGGGCGGCCTTCGCTTCGCTGTACGCGCAGTCAGTGGGCCGCTGGGTGAGCGGTCCACCACCAGTTACGGGACGTGTGCGCGAACATGAGCGGCACCTTACCCGATGGGCAGCTCATCTGTGGACGACGCGTCTCAAAGGGTGAGCGGTCGGCTGGACCGCTCACCTGACCCCGTAATGTTGAGGGCGTGACCGTGAACGCTAAGACCAGCGCAAGCGCTGGCAACACCTGGCGAGACCTGCCCGCGGCGCAGCAGCCCGAGTACCCCGATGCCGAGGCTCTGCGCGATGTGATCGCGGACCTCGAGTCGTATCCGCCGCTCGTCTTCGCGGGCGAGTGCGACCAGCTGCGCGCCCGACTGGCGGCCGTCGCCAAGGGAGAGGCGTTCCTCCTCCAGGGCGGCGACTGCGCCGAGGCCTTCGACGCCGTGTCGGCCGACCACATCCGTAACAAGCTCAAGACGCTGCTCCAGATGGGTGCCGTCCTCACGTACGCGGCCTCCGTGCCCGTCGTGAAGGTGGGCCGCATCGCGGGGCAGTACTCCAAGCCGCGCTCCAAGGGCACCGAGACCCGTGACGGCGTGACCCTGCCGACGTACCGAGGCGACTCGGTCAACGGCTTCGCCTTCAACGAGAAGGCCCGCGTCCCGGACCCCGAGCGCCTGAAGCGGATGTACAACGCGTCCGCCTCCACGCTCAACCTGGTGCGCGCCTTCACCACCGGCGGCTACGCCGACCTGCGCCAGGTGCACGCCTGGAACCAGGACTTCGTGAAGTCGTCCCCGTCCGGCCAGCGCTACGAGCAGCTCGCCCGCGAGATCGACAACGCGCTGAACTTCATGCGCGCCTGCGGCACCGACCCGGCCGAGTTCCAGACGGTCGAGTTCTACGCTTCCCACGAGGCGCTGCTCCTCGACTACGAGTCGGCGCTGACCCGCGTGGACTCGCGTACGGGCAACCTGTACGACGTGTCGGGCCACATGGTGTGGATCGGTGAGCGCACCCGTCAGCTCGACGGCGCGCACATCGAGTTCGCCTCGAAGATCCGCAACCCGGTCGGCATCAAGCTCGGCCCGACGACGACGGCCGAGGACGCGCTGCAGTACATCGAGCGCCTCGACCCGGACCGCGAGCCCGGCCGCCTGACCTTCATCGTCCGCATGGGCGCCGACAAGGTCCGCGACAAGCTCCCGGAGCTGGTCGAGAAGGTCACCGCCTCCGGCGCGACCGTCGCGTGGATCACCGACCCGATGCACGGCAACACGTACGAGGCGGCCTCGGGCCACAAGACCCGCCGCTTCGACGACGTGCTCGACGAGGTCAAGGGCTTCTTCGAGGTCCACAAGGCGCTCGGCACCCACCCGGGCGGCATCCACGTCGAGCTCACCGGTGACGACGTCACCGAGTGCGTGGGCGGCGGCGACGAGATCTTCGTCGACGATCTGCACCAGCGCTACGAGACGGCCTGCGACCCGCGCCTGAACCGCAGCCAGTCCCTCGACCTGGCGTTCCTGGTGGCGGAGATGTACCGCGACCAGTGATCTTGCAGTAAATCGCCGTGGGGCGCGGATCACATCGATCCGCGCCCCACGGCACTTTTGTGCTCCGCACCCGGCGGGTAAGGTTAGGTTAGCCTCACCGTTCATTAGGGCGGGGGCAACGAACCGGTCCTGATCACTGGGAGGTGAACCGCGTGTACGTCTGCAACTGCTTCGGTGTGACCGAGGACCAGGTCAAGAAGCACGCGGACGGCGGTGCGTGCACCCCTCGCCAGATAGCGTCGGCTTGCAAGGCCGGCACGGACTGCGGCTCGTGCGTACGCCGCATCCAGGCGCTGCTCGGCCGCGGGAACTGCCCGCGCCGCGAGCTGGTCGAGCAGGGAAGGCCCGTCCTGACGGCCGATCCGAACGCCCTCGTGGACCTTCCGGACGCCGCCTGAGGCTCCGTCCGGGCCGGTGCGGCCGCTAGCTGTCCGGCTGCTCGATCTGCTGGGCCAGGTACAGCGCCTCACCGAGACTCTCGATCAGCTCCAGCTGGGTGTCGAGGTAGTCGATGTGGTGCTCCTCGTCTTCCAGGATGTCCTCGAAGATCCGCGCCGACGTCACGTCGCCCTTGGCCCGCATGACATCGATGCCGCGCTTGAGTCGGTCGATCGCCTCGACCTCGACCTGACGGTCGGCCTGGAACATCTCCGTGACGGTCTGCCCGACCCGTACGTGGAAGAGCCGCTGGTAGTTCGGCAGAGCGTCGAGGAAGAGAATTCGTTCCGTCAGCCGGTCCGCGTGCTTCATCTCGTCGATGGACTCTGCACGGGTGTACTTCGCGAGCTTGGTCCAACCGTTGTTGTCCTGGATCCGGTAGTGGAGCCAGTACTGGTTGATGGCCGTCAGCTCGCCCGTGAGCTGCTCGTTGAGGAATTCGATGACCTCGGGGTCGCCCTGCATCGCAGAGGCTCCTTCCACGTGGTGGACTCGGCAGAGATTGCGCGCATCCTCGCACCGGCACCCGAATACCGTCCAGTAAGTGCACGCTTAGTAGGAGTTGCCCTTTTCCGAGGTGGCAGGCTCTCGCTGGTCACGGCCACTACCCGGGGTCTGTCAGGATGGAGGCATGGGTCAGCCGGTGGGTCGCGAGTCTGGGGGAGCAGTGCAGTCGGAGCTTCCACCGGGACAGCGTCTCCAGCGGGGCTGGCCGGTCACCCACTACGGCCCGGTGCCCAAGTTCCGCCCCGAACGCTGGGAGTTCAGGGTCTTCGGCGCGACCGCCGACGGGGACAAGCGCTGCTGGACCCACGAGGAGTTCTCCGCCCTGCCGTACGGCACGGTCGTGGCCGACCTGCACTGCGTCACGAAGTTCAGCATGCTCGGCGCGGAGTGGGGTGGCGTGCCCGCCGCGACGATTCTCGAGCTGGCGCCGCCCGCGCCCGCCGTCACCCATGTGATGGTCTGGGCCGAGTACGGGTTCAGCGCGAATCTCCGCCTCGAGGACTTCGCCGCCGACCGCACCATCTTCGCCACCCACAAGGACGGCGAACTCCTCACCGCGGAACACGGCTTCCCGCTCCGCCTCGTCGTGCCCCATCTGTACGCCTGGAAGGGCCCGAAGTGGGTCCGCGGCATCGAGTACATGACGGCCGACCGCCGCGGCTTCTGGGAGGAGCGCGGCTATCACAACGTCGGCGACCCCTGGCGGGAGCAGCGCTACTCGTACCAGGAAGAGCCCGGGGACGGCCCCGAGCTCTGAGTCCTGGCTCTCCTGCGCCGGGTGCCGGCCGTCAGTGGTGGTACTGGTGCACCACCGCGTGGCCCTTGCCGCGGCCGATCATCCACTTGTTGACCGGCGTGGTCACCACGAAGGCGATGGCCAGTGAGGCGGCCAGCGCGCCCCAGAACAGGGCGTCCGACAGATGGGCGTCCATCGCGCTCGGCCACAGCGCGATCACGCCGTTGTCGATCAGCTCCATGACGGCGATGGACAGGGTGTCCGCGGCGAGCGCGACCCGGAACGCGGTCCTGAAGTCGACACCGGCCTTCAGGACGCTGCGCAGCGTGAGCGAGTAGCCGAAGAAGAACGCGAGCACGATCGCCAGGATCATCGTCGGCAGGTTGCCCCAGCCGAACGCCGTGCCGATCACCATGCCGAGGACCTCGCCGATGGCGCATCCCGTGAGGCAGTGGAGGGTCGCCTGTGCGGCCATGGACCAGCTGACCTTGCCGAGGCCGTGCCCCTCGTGGGCGTGCCCGGAGTGCGCGTGCTGCTCGTGATCCGCGTGCTGGTTGTGCTGCGCGTGCTGCTCGTGTCCGGCGTGCGTCTCGTGCTGCATGAGTTCCCCCAACGTCAGTGAGCGGTTCCTGTCGCCGACAAGAACCGTATACCCCCTGGGGGTATTCCTCAACTGATCTCCTAGCCCTTCCGCAGCTCCTTCAGACGGGCCACGTCCGTCGCGTGGCCCACCTTGCCGCCGGGCGTCTCGATGATCAGCGGCACGTTCTCGGTCGCCGGGTGGGCCATCAGCGCGCGGAACGGCTCGGCGCCGATGTGGCCGGAGCCGATGTTCTCGTGGCGGTCCTTGTGCGCCCCGGCGACGTCCTTGGAGTCGTTGGCGTGGATCAGCTTGAGGCGGCCCTCGCCCACGGTGTCCACCAGCAGGTCCAGGGTCTGGTTCATGCCGGCGGGGCCCGTCAGGTCGTGGCCCGCCGCGAAGATGTGGCACGTGTCCAGGCAGACACCCAGCTTCGGATGCGCGTCCAGCGCGTCGAAGTACGGCCCGAAGTCCCAGGTCCGCGAGCACAGCGAAGAGCCCTGGCCCGCCGTCGACTCCAGGAGGAGGTACGGGTCGTCGTCATGGGTCAGCTCGTCGAGGAGCGGCAGCATCCGCTCCCGCACCTGCGCGAGCGCCACCTCACGCCCACGGCCGCCGGTCGCCGAACCCGTGTGCACGACGACGCCGAGCGCGCCTATCTCGCGGGCCCGGCGCAGCGAGTGCCGCAGGGACTCCACGGACTTCTCCACGGTCGCCTCGGTGTGCGAGCCGAAGTTGATCAGATAGGGCGCGTGGACGTACGCCGGGATGCCCTCGGCGGCGCAGGCCGCGCGGAACGCCTCGTCCTGTTTCGGATTGCCGGGCGGCGTCGCCCAGCCGCGCGGGTTGGCGACGAAGACCTGGACGGTCTCGGCGCCGAGCTCGCGCGCGTACGAAAGCCCTACGGAGGCCAGGCCGCCGGCGACGGGGACATGGCCGCCGACCGGGTTACGGGATGCGGTGTCGGTGGTGCTCACCCGTCAAGGGTGGCACGCGCGCGTGGCCGTCCCGTCAGCGGATCTGGATGGTGATCGTCGACCCCTTCGGGGCCTTGTCGCCGCCCTTCACGGACTGCTTCTTCACGGTGTCGCCGAAAATGCCGAGCAGACCGCGGTCGTCCTCGACCTCGAAGCCGCGGGCCTCGAGCTTCTGGTGGGCGTCGTCGACGCTCATGCCCACGACGTCGGGGACCTCGACCATGACCGGGCCCTTGGAGATCGTCAGAGTGACCGTGTCCCCCTCGCCGAGTCGCTTGCCCTCGACCGGTGACTGCCCGGCGACGCTGCCCTTGTCCACGTCCGAGTACGCCCGTTTCGTGGAGATCTCGGCCTTCAGGCCCACGTCCTGCAGGTCGGCGACGGCGTCCTCCTCGGACTCACCCGTCACGTCCGGGACGTCCACCGCGGCGCCCCTGCTGACCACGAGCGCGATGGCCGAACCGGCCCTGCGCGTGGTGCCGGTCTCGGGGTCCGTGGCGACCACCGCCCCCTTGGGGACGTCCTCGTCGAACTCCTTGGTGACCATGCCGGGCTCCAGGCCCACGTCCTTCAGCCGGCGCTCGGCCTGGCCGAGGGGCGTGCCCTGGAGATCGGGGACCTTCACGGTCTCCGGGCCCAGGGACACCGTGAGATCCACCGTCCCGTTGTCCCGGATGCGGGCGCCCGTCTCGGGGTCGCTGGCGATCACGGTGCCGCGCTTCACGGTGTCGCTGTACGAGCGCTTGACGTGCCCGAGGTCGAGACCGGCCTGGTCCAGACGCTCCTTGGCCTGCGTCTGCGTCTTGGCGAGCAGCGGCGGGACCTTCGTGAACTGGCCCGAGTTGATGTACCAGACGCCCGCGCCGAGGCCGAGGGCGAGCAGCACGGCCGCGAAGGCCGCGAGCACACCGCGCCGCGGACGACGCCTGCGGGAACGGGTGGGCGGCGGGGGCGGCGTCTCGAAGCGGCTCGTGCGGTTGAGCTCCGCCTGCGGGTCCTGGTCGTCGCCGGGCAGCGGGAGCTGTACGCCCCTGGTCCGCAGCGCCCGCGGGATCACGCTCGTACGGTCGTCGGAGATGTCACGGTCCCCGAGGTCCTCGGGGCGTGCGGCCGGCGGCACCGCGTCGAGCTGCGCGTCCGTGAGGGCGGCCCTGGCCGCCCTGACCTGGGCGAGCAGCGCCACCGCGTCGTACGGCCTGAGGTCGGGCGTGCGCGCGGTCGCGGAGGCGACGAGCGCGTCCAGCTCCGCGGGCAGGCCGGGAAAGGACGCGGACGGGGGCGGCACGTCCTCGTTCAGGTGCTGGTAGAGGACCTGGGCGGGGGAGTCGCCCGAGTGCGGCTTGGCGCCCGTGAGCATCTCGTAGAGCACCACTCCGCACGCGTACACGTCGACGCGGGGGTCCGCGGTGCCGGACTCGATCTGCTCGGGGGCGAGGTAGGAGACGGTGCCGAGGACGGCGCCCGTCGTGTTCGTGACGGTGTTCACGGCCCGTACGAGGCCGAAGTCGGCCACCTTCACGCGGCCGTCGTCCCCTATCAGGACGTTCTCCGGCTTCATGTCGCGGTGCACGAACCCCGCGCGGTGCGCGGCGCCGAGCGCGGCGAGGACCGGCTCCAGGATGTCGAGCGCGGCGCGCGGCCGCAGCGCCCCGCGGTCCCTCAGGACGTCCCGCAGGGTGCAGCCCGCGATGTACTCCATCGCCAGATAGACGTACTGGCCGTCCGCGCCCTGGTCGAAGACCCCGACCACATTCGGGTGGGAGAGCCGGGCGACGGACTTGGCCTCGCGGATGAAGCGCTCGACGAACGAGACGTCGGCGGCGAGGGCCGGGTGCATCACCTTGAGCGCGAGCACGCGGTCGAGGCGGGTGTCCACGGCCCTGTAGACCGTGGCCATCCCGCCGACCGCGATGCGTGCGTCGACGCGGTACCGGCCGTCGAGCACCTGCCCGACGAGAGGGTCCTGAAGGGTCGTGTCCACGCAGGTGAGTGTACGAGCCGTCGCCGACACCCGGCTCCGCGGTCGCCTGCGAGCGGCCGTACTGCAGCAGAGCTGTAACCGTGCCGTACGGCCCTCAGAAAGCGGGCCGCTCCGGGTCCAGCCTGGCCATCCCGGACACGGGCGACGAGGCCTCGGCGAAGTGCCTGCGGGGGATCCGGCCCGCCCGGAACGCCAGCCGCCCCGCCTCGACCGCGTGCCGCATGCCCTCCGCCATCAGGGTCGGCTCCTGCGCGCGGGTGACCGCCGAGGCGAGCATCACACCGGCGCATCCCAGCTCCATCGCGAGCGCCGCGTCGGACGCCGTCCCGGCGCCCGCGTCCAGGATCACCGGCACGCGCGCGTGCTCGGTGATCAGCTGGAAGTTGTGCGGGTTGCGGATGCCGAGCCCGGAGCCGATGGGGGAGCCGAGCGGCATGACCGCGGCGCAGCCCACGTCCTCCAGCTTCCGCGCGAGCACCGGGTCGTCGTTCGTGTACGGCAGCACGGTGAAGCCGTCGTCGACGAGGATCTCCGCCGCGTCCAGGAGCTCGATCGGGTCGGGCAGCAGGGTGCGCTCGTCCGCGATGACCTCCAGCTTGACCAGGTCGGTGCCGAGCGCCTCGCGTGCGAGGCGGGCGGTCAGGACGGCCTCACCGGCGGTGAAACAGCCCGCCGTGTTCGGCAGCACCTGGATCCCCAGCTTCTGGAGGACGGAGAGCACGGAGCCCTGCACGCTCGCGTCCACGCGCCGCATCGCGACGGTCGTCAGCTCCGTGCCGGACGCGACGAGGGAGCGTTCCAGGACGTCGAGGCTGGGCGCCCCGCCCGTGCCCATGATCAGCCGGGACGAGAAGGACGTACCGCCGATGACCAAGGAGTCGTCAGCCATGGGTCAGCCTCCCTGGACCGCGGTGAGGACCTCGACGCGGTCCCCGTCCGTGAGTGCGGTGACGGCCCACTGGGTGCGCGGGACGACGGTTTCGTTGAGTGCGGCGGCGACGCCGGACGGTGCGCTGGTCAGCGCGGAGACGAGGGCGTCGAGCGTGGTGCCCGGGGCGACCTGGCGGCCCTCGCCGTTCACGGACACGTGGGTGACGGACACGGTCATACGGACTGCTCCACAGAGACGGGTGCGGGGACGGCGTCGAAGCGCCGCGGGGTGAAGGGGCGGGCCACTTCGGGGAGTTCGCCGGTGGCGAGCACGTGGGCCATGGAGTCGCCGGTGACCGGCGTGAGCAGCACGCCGTTGCGGTAGTGGCCGGTGGCGAGCAGCAGGCCCGGCAGTGCGGTCGGGCCGAGGATCGGGGCGTTGTCGGGGGAGCAGGGGCGCAGGCCCGCGCGGGTCTCCGTCAGCGGCAGTTCCGTGATGCCGGGCATCAGCTCGTGGGCGTCGCGCAGCAGCTCGTAGACGCCGCCCGCGGTGACCGTCGTGTCCCAGCCGAGCTCCTCGCTGGTGGCCCCGACGACGAGCTCGCCGTTGACCCGGGGCACCAGGTAGAGGTTGCCGCCGCGCACGACGGCGCGCACGGTGCGGCTCAGGAACGGCGCGTACACCTTCGGCACGGCCAGGCGCAGCACCTGCCCCTTCACCGGGCGCACCGGCGGCAGCACGTCGTCCGGGACCCCGGCGAGCCTGCCGCTGAGGCTGCCGCCGGCGAGGACGACCTGGTCCGCGTCGAGCCCGGTGCCGTCGGCGAGGACCACGCCGCGCGCGGCCTCACGGACGACTGCCAGTCGCTCGGCCCATTGCCGGTGGAACCGCACCCCGGCCAGCTCGCAGGCCGCTACAAGGGCCTTCGCGAGGCGTCTCGGGTCGATCTGGTGGTCGCCGTCGACGCGCAGGCCGCCCCGCACGGACGGGGCCAGCATCGGTTCGAGGCGCCGGCACTCACGGCCCGACAGCCACTCCGAGTCCAGGCCCGACTTGTGCTGGAGGGCGTGCAGTTCCCGAAGGTGCGCGCGGTCGTCCGAGTCGAGCGCGACGGCGAGGGTGCCGCACGCGCGGTAGCCGAGGTCGAGCCCGGTGGCCTCGGAGAGCTCGGCCGCGAACGCCGGATAGCGGCGCGCGGACTCCACGTTGAGGCCGAGGAGGGTCTGTTCGGCCTCGCCGTAGTGCAGTTCGGTGACGGCGGCGAGCATCCCGGCCGCCACCTGAGCGGCCCCGCCGCCCGGTTCGGGGTCCACGACCGCGGTGCGCAGCCCGCGCTGCGCGGCCCGCCACGCGGTGACGAGACCGATGATCCCGCCGCCCACGACCAGGACGTCGAAGCCTTCTGAAGTACGCGACATGGGCGTCCAGCCCCTCCCTTCGCCGGCATGACCCGGATCAGGTTCGTACGGTCGGAGGCCGTCCCAGCCTCCCTCTCAGCCCGGTACGTCCGGACTCCCGCGAGTGCTTTACGGTGGCCACCCTAACCCCCTCGATCGCTTTCCCGACGCCCAGTAAGGGAGCCCGCCCGCATGGCCCGTTCGCTCGACGGACTCGTCCTCGCCCCGGTCGCCGACCAGGCTCCAGGTCAGGTGGGTACGCGGACGCGGTTCGCGTACCACGAGGAGGACGGCCGGGTCTGGGCCGAGTACGCGGGCGGGGACGTGGTGCGCGGCCACCTCGTGGGCACCCGTGAGGGCGACCGGATCGACTTCAGGTACGTACAGCTGAAGACGGACGCGACGACCTCCTCCGGGCACTGTGTCTCGCTCGTCGTGGATCTTCCCGACGGGCGGGTGCGGCTGGACGAGACGTGGGAGTGGGAGTCGCAGGCGGGCAGCGGGACGAGCGTCGTCGAAGAGGTCCCCGGCGCCTGACGGGGCGGGCGCGGGGGCCGCAGCCGTCAAACCGGCGGCCGGTGTGGAAGACGTCACGGGACCGGAGTGACGCGGCCCGCTGACTGACTGAATGTCAGGTGCATATGGTGATCCGGTGAGCGAGCAGACCCAGAACCAGGCACCGGTGCCCCAGGCCGGACGGCACGTCGTCATCGTCGGCGCCGGGATGGCGGGGGTCCAGACCGCCGTGGCCCTGCGCGAACAGGGCTTCACCGGCGCCGTCACGCTGATCGGCGCCGAACCCCACCAGCCGTACGACCGGCCCCCGCTGTCCAAGGCCGTCCTGCTCGGCAAGGCCGAGGGGTCCGCCTTCGACGTCGACTTCGAAGCACTCGACATCACGCTCGAACTGGGCCGCGAGGTCACCGGCGTACGCCCCGCCGAGCACACCCTCGACACCGCCACCGGACCCGCCCCCTACGACGTCCTCGTCCTCGCGACCGGCGCCGAACCCATCAGGCTGCCCGGCACGGAGGACATCCCGGGCGTCCACCTGCTGCGCACGCTCGACGATGCCGAACGTCTGCGCCCCGTCCTCGCCGCGCAGCGCGACATCGTCGTCGTGGGCGCGGGCTGGATCGGTGCCGAGTTCGCCACCGCGGCCCGCGAGGCCGGATGCGCGGTCACCGTCGTCGAGGCGGCCGAGCGGCCGCTGGCCGGGGCGCTGCCCGAGGACGTCGCCGCTCCCATGGCCGCCTGGTACGCGGACGCGGGGGCGGAGCTGCGCACCCACGCGCGCGTGGAGCACGTCGAACCGGGTGCCGTCCTCCTCGACGACGGCACCCGGGTGCCCGCGGGAGCCGTCGTCGTCGGCATCGGGGCCCGCCCCGCCACCGGCTGGCTCACCGGCTCCGGCATCACCCTCGGCGCCCACCGCGAGGTCGTGGCGGACAACCGCCTGCGCACCTCCGAGCCCGATGTGTACGCGGTCGGTGACTGCTCGTCCTTCCCATCGGGCCGGTACGGCGAGCGCCTGATGGTCCACCACTGGGACAACGCGCTCCAGGGGCCCCGCACCGTCGCCGCCAACATCATCGGCGAGACCCCGGCGACGTACGACCCGGTGCCGTACTTCTGGTCGGAGCAGTTCGGCCGCTTCGTGCAGTACGCCGGGCATCACGCGGCCGCGGACACGACCGTGTGGCGCGGCGACCCGCAGGGCGCGTCCTGGAGCGTGTGCTGGCTGCGCGAGAGCCGTCTCGTCGGCGTCCTCGCCGTGGGCCGCCCGCGTGACCTGGCGCAGGGGCGCAAGCTCATCGAGTCCGGCGCCGCGCTGGACCCGCAGGTCATCGGCGACCCGGCCCGTCCCCTGAAGGCCGCCGTCGTATAACCGCCCGGCGCGGACGGGGGCCCTTTTGCGCGGCCGCGTTTCCCACTGTCAGTCCGGGATGGCACGCTTGTCCTGTGACCGAGATTGACGCAAAGATCGATGCTCTCGTCCCCGAGTGGCTCACCCTCCCCGACATCGCCGAGCAGTTCGGCGTGGAGGTGACGCGTGTGCGGCAGCTGGTGAAGGAAGGCCAGGTGATCGCCGTACGCCGCGGTGAGAACAGGGCGCTGCACGTGCCCGCCGCCTTCATCGACGGCGACAAGGTCGTCAAGGGCCTCACCGGGACGCTGACCCTGCTCAGGGACGACGGCTTCAACGACGAAGAGATGCTCGAGTGGCTCTTCACCCCCGACCCGACCCTGCCGGGCACCCCCGCGCAGGCGCTGAGCGAGAATCGCGGAACGGAGGTGAAGCGCCGCGCCCAGGCGCTCGCCGTCTGACCTGACAACCGTCCGGCGTGCGGGGGGGGGGCCCCCCCCCCCGGCGCCCCCCACGCCACCGACCACGGGGGGACCCACCCATGGCCATGGCCGCCACGCAGCGCGCCCAGCTCGCCGACGCCCGGCTGTACCTGTGCACGGACGCCCGCAAGCGCCAGGGCGACCTCCCCGAGTTCCTCGACGCCGTCCTGGCGAACGGCGTGGACATCGTGCAGCTGCGCGACAAGGGCATGGAGGCGGGCGAGGAGCTGGAGCACCTGGCCGTCCTCGCCGACGCCGCCGCCCGCCACGGCAAGCTGTTCGCGGTCAACGACCGGGCGGACGTCGCCCACGCCGCCGGCGCCGACGTCCTGCACCTGGGCCAGGGCGACCTGCCGGTCGCGGCCGCCCGCGCCATCCTCGGCGAGGACGTCCTGATCGGCCGCTCCACGCACGCCGACACGGAGGCCGCCGCGGCCGCCGTCCAGGACGGCGTGGACTACTTCTGCACCGGCCCCTGCTGGCCGACCCCCACCAAGCCCGGCCGGTACGCTCCCGGCCTCGACCTGGTGCGCTACACGGCCTCGCTCGGCACGGACCGCCCCTGGTTCGCGATCGGCGGCATCGACGCGGGGAACCTGGACGAGGTGCTCGAAGCGGGCGCCCGCCGCGTCGTCGTCGTCCGCGCCATCACCGAGGCGGACGACCCGGGCGCGGCCGCGGCCGACTTCGCGAAGCGGCTGCGTACGGCCTGACCCGTCCGGACGCGCTCCGCCAAGACGTGTGTCCGCAGGGTGGACGGAGATTAGGGAGAGGGCGCTCCCGTGGCTAACCTGCCCATATGGCCCTTGGCACCGCTTCCACCAGGACTGATCGCGCACGCACCGTGCGCGACATGCTCGCGACCGGCAAGACGACCTTCTCGTTCGAGTTCTCGGCGCCGAAGACCCCGAAGGGTGAGCGGAACCTCTGGAACGCGCTGCGCCGGGTCGAGGCCGTCGCGCCCGACTTCGTCTCCGTGACGTACGGCGCCGGTGGTTCCACCCGCGCCGGCACGGTCCGCGAGACGGAGCAGATCGTCGCCGACACGACTCTGACCCCGGTCGCCCACCTCACGGCCGTCGACCACTCCGTGGCCCAGCTGCGCAACATCATCGGCCAGTACGCGGACGCCGGCATCAGGAACATCCTCGCCGTGCGCGGCGACCCGCCCGGCGACCCCATGGCCGACTGGGTCGCGCACCCCGAGGGCCTGACCTACGCCGCCGAACTGGTCCGGCTCATCAAGGAGTCGGGCGACTTCTGCGTCGGCGTCGCGGCCTTCCCCGCGATGCACCCGCGCTCCGAGGACTGGGACTCCGACGTGCGCCACTTCGTGGACAAGTGCCGGGCGGGCGCGGACTACGCGATCACTCAGATGTTCTTCTACCCGGAGGAGTATCTGCGGCTGCGCGACCGGGTCGCGGCGGCGGGTTGCGACACCCCCGTCATCCCGGAGATCATGCCGGTCACGAGCGTGCGCATGCTGGAGCGGCTGCCGCAGCTCAGCAACGCCACGTTCCCGCCCGCCCTGAAAGAGCGCATCCTCACAGCCAAAGACGATCCGGCGGCTGTACGCTCCATTGGCATCGAGTTCGCGACGGAGTTCTGCGCGAAGCTGCTGGACGAGGGCGTTCCGGGTCTGCACTTCATCACGCTCAACAACTCCACGGCGACACTGGAGATCTACGAGAATCTGGGCCTGCACGACCAGCAGGCCTGACCCGGCCGTATTCCACCAGGGCGGCGGCCGTACGAGAGGGGCGTACATGGGCTGGACGGTCCTCTACATCGCGTTCGGAATCGTCGCGTTGTGGCTGCTCGGTGAGGTACTGCTCCAGTACAAGGCGCGGCTGCGCTTCCGGCTGCTCGCCTTCGTCGGGTTCGTGGGCGTCGTCCTCGGTGTGCTGATCCCGTCGGTGATCGTCATCGGGATCGGCGCCATCACGTTCGCCGTCGGCCAGACCTACGTGACGCTGTCGTTCCGCAGGGGCTTCTCCACGGGCTGGGCGCTCGGCGGGAACCCCGGCGCGAGCAAGCGGCGCAAGATCAAGGAGCCCGTCCACCAGGATCCGACCCTCGAGGTCTCCGACCTGGAGTACGAGTCCGCCGCCCCGGACGCCCCCGGCGGCCAGGAACCCGAGTCCCCGGCCGAGGTGACGTCGGTCTACGCGCCGCAGCCGATGCCCGACGACACCGGCCAGTACGGCGTGTACACCCCGGCCGCCGCACAGACGGATTCCGGCGCGCAGGGCTACGCGTACGACGCGTACGCGGGCTACGACCAGCAGCAGTACGGCTACGACAACGGCCAGCAGCAGTACGCCGCCTACTCCGACCCGTACATCGGGACGCAGACCTACCCGGCGCAGCCCCAGTACGACGACGCGTACGGCACGGGACAGCAGTACGGCGACCCGTACGCGGCGGGTGGCTACGGCATGGAGACGCCGCCCGGCGGGGTCTGGGTGCCCCAGCAGCGCACCGGCGACGACCAGCACCAGCAGTACGGCGGCGAGCTGCCCCCGGAGCAGCCCTACCCGTACGAGCAGAACGGCCAGGGCGGGTACGACGCGGGCTCCGGCTACAACGAGCAGCAGTACCGCTACTGAACCCGGCGGGCGCCGCCCGTCACTGCGAGCCGCGGAAGTCCGGTCCCTCCACGATCAGCCCGGCCGCCAGCGCGCCCGACATCCCCGCGTGCGGCAGCCCGCCGCCCGGGTGCGACCAGCCGCCGACGGCGAACAGGCCAGGAACGCGTGTGCCGTTCGACGGGTGCAGGAGCCGGCCGGAGGCCGCGGCCAGGGCCGGTGCGGGCACCGAACCGCCGTCCGCGCCCGTCGCGTCGGCGACATCGGACGGGGTGCGGACCTCGTGCCACAGCAGACGGTCGCGCAGCCCGGGGACCGCGTGCCCGGCGGCGTCGACGACCCGTTCCACGTCCGCGTCCGTCACGCGTGCGCCGCGCGCCACCGTGACCACCAGGGTCACCGCCTCATGGTCCGGGTCCGGCGCCACCGAGGCGTCGTCGGGACGAAGCACCGTCACCGTGGGCCGCTCCGCCACCGCCGTGCCTCCGCCGAACAGCGCGGCCAGCTCGGCTTCGCGGTCCGCGGCGTGCACGACCGTCCGGTGCGGGGCGTCGCCGGGACGCGCGCCGCGCAGCGCCAGGAACACCGTCAGCCGGCTCGGCAGCGCCGACTGCGGCGCCACCGAGTCCTCGGCTCTGAGCGCCCGGCCCGGCAGCAGCTCGTCGAGGACACCGGGCGCCACACCGGCGACCACGAAGTCGGCCTCCACGACCCGGCCTTCGGCCAGCTCCACGCCCGCCGCCCGGCCGTCCTTCTCCACGATCCGTGCCACCGGCGCGTCGAACTCGAACGCGACCTTCCGCTGAAGACAGCGCTCGTACACGGCCCGCGCCAGCTCCCGCATCCCGCCGCGCACCGCCCAGGTGCCGAAGGTCTGCTCCATGTACGGCAGTACGGCCGCGCTCGCCGGGGCCGTACGCGGATCGAGGCCGGACGCGAGCGCGTACTGCTCGAGGAGCGCGACGAGCCGCGGCTCCCCGCCCAGCTCGAGAGCGGCGACCTCGGAGAGCGTCGCCGCCGACAGGTCCTTGCGCAGCATCCTGCGGCGGACCACCGCGGGGTACGGCTCGCGGTCCGCGAGGATCCGCCAGTTCGGCCACAGGGGCTCTTCGAGAAGCGGGCGCCGGGTACGGTCCCAGGCCTCACGCGCCCGGTTCATGAACGCCGACCAGTGCGCGCCCGAGCCCTCCCCGAGCGCCGCGTCCAGGGCGTCGGCGATGCCCGCGCGCCGCGCGTTCGGCAGGTCCACCGCCGTGCCGTCCGCGAAGACATGCCGCACGGCGGGCTCCACCTGGATCAGCTCGACCGCGTCCTCCAGCGGTTGCTTGCCCGTCTTGATGAACAAGTCCCGGTAGACCGCGGGCAGCTGGAGCAGCCCCGGGCCCGTGTCGAACGAGAAGCCGTCCCGAGCGAAGCCGCCGAGCGCCCCGCCGTACGTCGACGAGCGCTCGTACACCGCCACCCGGTGGCCTGCCACGGCCAGCCGGGCAGCGGCCGCCATCGCGCCCATCCCGGCGCCGATCACCGCAATCCGTGCCATGACGGCGACTTTATCCGCCCCCGCCGGCACCCCCGCGGACAGCCCGGCCGGGCGCCGGATCAGCCCGGCGGCGCCCCGGTCCGGTGGGCGATGCGCCGCTCCTCGCGCCGCTGCGCCCGGCGCCGCAGGAAGCGCCGGATCCGCGAGATCAGGAAGTACAGCATCAGCAGCCCGAGGACGAGCAGGACGGCGGCGATGATCGCGGCCGCTTCGGGATGGACCATGGCGAGCGTGATGATTCCGGCGACGCCGAGGTCCTCGGCCGAGCTCACCGCGATGTTGCTGAACGGCTCGGGCGAGGTGTTGATCGCCATCCGGGTGCCGGCCTTCACGGCGTGGCTGGCCAGTGCCGTCGACCCGCCGACCGCGCCCGCGGCCAGGTCGGACAGCGACCCGCTCTGGCCCGCGAGCAGAGCGCCGACGACGGCGCCCGACACCGGCCGGATCACCGTGTGCGCGGTGTCCCAGAGCGAGTCCACGTAAGGGATCTTGTCGGCGACGGCCTCGCACAGGAACAGCACTCCGGCGGCGATGAGCACGTCGGTGCGCTGGAGCGACTCGGGGACTTCGTCCGTCAGCCCGGTCGCGCCGAAGACGCCGAGGAGGAGAACCACCGCGTAGGCGTTGATCCCGCTCGCCCAGCCGCTGGTGAAGACCAGGGGGAGTACGGACACGGACGAGATCGTAACCAGTCGCGGAGTCCGCGTCCTGGGCCTGAGCACCCAGGCCTGAGTATCCGTACCTAGTACGTGAGATGAGTAGCTGCGCGGATGGGGTCCGACCTGCGCGGACGGGAGAGTGGAGGCACGGAAGGGGGCGCGGCGCCGGTACCGCCGACACGGGGCGGCGGAACAGGCGCTTCGCCCCCTTGGCCGGACCTCCCGCCACGGCGGGGGCGAGGCACGGGGGCCCGCACGACCGGCGGGCCCGCGGGGGAACACGGGGATACGGGGATACGGGGAACACGGGGGGGCAACGGGGGACGCGCCGGTCCGGTGAGGCCTGAGAATTCGGGCCACGCCGGACCGGCGCTCTGTCGTCTCCGCCCGTGTGTCCGGGGCGGTCAGCGGCCGCCGGTCACGCGTCCCTGGAGCAGCCGTGACAGCGCCGCGTGGACGTCGTCCAGGGAGCGCTCCGGCTGGAAGGCCTGCCAGTCCAGGGCGGCCACGAGGACCATGCCGACGAGCGCGGCCGCCGTCAGCGGGATGTCGATCTCCTCGCTCAGCTCACCGCCCTCGACCGCGTCCCGCAGCACGTCCTCCACGACGGCGACTGCCTCCTGCCGGACCACCGCGAGCGTGGACTGCCAGGCGCGGTTCGTGCGCCACAGCTCGGCCACGTACAGCTGTGTGAAGGCCGGATAGCGGTCGATGAAGACGAGGCCGGCCCGGATCATCGCGTCGAGGGCGTCGATCTTGCTGCCGCCGCTCGCGGCCGTCTTCTCCGACGCCTCCCGCAGTGAGGCGGTGAGAAGCCCGACCCCGTGCCGGAGCAGCTCCTCGAAGAGGACCGACTTGCTGGCGAAGTTGTAGTAGACCGTGCCTTTCGCGACCCCGGCGCGCTCGGCGATCTCGTCGACCGTGGTGGCCGAGAACCCCTGCTCCGCGATGAGCGTGACCGCGGCCTCGTACAGCTTCTGCCGGGTGGCCTGGCGCCGTGTGCTGCTTTCCATGCCCCTGATTCTCACAGGCGGAGGTGTGGGCGCGCTCACAGGCTGAGTTCGGGGTGCAGCCGGTCGAGTGTCCACACCTGCTTGCCGCGGGCGCTGAGCGCGGTCAGGGCCAGCGCGCCGGCCGTGAACGCGGCGAGCACGGCGCACGCCTGCCACACGGGTCCGAGGCCACCGCCCGAGATCAGTCTCCGCAGCGCCTCGACGACGTAGGTCATCGGCAGGAAGGGGTGGATCGCGTTGAAGAAGCCGGGGCTCGTCTGTACGGGATACGTGCCGCCCGCCGATGTCAACTGGAGCATCAGGAAGGCGAGTACGAGGATCCGCCCCGCCGCTCCGAAGCGGGCGTTCAGCCATTGCACGATCGCGGCGAAGCACGCCGTGACGAGGAAGAGGAAGCCGACCGTTCCGGCCGCCCTGACCATCTGGAGCCCCAGCGCCCAGTGCAGCACCGACATCAGGGCGGCGACCTGGAGCACGCCGAGCGCGGCCACGGGCAGCCAGCCGGCCAGCGCGATCCGCCAGGCGGAGGCGCCGGCGGCGAGTGCGCGCCGGTTGAGCGGCTGGATCAGCATGTAGGCCACCATCGCGCCGACCCACAGGGACAGCGGGATGAAGTAGGGGGCGAATCCGGTGCCGTAGTTGGGCGCCTTGTGCAGGGACTGCGAGGCGAGCTGGACCGGGTCGGACATGACACCGGTGCGCCGGTCGCGGTCCTTCTTGTCGTAGTCGGGGATCTGCTTCACCCCGTCGTGCAGCCCGCCGGCCAGCTCTCCGGAGCCGTCGGCCAGCTTGAACATGCCGCCGTTGAGGTCGCTCGCGCCCGTCTTCAGCTTGCCGACGCCCGTGTCGAGGTCCGCCGAGCCCGTCTTCGCCGTGCCGAGCCCGGTGTGCAGCTGCTTGGCGCCCTTGGCGACCTGCCCCGCGCCCTTGTTGAGCGCGTTGATCTTCGAGACGGCGGTGGCCACGTCCTGGTCGAGCGTCGGGGCGTGCTTGGCCAGCGCCTCGGACTGCCGCTGGAGCGTGGCGAGATGGCGGTCGAGGGTGTCCAGGTCGCCGTGGTCGTCCTCGATCAGGACGTTCAGGTCGTCGGCGATCTTCGCCACGTCGGCCGCGGCCACCTTGGCCTTCTTCAGGTCGGGGCAGGCCGGGTCGGACAGCGGCAGCGTCTCGCAGCGCGCCTTGTAGACCCCGTCCAGGACGTCGGATCCCGCGTGCGCGCCCTTGGCGGCCGTCGGCGCCGTCTTCACCAGGACGTCGAGGTTGTCCCGGATGCCCTTCGCGGAGTCGGCGACGAGCCGGGCGGTGTCGCCGATCGCCTTCTTGTTGTCCTTGAGGAACGGCCGCACCTGCCCGGCGACACCGTTGACCTTGTCGGCGAGGAGCTGGGTGCCGTCGGATACCTGCTTCGAGCCGGACTCCAGATCTCCCGCGCCCTTGTCCAGCCTCTTGATCCCGCCGGCCAGGTCACCGCTGCCCTTCTTGGCGTCCTTCAGACCGTCCGCCAGGTCCTTGGACCCCTTCTTCGCCTTGCCGATACCGCCCTTGAGCTGGTCGGCCCCCTTCGCGGCCTTCTTGGTCGCGTCGTGGATGTCGGAGAAGGAGATGAAGATCCGGTCGAGGAAGGAGCGCGACGCGTTGGTGGACGCCGCCGAACGCACCTCGGAGAACACCGTCCGCGAGATCTGCCCGACGATGTAGTTGTTGGCGTCGTTCGTCCGCACCTGAAGGGCGCCGGTCTCGGGGGTGTCCCCGGAACTGGACGCGATGCGCTCGCTGAAGTCCGCGGGCATCGTCAGCGACAGGTAGTACGTCCCGTCCTCGACGCCCTTGCGGGCCTGCGCCGCACTCACCTCGTGCCACTCGAAGGTCTTGCTGTCGTGCAGCCCCTCGGTGATGTCGTCGCCCGCCACGATCTTCTGGCCGGCGGCCCGGGCCCCCTTGTCGTCGTTGACGAGCGCGACGGGAATCTTGTCGAGACGCCCGTACGGGTCCCAGAACGACCACAGGTAGAGGGCGCCGTACAGCAGGGGCAGCAGCAGGAGCGCGGCGAGCGCGGCGCGCGGCAGCTTCCCCCTGCCGAAGCGCCTGAGCTCAAGCGCGGCCAGCTTCGGCGAGCGCATCCGCCGTCTCCTTCTTGTTCTTGTTGTTCTTGTCGGTCTCGTCTTGCGTGGTCTTCTCGGTCTTCTCGGCCTTCTCGGCCTTCTCGGCGGGGGCCGTCGATACGACGACCGCGTCCTTCGGCGCCTCGCTGCACACCGCCACGACCGTCGTGCCCGACTCGGCGACGGACCTCAACAGGTCCCAGACCTGCGCCCGTTCGGTGTCCGAGAGCTTCAGGTCGGTGTCGTCGACGCCGAGCAGCCGCGGTCGCCCGATCAGCGCGAGGGCCACGGACAGCCGGAGCGCCTCGATCCGCTCCAGGTCGCGCACGGCGGTACGCGTGCCCTTCGGCAGCGACTCGCGGTCGAGGCCCGCGGCGGCCAGTGCGGTGTCGATCCGCAGCCGCGACGCGGCAGCACGCTCGGCCCGGGGCCGCAGCAGCGCCCGCAGGGAACCGTCGAACCGCCGCTGGAGCAGGGCCCGTTCGCGCAGATGCTCCTCGACCGTCAGCGCGGGATCGAGGTCGGTGACCCCGGGCGCATGGGCGAGAGCGCTGATACGGCGGACGGCGGACAACTGCTTCGGCAGCCGGAAGGGGCCGACGGACGCCGCGCCCTCGGTGGGCCGCATGCGTCCGGTGAGAGCGAGCAGCAGGCAGGTGCGGCCCGACCCGGACGGCCCCTCGACGGCGACGAGCGCCCCGGGCTCCGCGTCGATGTCCACCCCGCGGAACGCCCAGCCGCGCGGACCCTTGAGCCCGAACCCCTCGGCGCTTACGGCGACCGCGTTCGGACCGTCCATGGTCAGGCCCCCCACTTTTTTTGAACTGACTGGTCAGTGCAAAAGTTAGCCCGAACTGTCGCTCGAAGCAAAAACGCAGGTCAGGGCCGATTGTCAGTGGCGTACTCCACGATGGGCACATACGGCCACTGAGCCGTCACGCAGACGACAGGAGGTTCGTCATGGCTGGACATTCAGCAGCAGCCGCACGCCGGCCCCGCGCCACTGGCCCTGCACCTTCGCTGACCGGACCCGCCGCCGACGTCCACCCCGTACTCCGCAGGGCGACAGCCCCTCCCGCCGCCCTCGACCTGCTCGCCCAGGCGCACACGGGACTCGACGAGGCGGCCCTCCTCGAGACGCCCAACGAGCGGTACGCCACGGCCCACCTCGCCGCCCTGCGCACCGCGGCCGCCGTACTCGCCGCCCGCGGCCGCCCCGAACCCACGCCACGACGCCGTGCCCGGATACGGAGCGCCTGGGAAGTGCTCCCCGAGATCGCACCCGAACTGACCGAGTGGAGCGCCCTGTTCGCCTCCGGCGCCACCCGCAGGGCGCGCGCCGAAGCGGGCATCCAGGGGGCGGCCGGCACCCGCGACGCGGACGACCTGCTCCGCGATGTCGCGATGTTCCTGCGCCTCGTCGAGAGGATGCTGCTGCTCCAGCCCGTACTGCCCCAGCCCAGGGCGCAGGACGAGGCCCCGGCGGCGGGCCGGGAGGTGCCCGACGTGGGGTGACCGGACAGCTCTCACGAGGCAATAGGGTGGAGGCGCCCGAAGCCTCCACCCATCGCCGTGCCGGTGGGGGAGGAAACCCCATCGCTCCGCAGCCCATGAGCCGGAGCCGCGCCGAGGAGTCACCTGTCGTGTCGGACCCGATGCGCCCCCGCGCTTCTCTCCGTACCGCCGTCGTCTGGGACGTTCTCAAGGACGCCCTCGACCGTCGCGTCAAGGCCACGGGGCGCGAGTCGCTCGACGTGCTCGACACCGGAGGCGGCAGCGGTAACTTCGCGGTGCCCGTGGCAGGCCTCGGCCACCGCGTCACCGTCGTCGACCCCAGCCCGAACGCGCTCTTCGCGCTCGAGCGCCGCGCGGCCGAGGCCGGCGTGGCCGACCGCGTGCGCGGGGTGCAGGGCGACGTCTCCGGTCTCTTCGACGTGGTCGAGCGCGACGCATACGACGCGGTCCTGTGCCACGGCGTCCTGGAGTACGTCGACGACCCGGCCGAGGGCGTACGCAACGCGGTGGGCGCCCTGCGCCCCTCCGGCGTCCTCAGCCTGCTCGCCGCGGGACTCGGCGGCGCCGTGCTCGCACGCGCGCTCGCCGGGCACTTCAAGGAGGCCAGGCAGGCCCTCGACGACCCGGCGGGCCGCTGGGGCGACGGCGACCCCGTGCCGCGCCGCTTCAGCGCCGAGCAGCTCACCCAGCTCGTCGGATCCGCGGGCGTCGAGGTCGGCGCGGTGCACGGCGTACGGGTCTTCGCCGACCTCGTGCCCGGCGTCCTCGTGGACACCGAACCGGGCGCCCTCCAGGAGCTCCTCAAGCTGGAGGCCGCAGCCGCCGAGCTGCCCGCCTTCCACTCCGTCGCCACGCAGCTGCACGTCCTCGGCCAGAAGCGGGGGACCCCGGAGGCCTGAGTGCCCCGGTGACGCGCCGCTGATCAGGGGCGCAGCGGCGGATGGAGTACGCCACAGGCCCCCCGTATCTGCGCCCGGCGCCGTATGATCGAGGGAGACGGTCCGCATGACGGGACGGCCGCCGGGGCATTAACGCCTCAGCGAGCCGGAGCGGCGTGGTGGTCCTGGTTGGCGAAGTTGGCGTAGAGGGGCGGGTTTCACGGGGGCGATTCCCTGCCTATCCTGAAGGGGACCCCCGGTCGCCCCGGCGACTGCACGATGAGGAGGACTCCGTGCCGCTCTCGGAGCACGAGCAGCGAATGCTCGAGCAGATGGAGCGAGCGCTGTACGCCGAAGATCCCAAGTTCGCGACAGCGCTTGAGGGAAGCGGGCTGCGTACGTACACCCGACGTCGGGTCTACCAGGCAGTCGCCGGATTCCTGGTGGGTATCGCGCTCCTCATGGCCGGAATGGTCGCAAAGCAGATCTGGATCAGCGTGGTGGGGTTCCTCGTCATGCTGGGCTGCGCGGTCCTTGCCATGACCGCATGGCGCAAAGCGCCCAAGCCCGGTGAACAGCCGGCTGCCGGAGCAGCGCCAGGAGCGCCGCCGACCGCGCGGCGACAGGGCAAGAAGCACCGGTCGATGATGGACCGGATCGAGAAGCGCTGGCAGCGGCGCCGAGACGAACAGGGCGGCCAGGGCGGCCGCTGAGCCCCGCCGGACGAGGTCCTCACGGGATCAGACGTCCTCTGGGAAACAGATGTAGCTGAGGGGTGACCACTCGCGGGTGGTCACCCCTCAGGCGTATCCGCGGGCCGCGGAGTATGCGCAGACCGGCGCCCCTCGCGCGCAGGCGTGACCGCTTGCGCGCGAGGGGCGCCGCCCCGCAACCTCCTGTCAGCTCTCCTGGCCGGAAGGCCGCCGTGCCCGCCGCAGAAGCGTCGACCTCCGGGCCGTCCAGCGGGAGCCGAGCTCCGCCCAGCGCTGCGAAAGGCTCCACGCCACTCGAACGGTCGAGCGCGGTGCGAGCGTCGCCCGCAGCCGGGCCGAACGGCTCGCCTTGGCGCGCAGGCCCTGCTCGAGGCGGCGCACATCGTCCCCGAGACCCGCCGTCGGCTGCGGCCTCGGCGCGTAGAGCACCTGCTCCACCGCGGCCGCCACCCGATGCACGGAGTCCGCGGCCACCTGATCGAGCTTCCCGACCCGGACGATCCGCGCGGCAGCCTTCCGCGGCGTCTTTGACTCGTCCGGTGCGATGCCGTGGTCCCACGCCGTATCGGTCACTTCCAGCCACGCCGCGAGGGTGCGGGCCGCCGCGTCCCCGTCCGTGCGGCCGGACGAGCCGAGCCGCACGGCCCGGACCCGCCGCCGCCACAGCATCGGCAGCAGCGGCACGAGCACCACCAACAGCACGCCCAGCGCGACGAGGGCGATCGTGCCGAAGGGCGGGCCGTCGCCGCCGGACGCGCCGATCACCGCGGGCGCCGTGTTCGAGCAGCCTCCCAGCTTCCGCTCGGCCGCCGGGCAGTTGTCCGATGCGGAGGGCTGCCCTGCCGACGGCTGGGACGAGGCGGCCTCGCTCGGCGCCGCCGGGTTGCTCGGGTCGCCCGCCGGGGTGTCGTCACGGGTGTAGTCGGGCGCCGTGCCGCGGTTCGGCGTCGGCTCGAAGCGCGTCCAGCCCACGCCCTCGAAGTACAGCTCCGGCCACGCGTGCGCGTCCCGCAGGCCGACCGACATCCGGCCGTCCGCCTGCGGAGAGCCCGGCGTGAAGCCCACCGCCACCCGCGCCGGGATCCCCAGCGTCCTGGCCATCGCAGCCATCGAGAAGGAGAAGTGGACGCAGAAGCCCTCCTTGTCCTTCAGGAAACGGGCGATGGCCGAGGAGCCGCTGCCGGCCTGCACCTCCGTGTTGTACGTGAAGCCCCCGCTCACGGTGAAGTAGTCCTGGAGCTTCACGGCCCGCTGGTAGTCGTTCGACGCGCCCTCGGTGACGCGCAGCGCCGTCTTCTCGACGATCGCCGGCAGCGACGACGGCACCCTTGTGAACTCCCGCCGCAGCTCGCTCGGCGCCGTGGGAGCGTTCGCCAGCTGCTCCGCCGTCGGCTGCACGATCAGGCTCTCGACGCCGTACTTCTTGCCGCGCGTGGTCTGGTCGTGGTCGCCGACGAGGGTCCGGCCCACCGGCTCGTACCGCCAGCGTCCCGAGATGTCGACCTTCGTCGCCGGGTAGGGGAGCGGCAGCCAGTCCTGGGCGTACCAGCCGGCCGCCGCGATGTTCGTGCGGATCTCCGTCCTGCGGACGTCCGCGCCGAGGCCGCGGGGGCTCGGGAAGGGCGAGGGCACGTCGATGATGCTGCGCTTGGCGGGCCGCCAGGTCGTCCCGTCGAACTCGTCGAGGGAGACGATCCGCAGATAGAGGTCCTGGGTGTCCTTCGAGTTCGTGCGGTACGACATCACCTCCCGGTCCTCGGGCTGGTTCAGGCTGTTCTGGAGGGAGACCAGGGGGTTCACGGCGGAGATGGTGCCGCCGCCCCCGGAGCCCACGCCCCCGCCCGTACCCGTCGGGCCGAGCAGGCCGCCGTCGAGCGCGGGCAGGGCGAGCGGTACCACCAGGGCGATGCCGAGCGCGAGCGCGCCGATGCGGCGGCCCGTGCGGATCGGGGCCACGGCATCGGCCGCGCTCTCGGCCGCGCCGCCCGGTGAGCGGGCCGTACCGCCGAAGACGCGCCCCCATTGCGAGAGCCGGTCCCGGCCCTCGGCGAGGAGCAGCAGCAGATAGCCGCCGGCGGCGAGGAGGAACCACAGCCAGTCGGCGGAGCCGTGGGAGAGGCCCGCGGCGACCGAGTACAGGGCGAGCAGCGGCAGCCCGGCGGGCGCCGCGCTGCGGAACGTCACCGCGAGCGCGTCCACCGCGAGGCCGATCACCAGGACGCCGCCCACCAGCATCAGCCGGATCCCGTCGGACAGCGGCGCGGGGATCGCGAACCGCCCCACGTCGTCGCCGCCCGCCTGGAGCAGCTCCCCGAAGTGACGGAACGCCTCCGGGCCCGGCAGCACCCCGCCGATCGCCTGCGCGTGCGCGAACAGCAGGGTGAGGAGCATCAGCGTCACGAGCGCCTGCACGGCCACCGTGAGCGGCCGCGCGAGAGGCACGCGCCGGGTCAGTGCGCCCACCCCGGCCTGGACGACCAGCAGGAACGCGGCCTGGAAGATCCAGGTCGCCAGATCGACCAGCGGCAGCAGGGCACACGCCGCCATGAACGTGGCCGCCGTCGCACACAGCGTCAGCCGAGCGCCTCCACTCATGACCGCGCCTTTCCCCCGGTGACATCACGCATGATCAAGAACCCCACCCCGTCACCGCCGGTCCGCTCTCCGCGCCGGTGGACGCCCGGTGCCGGTCGGCGTCGCGCCACAGGTCGATGAGGGAGGTGCCGGGCGGGACCGCGAGGGCCGACCAGCCCGCCTCGCGCAGCATCCGCAGCCGTTCCTCGCAGCGCTCCGAAGGGGCGCCGCGCGTCCAGGTCTCGCTGTCGAGCACGAAGGCGACGGCGCCGCCGCTGCGCTGCCGCATCCGGGCCGCGACCGCGGTCTGCTCCTCGTCGAGATCGCCGAAGAAGGCCACCAGCAGCCCCTCGTTCCCGCCGCGCAGCACGTCGTACGCGCGCGAGAGCCCCGAGCCGTCCGAGTGGTCGACGACGGCGAGCGTGTCCATCATCAGTCCGGCCGCGTCCGCCGACTCCTGGCTGGCGCCGGCGAACCCGTCGGACCCCTCGCCCGGCACCGAATTGCCCGTATCGGTCAACAGGCGTACGGAGAAGCCCCGTTCGAGCATGTGGAACAGCGTCGACGCCGTGCCCGACACCGCCCACTCGAAGGCCGAGTCGGGGCCCGCGCCCTGGAAGGCGAGGCGCCGGGTGTCGAGGAGCACCGTGCAGCGGGCCCGCTGCGGCTGCTCCTCTCGGCGCACCATCAGCTCGCCGTAGCGCGCGGTCGAGCGCCAGTGCACACGGCGGAGGTCGTCCCCGTAGCGGTACCCGCGCGGGATCACGTCGTCCTCGCCGGCCAGGGCCAGCGAGCGGTTCCGCCCGTCGCCGTACCCCTTGGCCTCGCCGGTCAGCCGCACGGCGGGCAGTGGCTCCACGCGCGGGATGACTGTGAGGGTGTCGTACGTGGAGAAGGAGCGGGACAGCTCGCACAGCCCGAAGGGGTCCGTCAGGCGCAGCTGGAGCGGGCCGAGCGGATAGCGGCCCCGCAGGTCCGAGCGCACGCGGTACGACACCTCGCGGCGGCCGCCCGCCTCCACCCGGTCGAGGACGAAGCGGGGGCGCGGCCCGAGCACGTACGGCACCCGGTCCTGGAGCATGAGCAGGCCCGTGGGCAGCCGCGAGACGTTGTCCATGCGGAGATGGACGCGGGCCTCGCTGCCCGCGGGCACGCGCGCGGGGGACAGCCGCCGGCTGCCCGCGACCCGGTAGCGCGTGCGGTAGAGCACGAACGCGCAGACCAGCGGCAGCACGGCGAGCAGCAGTCCGACCCGGAGCAGATCGCTCTGCCCCAGGACGTACGCGCAGATCGCCGCCGCCACCCCGGCGGCCAGGAACGAACGTCCCCGGGTGGTCAGCCCCGAGAGCGCGACCCGAAGGCCGCCCTTGTCGTCGTCACTGCCGAAGCCTCCCCCCTCGTCCATCACGGCCTCCGGGCGCCGGGCGGCTGCTGGTTGTACATCGGGGACCCGTGGCCCGAGGCCGCCGGGACCGACGTGTGCTGGAGGATCTCCAGGACCACCTGCTCGGACGTGCGACGGTTCAGCTGGGCCTGCGCGGTGGGCAGCAGGCGGTGCGCGAGGACCTGCACGGCGAGCGCCTGCACGTCGTCGGGCAGCGCGTACTCACGCCCGCTCAGCGCCGCGGATGCCTTCGCCGCCCGCAGCAGATGCAGCGTGGCGCGCGGCGAGGCGCCGAGTCTCAGGTCGGGGTGGCTGCGTGTGGCGGCGACCAGGTCGACCGCGTACCGCCGCACCGAGTCGGCCACGTGGACCGAGCGGACGGCGTCGACCAGCTTCACGATGTCGTGCGCGTGCGCCACCGGCTGGAGGTCGTCCAGCGGGGAGGCCCCGCCGTGGATGTCGAGCATCTGCAGCTCGGCCTCCGGGCTCGGGTAGCCGATCGACACCCGGGCCATGAAGCGGTCGCGCTGCGCCTCGGGCAGCGGGTAGGTGCCCTCCATCTCGACCGGGTTCTGCGTGGCCACCACCATGAAGGGGCTGGGCAGTTCGTAGGTCTGCCCGTCGATGGTGACCTGGCGCTCCTCCATGGACTCCAGGAGCGCCGACTGCGTCTTCGGGGACGCGCGGTTGATCTCGTCGCCGATCACGATCTGCGCGAAGATCGCGCCGGGCTTGAACTCGAAGTCCCGGCGCTGCTGGTCCCAGATGGAGACACCGGTGATGTCCGACGGCAGCAGGTCGGGCGTGAACTGGATCCGACGCACCGAGCAGTCGATGGACTTGGCGAGCGCCTTCGCCAGCATGGTCTTGCCGACGCCCGGTACATCCTCGATGAGCAGGTGCCCCTCGGCCAGGAGCACCGTCAGCGAAAGCCGTACGACCTCCGGCTTGCCCTCGATCACACCCTCCACCGACCTGCGGACTCGCTCCACAGTGGTGGTCAGATCAGTGAGGCTCGCTCGATCGTCATAGGTCGTCACCCGGCCCTCCTCGGCCCGTACTTTCCGGGCCGACGCTCTTGGCTGCGGACCGGCCCACCCCGAAACACGGACACCACGCGCGAGCAGTTCCGTCTCCTCGCGCGAGGCGCCTGACCGCATTCTTGTTGCCGTTACCGGTTCGTGTCACTCGACTGTGGATAACTGGCAGCGATATGTCGGGGCTTACGACCTTTTGAGAGCATGGTCGAGTCCGTGGCTCAGTTGGGCAGGATCTCCCGCAGCAGGCCCGACTTCACGTCGAAGACAAAGCCGCGTACGTCGTCGGCGTGCAGCAGGAAGGGCGAGGTGCGCACCTTCTGGATGGACTGGCGCACGTCCTGGTCGACATCGCGGAACCCCTCGACGGCCCAGGTCGGGCGCTGGCCCACCTCCATCTCCAGGTCGTGCCGGAAGTCCTCGGAGAGGCCTTCCAGGCCGCAGCCCGAGTGGTGGATCAGCACCACGCTGCGGGTGCCGAGCGCCCGCTGGCTGATGGTCAGCGAACGGATGACGTCGTCGGTGACGACGCCGCCCGCGTTGCGGATGGTGTGGCAGTCGCCCAGCTCGAGGCCCAGTGCGGCGTGCAGGTCGAGCCGCGCGTCCATGCAGGCCACCACGGCCACCTGCAGAACGGGACGGGCGTCCATACCCGGGTCGGAGAACGCCTCGGCGTAGCGCTGGTTCGCCTCGACAAGGCGGTCGGTCACGGTGCCCTCGGCAGGTATGGCGCTTTCGGACTCGGCAGGGAGGGATGCGGAAGTCGTCATAGCTATGACGGTAATGGTCACCCCCGGGACAAGCCCGCTGTGAGAGCGGACAAAGAACGCCATCGGGGCTTGTTGTGAGGTAACCCACAGGGGCGGCTCCGGCTCGCCCGTACGGGTGATTTCTCCTGATCGGAGGCATCGCGAAGAGGCGGCGCGCGGCGCGCAGGCCGGTTGATTGACCGGGCGACACCGTGGACTAAAGTGACGCGGAAACCCCAGGAAACACCGAAGATCCCGGCACTTCACCGGACTCTTCACCACGTGCGCGACGGGCACCCCGGCGGTGCGTGGGCGCCGCGCCGGAACTGAGAGGGCCCCTTGAGCCAGACCCGACATGTCCCGGTGATGCTCCAGCGCTGCCTGGACCTGTTGGCCCCGGCCCTCGCCGAGCCGGGTGCGGTCGTCGTCGACTGCACGCTCGGCCTCGGCGGACACAGCGAGGCCCTTCTCTCCACGTTCCCCTCCTGCCGCCTCGTCGGTCTCGACCGCGACAAGGAGGCCCTGCGCCTGTCCGGTGAGCGCCTCGCCCCGTTCGGCGACCGCGCCACCCTCGTGCACGCCGTCTACGACGAGCTTCCCGAGGTCCTCGACCGGCTCGGCATCCCGCGTGTGCAGGGCGTCCTCTTCGACCTGGGTGTCTCCTCCATGCAGCTCGACGAGGCCGACCGCGGCTTCGCCTACGCGCAGGACGCGCCGCTCGACATGCGCATGGACCAGACGACCGGAATGAGCGCTGCCGAGGTCCTCAACACGTACCCCCCGGGCGAACTGGTGCGGATCCTGCGCGCGTACGGCGAGGAGAAGCAGGCCAAGCGGATCGTCTCGGCCGTCGTGCGTGAGCGCGAGAAGGAGCCGTTCAGCAACAGCGCCCGGCTCGTGGAGCTGATCCGCGACGCGCTGCCGCAGGCCGCCAAGCGCACCGGCGGCAACCCCGCCAAGCGCACCTTCCAGGCCCTGCGCATCGAGGTGAACGGCGAGCTCAGCGTCCTGGAGCGGGCCATTCCGGCCGCCGTGCAGGCGCTCGCCGTCGGGGGACGCATCGCCGTCCTGTCGTACCACTCGCTCGAGGACCGGCTGGTGAAGCAGGTGTTCGCGGCCGGCGCCGCGACGACCGCGCCGCCCGGACTCCCGGTCGTCCCCGAGCGCTACCAGCCACGGCTCAAGCTGCTCACGCGCGGCGCCGAACTCCCCACGGAGGAAGAGGTCGCCGAGAACCGCCGGGCGGCCCCGGCGCGGCTGCGGGGTGCGCAGCGCATCCGCGAGGAGGTCGCCGGGTGAGTTCCGGGCGCGCGAGGAGGGGTCGATGAGTCCCAGGGGCGAACTGCGGGGGAGGGCCGCGCGACTCGCGCGGCTGCTGCCCTCGGGATCCGCGGGCGCCGGCCAGGCGGCCCGCACACCGTTCGTGCTCCTCGTCGTGCTCCTGCTCGGCGGCGGGCTGATCACGCTCCTGATGCTGAACTCGGCGCTCAACGAAGGGTCGTTCAGGCTGAACGACCTCAAGAAGCAGACGACCGACCTCACCGAGGACGAGCAGGCGCTCCAGCGCGACGTCGACGCCTACGCGGCCCCCGACGCCCTGCAGCGCCGCGCCCGCGAGCTCGGCATGGTCCCCGGCGGCGACCCGGCCTTCCTCAACCCCGACGGCACCGTGCGCGGCGTCCCCGGCGCGGCGACCGCCCCCTCCACCCTGTGGCGGCCCGCGCCGCCCCCACCCGAGGTCGTGGGCACGACTCCGAGCCCCTCGCCGACCCCGTCCGCGACCCCCAAGGCCACGCCTAATCCCACGTCCTCGCAGGTGAAACCCGCGCCCTCGACCTCCGGCAGGTGACGGAATGACCGACAGGGAGCCCCCGCGACGCCGGGTCCCAGCCCCCGCGAGGCCCGCGAGGAACGGCCGCCCCGCCGCCTCCCGGCGCCCGAACCCCGGTGCCAGGCGCCCGCGTCCCGCCCCCGTCAAGGCGCCCACCGCCCTGCGCCTCGGCAGCCCGCGCCCCCGGCTGCGCATGGTCAGCCTCGGCCTCACCCTCGTCCTCATCGCCTTCGTCGTCCGCCTGCTCCAGGTGCAGGCCGTCGACGCCAGCGCGTACGCGGCCAAGGCCGAACAGCACCGGTACGTCGAGCACGTCCTGGCTGCCGAGCGCGGCGGGATCACGGACCGCAGCGGGGTCGCGCTCGCCACCAGCGTGGACGCGTACGACATCACGGCCGACCCCACGATGTTCCGGCCGGCGGACACCGCGGCCGCCAAGAACTCCACGGCCCCGGTGGTGCCGCGGGACGCGCCCGAGCAGGCCGCGGCGCTCCTCGCCCCGATCCTCGGCCTGGACGCCGACGTGGTCGCGAAGAAACTGCGGACCCCCAGGACGCGCTACGTCCTGCTGGCCCGCCGCCAGACCCCCCAGGTCTGGAAGCAGATCAAGGACCTCAAGAGCACGCTCTCCGAGAAGGCGGACCGGGAGAAGTCGGCGAGCGTCATCGCCGGAGTCTTCGCCGACCCCAGCAGCAAGCGCGTGTACCCGAACGGCGATCTGGCCGCCGGGATACTGGGCTGGGTCAACGCCGACGGCAAGGGCGGCGGCGGTATCGAGCAGCAGTTGAACAAGGATCTGGCGGGCAAGCCCGGCAAGATCAAGTACGCCCAGTCCGGCGGCCGTCAGGTACCCACGGCCGGCAGCAACGAGCAGCCCGCCGTGCCCGGTTCGGAGATCGAGCTCACCATCGACCGCGACATCCAGTGGGCCGCGCAGAAGGCCATCACCGACCAGGTGAAGAAGTCCGGGGCGGACCGCGGCTACGTGATGGTGCAGGACACCAGGACCGGCGAGGTCCTGGCGATGGCCAACGCGCCCGGCTTCGACCCCAACGACCTCTCGCAGGCCAACTCCACCGCCATGGGCAACGCCGCGCTCCAGGACGCGTACGAGCCCGGTTCCACCGCGAAGGTCATGTCGATGGCCGCCGTCCTGGAGGAGAACGCGGCCACCCCCGCCACGCATGTCACGGTGCCCAACCGGCTGCACCGCGGCGACCGGCTCTTCCAGGACGACATCGACCACCCCACCTGGCATCTCACGCTGAACGGCGTGCTCGCCAAGTCCAGCAACATCGGCACCATCCTGGCGGCGGGCCAGCTGGGCAAGACCCAGCCCCAGGCCAACCAGGTGCTCTCGTCGTACCTGCGCAAGTTCGGCATCGGCCGCCCCACCGGGCTCGGCTTCCCGGGCGAGACACCGGGCATCCTGGCCCCCGCCGACAAGTGGTCGACCTCGCAGCAGTACACGATCCCTTTCGGCCAGGGTTTCTCCATCAACGCGATGCAGGCGGCCTCCGTCTACTCCACCATCGCCAACGGCGGCGTACGCGTGGAGCCCACCCTCGTACGCGGCACCAAGGGACCCGACGGCAGGTTCACCCCGGCCCCGAAGCCCAAGGAGAACCGGGTCGTCAGCGCGAAGACGGCCAAGACGGTCGCGCAGATGCTCGAGTCCGTCGTGGACGACGAGGAGGGCACCGGCGCCAAGGCGCGCATCCCCGGCTACCGCGTCGCCGGCAAGACGGGCACCGCCAACCGAGTCGATCCGGCCACCGGCAGGTATAAGGGGTACACGTCGTCGTTCGCCGGTTTCGCCCCCGCCGACAAGCCCCGCGTCACCGTCTACTGCGCGATCCAGAACGCCACCAAGGGCAGCTACTTCGGCGGCCAGATCTGTGGCCCCATCTACAAGCAGGTCATGGAGTTCGCCCTCAAGACGCTCCAGGTGCCGCCCACCGGCGCCGAGCCCGCCCGGCTGCCCGTCAGCTACCAGCCCTGATCCGAGCCCCGAGAGTGACCAGGTACAGCCCGTGACAACGATCACCCCGGACCCCGGGAACCAGCCCGCGCCACGCCCCTCGCTTCGCTCCATGGGGGGTGAGCCCGGTACGCTCACCGCCGTGCCACACGCTGATCAGTCCCAAAACACCCAGAAGGGCGCCCCCGTGACATATCCGGGACCGCCGCGACCGGTGCAGGTCACCGCGACACGACTTGCCGATCTCGCAGATCAGCTGGGTGTCCCCGCGCCCGAAGGGCCCGCGGCGTCGACGGGGAGCACCGGCATCACGCACGACTCGCGTGCCGTGCGCCCCGGCGACATCTACGCGGCCCTGCCCGGCGCCCGCTTCCACGGCGCCGACTTCGCCGCCCAGGCCGCGAGCCTCGGCGCCGTCGCCGCCCTCACCGACCCGTCGGGCGCCGAACGCGTCGCGGCGGCCGGTCTGCCGGCCCTCGTCGTGGAGAACCCGCGCGGCCGGATGGGAGAGCTGGCGGCCACGATCTACGGCCACCCCGGCCGCGATCTGCTCCAGATCGGCATCACGGGCACCTCCGGCAAGACCACGACGGCCTACCTCATCGAGGGTGGGCTGCGCACGATGCACAGCACCGGACTCATCGGCACCGTCGAGATGCGCATCGGCGACGAGCGCATCAAGTCGGAGCGCACCACCCCCGAAGCCACCGACCTCCAGGCGCTGTTCGCGGTGATGCGCGAGCGCGGTGTGGACGCGGTCGCGATGGAGGTCTCCAGCCACGCCCTCGTGCTCGGCCGGGTCGACGGCTGCGTCTTCGACGTGGCGGTCTTCAACAACCTCAGCCCGGAACACATGGAGTTCCACTCCGACATGGAGGACTACTTCCGGGCCAAGGCGCAGCTGTTCACACGCGCACGCAGCAAACAGGGCGTCGTGAACTACGACGACGAGTACGGCCGCCGGCTCATCGACGAGTCCGAAGTGCCCGTCGTGACCTTCTCCGCCGAGGGCCACCCGGACGCCGACTGGCGCGCCGAGGACGTCGAGGTCGGCCCGTTCGACTCCACCTTCGTGGCCGTCGGCCCCAAGGACGAGCGGATCACCGCCAAGTCCCCGCTGGCCGGGCCGTTCAACGTGGCCAACGCGCTCGCCGCGATCGTCGCGCTCGCCGGCGCGGGCATCGACCCGCAGCAGGCCGCGGACGGTGTCGCCGCCGTGCCGGGCGTCCCCGGCCGCCTGGAGCGCGTCGACGTGGGCCAGCCCTACCTCGCCGTCGTCGACTACGCACACAAGACCGACGCCGTCGAGTCCGTGCTGCGCGCGCTGCGCAAGGTCACCGAGAACAAGCTGCACATCGTGCTCGGCTGCGGCGGCGACCGTGACACCACCAAGCGGATGCCGATGGGCGCCGCCGCCGCCCGGCTCGCCGACACCGCCGTACTGACATCTGACAACCCCCGCTCCGAGGACCCCCTCGCGATCCTCGCCACGATGCTCGCGGGCGCCGCCGAGGTGCCCGCCCACGAGCGCGCCGAGGTCCAGGTCTTCGAGGACAGGGCGGCGGCCATCGCCGCCGTCGTCGCCCGCGCACAGCCGGGCGACACCGTCCTCGTCGCGGGCAAGGGCCACGAGCAGGGCCAGGACATCGCCGGGGTGGTGCGTCCCTTCGACGACCGCCTGGTGCTTCGCGAAGCTATCCAGCAAACCCAGGGATGAAGTTGTGATCGCCCTCTCCCTCGCCGAGATCGCCACAGCCGTCGGCGGGCAGACGTACGACATACCGGATCCGTCGGTCCGGGTGACAGGACCGGTCGTCATCGACTCCCGGAAGGTCACGGACGGCAGCCTGTTCGCCGCCTTCGTCGGCGAGCGTGTCGACGGCCACGACTACGCGGCCGCCGTGGTGGAGGCCGGGGCCGCCGCCGTACTCGCCTCGCGCCCGGTCGGGGTGCCGGCCATCGTTGTCGACGACGTGCAGGCCGCCCTCGGCGCGCTGGCGCGCACCGTCGTCGAACGGCTCGGCGCCACCCTCGTCGCGCTCACCGGTTCCGCCGGCAAGACCAGTACCAAGGACCTGATCGCCCAGGTTCTGCGCCGCAAGGCGCCCACGGTCTTCACACCGGGCTCGTTCAACAACGAGATCGGCCTGCCGCTGACCGCGCTGAGCGCCACCGACGACACCCGCTTCCTCGTCCTGGAGATGGGCGCGCGCGGCAAGGGCCACATCCGGTACCTCACCGGCCTGACCCCGCCGAGGATCGGCGTCGTCCTCAACGTCGGCACCGCCCACATCGGCGAGTTCGGCGGCCGCGAGCAGATCGCCGAGGCCAAGGGCGAGCTGGTCGAGAGCCTGCCGGCCGACGGCACCGCGATCCTCAACGCCGACGACCCCCTCGTCCGCGCGATGGCCTCCCGCACGAAGGCGAGGGTGCTGCTCTTCGGAGAGGGCGCCGATGCCGACGTGCGCGCCGAGAATGTCCGTCTCACGGAGAACGGACAGCCTTCCTTCAGCCTTCGCACACCCTCCGGGTGCAGCGACGTGACCTTGCGCCTGTACGGTGAGCACCACGTGTCGAACGCGCTCGCCGCGGCCGCCGTCGCCCATGACCTTGGCATGTCCGTGGAGGAGATCGCCCTCGCGCTCTCCGAGGCGGGCACACTGTCCCGCTGGCGTATGGAGGTCACCGAGCGCCCGGACGGCGTGACGGTCGTCAACGACGCCTACAACGCGAACCCCGAGTCCATGCGAGCCGCTCTGCGAGCGCTCGTAGCGATGGGCAGAGGGCGCCGTACATGGGCGGTGCTCGGTCACATGGCCGAGCTCGGGGACGAGGCGCTGGCCGAGCACGACGCGGTCGGACGGCTTGCCGTCCGGCTCAACGTCAGCAAGCTCGTGGCAGTCGGGGGCAGGGAAGCGTCCTGGCTGCAACTGGGCGCCTATAACGAGGGTTCGTGGGGTGAGGAGTCGGTGCACGTGTCCGACGCACAGGCGGCTGTCGACCTGTTGCGCAGCGAGCTGCGCCCGGGTGACGTCGTGCTCGTGAAGGCCTCCAGGTCGGTGGGCCTGGAGAGCGTCGCGCAGGCGCTGCTCGCCGTCGACGGCGACAACGTGGGCGAGGTTGCTGCCCGATGATGAAGCAGATCCTCTTCGCGGGTGTGATCGGGCTCTTCCTGACCCTGATCGGGACGCCCCTGCTGATCAAGCTCCTTGCGCGCAAGGGCTATGGCCAGTACATCCGTGACGACGGCCCGCGCGAGCACCACGCCAAGCGCGGTACGCCGACGATGGGTGGTATCGCCTTCATCCTGGCGACGTTCATCGCGTACTTCATGAGCAAGATCATCACCGGTGCCGCGCCGACCCTGTCGGGTCTGCTGGTGCTCGGCCTGATGGGCGGCATGGGCCTGGTCGGCTTCCTCGACGACTACATCAAGATCGTCAAGCGCCGCTCGCTCGGCCTGCGGGCCAAGGCGAAGATGGCCGGACAGCTGACCGTCGGCATCGCCTTCGCGGTGCTCTCGCTCCAGTTCGCCGACAACCGCGGCAACACCCCGGCCTCCACGAAGCTCTCCTTCGTGCAGGACTTCGGCTGGACGATCGGCCCGGTCCTGTTCGTGGTCTGGGCGCTGTTCATGATCCTCGCGATGTCCAACGGCGTGAACCTCACGGACGGCCTCGACGGCCTCGCCACCGGCGCCTCCGTGATGGTCTTCGGCGCGTACACCTTCATCGGTGTCTGGCAGTTCCAGGAGTCCTGCGCCAACGCGCAGACCCTCACCAACCCCGCCGCCTGTTTCGAGGTCAGAGACCCACTCGACCTGGCGGTCGTCGCATCGGCCCTGATGGGCGCCTGCTTCGGCTTCCTGTGGTGGAACACCTCGCCCGCGAAGATCTTCATGGGTGACACCGGCTCCCTCGCACTCGGCGGCGCCCTCGCGGGTCTGGCCATCTGCTCCCGCACGGAGTTCCTGCTCGCCCTGCTCGGCGGCCTCTTCGTCCTGATCACCATGTCCGTGGTCATCCAGGTCGGCTCCTTCCGGCTCACCGGCAAGCGCGTCTTCCGCATGGCGCCACTGCAACACCACTTCGAACTCAAGGGCTGGTCCGAAGTCCTTGTGGTGGTCCGCTTCTGGATCATCCAGGGCATGTGCGTGATCGTCGGACTCGGCCTCTTCTACGCGGGATGGGCAGCCGACAAGTGACCACTGCGTCCGACTGGCAGAACAAGCGAGTCACCGTCGCCGGTCTCGGCGTGAGCGGCATCAGTGCCGCCCGCGCCCTGGCCGGCCTCGGCGCGTCGGTCACGGTCGTGGACGGCGGCGACAGCGAGACGCACCGCGCCAGGTCGGCCGAGCTCGCGCAGCTCGGCGTCGCGGCCCGCCTCGGGGACGCCGAGACGCTCCCCGAAGGCACCGAACTCGTCGTCACGTCACCGGGCTGGAAGCCCTCGTCCCCGCTCTTCGCGGCGGCGGCCGAGGCGGGCGTGGATGTCGTCGGGGACGTGGAGATCGCCTGGCTCCTGCGTGGCCCCGGCGCCGCCCCCTGGCTCGCCATCACGGGCACCAACGGCAAGACCACCACCACGCAGATGCTCGCGTCGATCCTGGAGGCGGCGGGCCTGCGCACGGCGGCCGTCGGCAACATCGGTACGCCGATCATCGACGTCGTACTCGAAGGCGACGACGCGTACGACGTGTTCGCCGTCGAGCTCTCCTCGTACCAGCTGCACTGGGCGCCCTCGCTGCGCGCCCACTCCGCGGCGGTCCTCAACCTCGCGCCCGACCACCTCGACTGGCACGGCTCCATGGAGGCGTACGCCGCCGACAAGGGCCGTATCTACGAGGGCAATCAGGTCGCCTGCGTCTACAACGCCGATGCCACCGACAAGCCGTCGACCGAGGACCTGGTCCGCGAGGCCGACGTCGAGGAGGGCTGCCGCGCGATCGGCTTCACCCTCGGCACGCCTGGCCCCTCCCAACTGGGCGTCGTGGACGGCATCCTGGTCGACCGTGCCTTCGTCGACAACCGGCACAAGAACGCCCAGGAGCTCGCCGAGGTCGCGGACGTCAACCCGCCCGCCCCGCACAACATCGCCAACGCCCTCGCGGCCGCCGCCCTCGCACGCGCCTTCGGCGTCGAGCCCGCCGCCGTACGCGACGGACTGCGCGCCTTCACACCCGACGCGCACCGCATCGCGCACGTCGCCGACGTCGACGAGGTCGCGTACGTCGACGACTCCAAGGCGACCAACACCCATGCCGCGGAAGCCTCCTTGGCCGCCTACGAGTCGATCGTGTGGATCGCCGGCGGGCTCGCCAAGGGCGCGGTCTTCGACGAGCTCGTCACCAAGTCGGCCGAGCGGCTGCGCGGGGTCGTCCTGTTCGGCCAGGACCGCGCGCTGATCCGGGAAGCCCTCGCGCGACACGCCCCTGACGTCCCGGTGGTCGACCTCGACCGGACCGACACTGGGGCGATGTCGCAGGCGGTCCAGGAGGCCGCGCGGCTCGCCCGGCCGGGGGACACCGTGCTGATGGCCCCGGCCTGTGCGTCGATGGACATGTTCACCAACTACAACAAGCGTGGCGACGCGTTCGCGGAAGCGGTCCGCGAACTCGGCTCCACGAGCGTCTGACGGGGCCTTCGGGTGCCCGGTGACGCCGGGCACCCTCGGGAGGGGATCGTGGCAGCGTCATCGTCGTACAGCGGTGGGGTGCGCTGATGCCCGGCAGCAGCGCACGGGCGGCCCGGCGGCCCCCGGCGGCGCGTCCCCCGAAGAAAGCGGCCAGGCCGGCCCGCGTCAGCCCCGTACGACGCCTCTACACCCAGGCCCGCCGCGCCTGGGACCGTCCTCTCACCGCGTACTACCTCATCCTCGGCTCCAGCCTCCTGATCACCGTGCTCGGCCTGGTGATGGTCTACTCGGCCTCGATGATCACGGCGCTGCAGAACGGGCTGCCCAGCTCGTACTACTTCCGCAAGCAGTTCCTCGCGGCGGTGATCGGCGGAGCCCTCCTGTGCGCGGCCATGCGGATGCCGGTGAAGCTGCACCGCGCGCTGGCCTACCCGCTGCTCGCCGTCAGCGTCTTCCTGATGGTCCTCGTGCAGGTGCCGGGGATAGGAGTCTCCATCGGGGGCAACCAGAACTGGATCTCGCTGGGCGGCCCCTTCATGCTCCAGCCCAGCGAGTTCGGGAAGCTGGCCCTCGTCCTGTGGGGCGCCGACCTCATGGCACGCAAGCACGACAAACGGCTGCTGACCCAGTGGAAACACATGCTGGTGCCGCTCGTCCCGGTGGCCTTCCTGCTGCTCGGACTGATCATGCTCGGCGGCGACATGGGCACGGCGATCCTGCTCACCGCCATCCTCTTCGGCCTGCTCTGGCTGGCCGGGGCGCCCACCCGCCTGTTCGTCGGCGTGCTCTCCGTCGCGGCCGCCATCGGCGTCTTCCTCATCAAGACCAGCCCCAACCGCATGGCACGCCTGTCCTGCCTCGGCTCCACCGACTCGGGCCCCGACGACATCTGCTGGCAGGGACTGCACGGCATCTACGCCCTGGCCTCGGGCGGATTCTTCGGATCCGGACTCGGGGCGAGTGTGGAAAAATGGGGCCAACTCCCCGAAGCGCACACCGACTTCATCTTCGCCATCACCGGTGAGGAACTGGGCCTTGCGGGGACGCTGTCGGTGCTCGCCCTGTACGCGGCTCTAGGCTATGCGGGTATCCGCGTGGCCGGACGCACGGAGGACCCCTTCGTGAGGTACGCCGCGGGTGGCGTGACCACCTGGATCACGGCCCAGGCCGTGGTCAACCTCGGTGCGGTGCTCGGTCTCCTGCCGATCGCCGGTGTCCCGCTCCCGCTGTTCTCGTACGGGGGGTCAGCGTTGCTGCCGACCATGTTCGCCGTAGGGCTTCTGATCGCGTTCGCGCGGGACGAACCCGCGGCGCGGGCGGCCCTGGCCATGCGGCAGCCTCGGATGAGATGGAACACGATGCGACGGCGCGCCACGGCGCGTACGTCCGGAGAGCGGTGAATTTCGGTGCATGTCGTACTCGCCGGCGGGGGGACCGCCGGCCACATCGAGCCCGCGCTCGCCCTCGCGGACGCCCTGCGCAGGCAGGACCCGACCGTGGGCATCACGGCCCTCGGTACGGAGAAGGGGCTCGAGACGCGGCTCGTACCCGAGCGCGGATACGAACTCGCGCTGATCCCCGCCGTACCGCTGCCGCGCAAGCCAACCCCTGAACTGATCACCGTCCCGGGCCGGCTGCGCGGCACCATCAAGGCGGCCGAGCAGATCCTGGAGCGCACCAAGGCGGACTGCGTCGTCGGCTTCGGCGGCTATGTCGCCCTGCCCGGTTACCTCGCGGCCAAGCGCCTCGGTGTGCCGATCGTCGTCCACGAGGCCAACGCCCGCCCCGGACTCGCCAACAAGATCGGTTCGCGCTACGCCGCGGGCGTCGCGGTCTCCACGCCCGACAGCAAGCTGCGCGGCGCCCGTTACGTGGGTATCCCGCTGCGCCGCACCATCGCCACGCTCGACCGGGCACGTGTACGGCCCGAGGCGCGCGCCGCCTTCGGCCTGGACCCGAACCTTCCGACGCTGCTCGTCTCCGGCGGTTCCCAGGGCGCCCGCCGCCTCAACGAGGTCGTCCAGCGGGTCGCTCCGCTGCTCCAGCAGTCCGGGATCCAGATCCTGCACGTCGTCGGCCCCAAGAACGAACTGCCGCACGTCCAGCAGATGCCGGGGATGCCCCCGTACATCCCGGTACCGTACGTGGACCGGATGGACCTCGCGTACGCCGCGGCCGACATGATGCTCTGCCGCGCGGGCGCGATGACCGTCGCCGAACTCTCCGCCGTCGGGCTCCCCGCCGCCTACGTCCCGCTGCCCATCGGCAACGGCGAACAGCGGCTCAACGCCCAGCCGGTGGTCAAGGCCGGCGGCGGACTGCTGGTCGACGACGCGGAGCTGACGCCCGAGTGGATCATGGGCAACGTCCTGCCCGTGCTCGGCGACCCGCACCGGCTGTACGAGATGTCCCGCGCCGCCTCCGAGTTCGGCCGCCGGGACGCCGACGAGCTGCTCGTCGGCATGGTGCGCGAGGCGATCGCCTCACGCCACCGCTAACAACACACCGGCGGGTGCGGCGAAGGGGCGTGCCGGTGCCGGGAGGTCGAGCGCGCGGAGGTCCGAAGGGCTGAGCACGCTCGGGCCCCGACACCGGCCGAGGCGCCCCTGAGGTGAACCGAGCCAGGACAGGGAGTGCGCGTGGCCGGACCGACGACCGCAGACCGCGGCGAGCGGCACAAGCCGAAGTCCGGCCCGCCCCGGCCCCCGCGTGGCCGCCGCCTGCGCATGCGCCTGCCGCGCCCGCGCGTCGTGATCGTGACCGGGGTCGCCCTCCTGCTCGGCGCCGCCACCATCTGGCTCCTGTACGGCTCTCAGTGGCTGAGGGTGGAGCGTGTCACGACCTCGGGGACCGGGGTCCTGACGCCCGCTCAAGTGCGCGCGGCCGCCGCCGTTCCGGTCGGCGCCCCGCTGATTTCCGTCGACACGGGCGACATTGAGGACCGTCTTCGCCGGAAATTGCCCCGGATCGACTCGGTCGAGGTCGTGCGTTCCTGGCCGCACGGAATCGGATTGAAAGTGACCGAACGCAAGCCGGCCCTGATTGTCGAAAGCGGCGCAAACGGTAAAAACGGCGAAAATCGCGAAGGTGGCTCCAACGCGGGCAAGTTCGTCGAAATTGACGCCAAGGGTGTCCGTTTCGCGACCGTGCAGAAGGCCCCTCGCGGCGTTCCCCGACTGGAATTGACGCCGGATCAGACGGGCGCCGCCGCAAGCCTTCGGCGCTTCGGCCCCGACCGTCTGGTGCGCGAGGCGGTCCGCGTCGCGGGTGATCTGCCCCCGGCCGTGGCCCGTGACACCCGCACGGTCAGGGTCCGTTCGTACGACGACGTGTCCCTGGCGCTGAGTGGCGGCCGCACCGTCGCATGGGGAAGTGGTGAGAAGGGCGACACCAAGGCGACCACCCTCACCGCCCTCATGAAAGCCGCCCCGAAGGCGCGGCACTTCGACGTCAGTGTCCCCACCGCCCCTGCGTCATCGGGGAGTTGACGCACATCAGCGCAGGCCAGCACCCTGGTTGGGCACTGCTACGGCTGATCACATAGGGTGAAAAGAAAAACGGGAGGTTCGGCGTGTTCGTTGAACGTGCGCCACTTGTCGACTTAGTGTCCTGTTCGGAAGAGTCCAGGGAACAGACACACTGGTAACCCTAAACTTCAGCGTTAGGGTTCGGGTCGGCAGACAAGTAGTCCGGGCCGCCCCAATTCGGCATCAGTCGTCGCAACGTACCAATGCGAGGCGGCGACACGTAACTCGAGGCGAGAGGCCTTCGACGTGGCAGCACCGCAGAACTACCTCGCAGTCATCAAAGTCATCGGTGTCGGCGGCGGTGGTGTCAATGCCATCAACCGGATGATCGAGGTCGGTCTCAAGGGCGTCGAGTTCATCGCCATCAACACCGACGCGCAAGCCCTGTTGATGAGCGACGCGGACGTCAAGCTCGACGTCGGCCGTGAACTCACCCGCGGACTCGGCGCCGGAGCCAATCCGGCCGTCGGACGCAAGGCGGCCGAGGATCACCGCGAGGAGATCGAGGAGGTCCTCAAGGGGGCCGACATGGTCTTCGTCACCGCCGGCGAAGGCGGTGGCACCGGCACCGGCGGCGCACCTGTCGTCGCCAACATCGCACGCTCGCTGGGCGCCCTGACGATCGGTGTGGTCACCCGGCCGTTCACCTTCGAGGGCCGGCGTCGCGCGAACCAGGCGGAGGACGGCATCGCCGAGCTCCGCGAAGAGGTCGACACCCTCATCGTCATCCCCAACGACCGTCTCCTGTCCATCTCGGACCGGCAGGTCTCCGTCCTCGACGCCTTCAAGTCGGCCGACCAGGTCCTCCTGTCCGGTGTCCAGGGCATCACCGACCTGATCACCACGCCCGGCCTGATCAACCTCGACTTCGCCGACGTCAAGTCGGTCATGTCCGAGGCCGGTTCGGCGCTCATGGGCATCGGCTCGGCCCGCGGCGACGACCGCGCGGTGGCCGCCGCGGAGATGGCGATCTCCTCGCCGCTCCTCGAGGCCTCCATCGACGGCGCACGCGGTGTGCTGCTCTCCATCTCCGGCGGCTCCGACCTCGGTCTCTTCGAGATCAACGAGGCGGCGCAGCTGGTCAGTGAGGCCGCGCACCCCGAGGCCAACATCATCTTCGGTGCCGTCATCGACGACGCCCTGGGTGACGAGGTGCGGGTCACCGTCATCGCGGCCGGCTTCGACGGCGGACAGCCGCCGTCCAAGCGGGACAACGTGATCGGCAGCGCGTCCGCCAAGCGCGAGGAGCCGGCGCCGCGAGCCGCCGAGGCCCGTCCGTCCTTCGGCAGCCTCGGCAGCGTCACCCCGCGCGACGAACCGAAGGTTCCGGAGCCCGTCGAGGTCACCCCGGCGAACGAGGTGCCGTCCGCCCCGGTCGCCGCGCCGCAGGTTCCGCCGGCCCGTCCCTACCAGGACAGCCAGGCCGAGGAGCTGGACGTGCCGGACTTCCTGAAGTGACCGGCACAAGTGACCTGCAGAAGTGACCTCCTGAAGTGATAGGACAGCGCGACCACGTGAGCGGCGCCCACTTCGCCTTCACCGACCGGTGGGGCGGGGTGAGCGCCGCTCCGTACGAGGAGCTCAACCTCGGCGGCGCGGTCGGCGACGACCCGGCCGCCGTCCACGCCAACCGCAGCAGCGCGGCGCGGTCGCTCGGCCTCGACCCGGCGCAGGTGGTCTGGATGAACCAGGTGCACGGCCCGGACGTCGCGGTGGTCGACGGGCCCTGGGGTCCGGCCGCCGACATCCCGTCCGTCGACGCGATCGTCACCGCACGGCGCGGACTCGCTCTCGCGGTGCTCACCGCGGACTGCACACCGGTTCTGCTCGCCGACCCCGTCGCGGGAATCGCCGCCGCCGCTCACGCCGGACGCCCCGGCATGATCGCCGGAGTCGTCCCCGCGGCGGTCGAGGCGATGGTGGGGCTCGGCGCCGAACCCGCCCGCATCGTGGCCCGCACCGGCCCCGCCGTCTGCGGGAAGTGCTACGAAGTCCCGGACGGGATGCGCGCCGAGGTGGCCGCCGTGGAACCCGCGGCGTACGCCGAAACCAGCTGGGGCACCCCTGCCGTCGATGTGACCGCCGGAGTGCATGCACAGCTGGAGCGGCTCGGGGTGCGTGACCGGCAGCAGTCGCCGGTGTGCACCCTGGAGTCGCACGACCACTTCTCGTACCGCCGCGACCGCACCACCGGTCGGCTCGCTGGCTATGTCTGGCTGGACTGATGGGACATGACGGACCGTAAGGCTCAACTCGCAGCAAATCTGGCACAGGTGGAGGAACGCATCGCTTCGGCATGCGTCGCCGCAGGCCGTAAGCGCGAGGAAGTGACCCTGATCGTGGTCACCAAGACGTACCCCGCGAGCGATGTGCGGATCTTGTCGGAACTCGGTGTGCGCGATGTCGCCGAGAACCGCGACCAGGACGCGGCGCCCAAGGCTGCGGAATGTGCGGATCTGCCGCTCCGGTGGCACTTTGTCGGGCAGCTGCAGACCAACAAGGTTCGCTCCGTGGTCGGTTATGCCGACGTCGTGCAGTCGGTCGACCGGTCGAAGCTCGTCACGTCACTGTCGACGGCGGCCGTGCGCGCGGAGCGTGAACTCGGCTGCCTGATCCAGGTCGCACTCGACGCGGGGGAGAACGGGCGGGGCGAGCGCGGCGGCGTAGGGCCGGGCGGAATTGAGGAGTTGGCCGCAATTGTGGCGGACTCTCCCGGTCTGCGCCTCGACGGTCTGATGACGGTCGCACCACTCACCGGTCCCTACGCCGACCGCCAACAGGCCGCGTTCGAGCGGCTGATGGATTTGTCGACTGACCTGCGCCGGGCTCATCCGGCTGCGAACATGGTGTCAGCAGGGATGAGTGCGGACCTCGAACAGGCCGTGGCGGCCGGAGCGACACATGTGCGCGTCGGTACGGCGGTACTCGGAGTCCGACCCAGGCTCGGGTAACGTCGCCAAGAAGTCGGACCACAGCAGAAAATATGGTCATTCTCGCTGATGGGCGGGGAGATCGCGTGGATCGCAGGCACTTTGGTTGACGTCAGCCGATCCACCACAGAGCGGAGGACTCAGAGCAATGGCCGGCGCGATGCGCAAGATGGCGGTCTACCTCGGCCTCGTGGAGGACGATGGGTACGACGGCCGGGGGTTCGACCCCGACGACGACTTCGAGCCTGAGCTGGACCCCGAACCCGAGCGGGACCGCAGGCGCCACGAACCGTCGCATCAGTCGCACAACACTCATCAGCCACACCAGTCCCAACGGGACGAATCGGTACGAGTGGTGCAGCCTCCCGCCCAGCGCGAACCGGTTCCGCTGCCCGCGGAATCCGGACGTCCGGCGCGAATCGCCCCCGTGGCATCCATCACACCTGAACGCCAGAGTCTGGAGAAGAACGCACCGGTGATCATGCCCAAGGTTGTGTCCGAGCGGGAGCCCTACCGCATCACGACGCTGCACCCCCGGACGTACAACGAGGCCCGTACCATCGGGGAACACTTCCGTGAGGGCACTCCGGTGATCATGAATCTGACGGAGATGGACGACACCGACGCGAAGCGACTTGTCGACTTTGCCGCCGGTCTCGTCTTCGGTCTGCACGGCAGCATTGAGCGGGTGACGCAGAAGGTGTTCCTGTTGTCGCCTGCTAACGTCGATGTCACGGCAGAGGACAAGGCCCGCATCGCAGAGGGCGGGTTCTTCAACCAGAGCTGAGACGCAGCACCGGTGAAGTGCCGGTGCAGTAACTAGCCACGAAGCACGAGACACAGGGGAGAGGGAACCGCGGACATGAGCGTGGTTTTGGATGTTGTCTACATCGCGCTGATGTGTTTCCTCATCGTGCTGATCTTCCGGCTGGTCATGGACTACGTCTTCCAGTTCGCCCGCTCGTGGCAACCCGGCAAGGCGATGGTGGTCGTACTTGAGGCCACCTACACTGTCACTGATCCACCGCTCAAGCTTCTGCGGCGGTTCATTCCGCCGCTGCGTCTCGGGGGCGTGGCGCTCGACCTGTCCTTCTTCGTACTGATGATCATCGTCTACATCCTGATCTCCGTCGTGAGCCGGCTGTGAACGATACGGTCTTGCCGAATGCCGACGACTACGTTGAGGTGAAGAGATGCCGTTGACCCCCGAGGACGTGCGGAACAAGCAGTTCACGACCGTCCGCCTCCGAGAAGGCTATGACGAGGACGAGGTCGATGCCTTCCTCGACGAGGTCGAAGGCGAACTGACTCGCCTTCTCCGAGAGAACGAGGACCTGCGCGCGAAGCTCGCCGCAGCCACCCGCGCCGCTGCGCAGAACCAGCAGCAGGGCGGTATGCGCAAGCCTCCGGAACCGCAGGACCAGCGCGGTCCCGGTGCGCCGGTGCCCGCCGCAATATCGGGTCCGCAGCCGGTGCAGCCGCAGCAGCAGATGGGTGGCCCCATGGGCGGCCCGCCCCAGCTGCCCAGCGGTGCGCCGCAGCTGCCCGCAGGCCCCGGTGGACATGGTCCGCAGGGTCCCGGTCCGCAGGGTCCCGGTCCGCAGGGTCCCGGCCCGATGGGCCAGGGTCCGATGGGCCAGGGTCACCCCGGCCAGAACCAGCTCGGTCAGGGCCAGATGGGCCAGGGCCAGATGCAGCAGCAGATGGGCGGCCCGATGGGCGGTCCCATGGGTGGCCCCATGGGCGGTCACGGTCCGCAGATGCCGCAGCCCGGTCAGGGCCCCGGTGGCGACAGCGCCGCCCGTGTCCTCTCCCTTGCGCAGCAGACCGCCGACCAGGCGATCGCGGAGGCCCGTTCCGAGGCCAACAAGATCGTCGGCGAGGCCCGCAGCCGCGCCGAGGGTCTCGAGCGTGACGCCCGTGCCAAGGCCGACGCCCTGGAGCGGGACGCGCAGGAGAAGCACCGCGTCGCGATGGGCTCCCTGGAGTCCGCCCGCGCCACGCTGGAGCGCAAGGTCGAGGACCTGCGTGGCTTCGAGCGCGAGTACCGCACGCGTCTGAAGTCCTACCTCGAGTCGCAGCTGCGTCAGCTGGAGACCCAGGCCGACGACTCGCTGGCGCCCCCGCGGACGCCTGCGACCGCGTCGCTGCCGCCGTCGCCCGCGCCTTCCATGGCGTCGGCCGGTGCGGGTGCCCCGTCCTACGGTGGCAACCAGACCATGGGCGGCAACCAGCCGCCGGCCGGTCCGTCCTACGGCGGCCAGCAGCAGATGTCGCCGGCGATGACCCAGCCGATGGCGCCGGTGCGGCCGCAGGGTCCCGCGCCGATGCAGCAGGCTCCGTCGCCGATGCGCGGTTTCCTCATCGACGAGGACGACAACTGACGGGCGTGACCACGCCATAGGCGTCGGCAGCGTTCAAGGGCCGGGCCCCCGGATTTCCGGGGGCCCGGCCCTTTGCCGTGGTCAGGGCGCGGAAGTCGCCGTGGGCCAGAGGCGGATACCGCCGAGGGGCATGTGCGGGCACCGGTGAGCCAGGCGCGGGCACCGCTGTGAGTCAGTTGCGGTCACCGCTGTGGGCCAGGTGCGGATCCTGCCTTGGGTGCGGTGCAGAAACGTTCATCTGTGCGTGAGTACGAAACGCCGAAGGCCCGGTCCCGCCAAGATCTTTGGCGGGACCGGGCCTTCGGTCGTGGGTTACGCCTTGCGGAGGCGGAACGCGAGGGCGAGAGGCTCGTCCGCGAACGTCTCGCCGTAGGCGTCGTCGGCCTCGCCCTGGGCGAAGTCCGTGGCGAGGACCTCGTCCGCGATCAGCGTGGCGTGCTCGGACAGGGCCGTGACGACCGCGGGCTCCGTGGACGTCCACCGCAGGGCGATCCGGTCCGCGACGTCCAGGCCGCTGTTCTTACGGGCCTCCTGGATCAGACGGATCGCGTCACGGGCCAGGCCCGCCTGACGCAGCTCCTCCGTGATCTCCAGGTCGAGCGCGACCGTCGCGCCGGAGTCCGAGGCGACGGACCAGCCCTCGCGCGGGGTCTCCGTGATGATGACCTCGTCGGGCGCCAGCGTGATCGTCTCGCCGTCCACCTCGACCGACGCCGTGCCCTCGCGCAGGCCGAGCGAGAGCGCGGCGGCGTCCGCCTCGGCGACCGCCTTCGCGACCGCCTGGACGCCCTTGCCGAACCGCTTGCCGAGGGCGCGGAAGTTCGCCTTGGCGGTCGTGTCGACCAGTGAGCCACCGACCTCGGAGAGCGACGCCAGCGAGGAGACGTTGAGCTCCTCGGTGATCTGCGCGTGCAGCTCCGGGTTGAGCGTCTCGAAGCCCGCGGCCGCGACCAGCGCGCGGGACAGCGGCTGACGCGTCTTGACGCCCGACTCCGCGCGCGTGGCGCGGCCCAGCTCGACGAGGCGCCGGACGAGGACCATCTGCCGCGACAGGTCCGGGTCGACGGCGGAGAGGTCCGCCTCCGGCCAGGTGGACAGGTGGACCGACTCGGGGGCGCCCGGCGTGACGGGAACCACCAGGTCCTGCCAGACCCGCTCCGTGATGAACGGGGTCAGCGGCGCCATCAGCCGCGTGACCGTCTCGATGACCTCGTGCAGGGTGCGCAGGGCCGCCTTGTCGCCCTGCCAGAAGCGGCGGCGCGAGCGGCGCACGTACCAGTTCGACAGGTCGTCGACGAAGGAGGAGAGCAGCTTGCCGGCGCGCTGGGTGTCGTACGCCTCCAGGGACTGCGTCACCTGGTCGGTGAGCGCGTGCAGTTCGGAGAGCAGCCAGCGGTCGAGCACGGTGCGCTCGGCGGGGGCCGGGTCGGCCTCGCTGGGCGACCAGTCCGACGTACGGGCGTACAGGGCCTGGAAGGCGACCGTGTTCCAGTACGTCAGGAGGGTCTTGCGGACCACTTCCTGGATCGTGCCGTGGCCGACGCGGCGCGCGGACCACGGGGAGCCGCCGGCGGCCATGAACCAGCGCACCGCGTCCGCGCCGTGCTGGTCCATCAACGGGATCGGCTGGAGGGTGTTCCCCAGATGCTTGGACATCTTGCGGCCGTCCTCGGCGAGGATGTGGCCGAGGCACACGACGTTCTCGTAGGACGACTTGTCGAAGACGAGCGTGCCGACCGCCATGAGGGTGTAGAACCACCCGCGGGTCTGGTCGATGGCCTCCGAGATGAACTGCGCCGGGTACCGGCTCTCGAAGAGCTCCTTGTTCTTGTACGGGTAGCCCCACTGCGCGAACGGCATCGAACCCGAGTCGTACCAGGCGTCGATGACCTCGGGCACGCGCGTGGCCGTCTTCTCGCACTGGGGGCACGCGAAGGTGACCTCGTCGATGAACGGGCGGTGCGGGTCGAGGTTCGCCAGGTCGGTGCCGGTCAGCTCGCCGAGCTCGGCCAGCGAGCCGACGCAGGTGAGGTGGTCGTCCTCACAGCGCCACAGCGGGAGCGGAGTGCCCCAGTAGCGGCTGCGGGAGAGCGCCCAGTCGATGTTGTTGTTCAGCCAGTCGCCGAAGCGGCCGTGCTTCACGCTCGAAGGGAACCAGTTGGTCTTCTCGTTCTCCTGGAGGAGGCGGTCCTTGATCTCCGTGGTGCGGATGTACCAGGACGGCTGCGCGTAGTAGAGCAGCGCCGTGTGGCAGCGCCAGCAGTGCGGGTAGCTGTGCTCGTACGGGACGTGCAGGAAGAGCAGGCCGCGGTCCTTGAGGTCCTCGGTGAGCTTCTCGTCCGCCTTCTTGAAGAAGACACCGCCCACGAGCGGGACGTCCTCCTCGAACGTGCCGTCGGGACGGACCGGGTTCACCACCGGCAGGCCGTACGCCTTGCAGACCTTGAGGTCGTCCTCACCGAACGCGGGGGACTGGTGGACGAGACCGGTGCCGTCCTCGGTCGTGACGTAGTCGGCGTTGACCACGTAGTGGGCCTCGGCCGGGAACTCCACGAGCTCGAACGGACGTTGGTACTTCCAGCGCTCCATCTCGGCACCGGTGAAGGACTCGCCGGTCTTCTCCCAGCCCTCGCCGAGCGCCTTTTCGACGAGGGGCTCGGCGACGACGACCTTCTCGTTGCCGTCCGTCGCGACGACGTAGCGGACGTCGGGGTGGGCGGCGACCGCCGTGTTCGAGACGAGCGTCCAGGGGGTCGTCGTCCAGACGAGGAGCGAGGCCTCGCCGGCCAGCGGACCGGAGGTGAGCGGGAAACGGACGTAGACGGAGGGGTCGACGACCGTCTCGTAGCCCTGCGCCAGCTCGTGGTCCGAGAGCCCGGTGCCGCAGCGGGGGCACCAGGGGGCGACGCGGTGGTCCTGGGTCAGCAGACCCTTGTTGAAGATCTCCTTGAGCGACCACCAGACGGACTCGATGTACTCGGGGTCCATGGTGCGGTACGCGTCGTCGAGGTCGACCCAGTAACCCATGCGGGTCGTCAGGTCGGTGAAGGCGTCGGTGTGCCGGGTCACGGACTCGCGGCACATGGCGTTGAACTCGGCGATGCCGAACGCCTCGATGTCCTTCTTGCCGTTGAAGCCGAGCTCCGTCTCGACCGCCAGCTCCACGGGCAGGCCGTGGCAGTCCCAGCCGGCCTTGCGGGCCACGTGGTAGCCGCGCATCGTGCGAAAGCGCGGGAAGACGTCCTTGAAGACGCGGGCCTCGATGTGGTGGGCGCCCGGCATGCCGTTGGCCGTGGGCGGGCCCTCGTAGAACACCCACTCGGGGCGTCCCTCGGACTGCTCCAAGGTCTTGGCAAAGATCTTCTGCTCGCGCCAGAAGTCGAGCACGGCGTGCTCGAGGGCGGGCAGGTCGACCTGGGCGGGCACCTGGCGGTACGTCATCGATCTTCCTCCGGCGGACACTGTTTCTTCCGTCTCCGTCGGAGGGACGAGAGCTTCGTCTGTGACATACGCCGTGTGCGGCGCGCTCCCGCGGTACCACCCTCCTTGGCCCTCCGGGGCGCTGACTGCTCCGGTGAGCCCCCTCATTGGGGTCGCGATGCCGGTTCTACTCGCCCCGCGAGCGGGGCTTTCTTCCGGCGGCTCCGGGGTGATCTTCGCGTCGCGCTCGCCCCCGGGCTTCCACCGTCCCCGGGTCGCTCATGGCTGCGTACGCCGCTACTCGGCCCCATCCACGCTTCTCGCTCCGCCCAGTGTACGGGGCCCGGGCGCACGCGGCCGACCGGTTTCGGGGCGGGCGGCGAAGCACCCCGGGGCGGCTGGTGTCAGACGTGCTGAGGGATCTCGTCCTTGAGTCCGCTGCGGATCATGTTCCGCAGCTCGGGGGTGTCGGTGTGACCGTGGACGGACACAGCGTGCTCGGCCGCGGCGCGGACCACCTCGTCCTCCTCGCCCGTGATGGCGAGCGTGCAGTTCGTCTCGCTCGGCATGTCACGACAGTCGACTACTTTGCGCATGATAATGCACCTTCTCCGCTTCCGCCCCATTTTATTCCTCCAGAGCTCTGCGGAGCGGGCTCGTCAGGGGCTTTCGCCGGGCTGGTCACGGCCGCGTGGGCTGACCCGAATGGCGACGTGGGCTGCGGCGGATCCGCGGGCCGGGGCCTCGGCGGATTACCCGGCGGGGAGCTGGGCACAACGCTTGCAAGTCTGCCGCGCGGGACGTGCGGGGCGGGCGCATCGGGCGATGTGCCCCGTTGCCGCGGGTCAGAAGTCGATTTATCGTCCCAGAACGATTCGCGTGCAAGATCACAAAATGTGAAGGGGCCGCGGCCATGGTGGCGAAAAAGAGTCCGGCGGGGGTGCGTGAGGCATCCGCCGGCGTGAAGGCCGCGGCCGAGGAGGCGGTGCCCGCGACGGCGGCGGCCAAGGCGGCTCCGGCCGCGAAGAAGCCTGCCGCCGGGAAGAGGAGCACCGCGACGGAGACGGCCGTCGGGAAGAGCACGGCGGCCACGAAGACCACTACGAGGGGCGCGGGTGCGAAGACCGCGGCCGCCAGGAAGACGGCGAGGATCGCGAAGGCGGACACCGAGCCCGTGGCCAAGGCCACCAAGAGCACCAAGACCGCCAACAGCACCAAGGCCGCCAACAGCACCAAGACCGCCAAGTCGACGAGGGCTGCGAAGGCCGTCACGAGTACGACGTCCACACAGGCCTCCGCGGAAGCGGAGAGTGTCGCCGCCGAGAAGGGCGCGGCCGGGAGAACGGGCGCCAGGAAGAGCGCGGTCAAGAAGGCCACCGGCCACAAGACCGCGGAGAAGAAGGCGGCCGCGTCCGCGGCCGATGGCGCGGCGTCGGCCGCGGAGACGACGGGAGCCACGACTGTGGTTGCGAAGAAGACCCCTGGCACGGCCACGGTGAAGAAGTCCCGCGCGGTGCCGAACGCGAGGATCGTGGCCGCGAAGCCGGGCGAGCTCGCGGTACGGCCGGGCGAGGACCCCTGGACCCCGGCGGAGGTCGAGGAGGCGCGGGCGGAGCTTCAGAGCGAGGCGCTGCGCCTGGACAGTGAGATCGAGTCGTCGGAGAAGTCCCTCGCCGGGCTCATGCGGGACTCCGGGGACGGCGCCGGCGACGACGAGGCGGACACCGGCACGAAGAACATCACGCGGGAGCACGAGCTGTCGCTGGCCGCGAACGCCAGGGAGATGCTCCAGCAGACCGAGCGCGCCCTGGAGCGGCTCGACGCGGGGACGTACGGGATCTGCGAGAACTGCGGGAACCCCATCGGCAAGGCGCGGATGCAGGCCTTCCCGCGGGCGACCCTGTGCGTCGAGTGCAAGCAGAAGCAGGAGCGCCGTTACTGACCCCGCCGCACGCGGCGTCATGGAGTCGCTCCTGGGCTGCTGAGGGCGTACGTGTGTGCCGTACTCTCGTCCTCAGTCAGGTACCTAGGTTGAGGGACTCACGTGGCAGAGGCGGAGCGCGTCATCGGTACTCCGGACACCCCGGATGCGGGGGCAGACGGGCCGGACAACGGCGGGGAGGCCCAGGAACGGCCCAAGGGCAAGCGGAAGATCGCCGTGCTGTTCGCGGTGGCCGCCCTCGCGTACGCCCTCGACCTGGTCAGCAAGATGATCGTGGTCGCGAGGCTGGAGCACCACGAGCCGATCGAGCTCCTCGGTGACTGGCTGCGGCTCGAGGCGATCAGGAACGCGGGTGCCGCGTTCGGCATCGGCGAGGCCTTCACGATCATCTTCACCGTGATCGCCGCGGCCGTGATCGTCGTGATCGCCCGCCTCGCCCGCAAGCTCTACAGCCTGCCCTGGGCGATCGCCCTGGGGCTGCTGCTCGGCGGGGCGCTCGGCAATCTCACCGACCGGATCTTCCGTTCGCCCGGCGTCTTCGAAGGGGCCGTGGTCGACTTCATCGCGCCGAAGAACTTCGCCGTGTTCAACCTCGCCGACTCGGCGATCGTGTGCGGCGGCATCCTGATCGTGCTCCTCTCGTTCCGGGGGCTCGACCCGGACGGGACCGTCCACAAGGACTGAGGGGCCAGGGGCTTTCCCCTCGCGCGGTCCGGAGTGTCGGCGGGCTCCTGCATACTCAATGGGTGAGCACGTTTCCCGAGATCCGAACCCTGCCCGTGCCCGACGGCCTGGAGGGCGAGCGCGTAGACGCCGCCATCTCCCGCATGTTCGGCTTCTCCCGCACCAAGGCCGCCGAGCTCGCCGCGGCGGGGAAGGTGGCGGTCGACGGCTCTGTGGTCGGCAAGTCCGAGCGCGTGCACGGCGGGGCCTGGCTCGAGGTGGAGATGCCGCAGGCGCCCGCCCCGGTGCAGATCGTCGCCGAGCCCGTCGAGGGCATGGAGATCGTCCATGACGACGACGACATCGTCGTGATCATGAAGCCGGTGGGCGTCGCCGCGCACCCCAGCCCCGGCTGGACCGGGACGACCGTGATCGGCGGCCTCGCCGCAGCCGGGTACCGGATCTCCACGTCCGGCGCCGCCGAGCGCCAGGGCATCGTCCACCGGCTCGACGTCGGCACCTCCGGCCTCATGGTCGTCGCCAAGTCGGAGCGCGCGTACACGACGCTGAAGCGGCAGTTCAAGGAGCGCGTCGTCGACAAGCGCTACCACTCGCTGGTCCAGGGGCACCCGGACCCGATGAGCGGCACGATCGACGCCCCCATCGGGCGCCACCCGAACCATGACTACAAGTGGGCCGTGACCGCCGAGGGCAAGCCCTCCGTCACGCACTACGACCTCATCGAGGCGTTCCGCGCCGCCAGCCTCCTCGACATCAAGCTGGAGACGGGGCGTACGCACCAGATCCGCGTGCACATGTCGGCCCATCGGCACCCCTGCGTCGGCGACCTGACGTACGGCGCCGACCCGACGCTCGCCAAGCGGCTCGGCCTCACCCGCCAGTGGCTGCACGCCGTGCGGCTCGGCTTCGAGCACCCGGCCGACGGCGAGTGGGTGGAGTTCTCCAGCCAGTACCCCGAGGACCTGCAGACGGCCCTGGACCGCGTCCGGGCGGAGAGCTCGTGACCGTGCCGCAGCCCTCTTCCCCGTACGTGGTGCGGGTCGCCGACAGCGAGGCCGACCGCAAGGCCTGCTTCGCCGTGCGCCAGGAGGTCTTCGTCGTCGAGCAGCGGGTTCCTCAGGAGCTCGAGTACGACGAGTACGACGACGGGGCCGGCACGGTGCATGTGCTGGCGCTGCGCGCCGACGGTGAGCCGCTCGGCACGGGGCGGCTGCTGACCGGCGCCGCCGCCGTGGCGAAGAACGGCGGGGACGCCGGGGTCGGCGCGCTCGGGCGGCTCGCGGTGGCGAAGGCCGCGCGCGGGCTCGGCGTGGGAGCGGCCCTCGTGCGAGCCATCGAGGACGCCGCGACGGAGCGTGGGCTCGTCGCCGTGGACCTGCACGCGCAGACACATGCGCTGGGGTTCTACGAGCGTCTCGGCTATGCGGTGTACGGGCCGGAGTTCCCCGACGCGGGAATTCCCCACCGGGCGATGCGCAAGGCGCTGGGTCAGCCGCAGGGCTAGGGTCATTCGCCCCAGCGCGAGCACGGTCCGGTCCCAACGGCGCCGACTCGCGCCACAAATCACCACAGAGCGATGCGCGTGGCACGCTGAGGACTTGATCGTCCGATGGCTTGACCGCCGCTACTCGCCGGGGTGCGCACCGTGGATCAGTTGGCCCTGCTGTTCGTGCTCCTGCTCGGGGCCGTGCTGAGCGTGCCACTCGGAGACCGGCTCGGGCTGCCCGCGCCCGTCCTGATGACGCTGCTCGGCATCAGCCTGGCGCTCGTCCCGGTCGTGCCGAACGTCGAGGTCCCGCCCGACCTGATCCTCCCCATCCTGCTGCCGCCCCTGCTCTACGCGGCCGTGAAGCGCACGTCATGGCGCCAGTTCGCGGCGAACAAGAGACCGATCTTCCTGCTCGCCGTGGCCCTGGTCTTCGTCACCACGGCCGCCGTGGCGTTCGTCGCCAACGCCATCGTGCCGGGCCTGCCGATCGCCGCGGCCGTCGCGCTCGGCGCCCTCGTCGCTCCGCCCGACCCCGTCGCCGCGACCGCCGTGGCCGGCCAACTCGGCCTGCCCCGCCGCCTGGTGTCGACCCTGGAGGGCGAGGGCCTGTTCAACGACGTGACCGCGATCGTGCTCTATCACGTGGCCATCGCCGCGGTGGTGAGCGGCAGCTTCTCCTGGCCGGAGGCCGTCGTCTCGCTCCTCCTGTCCGCCGTCGTCGCGCTCGTCGTCGGGCTCGTGATCGGCTGGACCGCCAACAAGGTGATGGACTTCCTCGACGACTCCACGCTCCAGATCGGCCTGACGCTCCTGATGCCGTTCGCCTCGTACGTGCTGGCCGAGGAGCTGCACGGCTCCGGTGTGCTCGCCGTACTCGTCACGGCGCTGTTCCTCGCCGAGTACGCCTTCGACGCGGACGACGTCATGACCCGGCTGACCGGCCGCGCCTTCTGGGACATCGTCGACACACTCGTCACCGGCGTCGCCTTCGGCCTCATCGGCCTCGAACTGCACAACGCGATCAGGACCGCGGCCGGCCGCTGGGGCGAGATGCTCGGCTGGGCCGGCACCGTCGTGGCGGTCGTCATCTTCGTACGCCTGCTGTGGCTGCTTCCGGCGACCTGGCTGACGCGGCGTCTGCATGCGCGGCGGGACCTCGACGAGGACATCCCGATCTCCTGGCGCGAAGCCGTGATCATGTGGTGGGCGGGAATGCGCGGGGTGGCCTCCGTCGCCCTGGCCCTCGCCATTCCGTTCACCATGGACGACAACTCGCCCTTCCCCGACCGCGACGAGATCGTCTTCATCGCCTTCGGCGTCATCATGGGCACCCTCGTGCTCCAAGGGCTGAGCCTGCCCTGGCTGGTGAAGAAGCTGGGGGTCAAGGCGGACGCCGAAGCCGAGAAGGAGTTCGAGCAGCAGCTCGCGCTCCGCGCGGCCAAGGCTGCCAAGCGGCGGCTGAAGGAGATCGAGGAGGTCGAGGAGCTGCCTGACGACCTCTCCGACCAGATGGCGCGCAGGGCCTACGACATCGGACTGCGCATCGACCCCGAACTGGGCAGCGAGGAACGCAAGGAGGCGCACGCCAAGCGCGTCTCAAGGATCAAGCGCGTGCGCCGCATCCAGAACGAGATGCTCTCCGCCGCCCGCCACGAGGTGCTCGCGGCACGCAGCGAGCCGGGCGCCGATCCCGAGATCGTGGACCGTGTACTGCGCCATCTCGACGTGCGCAGCCTGCGCTGAGGAGCCCGGCCGCTGACGGGCACGGGCGCCCCCGGATGGCACCATGGGCCACATGAACATCATGCTTTTCCACTCGACGTACGGCCTGCGTCCCGCCGTCCGTGACGCGGCCGACCGGCTGCGGGCCGCCGGACACGAGGTGTGGACCCCGGATCTCTTCGAGGGCCGCACCTTCGACACCGTCGAGGACGGCATGGCCTTCAACGAGGAGATCGGCAAGGACGAGCTGCTCAAGCGCGCCATCCTCGCCGCCGCTCCCTACTCCGAGCGTGGGCTCGTCTACGCCGGTTTCTCCCTCGGCGCCTCGATCGCGCAGACCCTGGCCCTCGGTGACGACAAGGCGCGCGGCCTGCTGCTGTTGCACGGCACCTCGGACATCGCCGAGAACGCCGCCGTGGACGAACTGCCCGTCCAGCTGCACGTCGCCGAGCCCGATCCGTTCGAGACCGACGACTGGCTGAGCGCCTGGTACCTCCAGATGGGCCGGACCGGCGCCGACGTGGAGGTCTACCGCTACCCGGGCGCCGGCCACCTCTACACCGACCCCGAACTGCCGGACTACGACGCGGAGGCGGCCGAGACCACCTGGCGGGTGGCGCTCGGCTTCCTCGATTCGCTCTAGGGCCGCTCGCCCGGATCATGCCGCCCGATCCGGGCGAAAGGCCCTACGTCGTACCGCGGTCCGTCAGCCCGCGCGGTACGCCGTCCAGCTGTCCTTCATCCGCTGCACCTGGCCCGCGGTGAACTGGTACATGCAGGAGTCGTACGTGTAGTCCATGAAGTTGTGGATCGGGTCGACACCCGTCTTGTTGGTGCAGGTGTCGCGCCCGGTCGGGCACTCGAACGCGGCGCTCTTCTCGGCCGGAGTGTCGGAGACGTAGTCACCGTTGCCGTTACAGCCGCCCTGGAACGTGTGGTACAGCCCCATCCAGTGGCCGATCTCGTGGGTGCCCGTGTCGCCCTGGTTGTAGTTGGTGGCCGAGCCGCCCGGCAGCGAGGTGTCGAGGACGACCACGCCGTCGTCGGACGGGTTCGACTTGTACGAGGACGGGAACGTCGCCCAGCCGAGCAGGTCGTCGCCGAGGTTCGCGGTGTAGAAGTTCAGCGCGCCCGCGCCGCCCTTGCGGAGCGAGGACTTCATGGACTTCTCGGCGGCGGAGCCCGGTGTGATGCCGTTGTACCAGGCGGCGTTGTCCGTGTAGTCGGTGCCGGCCAGCGTGAACGTGAAGCCCGAGTCGTTGTTGCCGGTGCCCTGGCCGCTGTAGGCCGCGTTCAGGACGTCGATCTGCTTGGTGATGTCGGTCGACGTGAGCTTGCCGGTCGTGCCGTCGTGGATGACGTGGACGTAGACCGGGATCGTGGTCGACGCCGCGGCGAGGCCTCTGGAGAGTGTGCCGTCGGCGCGCATCCTGTCGAGTCTGCGCCGCATGTCCGCGTCCATGGACTTGGCCTTGGCCGCGCTGACCTCGTTCGGCTCCTGCGCGTGGTCGGCGCCGGTGGGCTTCTTCTCGCGTGCCACGGCGTTGCCACTGTCGGCGCACTTCTCCGCGGAGGCCGACGCCTTGGCGGTCGCGGCGCTGCCCGCCGGGGCGGACAGCGGGGCGATGGCCAGGGTTCCGGCCACGAGTGCGGTGCCGATCAGTCGGCGGCGCATCAGCGGAGATATTCGGGCAAGCGTGGTCATGCGGACTCCTCGCGGACGGGTGGGGGGAGGAACTTCCTCGCCGCCGCGGGGAGATTACGTGGCCATGTCATCCCTTGAAGAGCGATGTTCTGGCCCAATCAACTACCTCTCTTCCTCCGGCAATTCGGGGCAACGGGAAGAAATTTTCGTGTGGCGTCCGGAGTTTGAGATCCGTACGTAACGGGAGCGGTTACCGCGACGGGCGGTGTGTCCGCATTCGATCCGCGGACAGCACCACCCGCCGTAGTGCTGTGATCTGTTCTTAACGTGCCGACGAGTGGCCGGAATTAGCCCCTCATCGGCCCCCCGGGGTCCGGGTCAGCGCACCGGCGCGTTCACCCGCTCGACCTTCTGCGTACCGCTGAGCGTGCGGTAGGAGCGGGACCAGGAGGTCGTCGCGGCCGGATCCCTGCGGTCGGAGACGACGTAGTAGTCCATCTGCGAGCGCTCGGCGGTGACGTCGAGGACGCCGTAGCCGTGCGCGTCCATGTCCAGCCACTTCACATGGCGGTTGGCCGCCTTGATGGCGCCCTCCGCCACCGTCGAGATGGTGTTCGGGGCCACGTGCAGGATGTCGTCGAGGTTGTCGGAGGTCACCGACGTGACGACGAACTCCGTGGCCGCGGACGGGGAGAGCGGATACGTTCCGGCCGTCACCGGTACGTCGTTCGCCCAGGCCATGTGGATGTCGCCGGTGAGGAAGACCGTGTTGTGGATCGCCTTGTCCCGCAGGTGCCCGATCAGCTCCTTGCGGTCGTGGGTGTAGCCGTCCCACTGGTCGACGTTGATCGCGAGGCCGCCGGTCGGCAGGCCGAGCAACTCGGCGAGCGGCTCCAGCAGATGGGCCGGCAGCGAGCCGAAGGCGACCGGCGAGATCATCACCGAGGTGCCGACGAGCTTCCACGAGGCGTCGGACGCGGCCAGGCCCGCCTTCAGCCAGTCGAGCTGGGCGCGGCCGGTGATCGAGCGCTCGGGGGAGTCCACGTCGCCGTTGCCGACGGTCGACTGCTGGGAGCGGAACGAGCGCAGGTCGAGCAGGTGCAGATCGGCCAGCTTGCCGAAGCGCAGGCGGCGGTAGACCGTGCCCGCGGTGGACGGGCGCACCGGCATCCACTCGAAGTAGGCCTGCTTGGCGGCCTGCTGACGCGCCGCCCAGTCGCCCTCGGTGCCGGGCGTGTGGTTCTCGGCGCCGCCCGACCAGGCGTCGTTGGCGAACTCGTGGTCGTCCCAGATGGCGATGAGCGGGTGCGCGGCGTGCACGGCCGTCACGTCGGCGTCGGTCTTGTGCAGGCCGTGGCGCACGCGGTAGTCGGCGAGCGTGAGGATCTCGTGCCGCGGCTCGTGCTGCCGTACGACGTACTTGGCCTCGGGGTACTCGCCGGTCTTGTACTCGTAGATGTAGTCGCCGAGATGGAGCACCGCGTCCAGGTCGGTGCGGGCGGCGAGATGGCGGTACGCGGAGAAGTAGCCGGCCTCCCAGTTGGCGCACGAGACGACGCCGAACCGGACGCCCGCGGCCTGCGCGTCGAGCGCGGGCGCCGTGCGTGTACGGCCCACGGGGGAGACGGTGCCCTGGGCGCCCTCTACGGAGAAGCGGAAGTAATAGACGCTCGCCGGGAGCAGGCCCCTCACATCGGCCTTGACGGTGTGGTCGGCGGACGCCCGCGCCGTGGTGGTGCCGTGGGCGACGACCTGGCGGAAGTCCTTGTCCTGGGCGACCTCCCAGCGGACGTCCGTGTCGGGGCCCTTTCCGGAGCCGGGCACGGCGTCGGGGGTGGGCGTCACGCGCGTCCACAGGAGGATGCCGTCGGGCAGTGGGTCGCCCGACGCGACGCCGTGCAGGAAGGCGGGTCCGTCGGCCGCGTGCGCGGCGGGCGCGGTGGCGAGCGGGGCGAGGGCGGCGGCTCCGGCCGTGGCGGCGGCGGCCTTCACGACCGAACGGCGGCGCGGGGCAAAGGAGTTGGCCGTACCGGCGGCGGTGCCGGGAGGGCTGTCTATGTTGAGTCGACTGGTCACGAGTGATCACATTACTGACCAGTAAAGGCAAAGTGTGGGCGAACTCCGAAGAGTTCGCCCACACTTCGACGGCGCGTCAGCCGACGGGGCGATCAGCCGACGGGGCGATCAGTCCGGCAGGACCGTCAGGCCTTGAGGGCCTTGTCGATCGCGGTCGTGTAGTCGGCCACCGTCATCGGGGCGTTCCCGTCGGGCCCGGTGAGTGCCTTGCCGTCCATCTTGAGGGTCGGCGTGCCCTTGACGTCGCTGTCGTCGAACTTCTTCGACATGGTCAGCGCCCACTTGTCGTAGGTGCCGTCCTCGACGTTCTTCTGGAACGCCTTGTTGTTCTTGAGGGCGTCGACCGTGTTCGCCACCTTGATCAGGTAGGCGTCCTTCTTGAACTTGTCGTCCGTCTCCTCGGGGTGGTTCGCCTTCGAGTACAGCGCGGTCTTGTACTCGAGGAAGGCCTCGGGGCTGACGTTCAGCGCGGCGCCCAGGGCGCTGAGGGCGTTCTTTGAGCCCTCGCCGTTGTCGCTGTTGTCGATGAACGTCGCGCCGATGTACTGGATCTTGTACTTGCCGGCCTCGACGTCCTTGTCGACGTTCGAGCCGACGGTCTGCTCGAAGGTGGCGCAGATCGGGCAGCGCGGGTCCTCGTACATCTCGAGGGTCTTCTTCGCGCTGTCCTTGCCTATGACGACCGTGGTCCCGTCCTTGCCCGACGTGTTCGCGGGCGCGACCAGCTTGTCGTCCTTCGCGGCCTCCCAGTAGCTGGGCTTGTTGGCCTGCATCACGGCGAAGCCGATGCCGCCGGCGATCGCCAGGACGGCGACGATGGCCCCGGCGACGGTCACCTGCCGCTTCGTCTTCTCCTTCTTGGCCTGCCGCTCGCGCTCGACGCGAAGCCGCTCGCGGGCGGCCGTCTTCGCGGCCTGGCTGTTCCTCTGGCTCATGATCGTTCTCCGTGTGGGTTCTGCGAGGTCTTCGGGGGACTGCTGTGCCGGGCCCGGGCCTCAGGCGGCCAGGGCCACGCACGGCGGTCCGCGCCGTCCCACGGAGTGCGCCCACAACTGCGTACGGGCGGCCCGCACCCGGCGCGAGGGGCGCCGCGGCAGGCGGCGTGCGGGCTCCAGGTGGGCCCGTACCGCGGCGAAGGCGATCAGCAGCGGCCGGAAGGTGAACCCGGCGACCGCGCGCAGCAGCTGGGCCAGCGCCTGCTCGCCGCGGCGAAGCCAGGCGGCGGCGAGGAGGCCCACGGCGACGTGCGCGCCGAGGAGCAGCCAGGCGGCGGCCGGGTCGGTGTGCGCGAGGAGCGCGGCCGCCTTGTCGGTGTGGCCGCCGGTCATGCGGGCCAGCGGCGTACCGATGCTGCCGCCGCACAGGACGTCCAGGCCGACCGCGCGCAGCGGCCCGGCGACGGGCCCGCCCGCCGCGCCGTAACAGACGTGCTGGCCCGTGGTGAACACCGTGTCGGCGGCCAGCTCCAGGGGCACGAGCAGCGCCGCGATCCGGCCGAAGCTCCGCTCACGCCCCGCCAGCGCGTACGCGAGGACGAAGACGGCGAAGGCCGTGGCCGCCACCGTCACCACCGGAAGGGGGACCCGGGACAGCAGGACGTGCGACGCGGCGGAGAGCGTCACGACGAGCGCCGTGAAGAGCGCCGCGCGCACGGCTCTGAGCTGGGTCCCGGATATGTCGTCCATCGCGGAGGAGTGTGCCATGCGTTCCTGTAAGGGACCCCTAAAGGGTCGCTGTGAGTTACGGGAGCGTTGTCGGCCCCTGTGGCCTACAGGCCCGGGATCCGGCCGTTGCGGAAGAGGTCCACGAAGATCTGGTGGTCCGCACGCGCGCGTGCCCCGTAGTCGTGCGCGAAGTCGACCAGCAGACCCGCGAAGCCGTCCTCGTCCGCCGCGATGGCCGCGTCGATGGCCCGCTCCGTGGAGAACGGCACCAGGGACTGCCCGGACAGGTCGTCGGCCGCCGCGTGCATCGCCGCCGTGGCCCGGCCGAGGTCGGCGACGACCGCGGCGATCTCCTCCAGGTCGTCGATGTCCGACCAGTCCAGGTCCACGGCGTACGGCGAGACCTCGGCGACCAGCTGCCCAGAGCCGTCCAGCTCGGTCCAGCCCAGCCACGGGTCGGCGTGCGCCTGGAGCGCGCGCTGCGAGATCACCGTGCGGTGGCCCTCGTGCTGGAAGTAGTCGCGGATCGCCGCGTCGGTGATGTGCCGCGACACGGCAGGCGTCTGCGCCTGCTTGAGATAGATCACGACATCGTTCTCCAGGGCGTCGCTGTTGCCCTCCAGAAGGATGTTGTACGAGGGCAGGCCCGCGGAGCCGATGCCGATGCCGCGCCGCCCCACGACGTCCTTCACGCGGTACGAGTCGGGACGGGCCAGGGAGGACTCGGGGAGCGTCTCCAGGTACCCGTCGAAGGCCGCGAGGACCTTGTAGCGCGTGGCCGCGTCGAGCTCGATGGAGCCGCCGCCGGGCGCGAAGCGGCGCTCGAAGTCACGGATCTCCGTCATCGAGTCGAGCAGCCCGAAGCGCGTCAGGGAGCGGGCGTCGCGCAGCGCGTCCAGGAGCGGACCGTCGGCGGTGTCCAGGGTGAAGGGCGGCACCTCGTCGCTCTTCGCGCCCGTCGCCAGCGCGTGGATCCGCTCGCGGTACGCGCCCGCGTACGTGCCCACCAGCTCGGTGATCTGCTCGTCGCTGAGCGCCTTCGAGTAGCCGATCAGCGCCACGGAGGCGGCGAAGCGCTTGAGGTCCCAGGTGAAGGGGCCGACGTACGCCTCGTCGAAGTCGTTCACATTGAAGATCAGGCGGCCCGTGGAGTCCATGTACGTGCCGAAGTTCTCCGCGTGCAGATCGCCGTGGATCCACACCCGGCCCGTGCGGTCGTCCAGGTACGGGCCGCCGTGCCGCTCGCGCTCCAGGTCCGCGTAGAACAGGCACGCCGTGCCGCGGTAGAACGCGAACGCGGACGAGGCCATCTTCCGGAACTTGACCCGGAACGCCGCCGGGTCGGCGGCCAGGAGCTCGCCGAACGCGGTGTCGAAGACGGTGAGGATCTGCTCGCCGCGCTGCTCAGCGGTGGGCTGCGGGACCGACATCGCGGGGTGCCTCCTGGTGCGGGCTGTGCCGTCGGGGGTGACGGCGGATGGTGACCGTGGATCGTGCCATGGGGGACAGCTGTCCTGCCCTGTCCAACGCACGACCGTACCCCCGAGTGCCCGCGGGGTGTCAGTGCCCACCCGTAGACTTCAAAGCTGTCCGCCGACTGCCCGCAGCCCGTCGCCGGTCCGTATCGTTCCGTTTCCGTTGGAGGCCGAAGCCGTGTCAAAGCCGCCGTTCACGCACCTGCACGTCCACACCCAGTACTCGCTGCTGGACGGTGCCGCGCGGCTCAAGGACATGTTCAACGCCTGCAATGAAATGGGCATGACGCACATCGCCATGTCCGACCACGGCAACCTCCACGGGGCGTACGACTTCTTCCACACGGCGAAGAAGTCCGGTGTCGTCCCGATCATCGGGATCGAGGCGTACGTCGCCCCCGAGTCCCGGCGCAACAAGCGCAAGGTCCAGTGGGGCCAGCCGCACCAGAAGCGGGACGACGTGTCCGGTTCGGGTGGTTACACCCACAAGACGATCTGGGCGTCGAACAGCACGGGCCTGCACAACCTCTTCAAGCTGTCCTCGGACGCGTACGCCGAGGGCTGGCTGCAGAAGTGGCCGCGCATGGACAAGGAGACGATCTCCCAGTGGTCGGAGGGGCTCATCGCCTCGACCGGCTGCCCGTCCGGTGAGCTCCAGACGCGCCTGCGCCTCGGCCAGTTCGACGAGGCCCTGAAGTCGGCCGCCGAGTACCAGGACATCTTCGGCAAGGACCGGTACTTCCTGGAGCTGATGGACCACGGCATCGAGATCGAGCGCCGCGTCCGCGACGGACTTCTGGAGATCGGCAAGAAGCTCGGCATCCCGCCCCTGGTGACGAACGACTCGCACTACACGTACGCGCACGAGGCGACCGCGCACGACGCGCTTCTCTGCATCCAGACCGGCAAGAACCTCTCGGACCCAGACCGCTTCCGCTTCGACGGCACGGGCTACTACCTCAAGACGACCGACGAGATGTACGCCGTCGACTCCTCGGACGCCTGGCAGGAGGGCTGCGCCAACACGCTCCTGGTCGCCGAGCAGATCGACACCACGGGCATGTTCGAGAAGCGCGACCTGATGCCGAAGTTCGACATCCCGGAGGGCTTCACAGAGGTCACCTGGTTCCAGGAGGAGGTCCGGGTCGGCATGGAGCGCCGCTACCCGGGCGGCGTCCCCGACGACCGGCAGAAGCAGGCCGAGTACGAGATGGACATCATCATCCAGATGGGGTTCCCGGGGTACTTCCTGGTCGTCGCCGACTTCATCATGTGGGCCAAGAACAACGGCATCGCGGTCGGCCCCGGCCGAGGCTCCGCGGCCGGCTCGATCGTCGCCTACGCCATGGGCATCACCGACCTCGACCCGATCACGCACGGCCTGATCTTCGAGCGGTTCCTGAACCCCGAGCGCGTCTCCATGCCCGATGTCGACATCGACTTCGACGAGCGCAGGCGCGTCGAAGTGATCAGGTACGTGACCGAGAAGTACGGCGCCGACAAGGTCGCCATGATCGGCACCTACGGAAAGATCAAGGCCAAGAACGCGATCAAGGACTCCGCGCGCGTCCTCGGCTACCCGTACGCGATGGGCGACCGCCTCACCAAGGCGATGCCCGCCGACGTCCTCGGCAAGGGCATCGACCTGTCGGGCATCACCGACCCCGCCCACCCGCGCTACAGCGAGGCGGGCGAGATCCGGGGGATGTACGAGAACGAGCCGGACGTCAAGAAGGTGATCGACACCGCCAAGGGCGTCGAGGGCCTGGTCCGGCAGATGGGCGTGCACGCCGCCGGCGTCATCATGTCCAGCGAGCCCATCGTCGACCACGCCCCGATCTGGGTCCGGCACTCGGACGGCGTGACCATCACGCAGTGGGACTACCCGCAGTGCGAGTCGCTCGGCCTGCTGAAGATGGATTTCCTCGGCCTGCGCAACCTCACGATCATGGACGACGCCGTCAAGATGGTGAAGGCCAACAAGGGCATCGACCTGGAGATGCTCTCCCTGCCGCTGGACGACCCCAAGACGTACGAGATGCTCTGCCGCGGTGACACGCTCGGCGTGTTCCAGTTCGACGGCGGCCCGATGCGTTCGCTGCTGCGCCAGATGCAGCCCGACAACTTCGAGGACATTTCCGCCGTCTCGGCCCTGTACCGGCCGGGCCCGATGGGAATGAACTCGCACACGAACTACGCGGAGCGCAAGAACGGGCGCCAGGAGATCACCCCGATCCACCCGGAGCTCGAAGAGCCGCTGAAGGAGACCCTGGGTCTCACCTACGGCCTCATCGTGTACCAGGAGCAGGTGCAGAAGGCCGCCCAGATCATCGCCGGCTACTCGCTCGGCGAGGCCGACATCCTGCGCCGCGTGATGGGCAAGAAGAAGCCCGAGGAGCTGGAGAAGAACTTCGTCCTCTTCCAGGCCGGAGCCAAGAAGAAGGGCTTCTCCGACGCGGCGATCCAGGCCCTGTGGGACGTCCTGGTGCCGTTCGCCGGATACGCGTTCAACAAGGCGCACTCCTCCGCGTACGGCCTCGTCACCTACTGGACCGCCTACCTCAAGGCGAACTACCCGGCCGAGTACATGGCCGCGCTGCTCACGTCGGTGAAGGACGACAAGGACAAGTCCGCGGTCTATCTGAACGAATGCCGGCGCATGGGCATCAAGGTCCTCCCGCCGAATGTGAACGAGTCGGAACACAACTTCGCCGCCCAGGGCGACGACGTGATCCTCTTCGGCCTCTCCGCCGTCCGTAACGTCGGTACGAACGTGGTCGAGTCGATCATCCGCAGCCGCAAGGCGAAGGGGAAGTACGCCTCCTTCCCCGACTACCTCGACAAGGTCGAGGCCGCCGCCTGCAACAAGCGCACCACGGAATCGCTGATCAAGGCAGGCGCGTTCGACACGATGGGGCACACCCGCAAGGGCCTCACCGCACAGTACGAGCCGATGATCGACAACGTCGTGCAGGTCAAGCGCAAGGAGGCCGAGGGCCAGTTCGACCTCTTCGGCGGCATGGGCGAGGAGGACAGCAGCGAGCCGGGCTTCGGGCTCGACGTCGAATTCTCCGAGGACGAGTGGGAGAAGACCTATCTCCTCGCCCAGGAGCGCGAGATGCTCGGTCTCTACGTCTCCGACCACCCGCTGTTCGGCCTCGAACACGTGCTGTCCGACAAGGCCGACGCCGGCATCGGGCAGCTCACCGGCGGCGACTACTCGGACGGCTCGATCGTCACCATCGGCGGCATCATCTCGGGCCTCCAGCGCAAGATGACCAAGCAGGGCAACGCCTGGGCCATCGCGACCGTCGAGGACCTGGCCGGCTCCATCGAGTGCATGTTCTTCCCGGCAACGTATCAGCTGGTGTCGACCCAACTCGTCGAGGACGCCGTCGTGTTCGTCAAGGGCCGCCTCGACAAGCGCGAGGACGTGCCGCGCCTCGTCGCGATGGAACTCATGGTCCCCGACCTGTCGAACGCCGGGACCAACGCGCCCGTGACGATCACCATCCCCACGGTGAAGGTGACCCCGCCGATGGTCAGCAGGCTCGGCGAGATCCTCAGCCACCACAAGGGCAACAGCGAGGTGCGGATCAAGCTCCAAGGGGCCCGTAAGACAACGGTGCTGCGGCTCGACCGGCACCGTGTGCAGCCCGACCCCGCGCTCTTCGGTGACCTCAAGGTGCTGCTCGGGCCGTCCTGCCTGGCGGGCTGACGCGGGCTGAAGGGCCCTGAGGATCTGGTCATTACGTGAGTGAGGGGCGCTCCCGGATTTCTCCGGGAGCGCCCCTCACTTGTGTGCCCAAAGGGCCACGTGCCTTACGAAAGGCGTCAGTTGTGGCCGAAGCGGCGCTGGTGCTTACGGGCAACATCCGCGGGCGTGCCCTGAGCCTGCGACTGCATCTCCGACTGTGCTTCCATACCGGCCGACTTGGCCTGCTCGGAAGCCTGCTCGGAGGCGGAGGCGCGGCTGCGCTGGTCGCCCTGCTTGCGGTTCTTGTTCTTGGCCATGGTGACTGCCTCCTGCGGGGGGTCTAGGGGCCAGGGCCGGATTCAGATTCACATATGCTGACGAGGCACGCATTTCAGAGAATTACCGTGCGTAATAAGCGCTGTCAGGGCGTTGTTCGGAGCGCGACGGGAGTTCTGTGAGCGGGCCGCTTTCGGGAATTCGTCCGATCCGCCACGCCGAAGATCGAGTTCGGGCCGTTAACCCCCGTGTGGTCGGGCAGACTCGAAGGAAACCCGAGGCGAACCCGCGATCGTCGACACCGTGGGACCTCCGGACGCCGGTAATTCAGCGAAAGAGGGTGGATCGCGTGGACCGTTGCATCGTCCTGGTGGACGCCGGTTACCTGCTCGGGGCCGCCGCGAGTCTCCTCGCGGGGGAGCCGTCCCGGTCCCGGATCACCGTCGATCATGTCGCCCTCATCCAAGGGCTGCGTGAGCGCGCCGAATCCGATACCGAGCGGCCACTTCTGCGGATCTATTGGTTCGACGGGGCGCCGGACCGGGTGCCCCAGCCCGAGCACCGCCGGCTCCGCGTGATGCCCCGCGTGACCGTGCGGCTCGGTGCGCTCACCCGTAGTGACGGGCGCTGGGCGCAGAAGGGAGTCGACGCGGCGATGCACGCCGAGCTGACCGAACTCGCCCGCAACCGCGCCTGCTCCGACATCGTGCTCGTCACCGGCGACGGCGATCTGCTGCCCGGCATGATGGCCGCGAAGGAGCACGGGGTCGCCGTGCACCTGTGGGCCGTGCAGGCCGCAGACGGCGACTACAACCAGTCCGAGGACCTCGTCGCCGAGGCGGATGAGCGGCGCGTGCTCGACCGGGCCTGGATCACCAAGGCCGTGCGGGCCAAGGAAGTCGGCGGGATCTGTGCGCCGCAGCCCGCTCCGCGGCCGGAGATCGCGGCGATTCTGTCCGCACCACTGCCCGAGTCGGCGCTTGCCTCCGCGGCCGGGCACTCCGCGGATCTCTCCGATGTGCCGGGGGGCGGTGGTGCCCCCGGCGGCGCCGGGCAGGGGGGTGCCCCGGTCGGCGAAGGCGTCGATCATGGGGTGGCCGCGCGTGAAGGTGACGGTGGAGGGACCGAGGACGAGCGGGGTGGCGCGGGGAAGGGTGTCCCCACGCCCAAGGACCTTGCCGCCCTGCGCGGGCCCGGCGCCGCTCCTGGGCTAGGGGCGCATCCTCACGTGCATCCCGCGCAGCACCCCGCCAACGCCACCTTGCGGTGGTCCTCCGACAAGGGGTGGGTCGAGCGGCCCGGGGTCGTGGGGGAGTCGGCGGACGCGGCGTCCCTGCCGACGCTGGCCCAGCTCACCACCGCCGAGCAGCGGTGGGCCGACCGCGAGGAGGACATCACCACCGTCGGTGGTGACCCCTTCGAGGTGGGGCAGGTGTTCGCCCGGCGATGGATGGAGCGGCTGGGGGACCAGGTTCAGCTGCAGAAGCTGTCCACCATGTATCCGCGAGTGCCGCATCGCATCGACGGGGAGCTGCTGCGGTATGCCGCGCGGTTCGGGTTGCTCGCCCACAAGGACGATCAGATCGACGAGCACGATCGGTATGCGATTCGGGCCGGATTCTGGCGCGAGGTCGATGTGCGTAGCTCTGCGGAGCGGGTGACTGCGGAGTAGTCGGGGCGGTCTCGCTCTGGGTGCGCTCTTGCTCGGGGTGGTGGTCTTGCCGGGTGCCGGGTGCGGGCTTGTTTTTGGCTTGTGGCTCGCGCCCGTCGTGGGGCGGGGCCGGGCCGGTATGTCCGTCCCCGCTTGGATGGTTCGGCGTTGGATCTCGTAGGCGTCAGTTGTGTGTGCCGGCTCCGGGCGGACGTACCGGACCGGCCCCTTCCGTTCGGTCTCGGATGCGGCCGCGTTGGTGCCTGGGTCCGCTGGGCCCTCTGCTCTGTGTCCGTGGGTGGGGGTGGGGCGCGTCCCGATTTCGGTGGCATGTCCCTACCCGGGCGTCGTCCGGAGGGCGCGACCCCGTAGTCTCGTCCTTCGTGAGTACGCGCACGGCACAGGCGGCCCCCAGAGGGCGACGGGGGGATGTGGTGTGCGTCGTGCGGGATCTCGTGCGTACGTATCCCGCCACCCGCGGGCGTCGCGGAGCGCCCGGGAGCGCTGCGATCCGGGCCACCGACGGGGTGTCCCTCGAGATCCGGCGCGGGGAGATCTTCGGGCTGCTCGGGCCCAACGGCGCCGGTAAGTCCACCCTCGTACGGCAGCTGACCGGGCTGATGCGGCCCGACAGCGGGAGCGTCGGGATTCTGGGGCACGACATCGTGCGGTATCCGGAGCGGGCCTCGCGGATTCTGGCGTATCTGGGGCAGGAGTCGAGCGCCCTGGACGAGCTGACCGTGTCGCTCGCCGCCGAGACCACCGGGCGGTTGCGCGGGCTCGATCTGCGTACGGCGCGGGCCGAGCGGGACGCCGTGGTGGAGGAACTCGGGCTCGGGGCGATTGCGTCGCGGCCCCTGAAGAAGCTTTCCGGTGGGCAGCGGCGGCTTGCCTGCTTCGCTGCCGCTCTCGTGGGGGAGCGGCCGCTGCTGGTGCTTGATGAACCGACCACGGGGATGGATCCCGTCGCCCGTCGTGCCGTCTGGGCCGCCGTCGACCGGCGGCGGGCCGAGAGCGGCGCCACCGTCGTGCTGGTCACCCACAACGTCATCGAGGCCGAGACCGTGCTCGATCGCGTCGCCGTGCTCGACCGCGGGCGTGTGATCGCCTGCGACACCCCGGCCGGGCTGAAGGAGAAGGTCGCCGGCGAGGTGCGCGTCGAGCTCGTGTGGCGGGAGCGGGCGCCCCTGGACGTGCCCGCCGTCGCCGCGCTGCGCGCCTCCGCCGTCGAGTCGGGGCGCCGCTGGTCGCTGCGGCTCGGCCCGGACGAGGCGCGGGCCGCCGTCGCCGCCGTCACCGGCGGCCCGGCGTTCGCCGCGCTGGACGATTTCTCCCTGACCACGCCGAGCCTGGAAGATGTGTACCTGGCGCTCGGCGGCGAGGCCAAGGGGCTGGTGAAGTCGTGAACACGGCGGCCCCCGTACCCGACGGAACAGTCACGACAGGAGTCGCGCACCGTGAGTGTCGTACCCGCTGAGGTCCTTCAGGGCGGCGCCCGGGCGGGCGCGAGCGGGCTGAGCGCCGAGGGTGACGCCGTCGGCGAGCTCGCCCCGAGGGCCCGGCTGCTGCCGTCCCTCGCCGCCGTGTACCGCGCGCAGCTCTCGCGGGCGCGCGTCGCCAGGATCCCGCTGCTCTTCGTCGCCACCTTCCAGTCCGTCGGCATCATGATTCTGATGCGGGGCGTGGTGGACGGGGGCCGGGAGGCCCAGGCTGTCGTCGCCGGGTCGAGTGTTCTGGTTGTCGCGTTCGTCGCTCTCAATCTGCTCGCGCAGTATTTCGGGCAGTTGCGGGCCGCCGGCGGGCTCGATCACTACGCGACGCTGCCCGTGCCGCCCGCCGCCGTGGTGCTGGGCGCCGCCGGCGCGTACGCCTCCTTCACCGTGCCCGGGACCGTGGTCACCGCCGTCGTCGGCTGTGTCATGTTCCAGCTTCCGCTCGCGCACCTGTGGGTGCTCGCCGCCGTCATCCCGCTCGCCGGTGCCGCGCTCTCCGGGCTCGGCGCCGCGCTCGGGCTGCTCGCGCCACGGCCCGAACTGGCCACACTGCTCGGCCAGTTGGGCATGTCCGCGGCGCTCCTGCTCGGCGTCCTGCCGGCGGACCGCATGCCGGACGTCATCCAGTACGCGCGCGATCTGCTGCCGTCGACGTACGGCGTCGAGGCCTTCGCCCGCACCTTCGGGGCACATCCGGACTGGGGCGTCGTGCTCCTCGATCTGGGGGTCTGCGCGGGCGTCGGCGTCGCTTCGCTGGCCCTCGCCACCTGGGCGTACCGCCGGGCAGCCGTCCGGTGACGCGCGAGTCGCAGGGGCCTGGCACGATGGCAGGGTGACCGCACCGCTGACGCCACGACCCCAGCAACCCCAGCACGACCCCTGGCAGGCCTCCGGGCCCGCGGGCGCTGTGCCGTCTCACGCTCACGAGCACCAGGAGGACGGGCCAGGGATGAGGACCGAGTTGCGGGAGGCCGCCGTCGTCACGGTCGCGCTGGCCGTGTGCGGGCTGCTCCTGGGCGCGCTGTGGATGTGGCTCGCGCCGCAGGTGCCGCTCATCGCGGACGCCCAGGCCGTCTACCTCAAGGACACCGAGGGCGAGCAGGCCGTCGGCGTCGACGGAACGTTCACGCTGCTGGGCCTCGCGTTCGGCGTCGTCAGCGCGGTCGCCGTGTTCCTGTGGCGCAAGCGCGGCGGCGTACCGCTCGTCGTCGCCCTGGCCGTCGGCGGACTGCTCGGCGGGCTCCTCGCCTGGCGGTTCGGGATCTGGCTCGGCCCCACGCAGGACGTGGCGGCCCACGCCAAGGAGGTCGGCAAGGGCGTCACGTTCGACGCGCCGCTCGAACTCAAGGCGAAGGGCGCGCTCCTCGCCTGGCCGCTCGCCGCGATGATCGTCCACCTCGGCCTGACCGGCCTGTTCGGGCCCCGCGATCCCGACCCGTACTTCGACACCCACTACCCGCAGAACACCCCTCCGGTGGCCTGAGGGCGCCTCTCAGGCGGGCCTGCGCCCGTGATTGGCCTTGTGCTTCCTGATCCGCCACTTCCGCTTGCGCGTCCTCTTCGACATGTCCTCGGTACTTAGCCGAGGACATGTCGTGCGTCGAGAGGTGGCGGCGATTCCGGGCGGAATCAGGTGCGGCCGATGGGGGCCAGCACCGCTGACGTGAGCGTCGCCAGGTCCGTGGGGGCCAGCTCCACCTCCAGGCCGCGGCGGCCCGCCGAGACGCAGATCGTGTCGTGCGCCCGCGCCGAGTCGTCCAGGACCGTACGGAGCTTCTTGCGCTGGCCCAGTGGGGAGATGCCGCCCCGCACATAGCCCGTGGTGCGCTCCGCCGCCGCCGGATCGGCCATCGCGGCCCGCTTGCCGCCGACGGCCGTCGCCAGGGCCTTCAGGTCGAGCTGGCCCGCCACCGGCACGACGGCGACGGTCAGCTCGCCGTCCACGTCGGCGACGAGTGTCTTGAACACCCGCTCGGGGGAGACGCCCATCGCCTCCGCCGCCTCGTCCCCGTACGAGGGATGCGCCGGGTCGTGCTCGTACGCGTGCGTCGTGAAGGGCGTACCCGCGGCGGTGAGCGCCACGGTCGCGGGCGTTCCCCCGGACTGCTGCTTCTTGGACTTCTTCGCCAACGTCCTCATGCCTTACGTCAGTCGGGACCGGCCACGTCAGTTGAGGCTGGTCGCCTGCCGGGTCAGGTCGCCGGCCGGCAAGGACGGCAGATTACGGATGATCGCCGTCTCGGCGCGAAGGAGTTTCAGCTCGTCGCGCAGGCGCGACGCCGTGTCCGGGGCCTGCAGCAGGCGCTGCTTGGTCGGCACGTCGAGGACGGCCGCCGCGGCCACCAGGTACGACACGACGGACGGGTCGTCCGGCAGGTCGGCGCCCGTCGCCAGGGAGCGCTCACGGGCGCCCGCGAGCCGCTTCTGGTAGGAGCGGAAGGCGCGCAGCACCCCTTCGGCGAGGGCGCCCGCCTCGTCGCCGGACTCCTCGGGCAGCTCCTCGACCTCGGCGGTCAGATAGGCGCCCGACGCGTCGACCGAGTGGATCTTCACGCGGGTCGTGCCGGTGGCGAGCACCTCGAAGCTGCCGTCGGCGCGCTCCCGGATCGTCGCGGCGTCCGCGATGCAGCCCACGCCGTGCAGGGCCTTGATCGGGTCGTCGCCGAAGCCGGCCGCGGGGCCCGCCTCGGCGGCCGTCTTCGCCGCCTCGTCCGGCATGCCGGGGGCGCTGGGCGCGACCTCGTGGCCGTCGCGGATCGCCACGACGGCGAACCGGCGCGGCTCGTCGGAGTCGGCGGGGTCGCCGGAGGCCTCGGAACCCCCGGAGGAGGTCTTCAGCAGGTCGCGCATCATGGCGCGATAGCGCTCCTCGAACACGTTCAACGGGAGCACGAGTCCCGGGAACAGCACCGAGTTGAGCGGAAAGAGCGGAAGCCGGACGGTGGTCACGACGGTCAAGCCTAATGGGAGCCGGAGGCGAGGGATCCGCGACCGGTCCCGCGGCCGCCGAGCGGCCGGGCCGCGGCCACCTCGATCCGTACGCCGTCGCGCAGTTCCAGGAACTGCCCGAGCGGGTCGTCCGAGATCCGGTCCCAGGGGAACGACGTCGCGTACGGGCCGGTCAGGCGCAGTTGATCCAGGGCGTCGGACCAGCGTTCCAGGCGGACCAGGACGTACGTGAGGAGGTTGCGGACCTCGGCGGGCCAGGGGTCGTCGGCGGCGTACTCGCGGGACAGGGCGATCGCCAGGTCGGCGGCCTCGTCCAGGCGCTCGCGGGGCACCTTGGCGGCGGGTCCCGGGCCCTCCTCGCTCGTCAGGTACGCGAACGCGGCCCGCACCGGCAGCGCCTGCACGAGGGACCCCGGCAGGGCGTCCTGGGCCGCGCGCTCGGCGAAGTCGAAGCACTCGCGGTGCGAGCCGTACCAGGCGGCCGACAGGTACTGGAGCGCCGACACATGGCAGCCGTAGTGGTGCGGGGAGCGCCTTATGGCCTCGGCCCAGAGCCTCTCGAAGACGGTGTGCGAGGCGTTCGTGCCGCGCGCGTGGTCGAGGGCGACCCGCCAGGGCACCGGGTCGCCGGGGTCGCCCTCGGCGGCGGCGGTGATCAGCGGCGTCACCTCGCGCAGCAGCTCGGCGCGGGCGGGGGACTCCCAGCCGCGCGCGACCTCCAGCTCGGCCTTGACGAGGAGGGCGTCCGGGTCGTGGGGCGCCGCGAAGCGCCAGTCGTCGAACCATTCGCCGCGGGATCTGGCGAAGGCGGCGAGCCGGGTGACGTAGCGGTCCCGGTTCTCCCACTCGCCGGCCTCGCGGGTGGCGGCGAGCAGCTTGGCGGCCGCCTCGTACTCGCCCCGGCCCGCGGCGACGAGCGCCGGCGCGAGGCGTTCGTCGGGGACGTCCAGGAGGACGTCGTCGTCGGCGGGCAGCCCGGCCGAGAGACCCGAGGTGTGGCGGACCATCCGCGCGGTGCGGATGAGGGCGCGCAGCAGTGCCAAGGTGTGGACCCCGCTCCCCGTCGCTCGGTTGATGGTTGCGCTGGGATGACGGCTGAAATGCGCCCATGGTTGCCCGCGGTCCGGCAAAAAATGCGAGGGTGCCCGGTCAGTTTCTGCGGAGCAGCCGGGTGGCGCCCGCGGCGACCGTCGTGGCGAGGATCCAGCCGAGCAGGATCAGCACGGTCGCGGCCCACTGCCAGCCGCCCCGCAGCTGCCAGTAGCCGTCCTGGCCCAGGTCGATGACCGGCAGGATGAGATCGAGCGAGAACAGGGCCGGACTCCAGTGCGGTGCCTCACCCGGTTTGATGGCCGGATGTGACGCGTGGGAGAAGGCCAGCGTGCTCGCCGCCCACAGCACGGCCATCCACACCGCGGCCCGCCCGGGCCGGTACCCGTAGGCGACCGTCCAGTCCTGGATGTACCCCCAGATCTTCGCGGCCGGTGGCAGCGTCTCGCGGCGGCGGCGCTGCTTGGCGAGCAGCACCTCGCGCGCGTCGGCGTCCTCGCCGCTGTTGCGCAGCACGGTCGCGAGCTTCTCGTACGGCTCCGGGCTGTACTCCGGCGTCGCGGCCGACAGCCACTCCAGGCGCCGCGACAGCGGGAACGGGCCGGAGGGGATGAGGTTCTCGTACGTGAAACCGCCCACACGCAGACCGCCGGGGCCCGGCCAGCTCGCCGCCTTGTCGATCAGGTTGACGACCTTCGCGCCGGACAGGACGATCCGTCCGCGCTGCGGCCGCTCGCACAGGAAGCGCAGCTCGGGCGTCTGGATGCGGCGCAGCGACACCTCCTGGTCGTTCTCCAGGTGGAAGCGCGCCTGGTCGAGGTCGACGGCGTCGCCGAACCGGCCGTCGTCGAGCCGCACCCCGCCCTGGCACTCGAAGCGCTGCACGCGGGTGCCGCGGGCCGGTGTCGTGCCGCTGGTCTGGAGCGGATTGCCGACACCGGCGGGGGTCAGGTAGAGGGAGCGCTCGACCGTCAGCTGCGGCGCGTTGAGCGCGCGGCTCCCGTACGCGTTGGAGAGCCGGCTGCCGCGCAGGCTGAGCGAGACGCCGATCTGGGCACCGCGCAGGCTGAGCTCCCCGTGCGTCTCCAGCATCTCGGCCTGGAGGTCCTGTCCGACGGACATGCCGTCCGCCATGATCGACTTGCCGCGCCGGTCGCGGTACACGACGGCCTGGTTGAGCAGCAGGTCCGTGCCGATGTGCGCGTCGGTGAGGCGCACGCCGCTGTGGAAGCGGCAGCGCGGCAGATGCAGATCGCCCTCCGTGTGGACGCGGGCGGCCTCCAGGCGGGGGATCGAGCAGTCGACCAGACGCAGGGTGGTGAACCGGGCCTCGGGGACCAGGATCTCCTTCTCGAAGCGGCACTGCTTCATCTCGACGTACGGCACGACGCCGCCGCCCGAGACGTCGAGCGTGTCGATGATCTGTACGCCCTTGAGCTTGAGCGACGCGACACGCCCGGACAGCGCGGGCGGTCCGTCGAGCAGCAGCCAAGCCACGATCCGCGCCCGCACGCTGCGGTCGGGCCCCCAGGCGTGCCCGCCGTGCGGGTCGTCCACGTCCGGGTCGCCCGAGCTGAGGTCGTAGACACTGCCGTTGCGGAAGGCCTGCCACATGCCGATCTCGGCGCCCGTGAGACCGTCCGGCGGGTCAGCGATGCCGGTGCCGTCGACCACGACTCGTCTTCCTCCCCGTAGACCCCCGAATCCACACAGAGCCCGCACGTCCCGGTACGGCTCCGCTACTCGTGGGTTTCGTACAACTGTTCATGCCCGCTGAGTGACGGCCTGAACGCTACTGGTGAAGGTCTTCCTCCGGTCTCGCGCGGTGATCCGTATCAGCCATTGATACGGACGTCGGTCGCTCATGTGGCGTCTGCGAGAATTGAGCACGTGATCTCCCGAATCGATCTGCGCGGCGACGCCCTCCCCGAGGGCCCCGCACTGCGCGACCTGCTGCCCCGAGCCGACTTCGACGTTCAGGCCGCCCTCGAGAAGGTGCGTCCGATCTGCGAGGCCGTGCATCATCGTGGCGACGCGGCACTGATCGACTACGCGGAGCAGTTCGACGGGGTGAAGCTGGAATCCGTACGGGTTCCCGCCAAGGCCCTCCAGGACGCCCTCGAGCAGCTGGACCCCGCCGTCCGCGCGGCTCTGGAGGAGTCGATCCGCCGGGCCCGCATCGTCCACCGCGAGCAGCGCCGCACCACCCACACCACGCAGGTCGTCCCCGGCGGCTCGGTCACCGAGAAGTGGGTGCCCGTCGAGCGCGTCGGGCTCTACGCGCCGGGCGGTCGCTCGGTCTACCCGTCCTCCGTGATCATGAACGTGGTGCCCGCGCAGGAGGCCGGCGTCGAGTCGATCGCCCTCGCCTCGCCGGCCCAGGCGGAGTTCGACGGCCTCCCGCACCCGACGATCCTGGCCGCGTGCGCGCTGCTCGGCGTCGACGAGGTGTACGCCGCGGGCGGCGCCACGGCCGTCGCGATGTTCGCGCACGGCACCGAGTCCTGCGCCCCGGCGAACATGGTCACCGGCCCCGGAAACATCTGGGTCGCCGCGGCCAAGCGCTACTTCACCGGCCTCATCGGCATCGACGCCGAGGCGGGCCCGACGGAGATCGCGGTCCTCGCGGACGCCACCGCCGACCCGGCGCACGTCGCGTCCGACCTGATCAGCCAGGCCGAGCACGACCCGCTCGCCGCCGCCGTCCTCGTCACGGACTCGGCGGAGCTCGCGGACGCCGTCGAGAGGGAGCTGGAGCCGCAGGTCGCGGCCACCAAGCACATCGACGACCGGATCGTCCCCGCCCTGCGCGGCAGGCAGTCCGCGATCGTCCTGGTCGACGGGGTCGACGAGGGCCTGCGTGTCGTCGACGCGTACGGCGCCGAGCACCTGGAGATCCAGACCGCCGACGCCGCCGCGGTCGCCCAGCGCGTGAAGAACGCCGGCGCGATCTTCGTCGGCCCCTGGGCGCCGGTCTCCCTCGGCGACTACGCCGCGGGCTCCAACCACGTGCTGCCCACCGGCGGCTGCGCCTGCCACTCGTCCGGTCTGTCCGTCCAGTCCTTCCTGCGCGGCATCCACATCGTCGACTACACGCGCGAGGCCCTCGCCGACGTGGCCCACCACGTGGTCACGCTCGCCGAGGCGGAGGACCTGCCCGCGCACGGCGCGGCGATCAAGGCAAGGTTCGAATGGAAGGTTCCCGGCCAGTGACCGGCATCGACGATCTGCCCGTACGGGACGAGCTGCGCGGCAAGTCCCCGTACGGCGCCCCCCAGCTCGACGTACCCGTACGCCTGAACACGAACGAGAACCCCTACCCGCTGCCCGAGCCGCTCGTCGAGCGGATCGCGGAGCGCGTGCGCGAGGCCGCCCGCGACCTCAACCGCTACCCCGACCGGGACGCGGTCCAGCTGCGCACCGAGCTCGCCGGCTATCTCACGCGCACCGGCGGCCACCACGTCGGCATCGAGAACGTCTGGGCCGCCAACGGCTCGAACGAGGTCCTCCAGCAGCTCCTGCAGACCTTCGGCGGCCCCGGCCGCAGCGCCATCGGCTTCGAGCCCTCGTACTCGATGCACGCCCTCATCGCGCGCGGCACCGGCACCGGCTGGATCTCCGGACCGCGCAGCGCGGACTTCACCATCGACGTGGAAGCGTCCGTGAAGGCCATCGCCGAGAACCGGCCGGACGTCGTCTTCATCACGACGCCCAACAACCCCACGGGCAGCGCCGTCCCGCCCGAGACGGTCCTCGCCCTGTACGAGGCCGCGCAGGCGGCCAAGCCGTCCATGGTCGTCGTCGACGAGGCCTACATCGAGTTCAGCCACGGGAAGTCCCTTCTCCCGCTGCTCGAAGGCCGGCCGAACCTGGTCATCTCGCGCACGATGTCGAAGGCGTTCGGCGCGGCGGGCCTGCGCCTCGGCTACCTGGCCGCCGCCCCCGCCGTCGTCGACGCCGTCCAGCTGGTGCGCCTGCCGTACCACCTGTCGGCGGTCACCCAGGCCACGGCGCTCGCCGCCCTGGAGCACACCGACACGCTCCTCGGCTACGTCGAGCAGCTGAAGGACGAACGCGACCGCCTGGTGAACGAGTTGCGGGCGGCCGGCTACGAAGTGACCGACTCGGACGCCAACTTCGTGCAGTTCGGCCGATTCGAAGGCGAAGGCGCCGCGCACGCGGTGTGGCAGAAGATCCTCGACCGGGGCGTCCTGGTCCGGGACAACGGCGTACCCGGGTGGCTGCGTGTCTCCACGGGCACCCCGGACGAGAACGACGCGTTCCTCGATGCGGTACGCGCAATCAAGAAGGAGCGGAACGCATGAGTCGCGTAGGCAGGGTGGAGCGGACCACCAAGGAGACCTCGGTCCTCGTCGAGATCGACCTCGACGGCACCGGCAAGGTCGAGGTGTCGACGGGCGTGGGCTTCTACGACCACATGCTCGACCAGCTCGGCCGCCACGGCCTCTTCGATCTCACGGTCAAGACCGAGGGCGACCTGCACATCGACACGCACCACACCATCGAGGACACCGCCCTCGCGCTCGGCGCCGCCTTCAAGCAGGCGCTCGGCGACAAGGTCGGCATCTACCGCTTCGGCAACTGCACCGTCCCGCTGGACGAGTCGCTCGCCCAGGTCACGGTCGACCTCTCCGGCCGTCCCTACCTGGTGCACACCGAGCCCGAGAACATGGCCCCCATGATCGGCTCGTACGACACGACGATGACCCGGCACATCCTGGAGTCGTTCGTCGCGCAGGCCCAGATCGCGCTGCACGTCCACGTCCCGTACGGGCGCAACGCGCACCACATCGTGGAGTGCCAGTTCAAGGCGCTGGCCCGCGCGCTGCGTTACGCGTCCGAGCGCGACCCGCGCGCCGCGGGCATCCTTCCCTCCACGAAGGGCGCCCTCTAAGCCATGAACGGCCTCAACACCGTCCTCATCGTCGTCGGTCTCTTCCTGATCGGCGGCGTCATCTCGTTCGTCAAGCAGGGCTTGCCCAAGGGCCTGATCGCGCTGCTCTCCATCGCCGCGGCCATGTGCCTGGTCTCCGGCGTCCTGCGGCTCGACTACTGGAACTGAGGGGCAGGGAGCAGCCAGCCATGACTTCAGCCAAGCCCGCCGGCACAGCCGGCAAGAAGGTCGTCGTCTTCGACTACGGGTTCGGCAACGTCCGTTCGGCCGAGCGGGCCCTGGCCCGCGCGGGCGCGGACGTCGAGATCACCCGCGACTTCGACACCGCACTCAACGCCGACGGCCTCCTCGTCCCCGGCGTGGGTGCCTTCGCCGCCTGCATGAAGGGCCTCAAGGAAGCGCGGGGCGACTGGATCATCGACCGCCGCCTGGCCGGCGGCCGCCCCGTGATGGGCATCTGCGTCGGCATGCAGATCCTCTTCGCGCGCGGCATCGAGCACGGCGTCGAGGCCGAGGGCCTCGACGAGTGGCCGGGCACGGTCGAGCCCCTCAAGGCCGAGATCGTCCCGCACATGGGCTGGAACACGGTCCGCCCGCCGCAGGACACCGAGCTCTTCGCCGGTCTCGACAGCGACGCCCGCTTCTACTTCGTGCACTCCTACGCCGTGCAGCAGTGGGACTTCGAGGTCGGCAACGTCCACATGCGCCCGCCGAAGGTCACGTGGGCCACGCACGGCGAGCCGTTCATCGCCGCCGTCGAGAACGGCGCACTGTGGGCGACACAGTTCCACCCCGAGAAGTCCGGCGACGCCGGCGCCCAGCTCCTCACGAATTGGATCGGAACCCTCTGATGTCCCGCACGCTCGAACTCCTCCCCGCCGTCGACGTCCGCGACGGCCAGGCCGTACGTCTCGTGCACGGCGAGTCCGGCACCGAGACCTCCTACGGTTCCCCGCTCGAGGCCGCCCTCGCGTGGCAGCGCTCCGGCGCCGAGTGGCTGCACCTCGTGGACCTGGACGCCGCGTTCGGCACGGGCGACAACCGCGCCCTGATCGCCGAGGTCGCGCGAGCCATGGACATCAAGGTGGAGCTGTCCGGCGGCATCCGCGACGACGACACGCTCGCCGCCGCGCTCGCCACCGGCTGCACCCGCGTCAACCTCGGCACCGCCGCCCTGGAGACCCCCGAGTGGGTCGCCAAGGTCATCGCCGAGCACGGCGACAAGATCGCGGTGGGCCTCGACGTGCGCGGCACCACGCTGCGCGGCCGCGGCTGGACCCGCGACGGCGGCGACCTCTACGAGACGCTCGCGCGCCTCGACTCCGAGGGCTGCGCCCGCTACGTCGTCACCGACATCGCCAAGGACGGCACGCTGCAGGGCCCGAACCTGGAGCTCCTGCGCAACGTGTGCGCCGTGACCGACCGGCCCGTCGTCGCCTCCGGCGGCGTCTCGTCGCTCGACGACCTGCGCGCCATCTCCGAGCTCGTCCCGCTGGGCGTCGAGGGCTCGATCGTCGGCAAGGCGCTGTACGCGAAGGCCTTCACGCTGGAAGAGGCCCTCGCCGCGGTGGCGTCATGATCGACGGCGTACGCAGGGTCGACTCGGACGGGCCGTGGGAGGAGGCCGTGGGCTACTCGCGCGCGGTCGAACTGCCCAACGGCCTTGTCCTGGTGTCCGGTTGTACGTCCGTGGTCAATGGCGTCATCGACGCGGGAACGCCGTACGAGCAGACGCTCAACGCGTTCCAGGCCGCGTTCGACGCTCTCAAGACCCTCGGGCTCGGGAGCGAGCATGTGGTGCGCACCCGTATGTACATCACCCATGCGCGGGATGTGGACGACGTGGGCCGGGCCCACAAGGAGCTGTTCGACGCCGTCCGCCCCGCCGCATCCATGATCATCGTCTCCGGCTTCATCGACCCGAGCCTGGTCGTCGAGGTCGAGGTGGAGGCGTACCGAGGAGACACACCGTCATGACGCTGGCCGTACGGGTCATCCCCTGCCTGGACGTGGACAACGGCCGGGTCGTCAAGGGCGTCAACTTCCAGAACCTGCGCGACGCGGGCGACCCCGTCGAGATGGCGAAGGTGTACGACGCCGAGGGCGCCGACGAGCTGACGTTCCTCGACATCACGGCGTCCTCCGGCAACCGCGAGACGACCTACGACGTGGTGCGCCGCACCGCCGAACAGGTCTTCATCCCGCTCACCGTCGGCGGCGGCGTCCGCACGGCGGACGACGTGGACAAGCTCCTGCGGGCCGGCGCGGACAAGGTGGGCGTGAACACGGCCGCCATCGCCCGCCCCGAGCTGATCCGCGAGATCGCCGAGCGGTTCGGCCGCCAGGTGCTCGTCCTGTCGGTCGACGCGCGCCGCACACCGTCCGGCACGTTCGAGGTGACGACGCACGGTGGCCGCAAGTCCGCCGGGATCGACGCCGTCGAGTGGGCGCACGAGGCCGCCGAGCTCGGAGCGGGCGAGATCCTGCTCAACTCGATGGACGCCGACGGCACGAAGGACGGCTACGACATCGAGATGATCGCGGCCGTCCGCAAGCACGTCACGGTGCCCGTGATCGCGTCCGGCGGCGCGGGGCGCCTGGAGCACTTCCCGCCCGCGATCGGCGCGGGTGCCGACGCGGTGCTCGCCGCGTCCGTCTTCCACTTCGGTGATCTGCGGATCGGCGAGGTCAAGGAGACGCTGCGCGAGGCGGGTCACCCCGTCCGCTGACACCGGGAGCGCACGCTCTCAGGCCCCGGTCACCCTCAGGGTGGCCGGGGCCTTTTCTCGTCCCGACGCGCAGGATCTTCTCCGCCCGATACGCAGGATCAGTTGCGCAATTTCTGTTGCGCAATATTTCTTTCGTATCTAGGCTCAGGTCATGACCGACGAACAGACCCGCCGCATCACGGACCTCGGCACCCTCAAGGCGCTCGCCCACCCGCTGCGCTCGCAGCTGTACCGCGCCCTGGTCGTCGCCCGCACCGCGACCGCGTCGCAGCTCGCCGAGCAGGTCGACGGGGCTGTCTCGCTGGTCAGCTACCACCTGCGCAAGCTCGCTGACGCCGGGCTCATCGAAGAGGCGCCCGGGACACGGCGGGACGGCCGCGAGCGCTGGTGGCAGCCCGCGTCCGACGGCGTCAGCATCCACGAGGCGGACTTCGGCGACGCCCCCGAGAAGGCCGCGGCGCACCAGGCGGCCACCCGGCTCTTCTACGAACAGCGCAGCGAGCTCTACCGCCGCTACCTCGACGAGCGCTCCACCTGGGCCTCCGAGTGGCGCGCCGCGTCCTCGGACTCCGAAGCCCTGATGCCTCTGACGGCGGCCGAACTGACCGAGCTGACAGGCGAGTTGCTCGCCGTCATCAGGAAGTACGACGAGCAGGGCCGCGCCGCACAGGCCGCGGGCGACACCCAAGGGCGCGAGAACGTCGCGCTGCACCTGTACGGCTTCCCGTTCCGCGCCTGAGAGGACCACCTCCCATGACCGTGACCGCGCCCCTCACCCGTACCCCCGCCCCCGGGAAGCCCGCCCACCGCGACGGCAACGTGCTGCGCTGGCTCGGCGCCTACGGTGCCTCGATGATCGGCGACAACATCTACTACGTCGCCCTGTCCTGGGCGGCCGTCCAGTCGGGCAGCCCGTCGCAGGCCGGGATCGTCATGGCGGTGAGCGCGGCACCCCGGGCCCTGCTGATGCTCGGCGGGGGAGTGATCGCCGACCGGCTCGGGCCGCGCCGCATCGTCATAGCCAGCGACGCCGTGCGCAGCGCCGCGGTCCTCGGTGTCGCCGGGCTCTTCCTCGCGACCCAGCCGGGCCTGTGGCCGCTCACCGTCCTCGGCCTGGTCTTCGGCGTCGTCGACGCCCTCTTCCTGCCGGCCGTCGGCGCACTGCCCGCCCGCGTCACCGGACGTGACCAGCTCGCCCGGGTCCAGGGCATGCGCGGACTCGCGGTGCGCCTCGCCAACGTCGTGGGCGCGCCCCTGGGCGGTCTAGGCGTCGCGCTCGGCGGCCCGGCGGCGGCGTTCGGCGCGGCCGGACTGCTGTTCGCGATCTCGCTGCCGCTCCTGATGTCCCTGCGCGTCCGGGACCTGCCCGGCGACAACGGCAAGAGCGGCGCCCCGGCGAGGAACGGCCTCGCGGACGGCCTGCGCCACATCCGCCGCCACAGCGTCCTCGCCCCGCTGGTCGTCGTCATCGCCCTCAGCGACCTCGGCTTCGTCGGCCCCCTGAACGTCGGCCTGACCCTCCTCGCCGACCAGCGCGGCTGGGGCGCCTCGGGCATGGGCTCGGTGCTCGCCGGGTTCGGCGTCGGCGCGGGCGCGGCCTCGCTGCTCCTCGCCGTCCGCGGCCGGGTGCCGCGCGCCGGTCTCGTCCTCGCCGCGACCATGGGGGGCGGCGCCGTCGCCATCGGCGCGCTCGCCTTCGTACCGCACCTCGTCGGCGCGGTCGCCGTCGCGCTGGTCATCGGGCTGCTCGCCGGTCTCAGCGGAGCCCTGTGCGGAGCGCTCACGCAGACCCACGCGGACCCGGCCTACATCGGCCGGGTCACCGCCGTCACGAGCCTGTCCAGCCTCGGCCTCGTCCCGCTCACCATGCCGCTGACCGGCGCGGCCGTCGGCCTGTGGGGTACCGGACCCGTCTTCGTGGCCAGCGCCGCGATCTGCGCCCTCGCCGGCGTCTACGGCCTGTGCCGCACGCCGCTGCGCCGCGCCGAACTCCCGGCCTGAACCCGCCTCAGATCCCGAGCTGCTTCGCCTCGTGCAGTTTCCCGATCGCGTCCTTCTCGCCTTCCGTCTCCACCCGCGCCGCGTCCTGCCGGCCGAACGCGAACATCAGCAGCTCGCCGGGCTCACCGGTCACCGTCACCACGGGCGCGCCCTTGTGCGCCACCACCGTCCGGCCGTCCGGGCGGCGCAGAACCAGGCCGACCGGCGACTTGCGGCCGACCACGCGGGCCATCCGCTCGAGGCGAGACCACAGCACGTCCGCGAAGACCGGGTCGAGCTCGCGCGGCGTCCAGTCCGGCTGCGCGCGGCGTACGTCCTCCGTATGGACGTAGAACTCGACCGCGTTCGACGCCTCGTCGATCTGCTTGAGGGAGAACGGCGAGTAGCGCGGCGGTCCCGTCCTGATCAGCTGGATCAGCTCGTCGTAGGGCTTCTCGGCGAACTCGGCCTGCACCCGCTCCAGACGCTGCGCCAGCTGCTTGATCAGGATCCCGCCCGCGGCGTCCGCACGGCGCTCGCGCACCACCACATGGGCCGCGAGATCACGGGCGGTCCAGCCCTCGCAGAGGGTCGGGGCGTCGGGGCCCGCCGCCTCCAACAGGTCGGCGAGGAGAAGTCGTTCACGCTTTGCATGGGTCGACATACGGCCAGCCTACGACCGCCCGACCGGTCCGCCCAGTGGACGCCCGCCCGAAAGGGCACGCGGGGCGCGGCACAATGGTCCCCATGACCAGCACGCCCCCGCCCAGCAGCCTCGACCCCGCCGTCGCCGCCCGCCTCAAGCGCAGCGCCGACGGCCTGGTCCCCGCGATCGCCCAGCAGTACGACACCGGCGAGGTGCTCATGCTCGGCTGGATGGACGACGAGGCGCTGCACCGCACGCTGACGACGGGCCGCTGCACGTACTGGTCCCGCAGCCGCCAGGAGTACTGGGTCAAGGGCGACACGTCCGGTCACTTCCAGCACGTGAAGTCGGTCGCCCTCGACTGTGACGCGGACACCCTCCTGGTGAAGGTCGACCAGGTCGGCGCGGCCTGCCACACCGGTGACCGCACCTGCTTCGACGCGGGCGAGCTGACGGTGACCGGCACCGGCGCCTGAGACCACCGCCCCGCCGCCCGTTCCACGGACCGGGCGGCGCACCGGACCTGCCCGGACACGGCCTAAGCTCTTCCTATGGATCTCGAGACCTTCCGCAAGCTCGCGACCGACCGCCGAGTGATCCCCGTGAGCCGCAAGCTCCTCGCGGACGGCGACACCCCCGTCGGTCTGTACCGCAAGCTGGCCGGTGAACGCCCCGGCACGTTCCTCCTGGAATCCGCGGAGAACGGCCGCTCGTGGTCCCGCTACTCCTTCGTCGGCGTCCGCTCGGCCGGCACCCTCACGACCCGCGACGGCGAGGCGCACTGGCTCGGCACCCCGCCCGTGGGCGTCCCCACCCACGGCGACCCGCTCGCCGCCCTGCGCGCCACCGTCGAGACCCTCCACACCCCCCGCTACGAGGGCCTGCCCCCGTTCACCGGCGGCATGGTCGGCTACCTCGGCTACGACATCGTGCGCCGCCTGGAGAAGATCGGCCCCGGCGAGCGCGACGACCTGCAGCTTCCCGAGCTGACGATGCTGCTCACCAGCGACCTCGCCGTCCTCGACCACTGGGACGGCTCGGTCCTGCTGATCGCCAACGCGATCAACCACAACGACCTCGACACCGGCGTCGACGAGGCCTACGCGGACGCCGTGGCCCGCCTCGACGCGATGGAGGCCGACCTCTCCCGGCCCGTCGTCCAGGCCCCCGCCGCGCTCCCGCCCTCCGAAGTCCCTGAGTTCACCGCTCTGTGGGGCGGCACGGACTACCAGGAGGCCGTCGAGGACATCAAGGAGCGCATCCGGGCCGGCGAGGCCTTCCAGGTCGTGCCCTCGCAGCGCTTCGAGACGCCCTGCACGGCCGGCGCGCTCGACGTCTACCGGGTGCTGCGCGCCACCAACCCGTCGCCGTACATGTACCTGTTCCGCTTCGACGGGTTCGACGTGGTCGGCTCGTCGCCGGAGGCCCTCGTCAAGGTCGAGGACGGGCGCGCCATGGTGCACCCCATCGCCGGGACCCGGCATCGCGGCGAGACCCCCCAGGAGGACCAGGCGCTCGCCGACGAGCTCCTGGCCGACCCCAAGGAGCGCGCCGAGCACCTGATGCTCGTCGACCTCGGCCGCAACGACCTCGGCCGCGTCTGCGAACCGGGCTCCGTCGAGGTCGTCGACTTCATGTCCGTCGAGCGGTACTCGCACGTCATGCACATCGTGTCCACCGTCACCGGCCGGGTCGCCCCGGGCACCACCGCCTTCGACGTCCTCACCGCCTGCTTCCCCGCGGGCACCCTCTCGGGCGCGCCCAAGCCGCGCGCGATGCAGATCATCGACGAGCTCGAACCCTCCCGGCGCGGTCTGTACGGCGGATGTGTCGGATATCTCGACTTCGCCGGGGACTCCGACACGGCCATCGCCATCCGCACCGCGCTCCTGCGCGACAACACGGCATATGTGCAGGCCGGAGCGGGTATCGTCGCCGACTCCGATCCCGTCGCCGAAGACACCGAGTGCCGCAACAAGGCGGCGGCGGTGCTGCGCGCGGTGCACACGGCCAACCGGATGCACGGCGCCTGACGGCGTGGGGGATAGTGGAGAGGTGACTTCCGCAGTGCCATCCCCCCGAACCGAAGCCGGGACCGCCTCCCCGGAGACGGCCGCCGCGCGCAACGGCCGCCGCAGCCTCGCCGCCGCGCTCCTGTTCGGCGCCGTCGGCGCGGCGGTGGCCCTGCTCTCCTCGCGACAGGAGTGGGCCTCCGGGTCCGCGACCGTGCCGGGCGGCAGCTTCCCGCTCGCCGCGAAGGGCAGTGACGTCACCGGAGTGCCCGCGGCCCTCGCCATAGTGGGGCTCGCCGCCCTCGTCGCCGTCTTCGCGGTCCGCCGCGCCGGGCGCACGCTCGTCGCCGGGCTCCTCGCGCTCAGCGGCGCGGGCGCCGTCGTCGCGGCCGTCCTCGGCGCCGGCGACAGCGCGGCCCTCGACGAGAAGGCCGCCGAGGTCTCCGGCAACACCGCCGCCACCATCGGCTCCCTCGGCCACACCGTATGGCCGTACGTCGGTGCCGCCGGCGGCGCCCTCATCCTCCTGGCCGGCCTGCTCGCCCTGCGCTACGGCCGTTCCTGGCCGTCGATGGGCGGCCGCTACGAGCGTGACGGCACGCCGCGGCCCCGCAAGGCGGCCCGTCCCGTCGACCCGGAGCGCCCCGAGGAGCTGTGGAAGGCCCTCGACCGGGGCGAGGACCCCACACACGAGGCATAGCGGGGCCCCGGACCCCGAGTGCCGCCCATGCCCGCGAGTGCGGGACAATGGGCACGAGCGTCCGGCTCACCACCCAGCGCGGTGCCACGCGCGGGACACGGGGCCGGGCATCAGCCACGCATTGAGCAACGAGGAGCAACCATGGCGGACAGCAGCCACGGACACACCCCGGCCGCCTGGACCGGTGTCATCATCGCCTTCATCGGTTTCTGCGTCGCGGGCGCCTTCATGGTGATGGGCAACCCCGTCGGCTTCTGGGCGGGCATGGCCCTGCTCGCCATCGCCGCGGTCGTCGGCGGCGCCATGAGCGCCGCGGGTCTCGGCAAGCCGAAGCCGCAGTCGCTGCCGGCCGTCTCGCCCGAGGTCGTTGCCGCGGAGGCCTGAGCCTCACCCACGTCGTGAGAGGCGGTCCGGCACCAGGTGCCGGACCGCCTCTCACGCTTTTCCGAGCGCTGCGCGCCGACGGGCGGACCCGGCGGGCCCGTTGCACAATTCACGGGTGAACGCCGAAACGGACACCTCCGCGGCCACCCTGACCAGCGGCGCCGGCGGTGCGCTGCGGCGGCTGGCCGTCCCCGCGGGTGTCCTCGCCGCGGTCGGTGCGGGCTTCGCGTACGTCGGGTCCGTCGACCCGAACGAGCCGGGCCACTACCCCGCCTGCCCGCTGCTCCACTACACGGGGATCTACTGCCCCGGCTGCGGCGGTCTGCGCAGCGCCCACGCACTCGTCCACGGCGACCTCACGGCCGCTCTGGGGGACAACGTGCTCGCCGTGGCGGGCTATGCCCTCTTCGCCGTCCTGTGGGCCGTATGGGCCGTACGGGTGGCACGGGGACTGCCCGTACGAATCGATCTCGGACGCCGCCACCTGTGGGCCGTGGGCGCCGTGGTCCTTGTCTTCACGGTTGTCCGGAACCTGCCCCTAGGTGGCTGGCTCCACCCTTGATCAACAGTATTTGTCCAGGTAGTGGGACCGGCGTCAACCGGATGCGGAGCCTTCGTCCTCCTCCGGATATCATCACTGTGACCAGTGGATTGCTCTTCGGGGCAATCTGCTTCCACCGCTCCACCGTCAGGAAGGGGGCCGCTCGCGTGAGTGTGCTCGACGAGATCATCGACGGAGTCCGTGCCGACCTCGCGGAGCGGCAGGCGCGCGTCAGCCTCGACGAGCTCAAGGAGCGCGCGGCCAAGGCACCCGCCGCCAAGGACGGTGTGGCCGCCCTGCGCGGCGACGGCGTCAAGGTGATCTGCGAGGTCAAGCGTTCCAGCCCGTCCAAGGGCGCGCTCGCCGCGATCGCCGACCCGGCCGGCCTCGCCGCCGACTACGAGGCGGGCGGCGCGGCCGTCATCTCCGTACTGACCGAGCAGCGCCGGTTCGGCGGTTCGCTCGCCGACCTGGAGGCCGTGCGCGCCAAGGTCGACATCCCGATCCTGCGCAAGGACTTCATCGTCACCTCGTACCAGCTGTGGGAGGCCAGGGCGTACGGCGCCGACCTCGCGCTGCTGATCGTGGCCGCCCTGGAGCAGCCCGCCCTCGAGTCGCTCATCGAGCGCGCGGAGTCCATCGGGCTCACGCCGCTCGTCGAGGTGCACGACGAGGACGAGGTGGAGCGCGCCGTGGACGCGGGCGCCCGCATCATCGGCGTGAACGCGCGCAACCTCAAGACGCTCAAGGTCGACCGCGACACGTTCGAGCAGGTCGCCCCGGAGATCCCCGACCACATCGTCAAGATCGCCGAGTCGGGCGTGCGAGGCCCGCACGACCTCATCGCGTACGCCAACGCGGGCGCCGACGCCGTCCTCGTGGGCGAGTCCCTGGTGACCGGCCGCGACCCGCGCACCGCGGTCTCCGACCTGGTCGCCGCGGGCGCCCACCCCGCCCTGCGCCACGGCAGGAGCTGACCTCCCCGATGGCCATCGCCGCCCGCCTCGCACCCGGCTGCCGCCCCCGCGGCTGCCGGGCGCCGGCGCGGCGTGTGCACGGGCGCCGGGTGCGTTACGTCATCGGTGACGAGCCCGGTCAGGTCAACGGGATGCGATGGTGCTGCGCCCCATAAGGGGCGCGGGGAACGGCGCGGGTGGCCACATGCGGCCCGCCGCCGAAACATGACCCCGCCCCCATGGCGCGTAGTGTCCACACCACTCACACCATGAGGTTTCGCATGCCCAGCAACTTCTTCATTCCCGACCCCGAGGGTCAGGTCCCCACCAGCGAGGGGTACTTCGGCGCGTTCGGCGGCAAGTTCATCCCGGAGGCGCTCGTCGCCGCCGTCGACGAGGTCGCCGTCGAGTACGACAAGGCCAAGAACGACCCGGCCTTCGCCGCCGAGCTCGACGACCTGCTCGTCAACTACACGGGACGGCCCAGCTCCCTCACCGAAGTGCCCCGGTTCGCCGAGCACGCCGGTGGCGTCCGGATGTTCCTCAAGCGCGAGGACCTCAACCACACCGGCTCGCACAAGATCAACAACGTGCTCGGCCAGGCGCTCCTCACCAAGCGCATGGGCAAGACGCGCGTCATCGCCGAGACCGGCGCCGGCCAGCACGGCGTGGCCACCGCCACCGCCTGCGCGCTGTTCGGTCTCGAGTGCACCATCTACATGGGCGAGATCGACACCGAGCGCCAGGCGCTCAACGTGGCGCGCATGCGGATGCTCGGCGCCGAGGTCGTCGCCGTGAAGTCCGGCAGCCGGACCCTCAAGGACGCCATCAACGAGGCGTTCCGCGACTGGGTCGCCAACGTCGACCGCACGCACTACCTCTTCGGGACCGTCGCGGGACCGCACCCCTTCCCGGCGATGGTCCGCGACTTCCACCGCGTCATCGGCGTCGAGGCCCGCCGCCAGATCCTGGAGCGCGCCGGACGCCTGCCCGACGCGGCCGTGGCCTGCGTCGGCGGCGGCTCGAACGCCATCGGCCTCTTCCACGCCTTCATCCCCGACGCCGACGTGCGCCTCATCGGCTGCGAGCCGGCCGGCCACGGCCTCGAGACCGGCGAGCACGCCGCGACGCTGACCGCGGGCGAGCCCGGCATCCTGCACGGCTCACGCTCGTACGTCCTCCAGGACGACGAGGGGCAGATCACCGAGCCGTACTCGATCTCTGCGGGCCTCGACTACCCGGGCATCGGCCCCGAGCACGCCTTCCTCAAGGACAGCGGCCGTGGCGAGTACCGCGCGGTCACCGACGACGCCGCCATGCAGGCCCTGCGCCTGCTCTCGCGCACCGAGGGCATCATCCCGGCCATCGAGAGCGCCCACGCGCTCGCCGGAGCCATCGAGGTCGGCAAGGAGCTCGGCAAGGACGGGCTGATGATCGTCAACCTGTCCGGGCGCGGCGACAAGGACATGGACACGGCCGCCCGTTACTTCGGCCTGTACGACACCGACGCCGCCGTCGCGGCGGACGCGGCCGGGACCGGCGCGGAGATCGAGGGAGACGCCAAGTGAGCGGCAACATCCAGCTGTTGAACGACACCCTCGCCGCCGCGCGCGCCGAGGGCCGCTCCGCCCTCATCGCCTACCTCCCGGCCGGGTTCCCGACCGTGGACGGCGGCATCGAGGCGATCAAGGCCGTCTTCGACGGCGGCGCCGACGTCGTGGAGGTCGGGCTGCCGCACAGCGACCCCGTCCTCGACGGCCCCGTCATCCAGACCGCGGACGACATCGCGCTGCGCGGCGGCGTGCGGATCGCCGACGTCATGCGCACGGTCCGCGAGGCCCACGCGGCGACCGGCAAGCCGGTCCTCGTCATGACGTACTGGAACCCCATCGACCGCTACGGCATCGAGCGGTTCACCGCCGAGCTCGCGGAGGCGGGCGGCGCGGGCTGCATCCTGCCCGACCTGCCCGTCCAGGAGTCGGCGACCTGGAGGGAGCACGCGGACAAGCACGGCCTCGGGACCGTCTTCGTCGTCGCCCCCAGCAGCAAGGACGAGCGCCTCGCGACGATCACCGCCGCGGGCTCCGGCTTCGTGTACGCCGCCTCCTTGATGGGCGTCACCGGCACCCGCGAGTCCGTCGGCAACCAGGCCCAGGACCTCGTGCGCCGCACCAAGGCCACCACCGACCTGCCGGTCTGCGTCGGCCTCGGCGTCTCGAACGCGAAGCAGGCGGCGGAGGTCGCCGGGTTCGCCGACGGGGTCATCGTCGGCTCGGCGTTCGTGAAGCTGATGCTGGACGCGGACGACGAGGCCGCCGGACTCGCCGCCGTGCGGGCACTCGCGGCGGACCTCGCGGACGGGGTGCGCGTCAAGGCGTGAGCCATGACGTCGTCACCCATCGCGTCGTAACCCGTATGGGTGGACCTGGGACCGGGGAGGCACGCTCGTGCCTCCCCGGTTCGTTTGGCGGGTGTGAGCGAGAAGAACCGTGAGGGAAAGCGCACCGCCCGGGACCGGCTGGCGGAGGAGCGCGAGAAGCAGAGATCCAAGGACAGGCGCCGCAGAGGCTTGATCGTCGGGGGCGCCGTCGTGGGTGTCCTCGCGCTGGCCGCCGTGATCGGCGTGATCGCGGCGAATTCCGGTGACGACAAGACCGCCGCCTCGGGTCCCGTGGTCGCCCCGCAGGGCGCGATCGGCAAGGACAGCCTCGCGATCCCGGTCGGCAAGGACAGCGCGAAGTCGACACTCACGGTGTGGGAAGACTTCCGCTGCCCCGCGTGCAAGGCCTTCGAGGACGCCTACCGCACGACGATCCACGAGCTGACCGACTCCGGACAGCTCAAGGTCGAGTACCACCTGGCCACCCTCATCGACAAGAACATGGGCGGCACCGGCTCCCTGCGCGCGGCGAACGCGGCGGCGTGTGCCCAGGACGCCGGGAAGTTCCCCGCGTTCCACGACGTCCTCTACGAGAACCAGCCTCCGGAGACCGACGACGCCTTCGCCGACAACGGCAAGCTGATCGCGCTGGCCGGCAAGGTCGGCGGCCTCGTGACGCCGGACTTCAAGAAGTGTGTCGACGACGGCAGCCACGACAGCTGGGTCAAGAAGTCGAACCAGGCGTTCCAGGACGGCGGCTTCCAGGGCACACCGACGGTGCTCCTGAACGGGAAGAACGTGTTCGGCGACCAGGCCAACCCGCTGACCCCCGCGAAGCTGAAGCAGATGGTGCAGGCGGCCGACAAGCAGTAGGAGCGGCCGCGGACGCGGGGGTCTCGTTATGGACCCGTAGCCGGGCTGGTTGCCGCCGCCACGGCCCGGCACGGTAGCGTCGACATTGCCATGACTCTTGCCTTCATCCCCAGCCCGGCTCACGGAGTGGTCTATCTCGGACCCATTCCGCTGCGCGGCTACGCGTTCTGCATCATCATCGGCGTCTTCGTGGCCGTATGGCTCGGCAACAAGCGCTGGATCGCCCGCGGCGGGCGGTCCGGCACCGTTGCCGACATCGCGGTCTGGGCCGTGCCGTTCGGCCTCGTCGGCGGCCGGCTCTACCACGTGATCACGGACTACGAGCTGTACTTCAGCGAGGGCCGTGACTGGGTGGACGCCTTCAAGATCTGGGAGGGCGGCCTCGGGATCTGGGGCGCCATCGCGCTCGGCGCGGTGGGCGCGTGGATCGGGTGCCGCAGGCGCGGTATCCCGCTCCCCGCGTACGCCGACGCCATCGCGCCCGGCATCGCCATCGCGCAGGCCATCGGCCGCTGGGGCAACTGGTTCAACCAGGAGCTGTACGGCAAGCCCACCGACCTGCCGTGGGCCCTGAAGATCACGTCGTCGGCGGACGGGCGCGTGCCGGGCACGTACCACCCGACCTTCCTGTACGAGTCCCTGTGGTGCATCGGTGTCGCGCTGCTCGTGATCTGGGCGGACCGCCGCTTCAAGCTCGGCCACGGACGCGCCTTCGCGCTCTACGTCGCCGCGTACTGCGTGGGCCGCTTCTGGATCGAGTACATGCGCGTCGACGACGCCCACCACATCCTCGGCCTGCGGCTCAACGACTGGACCGCGATGGGTGTCTTCCTGCTCGCGGTGATCTACATCGTGATCTCGGCGAAGATCCGCCCCGGCCGCGAAGCGATCGTGGAGCCGGGCGCCGGTGACGACGACGCGGGCACGGACACGGCCAAGGCCGAGGGCGACGACGCCGATCCCCGGGACAAGGCCGAGGTCAAGGCGGAGGACGAGGCAGCGGGCGACGATGCCGAGTCCACCACGGCGGCCGAGGACGAGGCCGCCGTCAAGGACGAGGCCGCCGACAAGGACGAGGCCAACGGTGAGGCAGGGGCCACGAAGGCCGGGAAGAGCTAGCCGAGCCTCACCGCCCAGACGTCGACGGGGGCGCCGGATCGCATCGATCCGGCGCCCCCGTCGCTCTGTCCCGGTCAGCCCCCGCGACGGCGGGAGGCCAGCGTGAGCACCCGGCGCGCGTCCGACACGATCGCCGCGTCGACGAAGCGGCCGTCGGGCAGCGCCAGGGCCCCCGCCTCCGTGGCGGCGGCGCCGACGACCTCCGTCGCCGCGTCGACCTCCGCCGCCGTCGGCAGGAACGCCGCCTCGATGACGGGGAGCTGGCGGGGATGGATCGCCATACGGCCGAAGAAGCCGAGCGCCCGGCCGTGCGAACAGGAGCGGGCCAGGCCCACCGTGTCGCGGACGTCCGGGTAGACGGACTGCGGAGGCGGGGGGAGTGCCGCGGCGCGCGCGGCGACGACGGCCCGCCCGCGTGGCCACGCCAGCCCCTCGCCGTTCGTCACGCCGAGCTCCGCCCGCAGATCCGCCTCGCCCAGCGCGATGCCCCGTACGCTCGGATGCCGCGCGATCTCGTACGCCTGCTCGACGCCGAGCGCCGACTCCAGGAGGGCGTACAGGGGCGGCACCTCGACCGACCAGTCCGAGACACGGTCCAGGTCGGCGGGGCCGTGGACCTTGGGGAGACGCAGGGCGCCGAGGCCCGGGAGCGGGGTGAGCCGTCTGACCTCGGACTCGGCGCGCGGCGAGTGCAGCGCGTTGACCCGCACATGCACCGGCACCGGGTGCTTCTCGGCGAGCAGCTCGGCGGTGGCGTCGAGGGCGTACGTCTTGCGGTCGGGAGCGACCGCGTCCTCCAGGTCGATCAGGACCACGTCGGCGCCCGAGTCGAGCGCCTTCGCCACCACCTCCGGCCGGTCGCCCGGGGCGTAGAGCCAGGTCAGGAATGTCTCGTAGGACTGGGCGGTCACAGGGCGCCCGCTTCGCGGAGGGTGCTGATCTCCGAGGGGGAAAGACCGAGGCCCGTAAGGATCTCGTCCGTGTCGGCGCCGTGGGGGCGGCCGGCCCATTTGATCGCGCCGGGGGTCTCGGAGAGGCGGAACAGCACGTTCTGCATCCTGACCGTGCCCAGCTCGGGGTCGGGCACCTCGGTGATCGAGTCGAGCGCCTGGTACTGCTCGTCGTCCATCACGTCGCGGATGTCGAAGACGGGGGCGATGGCGGCCTCCGCCTTCTCGAAGGCCGCGAGGACGTCGTCCCGCGAGTGCCGGTTGATCCAGGCGCCGACCGCGGCGTCGAGTTCGTCGGCGTGGCCCGCGCGGCCCGACCCCGTCTCGAACCACGGCTCGTCGATCAGCTCGGGGCGGCCGACCAGGCGCATCACGCGCTCGGCGATCGACTGGGCGGACGTGGAGACCGCCACCCACTTGTCGTCGCTCGTGCGGTAGGTGTTGCGCGGGGCGTTGTTCGTGGACCGGTTCCCGGTGCGCGGCTGTACGTAGCCGAGCTGGTCGTACCAGATGGGCTGCGGGCCGAGGACCGTCAGCATCGGCTCGATGATCGCCATGTCGACGACCTGGCCCCGCCCCGTCCGCTCGCGGCCCTGGAGCGCGGCCATCACCGCGTACGACGTGGAGAGGGCGGCGATCGAGTCCGCGAGGCCGAACGGCGGGAGCGTCGGGGGGCCGTCGGGCTCGCCCGTGAGCGCCGCGAAGCCGCTCATCGCCTCGGCGAGCGTGCCGAATCCCGGGCGCCGCGAGTACGGCCCGAACTGGCCGAAGGCGGTGACGCGGGTGAGTACCAGGCGCGGGTTGGCGGCGTTCAGCTCCTCCCAGCCGAGGTTCCACTTCTCCAGGGTGCCGGGACGGAAGTTCTCGATCAGCACGTCCGCGTCCGCGACCAGCTTGAGGAGGATCTCGCGCCCGCCCGGTGTGGAGAGATCGAGGGTGATGTTCCGCTTGTTGCGGCCGAGGAGCTTCCACCACAGGCCGACGCCGTCCTTCGACGGGCCGTGGCCTCGGGACGGGTCCGGTTTACGGGGGTGCTCGACCTTGATCACGTCGGCGCCGAAGTCGCCCAGCATGGTGGCGGCGAGCGGGCCGGCGAAGAGGGTGGCCAGGTCGAGTACGCGCAGGCCCTGCAGGGGGGCGGGGCGTTGGGAGGTGGGGGTGTCGGGTGCGGGGGTGTCGGGCGTGGGGGCGGCGGTGTGCTGGTCGTGATCGGAATTCATGTGCGGGCCTCCTGAGTGAGCCTGGCCAGTTCGTCGAAGCCGATCCCGTCGAAGTCGGCGACCGAGGTCGCCAGACGGTTCTTGAGCGGGGTGGTCCAGCGGTCGTCGATCGCGTCGGGCGAGCCGGCGAGAAGTCCGGCGATCGAACCGGCGGTCGCGCCGTTCGAGTCGGTGTCCCAGCCACCCGACACCGCACGGCAGATGGACCCCGTGAAGTCGCCGTCGGCGTGGGTGAGCGCGGCGGCGAGGAGCGCCGCGTTGGGCAGGACGTGCACCCAGTGGTGGTCGTGGGCGTAGCGGGCGTGGAGCGTGTCGACCACGGACGCGAAGCCGGCCGGGGTGCCGGCGGGTTCGGCGCGGGCCGTCTCGATGCCGAAGCGGATCGCCTGGGCGTAGCGCGAGTCGGGCGGGATCACGGCGAGGCCGGCGTCGAGGGTGGTGCGGACGGTTGGGGTTGTGGGGCTGGTGGGGGCCTGGAGAGTGGCGTGGAGGGTGGGGGTGGTCCGGTGCGGCGCGGCGGTGCGGGGCGTGGTGGCGGTCGGTGCTGCCGCGTGGGCGATGGCTGCCGCTACGAACATCTCTCCGTAGACGCCGTTCGCCGTGTGCGTCAACGTCGCGTCCCTGTAGGCCAGTTCGGCCGCCCGGGCCGGGTCGCCGGGGTTCGTCCAGCCGAAGACGTCCGCGCGGATCTGGGCGCCGATCCACTCCCGGAACGGGTTGCGGTGCACCGCCGTCTCCGGGGGCTCGATGCCGTCCAGGAGATTGCGGTACGCGATGCGCTCCGCGGTGAACGTGCGGCCCGCCGGCAACTCGTCGAGCCACAGCCGCGCCACGTCCGCCGTGGTGAACTCGGCGCCGTGGCGCCGGAGCAGGAGCAGGCCGAGGAGCGGGTAGTTGAGGTCGTCGTCCTCCGGCATGCCGTCGATGTTCTCGGCTAGGGAGGTGGGGCGGGAGCGGCGGTTCCAGGGGTGGCGCTCCGCCACGTCCCTCGGGAGGTTCCGGTCCGTGAACCAGGTGTTCAAGGGCCAGTTGGACGTGGACTTCGCGATGGACCGGATGCCGTCCAGGGGGAGCTTCTCCACGGGTTTGCCCAGGAGGCAGCCGACCGCTCTGCCCAGCCAGGACGCGTGCAGGCTCTTCGTTTCGGGGATTTCCGGGGGCGCTGCCCCCAGGCCCGCGCGTCCCTTGTCCTGGAGCGCCGGACCGGCTGGTCGTGGGGTGAGCTGCTTGATCTCCGGCAAGGAGGTCGGTTCAAGTGGCCCCAGAGGGCTCTGTGTTGAGGCCAGTTCGTCCAGGAGCGTGTTCGCCAGCGCTCGTAGCCTTGGGTCCTGGGGTGGCGGTGACGCTCCCGCGCGCTCGGGGGGCGGGAGGCCGCCCGCCTCGCGCCAGCGGCGCTCCACTCCGCTTGCGTCCCGGCCGTCCTGGGCCGCCTGGCGCAGTTCGTGGCCGAGCAGGTCCTCGGGCTGGACCCAGGTGAGGCGCAGCATCACGACCCCGCGGTCGCGGTGAGTTCGGCGAACGCCGCCTCGTGGGACCGGCGGCGGGTCAGGTCCTTGGCGAAGACCTCGCGCGTGACCCGGGCCAGCGAGGCCGCCGGTGTGTGCAGGTCGAGCCTGCTCGCGCGGGCCACCTCCCCGCTCCACTCCCGTGGCACCGCCGACTCCCCGTACAGCGCGCCCACGATCGCACCGCTCATCGTCGCGATCGAGTCGCAGTCACGGCCGTAGTTGACCGAGCCGAGGACCGTCTGCCGGAAATCGCCTCGGCCGACCAGGAGCATCCCGAGCGCGATCGGCAGCTCCTCGATCGCGTGCAGCCGGGACGGGCGGCGCGCCCCGAGCGACGGCTTGCGGTACTCCGGGCCGACCGTGTCGAACGGCGTGACCGCCTCCCGCAGCGGTCCCAGCGCGTCCTCGAAGTCCGTGTGGTCGCGTGCCACTTCGCACACCGCCTCGATCGCCGACCGTGTGCCGTCCTTCGCGAGAGCCAGCGCCTCCTCGACCACCGACTCCGGCGTCGCATCCGGCCTGAACGCCGCGGCGACCGCCGCCGCGAAGACGCCCGCCGCCTCCCTGCCGTACGACGACTGGTGCGCGCCCGCCACGTCCAGCGCCTCCTCGTACGCCCTGCCGGGGTTGCCCGCGTTCACCGCTCCCACCGGAGCCATGTACATCGCCGCGCCGCAGTTCACGATGTTGCCCACGCCCGCCTCGCGCGGGTCCACATGGCCGTAGTGGATGCGCGCCACGATCCACTTCTCGGCCAGGAAGATCCGCTGCAGCGGGAGCGCCTCCGCCTCCAACTCGGGGATCCAGCGGGTGTTGGTGATCAGGTCGGGGACGAGGTGGTCCGCGACCGCGTACGCGTCCAGGTGGTCCCGTACGTTCTCGTAGACCCGGATCAGCGCGTGCGTCATCAAGGTGTCGTCGGTGACATGACCGTCGCCCTTGTGGTACGGGGCGATCGGGCGCGCCGTACGCCAGTCGTCCTTGTGGAACGGCTCCACGATGCCGCGGACCCGGCCGCCGTGGCGCTCCGCGATCGCCTCCGGCGTCCAGCCCTCCACCGGGCCGCCCAGCGCGTCGCCCACCGCGGCGCCGAGCAGCGCTCCGGTGGTGCGGTCCTCCAGGGAGCGGGGGGTGGGGGTGGGGGTTCCTTTCGGGGTTCGCTTCGGGGTGGGTGCGGTAGTGGTCATCAGGGGCCTTTCGGTGTGGTTGCTGCCCTGGTCAGGTCTGCTGCGATGTCCACGAGGTCCGTTCCCGCCAGGCGCGGCAGTGCGCAGCCCGCGAGCCTGCGGCAGGCGTCCCGCCAGCTCGCCGGGAGCGTGTCGGCTCCGCCGATCGCTCCGGTCAGCGCGCCCGCCAGCGCCGGGGCCGAGTCCGCCACCCGCGAGAGGCACGCCGCCGTGGGTACCGCCTCCGTCACGTTGCCGCCGGCCGCGGTCGCCACGGCCAGGGCCACCGGGACCGTTTCCGCCGCCGCGATGCCGTAGCTGTAGACGTGGTCGACGATCTCGTGCTCCAGGACCGGGACCAGCGCGAACGCGTTTCCCGGCAGGCCGGGGCGGGCCGCTGCCGCCCTTCGCGCCAGGTCCACCGCGTGCAGCGCGTTGCGGCGGATCTCGGTTCCCTCGGGGAGCTGGGCCAGCGCGGCGTCCACGCAGGCGTCCACCGGCGCGCCGCCCAGCGCTGTCGCCACCGCCGCCGCCATGGCTCTGGCGCCGTGCACCCCGTCGCCGTCCTGCGTGTACCGGGCGTCGAACTCCGCCAGTTCCGCGGCGAGTTCGGGGGCGCCCGGGTGGACCACGGCCAGTACGGCCGCGCGTACGCAGGCCGCGTCGTCGAAGTAGTGAGGGTTGTCGTGTCCTGTGGCCGGGGGGCTCAGGCCCGCCGCCAGGTTGCCGAGGCCCGCTCTTACGGAGATGCGTGCCCGCATCGGCATGCGCGCCGACTCGATCTCGTCCGCCCGGGCCGTTGCCTCGGCCACCTCCGCGGCGAGGGTGTTCCAGGCGAGGGTGAGTGCCGTGCGTACGTGGTCGTCCGGGAGGAGGTTCGCGCTCTGGGCTCTCGCCTCGGCGGCGTTCAGGATCGAGGCCGCCGTGAACGCCGCCCATTCCGCGTCGTCCGACGGGCCCAGGCGCAGGGGTTCCGGGGGCTGGTTGAGCGCGATCGGTACGGGGAGCGTCGTCGTCGCGTTCTGCTCCGCGAACGTGTCCAGTTCTCGGGTCAGGCGGCGGGTCCAGTCGGGGAGGCGGGCTGCGCGGTGCCGGCCTGAGGGCCAGCCTGCGGCGTCGCCTGCGGCGATGCCGAGCAGCAGGCCCTCGATTCGGCGGGGGGTGGTGGGGGGTCCGGGGGCGCGGGGCTTTGATTCGGGTGTGGCCGTGGGGGGCGTCATGGTGTGCGGGCCTCTCCGGGGCGGGCTTGTGGGTGCGGGCCTGTTCTCGGCTTGTGGGTCGCGCCCGTTGTGGGTGTGGGCCTGTTCTCGGCTTGTGGGTCGCGCCCGTTGTGGGTGTGGGCCTGTTCTCGGCTTGTGGGTCGCGCCCGTTGTGGGTGTGGGCCTGTTCTCGGCTTGTGGGTCGCGCCCGTTGTGGGTGTGGGCCTGTTCTCGGCTTGTGGGTCGCGCCCGTTGTGGGTGTGGGCCTGTTCTCGGCTTGTGGGTCGCGCCCGTTGTGGGTGCGGGGCCGTTCTCGGCTTGTGGGTCGCGCCCGTTGTGGGTGTGGGCCTGTTCTCGGCTTGCGGCTCGCGCCCGTTGTGGGTGCGGTGCCGGGCCGGTATGTCCGTCCTCGCTTGGATGGTTCGGCGTCGGATCTCCTGCGCGTCAGTTGTGTGTGCCGGCTCCGGGCGGACATACCGGCCCGGCCCCTTCCGTTCGCGCGCGGGTGCCGGTGCGTCGGGGCCGGGGTCCGTCGGCCTCTCTGTGGGGGTGGGGCTGGGGGGTTCGGCTCGTGTGTGGGGGTGGGGGCCGGGGGTCTCGGCCCATGTACGTGGGTGGGTGCCGGGGGTCTCGGCCCATGTACGTGGGTGGGGGCCGGGTGGTGGGGCGTCACGTTGTGGCTCCCTCAGGGGGTGAGGGCTTGGGGGTCAAGGTGTCGGCGATGTCCAGGATGTGACGGCCCGTCATCGACGGGAGGCAGCTGCCTCGGACCGGGCCGATCGCCGTCGCCCAGTCGGCGGGGATCGTCCGTTCGCCGCGTAGCGCGCCGGCCAGGGCGCCCGCCACCGCGGCCGTCGTGTCCGCGTCGCGGCCCATGTTCACCGCCATCAGGACCGACTCCCTGAACTCGCCCCGGGCCGCGGCGAACGCGCCGAAGGCCAGGCCCACCGCCTCCGGGGCCAGGTCCGGCCACGGGTAGCCGCCGATCACCACGGCCCGGCGTACCTCTCGTTCCATGGAGAGCTGGGTGCCGTCGGGGTCGCGGCGGGCGCTGCGGGCCGCCGCCACCGCGCGGTGCAGCGAGCGTGCTGTCCAGGAGTCCTCGGGGATCGCGGACAGCGCTGCCTCGACCACCGTGTCCGGGTTGTGGCTCACCATCGCCGCCGCGACCCCGGCCGCCACCGCCCGGCCTCCGAGGATGCCCTCCCCGTCGTGCGACACCGAGCCGTCCACCGCGACGAGGCGTGCCGCCTCCGCCGGACGGCCCGCCGCGTACACCCCGAACGGGGCCGCCCGCATGGCGAGTCCGTCGCTCCACGCGTGGCGGTGCTGCGCCGAGATGGGTGCCGCAAGGCCCCGGCGCAGGTTCTCCAGGGTTCCTCTCTCGCTGAAGCCCGCGCCCCGGAACGGGCCCTCGTCGAGGTCGGCGATCCAGGTGTGCCAGGCCGCCTCGACCTGTCCCACGGTGAGCGCCGAACCGTGGGCCGCGAGCAGCAGGCCCGAGAAGATCGCGTACTCGGTGTCGTCCGTGCCCACCGGGTCCGGCGAGACGAACCCCTCGATACGGCCCCATCGTTCCCGGATCTGCGACGGCTTCATGTTCTCGGCGGGCGCGCCGAGCGCGTCGCCCACCGCGAGGCCGAGCAGGGCTCCCCGGGCGCGGTCCCGCAGGGAGATCGCGGCCGGCGGCCGGCGGTGCGGGACCGTGCCGAGCCTTCGGGGACCTTCCGCGCCCGGCGACGGGTCCAGGCCGACGCTCATGGCGTGTTCGGGCTCTGCGAGGTGTGGTGGGCACTCATGTGGACCTCGTGTTCTCGGTCGGCGGTGCTGTGGATGCGCGGACCACCAGGCGCGGTCTCCTCACCGCAGTCGGAAACGTTTACAGGTGTTGCGGCGATGTTTCCCCCGTCCGTCAACGCTCAGATCATGTGATCCATCTCTCGGGTGACGGTGAGGGCCGTTCGAGCGGGTGGGCAAAGCGGTCGAAAGTCCTGGTAAGTACGGCCTTCCTTGCTGGCGGGGGCCCGAATCCGTGCGTACTTTCGAGGGTGTTGAGGGGGGAGTCCGGGCCCGCGGGAACGCTGCGCGGCATGGGCTCCGTACGAGAGGAGCACTGCGCGAAATGGCCATCATCGAGACCGAAGCGACGCTGCACGACGCGCACCGCGACAACCACACGCACCGCGATGTCAACGGTGGCTGGCTGCGCCCCGCGGTGTTCGGCGCGATGGACGGACTCGTCTCGAACCTGGCCCTGATGACCGGTGTCGCGGGCGGCGCCGTTTCGCAGCAGACGATCATCATCACCGGGCTCTCCGGCCTTGCCGCCGGCGCCTTCTCCATGGCCGCCGGCGAGTACACCTCCGTCGCCTCTCAGCGCGAGCTGGTCGAGGCCGAACTCGACGTCGAGCGGCGGGAGTTGAGGAAGCACCCGGCGGACGAGGAGCGGGAGCTCGCCGACCTCTACATGTCGCGTGGCGTGGAGCCCGACCTCGCCCGGGAAGTGGCGCGCCAGCTGTCGAAGGACCCCGAGCAGGCCCTGGAGATCCACGCGCGCGAGGAGCTGGGCATCGACCCCGGCGACCTGCCGTCGCCGACCGTCGCCGCCGTCTCCTCCTTCGGGTCCTTCGCCCTCGGCGCCCTGCTTCCGCTGCTGCCCTATCTGCTGGGTGCGAGCGCCCTGTGGCCCGCGGTCCTGCTCGCGCTCGTCGGCCTCTTCGCCTGTGGGGCGATCGTGGCCAAGGTGACGGCGCGGTCCTGGTGGTTCAGCGGGGTGCGCCAGCTGGCTCTCGGCGGTGCCGCGGCGGGTGTGACGTATCTCCTGGGCAGCCTGTTCGGTACGGCCGTAGGATGACGCCCCAGTGATGGCTATACGGACCCCTGTATAAGTAGCCGTTACTTGGCGGTTTCGATTGCTTAACGGCGGGGCATGAGCCGTAAGCGCTGCGGGCAACGACGCCCGCCTCGCTCATGGACCCGCGGACATCGATCTGCCCGTGAAGGTCGCTTTTTCCGCCGCTGTTCCGTCATCGGGAGCGGCACCGCCACCGCCACCGCGGTGTCCGCATGCTGGAACGGAGTATCCGGTTCCCGAGAACCGCTCCATCATGTAACTTGTACGAAATTTGCACCCCAGCAGAGGGCCAACGTCGTCCCTCGGCAGATGTCATATGCCACGCAAAACGACGACGGGAGAGCCGATGCGCACGCCGCGCCAGCCGTCCCAGCACTCCATGAACCAGCCGTTCATGGATGCTCGCCCTGCAGCCCAGGGCATGTACGACCCCCGTAACGAGCACGACGCCTGCGGCGTCGGCTTCGTGGCCACCCTCACCGGCGAGGCGAGCCACGCGCTGGTCGAACAGGCGCTCACGGTTCTGCGCAACCTGGAGCACCGAGGTGCCACCGGTTCCGAGCCCGACTCGGGTGACGGAGCGGGCATCCTGTCCCAGGTCCCGGACGCCTTCCTGCGTGCCGCGGTCTCCTTCGATCTGCCCGAGGCCGGCGCGTACGCGGTCGGCATCGCCTTCCTGCCCGTCGACGAGGCCGACAACGCCGCCGCCGTCTCACAGATCGAGACGATCGCCGCCGCGGAGGGCCTCACCGTCCTCGGCTGGCGCGAGGTGCCGGTCGCCCCGCAGCTCCTCGGCGCCACCGCCCGCTCGACGATGCCGGCCTTCCGCCAGATCTTCGTCTCGGACGCCGACGGCACCGCGAAGGACATCGCGCTCGACCGCAAGGCCTTCGTCCTGCGCAAGCGCGCCGAGCGCGAGGCCGGCGTGTACTTCCCGTCGCTCTCCGCCCGCACCATCGTCTACAAGGGCATGCTGACCACCGGCCAGCTCGAGCCCTTCTTCCCCGACCTTTCGGACCGCCGATTCGCATCTGCGATCGCGCTCGTCCACTCGCGGTTCTCCACGAACACCTTCCCGAGCTGGCCGCTCGCGCACCCGTACCGCTTCGTCGCGCACAACGGTGAGATCAACACGGTCAAGGGCAACCGGAACTGGATGAAGGCGCGCGAGTCGCAGCTCGCCTCCGACCTGTTCGGCGCCGAGGACCTGTCGCGGATCTTCCCCGTCTGTACGCCCGACGCCTCGGACTCGGCGTCCTTCGACGAGGTGCTCGAACTGCTGCACCTCGGCGGCCGCTCCCTGCCGCACAGCGTCCTGATGATGATCCCGGAGGCCTGGGAGAACCACGCCTCCATGGCGGCCGACCGCCGCGCCTTCTACCAGTTCCACTCCGCGATGATGGAGCCCTGGGACGGCCCGGCGTGCGTGACCTTCACCGACGGTACGCAGGTGGGTGCCGTTCTCGACCGCAACGGTCTGCGTCCCGGCCGCTACTGGGTCACCGACGACGGCCTCGTCGTCCTCGGCTCCGAGGTCGGCGTCCTCGACATCGACCCCGCGAAGGTCGTCAAGAAGGGCCGTCTGCAGCCCGGACGGATGTTCCTCGTCGACACCGCCGAGCACCGCATCATCGAGGACGACGAGATCAAGGCCGGCCTGGCCGCCGACAAGCCGTACGGCGAGTGGCTGGAGGCCGGTGAGATCGAGCTCGAGGACCTCCCCGAGCGCGAGCACATCGTTCACACCCACGCCTCGGTCACCCGCCGCCAGCAGACCTTCGGCTACACCGAGGAAGAGCTGCGCGTCATCCTCACGCCGATGGCCAAGACCGGCGGCGAGCCGCTCGGCTCCATGGGCACGGACTCGCCGATCGCGGCGCTCTCCGCCCGCCCGCGGCTGATCTTCGACTACTTCACCCAGCTGTTCGCGCAGGTCACGAACCCGCCGCTGGACGCCATCCGCGAGGAGCTCGTCACCTCGCTGCGCTCCACCCTCGGCCCGCAGGGCAACCTGCTCGACCCGAGCGCGGCCTCCTGCCGTTCGGTCACCCTGCCCTTCCCGGTGATCGACAACGACGAGCTGGCCAAGCTCATCCACATCAACGCCGACGGCGACATGCCCGGCATGAAGGCCGCGACCCTGTCCGGCCTGTACCGGGTCTCCGGCGGCGGCGACGCGCTCGCCGCCCGCATCGAGGAGATCTGCGCCGAGGCCGACGCCGCCATAGAGGCCGGCGCCCGCCTGATCGTGCTCTCCGACCGGCACTCCGACGCCGAGCACGCGCCGATCCCGTCGCTGCTGCTCACCGCGGCCGTCCACCACCACCTCATCCGTACGAAGCAGCGCACCGAGGTGGGCCTGCTCGTCGAGGCGGGCGATGTGCGCGAGGTCCACCACGTGGCCCTCCTCATCGGCTTCGGCGCCGCGGCCGTCAACCCGTACCTGGCGATGGAGTCCGTCGAGGACCTGGTCCGCGCCGGCACGTTCCTGCCCGGCGTCGAGGCCGAGCAGGCCATCCGCAACCTGATCTACGCGCTCGGCAAGGGCGTCCTCAAGGTCATGTCCAAGATGGGCATCTCGACCGTCGCCTCCTACCGCGGCGCCCAGGTCTTCGAGGCCGTCGGCCTCGACGAGGCCTTCGTCGACAAGTACTTCAACGGCACCGCGACGAAGATCGGCGGCGCCGGTCTCGACGTCATCGCCAAGGAGGTCGCCGCCCGTCACGCGAAGGCGTACCCGGCGAGCGGCATCGCGCCCGCGCACCGCGCCCTCGACATCGGCGGCGAGTACCAGTGGCGCCGCGAGGGCGAGCCGCACCTGTTCGACCCGGAGACGGTCTTCCGCCTCCAGCACGCCACGCGCAACCGCCGCTACGACATCTTCAAGAAGTACACGGGCCGCGTGAACGAGCAGTCGGAGCGTCTGATGACGCTGCGCGGCCTCTTCGGCTTCAGGAGCGGCCGCGAGGCGATCTCCATCGACGAGGTCGAGCCGGTCAGCGAGATCGTCAAGCGGTTCTCCACGGGCGCCATGTCGTACGGCTCCATCTCCAAGGAGGCGCACGAGACCCTCGCCATCGCCATGAACCAGCTGGGCGCCAAGTCCAACACCGGTGAGGGCGGCGAGGACGCGGACCGGCTGTACGACCCGGCGCGCCGCTCCAGCATCAAGCAGGTCGCCTCCGGCCGCTTCGGTGTCACGAGCGAGTACCTGGTCAACGCGGACGACATCCAGATCAAGATGGCGCAGGGCGCCAAGCCCGGCGAGGGCGGCCAGCTGCCCGGCCACAAGGTCTACCCGTGGGTCGCCAAGACGCGTCACTCGACGCCGGGCGTCGGGCTCATCTCGCCGCCGCCGCACCACGACATCTACTCCATCGAGGACCTGGCCCAGCTGATCCACGACCTGAAGAACGCGAACCCGCAGGCGCGGATTCACGTGAAGCTGGTCTCCGAGGTCGGCGTCGGCACCGTCGCCGCGGGTGTCTCCAAGGCGCACGCCGACGTGGTGCTCATCTCCGGCCACGACGGCGGTACGGGCGCCTCTCCGCTCACCTCCCTCAAGCACGCCGGCGGTCCCTGGGAGCTCGGCCTCGCCGAGACCCAGCAGACCCTGCTGCTCAACGGCCTGCGCGACCGCATCGTCGTCCAGACCGACGGCCAGCTCAAGACCGGCCGCGACGTCGTCATCGCCGCGCTGCTCGGCGCCGAGGAGTTCGGTTTCGCGACCGCGCCGCTCGTCGTCTCCGGCTGCGTCATGATGCGCGTCTGCCACCTGGACACCTGCCCGGTCGGCATCGCCACGCAGAACCCCGTCCTGCGCGAGCGGTTCTCCGGCAAGGCCGAATTCGTCGTGAACTTCTTCGAGTTCATCGCCGAAGAGGTCCGCGAGATCCTGGCCGAGCTCGGCTTCCGCACCATCGAGGAGGCCGTCGGCCACGCCGAACTCCTCGACACCGAGCGGGCCGTGGACCACTGGAAGGCCCAGGGCCTCGACCTCGAGCCCCTCTTCTACGTCCCCGAGCTGCCCGAGGGCGCCGTGCGCCACCAGGTGATCACTCAGGACCACGGCCTGGAGAAGGCCCTGGACAACGAGCTGATCAAGCTGGCCGCCGACGCGCTCGCCGCGAACGCGCAGGCGGACGCCCAGCCGGTCCGCGCCCAGGTCGCGATCCGCAACATCAACCGCACGGTCGGCACCATGCTCGGCCACGAGGTGACGAAGAAGTTCGGTGGCGCGGGCCTGCCCGACGACACCATCGACATCACCTTCACCGGCTCCGCGGGCCAGTCGTTCGGCGCGTTCGTGCCGCGCGGTGTCACCCTGCGCCTGGAGGGCGACGCCAACGACTACGTCGGCAAGGGCCTGTCAGGCGGCCGCATCGTGGTCCGCCCGGACCGCGGCGCCGACCACCTCGCCGAGTACTCGACGATCGCGGGCAACACGATCGCGTACGGCGCCACGGGCGGCGAGCTGTTCCTGCGCGGCCGCACCGGCGAGCGCTTCTGCGTCCGCAACTCGGGCGCGACGGTCGTCTCGGAGGGCGTGGGCGACCACGGCTGCGAGTACATGACCGGTGGCCGCGCGGTCGTTCTCGGCGAGACCGGACGCAACTTCGCGGCCGGCATGTCCGGCGGTATCGCGTACGTCGTCGACCTGGACCTCGACAACGTGAACGCCGCGTCCCAGACGGCCGTCGAGGCCCTGGACGACACCGACAAGCAGTGGCTGCACGACGTCGTGCGCCGCCACGCCGAGGAGACCGGCTCGACGGTCGCCGAGAAGCTCCTCGCGGAGTGGACGGTGGCGGTGGACCGCTTCAGCAAGATCATCCCCAGCACGTACAAGGCAGTGCTCGCCGCCAAGGACGCCGCCGAGCGAGCCGGACTCTCCGAGTCCGAGACCACCGAGAAGATGATGGAGGCGGCGACCAATGGCTGATCCCAAGGGCTTTCTCAACCATGGCCGCGAGGTCGCCAAGACCCGTCCGGTCGGCGAGCGCGTGCGGGACTGGAACGAGGTCTACGTTCCCGGCTCCCTGCTCCCCATCATCAGCAAGCAGGCCGGCCGCTGCATGGACTGCGGCATCCCGTTCTGCCACAACGGCTGCCCGCTCGGGAACCTGATCCCCGAGTGGAACGACTACGCGTACCGCGAGGACTGGTCGGCGGCGCAGGAGCGACTGCACGCCACCAACAACTTCCCGGAGTTCACCGGCCGCCTCTGCCCGGCGCCCTGTGAGTCGGCGTGTGTGCTCGGCATCAACCAGCCGGCCGTCACCATCAAGAACGTCGAGGTCTCGATCATCGACCAGGCGTGGGACCGCGGCGACGTCGCGCCCCAGGCCCCGGAGCGCCTCTCCGGCAAGACCGTCGCCGTCATCGGCTCGGGCCCGGCGGGCCTCGCCGCCGCCCAGCAGCTGACGCGGGCCGGCCACACGGTCGCCGTCTACGAGCGCGCCGACCGCATCGGCGGCCTGCTCCGCTACGGCATCCCCGAGTTCAAGATGGAGAAGCGCCACATCAACCGCCGCATCGAGCAGATGCGCGCGGAGGGCACCAAGTTCCGTACGGGCGTGGAGATCGGCCGCGACATAGACGCCGCGAAGCTGCGCAAGCGCTATGACGCCGTGGTCATCGCCGCCGGTGCCACGACCGCCCGCGACCTGCCGGTCCCGGGACGTGAACTCAAGGGCGTCTACCAGGCGATGGAGTACCTGCCCCTGGCCAACAAGGTCCAGGAGGGCGACTACGTCACCACGCCCGTCTCCGCCGAGGGCAAGCACGTCGTCGTCATCGGCGGCGGCGACACCGGCGCGGACTGTGTGGGCACCGCCCACCGCCAGGGCGCGGCCTCGGTCACGCAGCTGGAGATCATGCCGCGTCCGGGCGAGGACCGGAACGCGGGCCAGCCCTGGCCGACGTTCCCCATGCTCTACAAGGTGACGTCCGCGCACGAGGAGGGCGGCGAGCGGGTCTACTCCGTCTCGACCACCCACTTCGAGGGCGACGAGGACGGCAACGTCCAGTACCTGCACCTCGTCGAGGTGGAGTTCATCGACGGCAAGCTGACGCAGAAGCCGGGCACGGAGCGCAAGATCCCCGCCCAGCTGGTCACGCTCGCGATGGGCTTCACGGGCACGGACCAGGACAACGGCCTCGTCTCCCAGTTCGCCCTGGACCTCGACGCGCGCGGCAACGTGGCGCGCGACGACGAGTTCCAGACCAACGTCCCCGGCGTCTTCGTCGCCGGTGACGCGGGCCGCGGCCAGTCCCTCATCGTGTGGGCCATCGCGGAGGGCCGCTCGGCCGCCCGCGGGGTCGACCGCTTCCTGACCGGAGCCAGCGAACTGCCGGCTCCGATCCGCCCGACGGACCGCTCCCTGACCGTCTGACCGACGCGAAGGCGGCCTGAAGGCCCCCAAAAAAGACGTCCCGTACAACGGCGTACGGAACTGAGCGCGACGCTCGCCCGAACTGTCCCCGACCGGACGCCTGGGCGGGCGTCGCGGTGCGTCGGCCCTCTGCCGCGCCGCGGCCACCTATTGCGTGACGAGCCGGAGCGGATGGTGCGGGTCGCGGGGGCACACGGCGATGGTCAGGCGGCCGCGGCCGGGGGAGACGCGGGTCGGGACGTTGTCGCGGCGGACCGTGCTGACCTCCCGGTCCTCGTACGGGATCCAGCTGGTGGTGGCAGGGTCCCACTCGCGCCGGTCCGCCGTCAGGAGCGGGAGGAGTTCCGTTGCGCAGGCGGAGCAGTTCAGCGATGCCGGGCCGGTGAGGTTCCAGGCGATGTAGCCGCCGACCTTCCAGCCGGGCGCCGTGGACAAGTCGGAGATGTACTGCGGTCCTTCGTCCTCCTCGGGCCCTTCCCACGCGTCGATACGGTCCTGCAGGGCCGTGTCCAGGTCCTCGAGGTACGGGTGCTCGACGACCTCTTCGGGGAACAGCGCACAGGCCGCCGGCACGAGTTCGCCACGGCCTACGACTTCGGGTGCCGGCTGCTGATCGAGTGTCCGGGTCACGTCCTGGGACCGTCGCCGTCGCAGCTGCACATGGGGTTCGTGACGGCTCTCGCCGTGCCTCTCGAAACCGCACCAGAAGACCTGGAGCAGGTCTCCTTCGCCACTCTCGGGCAGGCCGGGAACATCGCGGCGGTACAGCTGGGCCACGGCGATCATCGGGATGGGGTCCGTGTCGGCGAGATGCGGGGCGTGCCGGCCCCGTTTGAAACCGGCCAGCATCTCGCGCTCCTCACGGTTCGGCCCACTCCGTGGATCGCGCCGCCACGCCCGCTCGAGGATCTCGCGTTCGCGCAGCACGTCGGAGTAGCGGTAGCCGCTGCCGCGCTTGTGAGGGATCGCGCAGACCGGCCAGGGCTCGTCGCGCGGCCACAGCATCGGACCGCCGACGGAGCTCTCGTGCACCGAGGGGGTACCGCGCCTCGGGTGCAGCCGGGTGGCCGTGCGGCGCAGCGCGCTCAGCTCGGGGAAGCGGTCCTCGACATCGACAGGCCGAGGCGGGGTGGTACGTGGCATGGTCAGGGCTCCCAGGGGTTACGGCACCCGGTACGTCTCCCCGTACACCTTCCACACCAGCGGTGTCTTCAGGGTCAGGTTGCCGTCGTAGAGGAACTGGCGCTGGGCCGTGTCGATGCGGGTGGTGTCGCGGTTCGGCTTCTTCGCCTTCATCGCAGCCCGGCGCACGTCGAGGAAGATGTCGAGGTACGCCTTCTCCTTGCCGCCCTGCGCCGGGGTGTCCGCCTCCCGCATGGCCTTCTCGCGCAGGCCGTAGAAGCCGTTCGGGCCCGTGCCGGGGCCGTGCAGGACCATCGCGTCGTAGTAGACGAACTGGCCGAGCGTGCCCAGGCCGTCGAGCTTGGCGAGGCGGACGGCCGGGTCGAAGTAGACACGGTCGCGCTCGGAGTTCTGGGCGGCGCGGAAGGCGGGGTCGGTCGCCTCCTTCTTCCACGCCGCGGTGAAGCCGGGGTCGAGGCCCTCGTGGGAGTCCGTGCCGTCGACCTTGCGCAGGGCGGGCAGATAGCGGGCGAGACCGTTGTCCGGGTAGGCCTTCGTGTACCGCTCGACGAGGGTGAGCAGGTCGTGCGTGCCGGTGCAGAAGCCGATGATCCCGGCCGTGTAGCCCTGCCCGTCCTTGATGTCCTCGATGTAGCCGTACTGGCCGCGCCAGTCGAGCGTCGAGTTCTCCGCGCTGGCCACGATCTGCTGGGCGAGGTCCTTCTTCGCGGGCGCGGCGAGGCCGGGCGGCAGGTCGGCGATGGCGTCGTCGTCGGCCTTCTTCTCCGCGGCGGCCTTGGCGGCCGCGGCGTCCTCGACGGACTGGTGCGACGTGGACGAGCCGTGCGAGCCGCCCTTGCCGTCGTCGTGCCCCGGCGTGAAGAGGAACACCGCGACCGTGGCGACCGGAGCCACGGCCAGAAGTATGCAGCCTGCGCGTTTCATGCGGCTCAGATTACGTGGCGGACGCACCGGCTTCGGCGTCCGCTTCTATTGACCAGAAGTCAATCCGACGCCTGATGGACGACGCAGGCAAGCGGCGGATCCTCGAACTCCCCGCGTTCCAGGAGCAGGCGCAGGCACAGGAGCGAGACCAGGGCCAGGAGCAGGAGCAGGCGGAGTGACAGCCCGTCGTCCTACGGCTGCTTGAGGAACGTCAGCGCCATGAGGAGTACGAACAGCCCCGCGCACGCCGAGACCTGTACCAGGGTGCGGCGGGCTCGGGGCGCGTACGCGAGGGCGAGGGTCGCCGCGCCGCCCGTGAGCAGGCCGCCCAAGTGGCCCTGCCAGGAGGCGAATCCGGCCGAGATCAGCATCCACAGCAGGAAGTACGCCATGAACCGGTTGACGCCGCTCATGTCCGCGCCCACGCGCCGCGCCGTCACGTAGTACGCGGCGCCGAGCCCGAAGATCGCGCCCGAGGCGCCGACCGTGAGGGTGCCCGGGGCGATCAGGTAGACGAGCACGGAGCTGCCGAACGCGGACAGGAGATAGACGGCGAGGTAGCGGACGCGGCCCAGCTGCGTCTCGACGACGCGGCCGAGGGTCCACAGCGAGTACATGTTGAACAGGATGTGCAGGATCCCGAAGACACCCTCGGTGGCCGGCATGTGGAGGAACGCGCCGGTGATCATCCGGTACCACTCGCCCGCCACCACCCCCTCCGCGTGGAAGTCGGCCGGGAACCCGTCCTGGTACACGTAATGCCCGCCGTCAGGGCCGACGAGCCCCGCGCCCAGCATCCCGAACCGGTCCACGACGGCCGGGCGCACCAGCTCGGCGAGGTAGGCCACGATGTTCAGGCCGATGAGGACGTACGTGACGAGCGGGACGGCCGACACCCGTCCGCCGAAGACCGTGCGGGCCTGGCGGACCGAGCGGACGCCCTCCTTCACGCAGTCGGGGCAGTGGTGGCCGACGGCCGCCGATCGCATGCAGTCGGGGCAGATCGGCCGCTCGCAGCGGGTGCAGCCGACGTAGGTCTCCACCTTGGGATGGCGGTAGCAGGTGGTGACCGCGGGGGTCGTGGCGGGCTGGGACTCGGCATCCACGGCCGGCTCCTCTGAGGTTCGGGGAGGGGGACAGAGCCGGTGGGGACGGCGGCGAACAAAATAGCGAACGCCGTCAGGTGCCGGTGCCCGGGGTGTCGGTCAGCCAGGCGGCGGCCCGCGCGAGCGCCGCGTCCGCCTCGGGCAGGAACCCGGCCGCGCCCAGGAACCCGTGGAACACCCCCGGATACAGCGCCACCTCCGCCCGCACCCCGGCCCGCGCGAGACGCCGCGCGTAGGCGAGCCCCTCGTCGCGCAGCGGGTCGCAGTCCGCGAGGAGCACGAGGGCGGGCGGCAGGCCGTCGAGGTCGGCTGCGAGCCCGGGCGAGGCGGCGACGGGATCGCCGCCGGAGCCGAGGTACTGCTCCCAGTACCAGCGCATATGGGCCGTCGTGTGGAAGAACCCCCGCTCGAACGCCGCCGGGGACTCGCCGCCGAGCCGGTGGTCGAGCACCGGGTACAGCAGCAACTGGCCCGCGACCGCAGGCCCCTCGGGATCGCCCTGCGCCCGCTGCGCGACGGCGGCGGCCAGGTTCCCGCCGCTGGAGTCCCCGGCGACGAACAGCCGGTCCGGGTCGCACCCCAGGTCCCGCGCGTGCGCGGCGGCCCACCGTGCCACGGCGTACGCGTCGTGGGAGGCGGCCGGGAAGGGGTGCTCGGGGGCACGCCGGTAGTCGACGGATACGACCGACGCACCGGACAGCGCGGCGAGTTGGCGGCAGATCCCGTCGTGCGTGTCGAGGTCGCAGAGCACCCACCCGCCGCCGTGCAGGAACACCACGAGCGGGCGCGGGCCGTCGGACCCGGGTTCGTAGATCCGTACGGGCACGGGGGCGTCGAGATCCGGCGAGGACACCCGCCGTTCGGTCACCGACCGCATCGGGACGGCCGGCTTCCCGATCCCCGCCCGCGCGGCGGCCCGCAGGGCGTCCGCGTCGAGGGGGCCGTCGGCCGGGTCGGGGAACATGGCCGACATGGCGTCGCACAGCGTGCGCGCCTGCGGGGTGAGGGGGTCGTGCGCCGTCATCCCGTCGTCGACCCCCCGTCCACCGTGAACTCCGTGCCGGTGATGTACGAGGAGGCGTCCGACGCCAGGAAGAGGACCAGCTCACCGACCTCCTCGGGGCGGCCCATCCGGCCCAGCGGCAGATGCGACCAGTCCTTGGCGGAGACCCCGGCGATCATCGGGGTGTCGATGGCGCCCGGGTGCACCGAGTTGACGCGGATCCCGTACCCCGCCAGGTCGAGCGCCGAGGACCGGGTCAGGCCGCGAAGACCGAACTTCGTGGAGCCGTACGCGGCGTGCCCCGGGATGCCGATGAGACCCGCCGTCGACGAGACGTTGACGACCGATCCGCCGCCTGCCTCCCTCATCGCGGGCACCACGGCCTGGATGCCGAGGAACGGGCCGAGCAGGTTGACCCGGATCAGCTGCTCGAAGTTCTCCAGGGTTTCCCGCTCGACCGGGGCGGTGCGCCACAGTGCCGCGTTGTTGACCAGCGCGTCGATGCGTCCGAAGGCGCCGAGCGCGGCATCGACGACCGCGCCCCAGCTGTCCGGGTCCGACACGTCGTGCCGCACGAACAGCCCTTGCCCGCCCAGCGACTCGGCGACCTCGGCGCCCTCCTCCTCCCGCACGTCCGTGACCACGACCCGCGCGCCTGCCGCGGCGGCGAGAGCGGCCTCCGCCGCGCCCTGGCCGCGACCCGCGCCCGTGATGACAACGACCTTGCCGTCCAGTGAGACCGTCACTTCGCCTCCAGTGCCCGGAAGTGCGGGATGACCTTCTCGCCCCACTGGCGGATGGTCTCCATGCACGCCTCCTGCGGGACCGTGCCCATCTGGATCAGGCACATCACCTCGTCCACGCCGATCTCGCGCAGCTGCTCGACGTACGAGATCGCGGTGTCCGCGGAACCGTAGGCGTGTTCGGCGTTGTAGGTGCCGGTGTCGACCGGGCGGGCCGGGATGTTCGCCTCGTGCAGCTTGGCGACGAGCTCCTCGCGGTCCTTGGCCATCGCGGCCACGTGGTCGGCGGTGTCCTCGGACTCCGCGTAGGAAGTGGGCGCGGGCGCGTTCCCGTACCAGTGCGCGATCGACTCGGCGAAGAAGCGCTGGCCGCGCGTGCCGAGGCGCAGCGCGAGGTCCGCGTCGTCGAGGACGATCGTCGGGCAGAGCGCCGAGAGGTGGTCGTTGACCTCGGTGGACACGAAGCGCTCGCCGGTGCGGGTCGCGATGGCCTCGTCGTAGACCTTGCGCATCGTGCGGACGTCGTCGGCGCCGGCGAAGCCCATCACCAGGGCCCCGATGCCGAGTTCGGCCGCGAGCTTGAGCGTGTCGTGCTTGGAGCAGGCCATGAAGAGCGGCGGGTGCGGGTTCTGCACCGGGCGGGGCAGGATCGCGCCGGGCCCGATGTCGATCGAGCCGTGCCACTCGAACTGCTCCTCGCGCCACGCCGAGGAGAAGATCCGCAGGGCCTCCTCCATCTGCGGATACGTGTCCTCGGGGCGGACCCCGTACATGCGCATCTCCTGCTTCGTCGCGCCGCGACCCGCGCCGATGTCGACGCGGCCGCCGGTCAGCGAGTCGAGCATCGCGGCCCGCTCGGCGACGCGGACCGGGTGCTGGTAGCCGAAGGGCATCGTGACGACGCCATGCCCGATGCGGATCCGGGACGTCCTGGCCGCGACCCAGGTCAGGAAGATCTCGGACGCGCTCATGTGGGCGTACTGGGTGAGGGAGTGGTGCTCGACCGCCCAGATGCGGTCGAAGCCCATCTCCTCGGCGAAGACGGCCTGTTCGACGCAGTCCTTGAGGACCTGGCGCTCGTTCTCTGGCGTCGGGTCGGCGAGCTGAGCCTCGAAGATCATGGAGAACTTCACGGGGGATCCTCCCGGGGATGTGTTTCTAATAGGAATACTTCTAGCAGGCATACGCATGGCGAGGGAAGGGGCTACGTAGACTGCGTGCGTGGTGAAGAAGAAGGCGGTAGACGACGCGGCCGGCGCGGGGCGCCCCGCACTCCCGGCGACCAGCTGGGCGGTGCTCGGACTGCTCTCCTTCGGTGAGGAGCTGTCCGGCTACGACCTGAAGAAGTGGTCCGACTGGTCCCTGCGCTTCTTCTACTGGAGCCCGTCGTTCAGTCAGATCTACAGCGAGCTCAAGCGCCTGGAGCAGGCCGGTTACGCGACCTCGCGGATGGTCGCGCAGGAGACCGGCACCCGCGACAAGCGGGTCTACCGGATCACCGGCGAGGGTATGGAGGCCGTGCGGACCTGGGCGCGCGAGGCGCCCGTCGACCCGCCCGTCCTCAAGCACGGGCCCATGCTGCGGCTCTGGCTCGGGCACCTGCTCGAAGGCGAGCAGATGCGTGAAGTGCTCGCGCGGCACCGGGAGTTCGCCGAGACGATGCGGGTGCGCGCGGAGGAGGACGTGGAGGGCGCCAAGGGCAACGAGGCCTGGACGTACCCCACGCTCACACTCAAGTGGGCCGAGCGGTACTACGCCTCCGAGCGCGACCTCGCCGACGCCATGCTCGCGGACATCGAGGAGCTGGAGCGCGGCAAGCGCCCGTAGGTGCGCCGGAAGTAGAGCAGCGGCCCCGCGTCGCGGTGCGTGGTCAGTGAGGTGACCCGGCCGAGTGCGATGGCGTGGTCGCCGCCGTCGAGCACGTCGGCGACTTCGCACTCGATCGTGGCGAGCGCCCCGTCGAGCAGGGGGGCGCCGTTGCCGCCCGGCCGCCAGGGCGTGTCGGCGAACTTGTCGCCGCCGGTCACCGCGAAGCGCCGGCACAGCTCGCGCTGGTCCTCGGCGAGGACGTTGACGGCGAACCGGCCCGCCGCCCTGATCCGCGGCCAGGTCGTCGAGGTGTGTGCCGGGCAGAAGCAGACCAGGGGCGGGTCGAGCGAGACCGACGAGAACGACTGCACGGCCATGCCCGTGGGCCGGCCGTCTCCGTCGAGCGCCGTGATGACCGCGACGCCCGTACAGAAACCGGCGAGGGCGGACTTCAGGTCCTCGGCCGAGGTGGCGGGGTGGGTGGGGATCGGCATGCGAGGCCTCCAAGGAATGTGCCTACTAGGTATATGCCTAACCGAAACACCTGTGATTGGATACCGGCCACGCTCGCACGTCAAGTACCCCTGATCACAGGGAGGGTTCGTGACCAGCACCACCCCACCGCGTACGCTCGCCCAGCTTCCCGAGTACGCCGCCGCCACGTACGGCGACCGGGAGGCACTCGCCGACGGCGAGGTCCGCTGGACCTTCAGCCGGCTGCGCGACGAGATCGCCGCGGCCTCGCGCGCCGCCGTCGCGCACGGCGTACGCCCCGGCACCCGCGTCGCGATCTGGGCCGCCAACAGCCGTCAGTGGATCCTCGCCGCACTGGGCACGGTCGGTGCCGGGGCGGTCCTCGTCCCGGTCAACACGCGCTACAAGGCGGCCGAGGCCGCCGACATCATCCGCCGCAGCGGCGCCGAACTCCTCTTCACGGAGCGCGGCTTCCTCGGCACCGACTACGTCCACACACTCCGCGCGAGCGGCGAGGACCTCGGCGCCCTGCGCTCCGTGGTCGTCCTCCGCGGCGACGCGCACGACGACGCTCTCGCATGGGAGACGTACCTGAAGGCGGGCGAAGGAGTCACCGACACCGAACGCCTGGCCCGCGCCGCCGCCGTGGGTCCCGACGACCTCAGCGACATCCTCTACACCTCCGGCACCACGGGCCGCCCCAAGGGCGTGATGACGACACACGGACAGACGGTCCGCCTCTACCAGGAGTGGTCGCACCAGGTCACCTTGAGAACCGGCGACCGCTACCTCCTGCTGAACCCGTTCTTCCACACCTTCGGCTACAAGGCGGGCATCATTGCCTGCCTGCTGCGCGGCGTCACGATGCTGCCCGAGGAGGTCTACGACGCGGACCGCGTCCTGGAACGCATCGCCACCGAACGCGTCTCCTGCCTCATGGGCCCGCCGACGATCTTCCACGGCCTGATCCACCACCCCCACCGGAACGAAGCGGACCTCGGAGCGCTGCGGCTCGCCGGAACCGGCGCCGCCGCCGTCCCGACCGAACTGGTCGAACTGATCCGCACCGAACTCGGCGCCCCCGACGTGTTCACGGCGTACGGACTCACCGAGTCGGGCGGCGTCGTCTCCGTCTGCCCCACGGACGCCGACGCGTGGACGGTCGCGCACACGGTGGGCCGCGCGCTGCCCGGCACCGAGATCCGGATCGCCTCACCGCTGGGCGACGAACTGCCCGCCGGCGAACCGGGCGAGGTACAGGTGCGCGGCTACCACGTGATGCGCGGCTACCTGGACGACGAAACAGCGACCCGCGAGGCGGTTCCCCAGGACGGCTGGCTCCGCACGGGCGACATCGGCGCTCTCGACGAACGCGGCTTTCTCACCATCACGGACCGGCTCAAGGACATGTACGTCGTGGGCGGGTTCAACGCGTACCCGGCCGAGGTCGAGAACACCCTCCTGGGCCACGAACTGATCGTCGACGCGGCCGTGGTCGGCGCCCCGGACGAACGGCTGGGCGAGGTAGGAGTCGCCTTCATCGTCGTATCCACACCCGTGGACGCGGAGCAGCTCACCGCATGGACGCGCGAGCGCCTGGCCAACTTCAAGGTGCCGCGCCGCTTCGTGACCGTCCGCGAGCTGCCGCGCAACGCGGGCGGCAAGCTCCTGAAAGGCGCGCTGCGCAGCAAGGCGAGAGAGGACCGGGCATGAACTTCACCAGGGAACAGGACGAACTGCGCTCCGCCGTACGGACGGTGCTGACCCGGCACGAGGACGCGGCCGCGTGGGGCCCGCTCACCGAGGCGGTCGGCGCGGCGGGCCTCGGGGTGCCGGAGGAGTACGGGGGGTACGGCGGCGGCACGGTGGAGACGTGCGTGGTCATGGAGGAACTGGGCCGGGCACTCAGCCCGGTTCCGTACCTGGCCTCCACCGTCCTGGTCACACAGGCACTGCTCGCGTCCGGCGACGCGCGGGCCTGCGCGGAGCTGCTCCCCGAGCTCGCCGACGGCACGGCGGTGGGAGCGCTGGCCTGGGCGGAGAACGGAAGCTGGGAGCCCCAGGCGATGAGCGCCCGGGGCCGAGCGGGCCGTCTCACGGGAGTGAAGGACCACGTCCTGACGGGCCCGGAACGCCCGGACATCCTGCTGGTCCTGGCCCAAGGCGACGCCGGACCTGGACTGTTCCAAGTCGACGTCCGCGAAGCCGAGTTCACGCCTCTGCCCACCATGGACCAGACCCGCCCCCAGGCCCGAGTCGCCTTCGACGGGTCCCCGGCAGAACTCCTCGCGGCCAATGGCGAACGTGTCCTGTCCCGAGTGCGGGACCTCGCCTGCACAGCGCTGGCGGCGGAACAGACAGGCGCCGCAAGCCGCGCACTCGCGGACACCGTGCAGTACGCCAAGAACCGTGTGCAGTTCGGGCGGCCCATCGGCTCGTTCCAGGCGGTCAAGCACCGCATCGCAGACCTGCACGTACAACTGGAGGCGGCACGCTCACTGGCACAGGCGGCCGCGCACTCCGACGCCGCACCCCACCTGGCGGCAGCAGCGAAAGCCGCCTGCTCCCAGGCGTACACGCACATCGCCGGCGAGATGATCCAGTTGCACGGAGGCATAGGCATCACCTGGGAACACGAGGCGCACCGCCACCTGAAGCGGGCCCACTCGGGCCGTCACCTGTTCGGCACCCCGTCGGCCCATCGCCAACGGCTTGCCGACAGGCTGGGCCTGACCTCAGTGGCGTAGCCTCGGCACTCCCGCCACACGAGAGCACCATCGGAGCCGCCCAATGCCCGGGATCACTGACAACGGCGTACGGCTGCTGCCCGCGGCGGAACGGACGGCTGTGCCCTGGAAGAACGGCGGCGGGGTCACCCGCGACATCGCGGCGTCGCCACCGGACGCGGGGACGGACGACTTCGTGTGGCGGGTGAGCCTCGCGGAGGTCGAGGGCGACGGCCCGTTCTCGGCGTTCCCCGAGGTCGACCGGACCCTGACGATGGCCGAGGGCGCCGGCATGGAACTGACGCTCGGCGGCGAACAGAGAACCGTGGACGAGCGCTACGTGCCACAGGACTTCCGAGGCGACGTCCCGACCGACTGCCACCTCATCGACGGTCCAGTGGTGAACTTCAACGTCATGTGGCGCAGGGGAGCGGGCACGCCCCCGGCGGTGGCAGTGGTCCGAGGCCGCCTCACCATCACCGGCAGGGTCCTGGTCGTAGCCCTCGACGAACAGGGTGCCGACTTCGCCGACGTGACGCTCAACCACTACGACGCGGCGCTGATGGACTCCACCACTGGCAGGGCAGCCCTCCACGCCAGAGGACGCACCGCCGTAGTCACGTTCCACTGAGCGCGACAACGGCCGCGAGAGGAAGGCCCCACCGGCCGGCAGCCGCCCCCCGACGGGAGGGGACGTGGCGGGATGTGCGCGCGGAGCCACCCCAGGGAGCGCGCGGGACGCAGCCCTCTGGTGCCCAGAACCCATAGAACGGCGAGCACGTACATCCCGCCGCGGCCCCGCACCCACGAACGGCGAGACGAAGCACGCACGGTTCCGCACTCCCGAACGGCGAGGCGAAGCACGCACGGCGCGGCACTGGCGAACGCCGAGACGGGACAAGTACGGCCCGCACTCCCAAACGGCGAGACGAAGCACGCACGGTGCCGCACTCCCGAACGGCGAGGCGAAGTACGCACGGCGCGGCACCCGCGAGCGGCGAGACGTAGCAAGTACGGCCCGCACTCCCAAACGGCGAGGCGAAGTACGCACGGCGCGGCACTGGCGAACGCCGAGACGGGACAAGTGCGGCCCGCACTCCCAAACGGCGAGGCGAAGCACGCACGGCGCGGCACCCGCGAGCGGCGAGACGTAACAAGTACGGCCCGCACTCGCGAACGGCGAGACGAAGCACGCACGGCGCGGCACCCGCGAGCGGCGAGACACACCAAGCACGGCGTCGCACTCCCAAATGGCAAGCCGCGCCAAGAACGGCCCCGCACCCACGAACGGCGAGACGCCTCACGGCCAAGGCCGCGAGGCGCACCGCACCGCACCACGCCCGAACCGAGCACGGGAGCGCGTCAGCCCTCCAGCACCCGAGCCCGGCAAGCCGCAGGCGCCCCCCAGGCGTCCCGCAGCGGTCGAGCCTTGCGCAGCCACAGCGACAGGTCCAGCTCCTGCGTGTAGCCGATGGCCCCATGGAGCTGAAGCGCAGCCCGCGCCGCCGCGTAAGACGCCTCACCCGCAGCGACCTTCGCGGCAGCGATGTCCCCGGGCGCAAGCGAGAGCGCCGCCCCGAAGACCAGAGGCCGCGCGAACTCCAGCCCCGTGAGCGCGTCCGCGAGCCGGTGCTTCACGGCCTGGAAGGAGCCGATGGGTACGCCGAACTGGGTGCGCTGCGTGACGTATTCGACGGTCCGGTGCAGCAGGGAGAGCCCCACGCCGAGCGACTGCGCGGCGGTGAGGAACGAGGCCAGGTCCACAGCCCGCGCCGCAGCGTCCCGCACCTCCGGCCCCCGCGCGAGCAGCGTCCCACCCTCCGCGGGAGCGTAGAGCCGGCGCGCAGGATCGGCGGACGGCAGCAGAGGCCCGTGGCCGCCGGAGGCGAGCCGCAGCTCGTCACCGCTGACGACGAAGACGGCGTCGGCGGAATCCGCGTCAAGGACGTACGGGGACGAGGAGTCCACACCCAAGGTCACGACGGCGTCCCCGGAGGCGATCCGGGGAAGCCATTCCTTGGCGACATCAGGCAGGCAGCCCAACAGCCGGGCAGCGGCGGCAGTCTCCACCACGGGTCCAGGCACCCCGTGGCGCCCCAACTCCACATAGGAGAGGGCCAGTTCGACCGGCAGGAACCCCGCCCCGTCGAACGCCTCGGGAACGCCGAGCGCGAAGACCCCCGTCCCACCCAGCCGCTCCCACAAGGCCCGCCCGGGCCCGTGATCGCCGGACGACCAGGCCCGGATCACAGTGGGCGTATCCGCGGAGCCCAGAAGCCGATCGAGCGTGCGCGCGAACTCGGCCTGCTCCGCGTCGAGGAGGAACCTCATCAGCGCCGTCCCTTCGGCAGGCCGAGCAGCCGCTCGGCGATGATGTCGCGCTGGATCTCGTTGGTCCCCGCATAGATGGGCCCGGCGAGCGAGAAGACGTACCCCTCGCCCCACCCTCCGTCGTCGGTCAGCTCCCCGCCCGCGCCGAGAAGATCGAGCGCGGTCTCATGCAGGGCGATGTCGTACTCCGACCAGAACACCTTGTTCAGACTGGACTCGGCACCGATCGTCTGGCCGGCAGCGAACCGCGACGCATTGGCGTACGTGAACAACTGATACGCGCGCGCCCCGATCAAGGCATCGGCGACGCGATCGCGCGTGCCCGCGTCCTCCCCGCGCTCGCGCCACAGCCGCGCGAGCCGGTCGGCGGAAGCGAGGAAGCGCCCGGGGGAGCGCAGGGTGAGCCCTCGCTCGTTGCCCGTCGTGGACATCGCGATCCGCCACCCGTTGCCCGGCTCGCCGATGACGTCCGCGTCGGGTACGAAGACACGGTCGAGGAACAGCTCGGCGAACGCGGGCTTCCCGTCGAGGCGTCCGATGGGCCGCACGGTCACCCCGGGCGCCCGCAGGTCGAACATCAGGTAGGTCAGGCCCTGGTGGGGCTTGGGCGCGTCAGGGTCCGTACGGAAGATCCCGAAGGCGCGGTCGGCGAAGGCGGCCCGGGAGGACCAGGTCTTCTGCCCGGACAGCAGCCAGCCCCCCTCGGTGCGCACGGCCTTGGACTTCAGGGAAGCCAGGTCGGAACCGGCCTCGGGCTCGGACCAGGCCTGCGCCCAGATCGTCTCGCCGCTCGCCATGGACGGCAGCACCCGGGCCCGCTGCTCGGGGGTGCCGTGGTCGAAGAGGGTCGGCGCGAGCAGGTTGATGCCGTTCTGCGAGACACGGCCCGGGGCGCCCGCGGCGTAGTACTCCTCCTCGAAGAGCAGCCACGCAAAGATGTCGGCGCCCCGCCCCCCGTACTCCTCGGGCCAGGACACCACCGACCAGCGGCCGGCGTGGAGCTCGGCCTCCCACACGCGGTGCGCGGCGAACCCTTCCTCGGTCTCCAGGGACGGCAGCGGCTCGTCCGGGACATGCGAGGCGAGCCACTCACGTGCCTCGGCGCGGAACGCGTCCTCGGCGGGTGTGAAGTCGAGGTCCATCAGGCGTTCGCCTCCTTCATCGCGCGTACGTCCATGCCGCCGAGGGAGTCCTTCGCCGTCTCCGCGTTGTGCGCGTGGGCGAGATGGTGCAGGCCGAACACGGAGTCCATGCCCGCGTGCAGGCCCTGAAGGTCCTCCGCCTGGTTCACCGCCCGCTTGGTGAGGGCGAGTCCGAGCCGCGGCATCTCGGCGACGCGCAGCGCCAACGCGTCCGTCGTCCCGGCCAGTTCGCCGCGCGGTACGACGCGGTTGACCATCCCCACCTCGTAGGCCCGGCGGGCGCTCATCCGGTCGCCGGTGAACAGGAACTCCTTGGCGACGCGCGGCGGCATCACCCACGGGTGCGCGAAGTACTCGACGCCGGGGATCCCCATGCGCACGACGGGATCCGCGAAGAACGCGTCGTCGGAGGCCACGATCAGGTCGCAGACCCACGCGAGCATCAGTCCGCCCGCCACACACGCCCCGTGGACCGAGGCGATCACCGGCTTCGGCAGCTCGCGCCAGCGCCGGCACATGCCGAGATACACCTCCGACTCACGGGCGAACCGCGACTCGGCGCCCTGCTTGTCCGAGTGGTCCCACCAGAGCCCGGCCCGCCGCTCGAAGGGCAGATGCGCGTCCCGCTCCGGGGTGCCGATGTCGTGCCCCGCGGAGAAGTGGTCACCCGCGCCGGCCAGGACGACGACCTTGACATCGGGGTCGTCGGCCGCGCGGTAGAAGGCGGCGTCCAGGGCGTAGGTCATCGCCGAGTTCTGCGCGTTGCGGTACCGCGGACGGTTCATCGTCACGTACGCGACCGGGCCGCGGCGCTCGTACAGGACGGGCTCGGCCGGGGCGGGCGCGGGGCCGTCCTGCGCGACGCGCTCGGGGCTGTCGTGGGCTGCGGGCATCGGAAACATCCTTCCCTAACAAGTGTTTGGTAGGTTAACGTACGTCCATGAGCAGCGTCGAGGAGTTTCGCGCCGAGATCCGGGCCTGGCTCGCGGACCATCTCGTGGGAGAGTTCGCCGAGTTGAGGGGCCGCGGCGGGCCGGGCCGTGAGCACGAGGCGTTCGAGGGGCGGCTCGCCTGGGAGCGGCACATGGCGGCGCACGGGTGGACCTGTGTCGGCTGGCCCGTCGAGCACGGCGGGCGCGGCGCGAGCCTCGAGGAGCAGATCGCGTTCCACGAGGAGTACGCGCTCGCGGACGCCCCCGCCCGGGTCAACCACATCGGGGAGCAGCTCCTCGGACCGACACTCATCGCCTTCGGCACGGAGGAGCAGAAGCAGCGCTTCCTGCCGCCGATCGTCGCCGTCGAGGAGCTGTGGTGCCAGGGCTACAGCGAGCCGGACGCGGGCTCCGACCTGGCGAACGTCCGCACGAGAGGCGCCCTGTCACCCGACGGTTCGCAGTGGGTCGTCGACGGTCAGAAGATCTGGACCTCGCTCGCCCATGAGGCGCAGTGGTGCTTCGTCGTCGCCCGCACCGAACCCGGCTCGCGGCGGCACGCAGGCCTGTCCTACCTCCTGGTGCCGCTCGACCAGTCGGGCGGCCGCGTCGACATACGGCCCATCGTGCAGCTCACCGGCACCAGCGAGTTCAACGAGGTGTTCTTCGACGGCGCCCGCACCGACGCGTCCCACGTTGTCGGCGAGCCCGGCGACGGCTGGCGGATCGCGATGGCCACCCTCGGCTTCGAGCGCGGCGTCTCCACCCTCGGCCAGCAGGTCGGATTCCGCCGCGAATGGGACGCACTCGCGGAGCTGGCCAGGAAGAACGGCGCGATCGCCGACCCCCTGATCCGTGACCGTCTCGTCCAGGCCTGGATCGACCTGGAGGCCATGGCGGCCTCCGCCCGGCGCGGCGTCGACCCCTCCGTCGGCAAGCTCCACTGGGCGGCCTGGCACCGCGGTCTCGGCGAGCTCGCCATGGACGTGTGCGGCGCCGCGTCCACGGTCGCCGCCGGTGAACCCTACGAACTCGACGACTGGCAGCGGCTGTTCCTCTTCTCCCGCGCCGACACCATTTACGCCGGATCCGACGAGATCCAGAAGAACATCGTCGCCGAGCGCCTGCTCGGCCTGCCCAAGGAGGCGCGGGTATGAGCGCGAAGCCCGAGTACGTGCCCGGCCACGGCCTGCTGAAGGGGCGCACGGCCGTCATCACCGCGGCCGCCGGAGCCGGGATCGGCGGCGCGACGGCGCGCAAGTTCCTCGAAGAGGGCGCCCGCGTCCTCATCAGTGACGCGCACGCCCGCAGGCTCAAGGAGAGCGAACAGGTGCTCGCCGACGAGTTCGGCGCGGCGAACGTCGCCTCGCTGCCTTGCGACGTCACCGACGAGGAACAGGTCGCCGCCCTGTTCGCGCTGGCCGCCGAGGCACATGGCGGCCTCGACATCGTGGTCAACAACGCCGGTCTCGGCGGCACTTCGGACCTCGTCGACATGACGGACGACCAGTGGTCCCGCGTCCTCGACGTCACCCTGAACGGCACGTTCCGGTGCACCAGGGCCGCCCTGCGCGCCTTCCGCGACACCGGCCGCCACGGCGTCGTCGTGAACAACGCGTCCGTCGTCGGCTGGCGCGCCCAGGCCGGACAGGCCCACTACGCCGCCGCGAAGGCGGGCGTCATGGCCCTGACCCGGTGCGCCGCGATCGAGGCCGCCGAGTACGGAGTCCGGGTCAACGCGGTCTCGCCCAGCCTCGCCATGCACCCCCACCTCGTGAAGGTCACCTCCGCCGAACTCCTCGCCGAACTCACCGAGAAGGAGGCCTTCGGCAGGTACGCCGAGCCCTGGGAGATCGCCAACGTGATCGTGTTCCTGGCGTCCGGCTACTCCTCGTACATGACGGGCGAGGTCGTCTCCGTCAGCAGCCGGCATGCGTAGCGCCGCCGCCGCGCCGGTGAGGACGACAATGGACCCGTGCCTATCAAGAAGAAGCCCCAGGTGACCGCCTCGCCCGAGCGCCGCCGCGAACTCCTCGACACCGCGGCCGAGGTCTTCGCCGCCCAGGGGTACAACGCCACCACCGTCCGCAAGATCGCCGACCACGCGGGGATGCTCGCGGGCAGTCTCTACTACCACTTCGACTCCAAGGAGTCGATGCTCGAAGAGATCCTGCGGACCTTCCTCGACGAGCTGTGGCACGGATACGACTCCGTCCTCGACTCCGGGCTCGGCCCCAGGGAAACCCTGGAGGCCCTCGTCACCGAGTCCTTCCGCGAGATCGACCGGCACCGCGCCGCCGTCGCCATCTACCAGAAGGAGTCCAAGCACCTCGCCGTCCAGGAGCGCTTCGAGTTCCTGGCGGCCTCCCAGCGCAAGTTCGAGAAGGCGTGGCTCTCCACTCTGGAGCGCGGCGTCGCCGCCGAGGTGTTCCGCGCCGACCTCGACATCCGGCTCACCTACCGGTTCGTCCGCGACACCGTCTGGGTCGCCGCGTCCTGGTACCGCCCCGGCGGACAGCACAGCCCCGAGGAGATCGCCCGCCAGTACCTCTCGATGGTCCTGGACGGCATCGCCCTACGCGTCACCCAACCCTGAAGGGAAACCCGTCATGGCCGAGGCCTACATAGTCGAAGCGCTCCGCACCCCCGTCGGACGGCGCAAGGGAGGCCTCGCCGCCGCCCACCCCGCCGACCTCGGCGCGCACGTCCTCAAGGAGCTGGTCGCCCGCTCCGGGATCGACCCCGCGGCCGTCGAGGACGTCGTCTTCGGCTGCCTCGACACGGTGGGCCCGCAGGCCGGTGACATCGCGCGGACGGCCTGGCTCGCCGCCGGCCTCCCCGAGGAGGTGCCCGGCGTGACCATCGACCGCCAGTGCGGTTCGTCACAGCAGGCCGTGCACTTCGCGGCGCAGGGCGTCCTGTCCGGCACCCAGGACCTCGTCGTGGCCGGCGGCACCCAGAACATGACGCAGATCCCCATCGCCTTCGCCTCCCGCCAGGCCGCCGAGCCCCTCGGCCTCACGGACGGCCCCTACGCGGGCAGCGAGGGCTGGCGCGCCCGCTACGGCGACCAGCCGGTGAACCAGTTCCACGGCGCCGAGCTCATCGCCCGCAAGTGGGGCATCACCCGCCGCGACCAGGAGGAGTGGGCTCTGCGCTCCCACGAGCGGGCCATCCGCGCCATCGACGAGGGCCGCTTCGCCCGCGAGACCGTCGCCTACGGAGACGTCACCGTGGACGAGGGCCCCCGCCGCGACACGACCCTGGAGAAGATGGCGGGCCTCAAGCCCGTCGTCGAGGGCGGCACGATCACCGCGGCCTGCTCCTCGCAGGTCTCCGACGGCGCCGCCGCGATGCTCCTCGCCTCGGAGCGTGCCGTACGCGAGCACGGCCTCACCCCGCGCGCCCGCGTCCACCACCTCTCCGTACGTGGCGAGGACCCCATCCGCATGCTCTCCGCGCCGATCCCCGCGACGGCGTACGCGCTGAAGAAGACCGGCCTGTCCATGGACGACATCGACCTCGTCGAGATCAACGAGGCCTTCGCCCCCGTGGTCCTCGCCTGGCTCAAGGAGACGGGCACGGACCCGGAGAGGGTGAACGTGAACGGGGGAGCGATCGCCCTCGGGCACCCCCTCGGCGCGACCGGGGCGAAGCTGATGACGACGCTGCTGCACGAGCTGGAGCGCACGGGCGGTCGCTACGGACTGCAGACGATGTGCGAGGGAGGGGGCCAGGCGAACGTCACGATCATCGAGCGTCTCTAGTCCCGTGACGGTCGTGCTAAGGTCGATGACGTTGCAGTTTTGGTACCCATAGACTTTATGTGCGCCTGACGGGAATGTTCCTCAGGCGCATTATTGTTTTCCGGCCGGTCCTCCGGGCCAACTCCGGATGGGGCTCAATGGTGCGACTGGAGATTCGAAGGACTCGGATTTCCGTACCGCCCCAGTAAAGGAGATTGTTATGGCCACCGGAACCGTGAAGTGGTTCAACTCGGAAAAGGGCTTCGGCTTCATTGAGCAGGACGGCGGCGGCGCCGACGTCTTCGCCCACTACTCGAACATCGCCACCCAGGGCTTCCGTGAGCTCCAGGAAGGCCAGAAGGTGACGTTCGACGTCACGCAGGGCCAGAAGGGCCCCCAGGCGGAGAACATCCTCCCCGCCTGAAACACCGCTTGATCCCAAGGATCACGCACCCCACGGCCGGGGTCCGCACCGCGAAGGTGCGGACCCCGGCCCGTGCTGTCCCCAGGCCGGCGGCCCGCAGACGCGTCGATGGCCACCGGCTCCCGGCCGCCCAGGCCCAGGAAGGCATGCCCGCATGGCTAACCCCGCACGTCCGCCCCGTCCGACCCGCACCCGGTCCGCATCCGCTTCAGGAAACGCGGGCGCCGGAAACGCCGGAAGGAATTCCCGGGGCGGAAGGTCCGGCGGAAAGGGCCGCGTTCCCGAGCGCAGGCCCACGCCGCCGCAGGAATTCACGATGCCGGAGAACACGACGCCCGCGCTGCCCGCGGCCGCGACGTTCGCCGAGCTCGACATGCCGGCCGGCCTTCTGAAGACGCTCACCGAGCAGGGCGTCACCGAGCCGTTCCCCATTCAGGGCGCCACCCTCCCCAACTCCCTCGCGGGACGCGACCTCCTCGGCCGCGGCCGCACCGGCTCCGGCAAGACCCTCGCGTTCGGCCTGCCGATGCTCGCCCGCACCGCCGGCCGCAAGGCGGAGCCGCGCATGCCGCTGGCCCTCGTCCTCGTGCCGACCCGCGAGCTCGCCCAGCAGGTGACCGACGCCCTCACGCCGTACGCGGGCGCCGTCAGGCTCCGACTGACCACCGTCGTCGGCGGCATGTCGATCTCCCGTCAGGCGTCCTCCCTGCGCCGTGGCGCGGATGTCGTCGTGGCGACGCCCGGCCGCCTCAAGGACCTCATCGAGCGCGGCGACTGCGATCTGTCCGAGGTGCGGATCACCGTCCTCGACGAGGCCGACCAGATGGCCGACATGGGCTTCATGCCGCAGGTCACGGCGCTCCTCAAGCAGGTCGCCCCGGGCGGCCAGACCATGCTGTTCTCGGCGACGCTCGACCGGAACGTCGACCGGCTCGTCCGGCAGTTCCTCACCGACCCGGTCGTCCACTCCGTGGACCCGTCGGCGGGTGCCGTCACCACGATGGAGCACCACGTCCTCCACGTGCTCGACGAGACCGACAAGAAGGCCGTCACCGCGCGCATCGCCGCCCGCGAAGGCCGCGTGATCCTCTTCGTCGACACCAAGCGGTCCGCCGACCGGCTCGCCAAGCGGCTCCTCGCCAGCGGTGTCCTCGCGGCGCCGCTGCACGGCGGACGCTCGCAGCCGCAGCGCAACCGCACCCTGGAGCAGTTCAAGGACGGCCGGGTCACAGCCCTCGTCGCCACGAACGTCGCCGCCCGCGGCATACACGTCGACGACCTCGGCCTGGTCGTGAACGTCGACCCGCCGACCGAGCACAAGGACTACCTGCACCGCGGCGGCCGCACCGCCCGCGCCGGTGAGTCCGGCAGCGTCGTCACGCTGGTTCTGCCCGAGCAGAAGCGCGACGTCACGCGCCTCATGCGGGACGCGGGCATCCGCCCGCAGACCACCCAGGTCAAGTCCACCGACGAAGAGCTCGTCCGTATCACCGGCGCGCGCGAGCCCTCGGGCGTCCCCGCCGTCATCGAGGTCCCGGAGCCGACCGCTCCGGCGGCCTCCGGTGCCCGCAAGCCGCGGCGCAGCCGTGGCGGCAGCGGACGCGGTCAGGGCGCCGGCCAGGCAGGGCGTGCCCAGGGCGGGCGCGCGCAGGCCGGGCGCGGCGAAGGCGGCGGCCAGGGCGGAGGGCGTGGTCAGGCCGTCCAGGGCGGCCGCTCCCAGAGCGCCGGTGGCCGGGGCCAGGGCGGCCGGGGCCAGGGCGGTCCCGGGCAGGGCGGCGCAGGTCAGAGCGCCGGCGGGCGCGGCGGCCGGGCCCGGCGCGGTCCGCGTGACGCCGGGCGCGGCGCGGCCGCGTAACCGGTACTCCAGCTGAGCGGCGGGGCGGTGGGACGAGGTGAACAGCCTCGCCCCACCGCCCCGCTTCGTTCTCGCGTCAGTCGAGGAGCCGGTGACGCAGGGCCATGACCGTGTGCCCGTCGAGGCCGAGCCCCCGCGAGACGTACCGGCCCAGGCTGCCGTAGTCCGTCCGCGCCTGCTCGACGGCCGCCGACAGATACTCCGTGCGGACCTCCTGGAGCGGGATCAGCAGGTCCGGGTCGAGCATCATGCCGGACTGCTTCAGTCCGTCGCGCACCTTCGCGTCGTTCGCGGCACGGAAGGCGTTCGACGCCAAGTAGTCGTCCACGGCGGTCCGTTCGGGGACGCCGAGCAGCAGCAGGAGGACGTACGTCGTCCAGCCCGTACGGTCCTTCCCCGACGTGCAGTGGTACAGGAGCGCGCCCCGGCCCCCGGTGCCGTACGCGGCGTCGCGCAGGGTGGCCGCGAAACGCGCGCGGTTGTCCGCGTCCGACACGAACCGCGGATACACGCTCCGCATGAACGCGGCCGCCCGGCCTCCGCCGAGCATCTCCTCCTGCCGCACGGGGTCCTTGGAGGCGATCGCGGCCATCATCTGCGCGTACAGCCCGTTGTCGGAGACGGGACGTGACTCCGGGGTGAGGCCGGCGGGGAGGCGGTCCGCGCCGTCGTACTGGAGCTCCACCGGCACCCGGTAGTCGACCACCCGGCGCAGACCGAGGCCCGCGAGGGTGGTGACGTCGGTGTCGGTGAGCTTGGCCAGGGCGTCGGAGCGGTAGACGAGTCCGTGGCGGACGCGACCGCCGCCGAGGGCCCGGTAGCCGCCCACGTCGCGGACGTTGACCGCGCCCTGGAGCGGGATGTGCCGTATCCGCGGGTCCTGGTGCGGACGCCGTCCGGCCGCGGAGGCACCGGGCGCGACGGCCGCCGCCGTCAGGGTGGTGAGCGCGGCGCCGACGAGGGCGCGTCTCGAAACGGTGCGTGGCGTGCGTGGCATCGCTGAACTCCCTTGCGGGAAGCGGGATCACCCTGGGGTAGGCAGGGTGCCGAGCACGTGCAGGGCATCCGACATCACGCGGGTGACGAGTTCCTCGCAGCTCGGGAGGTCCTCGATCACCCCCGCGACCTGGCCCGATGCCATGACGCCGAGGTCGGTGCGGCCCTCGACCATGGACGCCTTGAGGAGCATGGGGGTGTTCGCGGCGAGCAGGACCTGGCTCCACGACAGTTCCTTGCCGTGCTTCATCGCCAGTCCGTCGCGGACCATCTGAGGCCAGCTCAGGCCCGACAGCTTCCTGAACCCGGCGGCCCGCCGCACGGCCTGCACGAGCGCGCGCGTACGCCCCGCCCGCTCCAGCGAGTCGACGAGATCCGTCCGCAGCATGCGGTGCGGCAGACCGTCCACGGCGGTCGTCACCGTGACGTCCTTGACCGTGGCCGCCACATATCTGGCCTTCACCGCGTCAGGGACGGTCGAGTCGGAGGTGAGCAGGAAACGGGTGCCCATGGCGACGCCGGCCGCCCCGTACGCGAGGGCGGCGACCAGGCCGCGCCCGTCGTGGAACCCGCCCGCGCCGATCACGGGGATGTCCACGGCGTCCACGACCTGCGGCAGCAGCACCGTCGTCGCGACGTCCCCCGTGTGCCCGCCGCCCTCGCCGCCCTGCACGATGACGGCGTCCGCGCCCCACGCGGCGACCTTCTCCGCGTGCCGCCGGGCACCGATGGAGGGGACGACGACGACGCCCGCGTCCTTCAGCTCGGCGATCAGGTCACGGGACGGCGCGAGTGCGAACGAGGCGACCCGCACCCCTTCGTCGATGATCAGCCGCACCCGGTCCCGCGCGTCACCGGCGTCCGCGCGCAGATTGACCCCGAAGGGTTCGTCCGTACGGGACTTCACCTCGCGCACCGCCGACCTGAGCTGGTCGAGGGTCATGGTGGCGGAGGCGAGGATGCCGAGCGCCCCGGCGTTCGCCGACGCCGACACGAGGCGCGGGCCCGCGACCCAGCCCATGCCGGTCTGCACGAGCGGGTGGCGGACACCGACGAGCTTGGTGAACGCCGTCTCGAGGGTCGCGTCGCTCATACGGGCCTGACCTCGCGGTCGCGCAGACCCTTCGGGTCGATGACCTCGCGGATCAGCCGCAGCTCCTCGGGGGTGGGCTCGCGCGTCTGTGGCACCTCGCCCCCGTCCGGCAGGGCCAGCGGGAAGCCCGTCGCCGTGATGACCTCGTCGACGGTGACCCCGGGGTGCACGGACGCGAGCCGCATCGAGCGGTCCGGCGTCTCGAAGTCGAAGACGCCGAGGTTCGACACGACGCGCGGGATGCGGTGGTAGCGCGTCGCCGACGGTCCCGCCGCGGCGGCGCTGTCGTAACCGACCCCGCTGATCATGTCGACCTTCTCGACGAACACGCGCGCGGAGTGCTTCGGGATCCAGTAACTCACGGGATTGTTGAGGGTGTTCACGGGCGCCCCGCGTACGCCGAGGAGCTGGCGGTCGGGGCGGTCCCAGTCGCCGATGCACGAGATGTTCTGGTTGCCGTGCCGGTCGATCTGACTCGCGCCCATCATCACGTGACGCCTGCCGCCGGTGACCATGGTCAGGTGCTGACGGTACGGAAGCCAGCCCTCCGGCTCCCCGCCGAGACCCACGGTCATCGCCTCGCCGTCGGTGAGGAGGAGATCGGGGGAGAACGTGCGCTTGGCGAGGCGGGCGCCGACGGAGGGGATCAGTCCCATCGGACTGGCCAGGATCTCGCCGCTGTCGCGCCAGGCGTCGGCGCAGGCGATGACGCAGTATTCGGCGCGGGTGGGGGTGGTGGTCGTTCCCGGGGTGGTTGCCGTCTCCGGTACGGGCGCAGGTGTGCGCGTGGCCGCTCCGGTGGCCGGCCCCGCGTGCTCCTGCTGCTCCGCGTGCCAGCTCCGTACGGCTTCCTGGTAGCTCTTCTCGTCGCCGCGCGCGGGCAGGAAGCGCTCGGCGAACTCGGGCCAGGGCGTGGTCGCGTACAGCTTCTGGAAGGCCTCGTCCCGGCCGTAGTCGGGGGCGCACGACGTGAAGTGCGCGCCGTTCGGCGTCTCGACCACGCCGGTGACCGCGTGCCGCTTGACGAGGAGGGTCTGCGGAACGGCGTCCCCGACGTCGCCGAATCCCTCCACCAGCTCCTCGCAGGACACGTACGCCGTGTCGGCCGCCTCGCAGAACAGGTCGTCGAAGTACGGGTCGGGGCCCAGGTACTGGCCGTTGCCGTGCCGGTCCGCGCGGTTCATGTGGACGAGTGCCGCGTCCATCCGCAGCGCCGGCATCGCTACCAGGGTCTCGCCGTCCTCGTACGGCGAATCGACCGTCCTGAGCGCGGGGTTGACGCGCATGACGTCCGAGCCGATGCCGGCCCGCACCGGGATGAAGGGAAGCCGGTTCGCCGCGGCGTGCAGGCCCCACATGAACATCGCCTCGTCGACCTCCGTCAGCTCGAACGCGCCGCGCTGGCGGGCCTCGCGGAAGTGCGGTTCGAGCGGGATCGAGTCGAGGGTCACGAACGCGGTGACCAGCTTGCGGATCTTCCCGGCGGCGGCGAGCAGGCCGACGTCCGGGCCGCCGTACGCGACGACGGTCAGGTCCGTGACATCGCTGCGCAGCAGGGCCCGTACGAGCGCCATGGGCTTGCGGCGCGAGCCCCAGCCGCCGATGCCGATGGTCATGCCGCTGCGGAGGCGGGCGACGACGTCCTCGGGCGTCATGGTCTTGTCCGTCACTTGGCTTCCCCCTTGGTTGCCGTGTCCGTGTCCGTGCCGAACGTGTCGCGGACACGGTCCGCGACGCCGCTGAGGTTCGCCTCGAAGGTGAAGCCCTGCTCGAAGCGGTAGCTCCGGCGTACGTCGACGGGGTCGATGCCGTTGATCGCGGCCTTGGCGAGACGGATGAGCGAGCCGTCCTTGCGAGCGATCTCGCGGGCCAGGTCCAGTGCGGCGGACCGGAGTTCGGTGCGTGGCACGACCTTCCAGACGGAACCGTGCGCGTGCAGCTCCTGCGCCGTCGCCGTGCGCGAGGTGTAGTAGAGGGCGCGCATCAGGTGCTGCGGCACGAGTCTGGCGAGATGGGTCGCGGCGCCGAGCGCTCCGCGGTCGAGCTCGGGGAGGCCGAACGTGGCGTCGTCCGAGGCGACGATCGCGTCCGCGTTGCCCACGAGGCCGATGCCGCCGCCCAGGCAGAAGCCGTTGACCGCGGCGACGACCGGCACCTCGCACTCGTACACGGCCGCGAAGGCCTCGTAGCAGCCGCGGTTGGCGCCGATGAGGGCGCCGTGGCCGCCGGTCGCCGTGTCGCGCTGCATCTCCTTGATGTCGACGCCCGCGTTGAACCCCCGGCCCTCGGAGGCGAGGACGACACAGCGCACGTCCGGGTCGCGGCCCGCCGCGCGCAGGGCATCGGCCAGGTCGTACCAGCCCCGCACCGGCAGCGCGTTGACCGGAGGGAAGTCCACCGTGACGACGGCGATCCCCTTTTCGGGTGAGGAGGTGGAGACACCCATGGCGTTCAGCTACCTTTCCACCTAACGTTTGTTTGGTAGGAAGGTAGCAGGCGATGGGGACGAGCGGAATGGACCTGGGGTGGACGGCATGGATCTGAGCTCAAGGCCGCTGAGGGGGAAGGTCGCGGTCGTCACCGGGGGTACGCGGGGCGTGGGGGCCGGAATCGCGGCGGCGTTCGTGCGGGCGGGCGCGGACGTGGTGGTGTGCGCGCGCAGACCCCCCGAAGAGCCTCTGCCCGGCTGCGAGTTCATACCCGTCGACCTGCGGGACGGTCCGGCCGTACGCCGCTTCTTCGCGGGCCTCGACCGGGTGGACGTGCTGGTGAACAACGCGGGAGGTACGCCGTACCGGCTGCTCGGGGAGTCCGACGCGGAGCGGCACGCGCGCGTGGTCGAGCTCAATCTCACGGCGCCGATGACCGCGTCGCTGGCCGCGCGCGAGCAACTGCGGCGCACGCGCGGCTCCGTCGTGATGATCGGCAGCGTGAGCGGCGCGAGACCCTCGCCGGGCACGGCGGCGTACGGGGCGGCCAAGGCGGGTCTGGAGAATCTGGCGCGCTCGATGGCGGTGGAGTGGGCGCCCGAGATACGGGTGAACACGCTGGTCCTCGGGATGGTGCGCACCGAGCTGTCCCATCTGCACTACGGGGACGAGGAAGGCGTGGCGGCGGTGGGGCGCACGGTGCCGATCGGACGCCTCGCCGAGCCGTCGGAGATCGGGGACGCGGCGGTGTTCCTCGCCTCGGACGCCGCGTCGTACATCACGGGGGCGAGCCTCCTGGTGCACGGAGGCGGGGAGCGCCCGGCGTTCCTGGACGCGGCAACTGTCAACAAGGAGGCGTGACATGGCGAACGGCAAGGGAGCGGATGTGGCTGCGGGTACGGGTACGGGTTCCGGGCTGTGCGCGGGGCGCGTCGTCATCGTGACGGGGGCCGGGCGCGGACTGGGGCGCGCGCACGCGCTGGCGTTCGCCGCCGAGGGCGCGCGGGTCGTGGTCAACGACCTGGGGGTGGGCCTCGACGGGGCCCCGGCGCCGGACAGCCCGGCGGCCCAAGTGGTGGAGGAGATACGGGCCCTGGGCGGCGAGGCGGTCGCCCACGGTGGGGACATCGCGACCACGGACGGCGCCGCCTCCCTCGTCGCCACGGCCGTCGACACGTTCGGACGCCTGGACACGCTGGTCAACAACGCGGGCTTCCTGCGCGACCGCATGCTGGTCAACCTCGACGAGGACGACTGGGACGCGGTCATGCGGGTGCATCTCAAGGGCCACTTCCTGCCCTTGAAGCACGCGGCGGCGCACTGGCGCGCGGAGGCGAAGGCGGGCAGGACACCCTCGGCCCGGGTCGTGAACACATCGTCGGGAGCGGGTCTGCTCGGCTCGGTGGGCCAGGGCAACTACAGCGCGGCGAAGGCCGGCATCGTGGGCCTGACCCTGGTCGCCGCGGCGGAGATGGGGCGGTACGGGGTGCAGGTGAACGCGGTCGCGCCGGCGGCCCGCACCCGCATGACGGAGCGCACGTTCGCCGACACCATGGCCGCCCCCGAGGACGGCTTCGACGCGATGGCCCCGGAGAACGTGTCGCCGGTGGTGGTGTGGCTCGGCTCCGCCGCGAGCGACGGCGTGACCGGCCGCGTCTTCGAGGCGGAGGCCGGCCGCATCACGGTCATGGAGGGCTGGCGCCCGGGCCCCACCGCCGACAAGGCGGCGCGCTGGACCCCTGCCGAGGCGGGGGAGGCGGCGAGGGAACTCCTCGGCAGGGCGGAGGTGCCGGGGGCGGTGTACGGGAGCGGGTGACGCCCCTCGCAGGGGTGTGCTCCCGCCTGCCCCTGCGGGCCCCACCCCGTCACTTCCCGCTCGGCCCCGTCCCCCCTCACCTTCCCGCTGAGCGGGAATCCGGCCTCCCTCCACGTCCCGGCTCCGACCTACCGTCTGGCCCACCGCGGTGCACCGCACCGCACCGCGGGTCAGACCGTCACCCCAAGGAGCCGAGATGCTTGACGTCCGGAGTCGGCAGGAGGCCGCCGCGCTGCTGCGCCGCGCCGAACTCGGCCGCAGTCCCGTGGCGCCCCTGGCCGGCGCGTTCGAGGGCATCGGCACCGAGGACGCGTACGAGATCCAACTGATCAACATCCGGCACAGGACAGCCCTGGGAGCCCAGGTCACCGGGCACAAGGTGGGCCTCTCCTCACCGGTGATGCAGCGCATGATGGGCGTCGACGAACCCGACTACGGCCATCTCCTCGACGACATGGAGCTGCGCGAGGACCGGCCCGTGGACACCGTCCGCTACTGCGCGCCCCGCGTCGAGGTCGAGATCGGGTTCGTACTCGGCAACGACCTGCCGGGCGAGGGCTGCACCCCGGCCGACGTCCTCGACGCGACCGAACGCGTCGTGCCCGCACTGGAGTTGATCGACAGCCGGATCGCCGACTGGCGCATCACCATCGCCGACACGATCGCCGACAACGCCTCGTCCGCCGGTTACGTCACCGGTGCGGGCCGCGACCCGCGCGACCTCGACCTGAAGGCCCTCGAGGCCCGGCTCACCTGCGACGGCGACGAGATCGCGCAGGGTCGCGGTGACGCCGTCCTCGGCGACCCCGCGGCCTCCGTCGCCTGGCTGGCCCGCACCGTCGCCCGCTTCGACGTGCCCCTGCGCAAGGGACACGTCATCCTGCCCGGCTCCTGCACCCGCGCCGTCGACGTCGAGGCGGGCCGCACCTACACCGCCGAGTTCACCGGACTCGGCGCCGTATCGCTCTCGTTCCGATGACCCCGACGGGTCCGCTGACTCTGCTGAGGTATGTATGACCGCGAAGAAAGCCACCGCCGCCATCGTCGGCTCCGGGAACATCGGCACCGACCTCCTCCACAAGCTCCACCGCTCCCCGTACATCGAGCCGCGCTGGATGATCGGCGTGGACCCCGACAGCGCGGGCCTCGCGCGGGCGCGGAAGCTGGGGGTCGAGGCGAGCCACGAGGGCGTCGAGCACCTCCTCGCCCAGGACGAGCTGCCCGACCTCGTCTTCGAGGCGACGAGCGCCTATGTCCACCGCGCCAACGCCCCGCGCTACGCCGAACTCGGCATCAGGGCCGTCGACCTGACCCCGGCCGCCGTCGGCCCCGCCGTGGTCCCGCCCGCGAACCTCACCGCGCATCTCGACGCGCCCAACATCAACATGATCACCTGCGGCGGCCAGGCCACCATCCCCATGGTGTACGCGGTCTCACGCGTCGTCCCTGTCGCGTACGCGGAGATCGTGGCGTCCGTCGCCTCGGAGTCCGCGGGGCCCGGCACCCGCGCGAACATCGACGAGTTCACCCGCACGACGTCCCGCGGCATCGAGGAGATCGGCGGCGCCGCGCGCGGCAAGGCGATCATCATCCTCAACCCGGCCGAGCCGCCCGTCATCATGCGCGACACCGTCTTCTGCGCCATCCCCGAGGACGCCGACCGGGACGCGATCACCCTCTCCGTGAAGGAGATCGCCGAGAGCGTGGCGGCGTACGTGCCCGGCTACCGGCTGCGCACGGAACCGCAGTTCGACGACCCGTCACCCATGAACGGCGGGATGGCGCGCGTCGCGATCTTCCTGGAGGTGGAGGGGGCGGGCGACTTCCTGCCGCCGTACGCAGGAAACCTCGACATCATGACCGCCGCCGCGACGAAGGTCGGCGAGGAGCTCGCGAAGGGGATCAGCAAGTGAAGCCGTACTCCGAGACGCTCGACATCCGCGTCACCGACTCCTCGCTGCGCGACGGTTCGCACGCGAAGCGGCACCAGTTCACCGCCGACGACGTACGCCGCGTCGTCGGCGCCCTCGACGGCGCGGGCGTCCCCGTCATCGAGGTCACCCACGGCGACGGCCTGGGCGGCTCGTCCTTCAACTACGGGTTCTCCAAGACGCCCGAGCAGGAGCTCATCAAGGTCGCCGTCGACACGGCGCGGCAGGCGCGCATCGCGTTCCTGATGCTGCCCGGCCTCGGCGTGAAGGACGACATCAGGGCCGCGCACGCGAACGGCGCGAGCGTGTGCCGCATCGCGACGCACTGCACGGAGGCCGACATCTCCGTCCAGCACTTCGGCCTGGCACGGGAGATGGGCCTGGAGACCGTCGGATTCCTGATGATGGCGCACTCCACGACGCCGGAGCGGCTCGCCGCCCAGGCCAGGATCATGGCCGACGCCGGCTGCCAGTGCGTGTACGTCGTCGACTCGGCCGGCGCCCTGGTGATGGACGACGTCACCGACCGGGTGTCCGCGCTCGTCGCCGAGCTGGGCGACGACGCGCAGGTCGGCTTCCACGGTCACGAGAACCTCGGCCTGGGCGTCGGCAATTCCGTGGCCGCCGTGCGCGCCGGAGCGCAGCAGATCGACGGCTCGACGCGGCGGCTCGGCGCGGGCGCGGGCAACACGCCCGTCGAGGCGTTCGCCGCCGTCTGCCACAAGATGGGCCTGCGCACCGGCATCGACGTACTGAAGATCATCGACGCGGCCGAGGACGTCGTGCGGCCCGTCATGGACGACGAGTGCCTGCTCGACCGGATGTCCCTCCTGATGGGGCACGCCGGCGTCTACTCCAGCTTCCTCAAGCACGCCTACCGGCAGGCGGAGCGCTACGGCGTCTCCGGCGCCGAGATCCTGCTGCGCGCCGGGGAACGCCGCCTCATCGGCGGCCAGGAGGACCAGCTCATCGACATAGCCGTCGAACTCGCCGCACGCGACTGAAGGGCAGGACACGCGACATGACCGCACAGCAGCAAGAGGTCCGCGTCATCGAGGCCGCCGCCCCGCCGGCCCGCTACGCCCGTGGCTGGCACTGCCTGGGCCTGGCCGACGCCTTCCGTGACGGCGGCCCGCACGAGGTCGAGGCGTTCGGCACGAAGCTCGTCGTCTTCCGGGGGGAGCCCGCGGCGGGAGGTGCCGGCAGCCTGCACGTCCTCAACGCGTACTGCCCCCACATGGGCGGCAATCTCGCCCACGGCACCGTCAAGGGCGACGCCGTCGCCTGCCCCTTCCACGACTGGCGCTGGGCGGGCGACGGGAGCTGCGCCGGCATCCCGTACGCGCGCCGCGTCCCGCCGCGCGCCAGGACCCGCGCCTGGACCACCCTCGAACGCAACGGGCAGCTCTACGTGTGGCACGACCCCGAGGGCAACGAGCCCCCGCCCGGCGTCACCATCCCGGAGATCGAGGGCTTCGGCAGCCCCGAGTGGTCCGACTGGTCCTGGAGCGCCCTGCGCGTCGAGAACTCCAACTGCCGCGAGATCGTGGACAACGTCGTCGACATGGCGCACTTCTTCTACGTCCACTACGCGTTCCCGAACTACTTCAAGAACATCTTCGACGGCCATGTCGCCACCCAGTACATGGAGTCCACGCCGCGCGGCGACGTCGAGCTCGGCACGCTGTCCACCGGGGGCGGCCTGCGCTCCGACGCCTCGTACTTCGGCCCCTCGTACATGATCGACAAGCTGTGGAGCGATGTCGGGGGCGGTGTCGAGATGGAGTCCGTCCTCATCAACTGCCATTACCCGATCGACGAGAACAGCTTCATGCTCATGTACGGCGCGATCGTCAGGAAGCTGCCCGGAATGAGTGACGAGCAGGCCGCCGACGCCGCCCGGCTCACCTCCGAGGGCCTCGCGGTCGGCTTCGAGCAGGACGTCGAGATCTGGCGGAACAAGACCCGCATCGACAACCCGCTCCTCACCGAGGAGGACGGCCCCGTCTACCAACTGCGGCGCTGGTACGAGCAGTTCTACGTGGACGCCGGGGACGTCAAGGACGAGATGGTGCGGCGCTTCGAGTTCGAGATCGACACCGAGCGCGCGACCGCCGCCTGGCGCGCGGAGGTCGAGGAGAACCTCGCCCGGCGGGAGGCCGACTGATGCGGCCCGTGCAGTGCGGGGTCTGCGGAAACCAGGTCCTGTGCGAGAAGTTCAGCGCCGCCCACACGCAGATCCAGTGGACCGAGGAGGCGGCCGCGGTCTGCCCGATCATCGCGGAGCGCGTCGCGGCCGGCGAACTGAGCGCGCGGGTACGGGGCTGCGCGCCGCTGCGGGCGAGCATCGACGTGGCGGTCGCGAGCGGGCTCCTGGAGGTCGCGGATGCCTAGCGTGAGGGTCCGGGTCGCGGAGGTGGTACGGGAGACGGCCGACGCGGTCTCCCTCGTCCTGGACGCACAACTTCCTTACAAGCCTGGCCAGTTCATGACGGTGAGGCTGCCCGGTGGTGGGGCCCGCTGCTACTCGCTGGCCAGCTCCCCGCACACCGGCGAGCCCATGAAGGTCACCGTGAAGAGGGTCGCCGGGGGAGTCGGGTCGGGCTGGATCTGCGAACGCGTCGCACCCGGCGACGAACTGGAGGTCCTGCCGCCCGCGGGGACGTTCACGCCACCCGACCTCGACGGGGACCTGCTGCTCGTGGCGGGCGGCAGCGGCATCACCCCTGTCCTCTCCATCGCCAAGTCGGCGCTCACCGCGGGGCGCGGCCGGGTCGCCCTCCTGTACGCGAACCGCGACGAGGAGTCGGTCATCTTCCGCGAGGAACTCCGGCTCCTGGGAGTCGAGTTCGCGGGCCGGCTCACCGTCGTGCACTGGCTGGAAACCCTCCAGGGCCTGCCCACGGCCGCCGCCCTGCGCGCACCCCTCGCCCCGTACGCGGGTCGCGACGCCTATCTGTGCGGTCCCGCGCCCCTGATGGACGCGGCCGAGCAGGCGCTACGGGCGGTGGGCGGACGCTCCGTGCGCAGGGAGCGGTACTTCTCGCTCGGCGACGACGTGTTCGCCGAGCGGGAGGACCGGGCCGAGCAGCGGGTCGGGGGCGAGCCGGACGCCGACGACCACCGGCTTCACGTAGAACTCGACGGCGAGGAGCGGGAAGTGGCGTGGCCCGCCGGGACGCCGCTGCTCGACGCCCTGCTCGCCGCCGGTGTCGACGCCCCCTTCTCGTGCCGCGAGGGCGCGTGCAGTGCGTGCTGCTGCCGGATCACCAAGGGGGAGGTCACGATGGCGCGCAACGAGATCCTCGACCAGCGGGACCTCGACGAGGGGTATGTCCTCGCGTGCCAGGCGCTGCCGGTGTCGGACGCGGTGGGGGTCACGTACTCCTGAGGCGCGCGGGCCGGGTCCGCCCCTGAGGCACCCGGCCCGCGCGGGTGGAACGGGCCGGGTGCCTCGGAAGCAGACCCGGCCCGCCGAATCCACTCACCCGCTGCATCCGCTTACCCGCTGCATCCGCTACATCCACTCACTCGTCCGCAGCCACCCCATCATGTTGTCCATCGCCTGCTCGGAGACGCCCGGCGCGCAGCTCGGCGGCGGCGCCGAACGGGTCGCGCGGCCGGGCCCGTACAGGTCGCGCCAGACCGAGCGGGCGCAGGCGAGCACGGCGGGCGCGAGGCGTTCCAGGTCGCGCTGGGCCGTCAGGCCCTTGCCGGACAGGGAGATCGCGGCGACGGCCCGGCCCGCGCCGCGCAGCGGGGCCGCGACGCAGACGACGTCGCGGTGGCTCTCCTCGTGGTCGAAGGCGACACCCCGGTCGCGGGCCGCGGCGAGCGCGGAGCGCAGCGCGGTCGGATGCGTGAGGGTGCGCGGCGTGCGGGGGCGCAGCCCGTGCGCGAGGACGCCCTCGACGGTGGCCGGGTCGCTGAACGCGAGAACCGCCTTGCCGGCTGCCGTGCAGTACGCGGGCATGCGGCCGCCGACCCGCGAGGGCACCGACGTGTCGTGCAGGCCGCCGATCCGCTCCAGGCAGACCACTTCGGCGCCGTCGAGGACGTACAGGTGCACCAGGTGCCCGGTCGACTCGTGCAGCGCGTGCAGCCGGGGGAGCGCCGTCCGGCGCAGCCGGTTGTGGTGGGCGGCGAGCGCGCCCAGTTCGAGCATCCCCATGCCCATCCGGTAGTCCCGGCCCTCCCGGTCGAGCCAGCCGAGCCGTACCAGTTGGTCGAGGATGCGGTGGGCGGAGGACCGGGGGATCCCGGAGCGCCGGATCACCTCGGTGAGGGAGAGACGCGGCTGTGCGCCGTCGAAGGCGCCGAGCACCTTCGCGGCCTTCTCCAGGAGCGAGGGCGCGGCGCCCCCGACGATCCCGGTCTGCTCGGGCATGGCTGAACCCCCAGGACAACAGGGCGCATCCGCGACATTGCGGGCGCGTTGACGACCTCGCGCCGACCTTGCCATGCGCCCTCGGCCCAGGGGAAGAGCCGGGAGCTATGTATTTCGGTTCGGCATACCTTTGCCGTCGCGCCGCTCGCTTCGGCGCGCCGGTCGTCAACACCTCCCTCGCTTCGACGCACCTGGCGTCGTCACCCCACGCGCTTCGGCGCGCCGGTCGTCAACGCCTCGCTCGCTTCGGCGCGCCTGGCGTAGTCACCTCACGCGCTTCGGCCCGCCTGCTGCCGTCGCGCCGCCCCGCTGCCCCACGCCCGACGTCGTCACGCGGCCCCCGCCACGAGGGACCGCAGCAGCCCCACATCCGCCCGCCTGAGATCGGCGACGACCGTGCGGCCCGGGGCCGGGGCGATCGGCCGCACCGACGGGACCGCGAGGACCGCGCACCCCGCCGCCTCCGCCGAGGCCACTCCCGTCGGGGTGTCCTCCACCGCGACGCACCGCGCGGGCTCCACGCCGAGGGCCGCCGCCGCCGCGAGATACGGGTCCGGCGCCGGCTTGGTGCGCGGCGTGTCCTCGGCCCCGTACACCGCGTCGAAGACATGCCCGTCCAGGGACTCGGCGATCCGGCGCACCACCGCGCGCGGCGACGCCGACACCAGGGCCGTCGGGACCCCGGCCGCGCGCAGCGCGGCCAGCAGCCCGAGGGCGCCCGGCCGCGGCGGCGCGCCCTCGGCGATCCGGGCGGTGAAGCCCCTGCCCAGTTCCTCCGCGAGGTCCTCGCGGGGCGCGCCCAGGGACTCGTACAGCAGGTCCGCCGTGTCCTCGACCGAGCGTCCGAGCGCCGCGGCGCGGCCCTCCTCGTCCAAGGGACGTCCGTGCCGCTCGGACACGGCCTCGACGACCTCGAGCCACATGTCCTCGGTGTCGACGAGTGTGCCGTCCATGTCGAAGAGCACCGCCTGGAGGGCGGAGGGTTCGACGGGCAGCGCGCGGGTGGGCGCGCCGGCGTGGGCGCGAGGGGTGTTCACAGTGCTCCAGAAGCCGAAGGGACAGGCCGACCCTCTCATTACGGTCGCCCCGCATGACAGGCCGGTGAACGGGGTGCGCCATCCACGCAGCCCACGGGCGACGGCCGGGGAACCCGCCGTGGTTCCCGCTCAGCGGGAACCACCCGTTCTCGGCCCGCGGGAGGCGGGCGTACGGTCCAGCCACTCGAACCCGCATCCAGGAGAGGGCCCCCGCATGAGCGAATCCCCGGCCACCGCAGCCGCCGTACTCGAAGCGGTCCGCGCCCTCGCGCCGGCGCTGCGCGAACGCGCCGCCGAGGCGGAGGCGCTGCGCAAGGTGCCCGACACGTCGATCAAGGACCTGGAGCAGACCGGCTTCTTCCGGCTCCTCCAGCCCCGGGCCCACGGCGGATTCGCCGCCGACCCGGCCGTCTTCTACGCCGCCGTCCGCGAGATCGCCCGCGCCTGTGGCTCCACCGGCTGGGTCGCGTCCGTCGTCGGCGTCCATCCCTGGCACGTCGCGCTCTACGACCCGCGCGCCCAGGAAGAGGTGTGGGGCACCGACCCGTCGACCCGGATCTGCTCCTCGTACGCCCCGACCGGCAAGGTCACGCCCGTCGACGGCGGCTTCCGCATCAGCGGCTCCTGGAGCTTCTCCTCCGGCTGCGACCACGCGGACTGGGCGCTGCTCGGCGGCCTCGTCCTGGACGCGGACGGCCGGCCCGTCGACATGCGGACGTTCCTCGTGCCGCGCGCCGAGTACCGCATCGACGACGTGTGGGACACCGTCGGTCTGCGCGGCACCGGCTCCAACAACGTCGTGTGCGACGACGTGTTCGTGCCCGAGCACCGCGCCCTCAGCTTCGGCCCCGTCACGGCCCTGAACGTGCCGGGCCACGCGGTCAACCCGGAGCCGCTCTACCGCCTCCCGTACGCCGCCGTCTTCACCACCACCATCTCCACCCCCGTCGTCGGCATCGCCGAGGGCGCCCTCGACGCGTACATCGAGGCCACCCGCAAGCGCTTCCGCGTCTCCTACGGCCAGCAGGTCGCCGAGGACCCGTTCGCGCAGGTCCGCATCGCCCGGGCCGCCTCCGACATCGACGCCGCGGGCCTTCAACTCCAGCGCAACATAGCCGAGTTGTACGCCTGCGCCGAGCGCGGCGAGGAACTCCCGATGCCGCTGCGCGCCCGCGCCCGCCGCGACCAGGTCCTCGCCACCGAGCGCGCCGTCGCCGCCGTCGACCTGCTCATGGAGAACGCGGGCGGCGGCGCCATGCGCACGGGCCCCAATCCGGTGCAGCGCGCCTGGCGCGACGTCCACACCGGCCGCGGCCACGCCGCCAACGACCCCGAGCGCGCCCTCCTCCTCTCCGGCCAGAGCGCCCTCGGCCTCGACATCCAGGACACGATGCTGTGAGCACCTCTACCGATACGGTGAACTCCCTCACCCACGAGGGGACGTCGCGGACCGGCAAAGCCGCGGGCCTCACCCTCCACTACCACGAGGCGGGCCCCGGAGCCCCGGACGCCCCCGTCGTGATCATGCTGCACGGCGGTGGCCCCGGCGCCTCCGGCTGGTCCAACTTCGGCCGCAACCTGCCCGTGTTCGCCGGGCACTTCCGTACCCTCCTGATCGATCAGCCCTGCTACGGCGCCTCCGACAAGCCCGAGCTCACCAAGGACTTCTTCTCCTACGCCGCCGACGCGGTGGCCGCCCTCATGGATGAACTGGCCATCCCCCAGGCGCACTTCGTCGGCAACTCCCTCGGTGGCGGCACCGCGACCCGGATGGCCCTCGACCACCCGGACAAGGTCGGCAAGCTCCTCCTGATGGGCCCGGGCGGCATCTCCGTCAACCTGTTCGCGCCCGACCCGACCGAAGGCATCAAGAAGCTCTTCGCGTTCAACGGCTCGGGCGAGCCGACCCGCGCCATGATGCGGGACTTCCTCACCACCCTCGCGTACGACGCCTCGATCGTCACCGACGCGTTCGTCGAGGAGCGCTACGCGCAGGCCACCGACCCCGAGGCCAAGCTCGGCAACGACCGCATGGCGGCGTCCTTCGCCAAGTGGCCCGCCGACACGATGCTGTGGCGCGAGGCCCACCGCATCACCGCCCCCACGCTCCTCACCTGGGGCCGCGAGGACCGCGTCAACCCGCTCGACGGCGCCCTGGTCGCCCTCAAGACCATCCCGGACGCGCGCCTGCACGTCTTCCCGCACTGTGGCCACTGGGCGCAGACCGAGCGGTTCGACGAGTTCAACCGCCTCGCCATCGACTTCTTCCGCCACTAGTCACCAGCTACCAGCCACTGGTCGCCAGCCACTGGTCACCAGCCACCGAAAGGCCCGCAGCCATGGACATCCGCTCTCTGGGCTTCCTCCGCATCGAGACCGCGAAGCTCGCCGAGTGGCGCACCTACGTCATCGACATCCTCGGGATGACGGAGGGCGCCGACTCGACGGACACCGTCCTGCACGCCCGGATCGACGACCGCATCCGCCGCCTGTCCTTCGTGGCGGGCGAACACGACCGCCTTCTGTCCGCCGGCTTCGAGGTCGCGAACGCGCGAGCGCTCGCCGAGGCCGCCGCCGAACTCGAAGCGGCCGGAGTCGCCGTCAAGCACGCCGACGACGCCACGCTCGCCGACCGCCGCGTACAGGGCCTCGTCCACTGTCAGGACCCGGCCGGCAACCCCCTGGAGATCTACTGGGGCCAGGCCCAGGACCACACGCCGCTCGCCGCGCCCTACGGCAACCGCTTCGTCACCGGCGACCACCTCGGCCTCGGCCACGTCGTCATGCCGGCCCCCGACATGGAAGCCACCCTCGACTTCTACGAGAACCTCCTCGGCTTCCAGCTCCGCGACCGCATGAAGCTGCCGCCCGTCGCCGTGCCCACGGGGAAGCCGGGCCAGGACTTCTACTGGATGAACTTCCTCAGCCCCAACTCCCGCCACCACAGCCTCGGCCTGTACCCGGGCGAACTCCCGCCCGGCATCGTGCACTTCATGGTCGAGCTGGAGCGCCTCGACGACGTCGGCTTCTGCCTGGACCGCATGAACGCGGCGGGCATCCCGATCGCCTCCACCCTCGGCCGGCACTCCAACGACCACATGGTGTCGTTCTACGCGCAGGCCCCCGGCGGCTTCCAGGTCGAGTACGGCTGGGACGGTCTCATCGTCGACAAAGCGACCTGGGTGACGAAGGAGATCACCTCCGACAGCTTCTGGGGCCACCGGTGGAACGGCTGACCCCGGACGCGTTCCGCGACGTCCTGGGCCACTTCGCCTCCGGCGTCACGGTCGTCGCCGCCCTCGACGAGGACACCGGCGAACCGGTCGGCCTCGCCTGCCAGTCCTTCGCCTCGCTCTCCCTCGAACCGCCGCTCGTACTGCTGTGCGTCGCCAAGTCGTCGACGAGCTGGCCCAAAGTGCGGCGCGCGGGCCGGTTCGGCGTCTCGATCCTGGCCGACGACCAGCGCGCCGTGTGCGCCGCCGTCGGCCGCAGCGGGCCCGACAAGTTCCGCGACGTGCGGTGGGAGCCGGCCGGAGGCGGCGCGGTCCGCGTGGCCGGCGCCCTCGCCACCGTCGACTGCGAGCTGTACGCCGTCCACGAGGCCGGTGACCACTGGATCGTCACCGCCCGCGTCCTCGGCCTGACCGCACGCGACGGCGGCAAACCCCTCCTCTACTTCCGCAGCGCCTACGCCACCGGGGAGTTCGCATGAGTGACGCCGAGATCGGTTACGACGTGGTGGTCGTCGGCTCCGGCGCCGCCGGGTTCGCCGCCGCGATCACCGCGCGCCTGCGCGGCCTGACCGCCCTGATCGTCGAGAAGACCGACCACTACGGCGGCTCCACCGCCCTGTCCGGCGGCGCGATCTGGGTACCGGGCAACTTCCACCTCGACGCGGCCGGCCTCGGTGACACGTACGAGAAGGCCCGCGCCTACCTCGACGCGACCGTCGGCGACCGCGTGCCGGGCGACCGCAAGGACGCCTATCTGCGGCACGGGCCGCGCATGGTGCGCGAGTTCCACGATCGCACCGCCGTCCGCTTCATGTACACACCCGGCTACTCCGACTACTTCCCGGAGGCGCTCGGCGGCATGGCGCAGGGCCGTTCGGCCGAGCCGTGCGTCGTCGACCTCAAGGAACTCGGCCCGCTCGCCCGGGACCTGCGCCGGGCGGGGCTGCCCACGTACGGGCTGACCATGACGTCGTACGACTTCCGCTTCCTCAACATGGTCGCCCGCACCTGGGCCGGCAAGCGCAGGTCGCTGCGGGTGGGGGCGCGGGCCGTGGGCGCGGCGCTGCGCGGACGCAAGCTGCTCTCGCTCGGCGAGGCGCTCATCGCCAGGATGCGGCTCTCCCTGGAGCGGCTCGGCGGCGACCTGTGGCTGTCCACACCGCTGACCGGCCTCGTCGTGGAGGGCGACCGCGTCACCGGCGTCCGCGTCCTGCGCGACGGGACCGAACACGTCGTGCGGGCCCGCGGCGGCGTCGTCCTTGCCTCCGGCGGTTTCTCCCACGACCAGGCCCTGCGCGAGAAGCACCTGCCGCAGCCCACGAACACCGCATGGACCCACTCCTCCGAGGGGCAGGTCGGCGACGCCCTGCGCCTGGGCGAGGAACTCGGCGCCGCCACCGACCTCCTCGACAAGGTGTGGGGCGCCCCCTCCCTGTGCCCGCCGGGCGAGAAGCCGTTCTTCCTCGTCGCCGACCGGGGCATCCCCGGCATGGTGATCGTGAACGCGGCGGGGGAGCGGTACGCCAACGAGGCCGCGCCGTACCACGAGTTCGTGGACCGCATGTACGCCGCCGACCGCCCCGACGCGACGACCGTCCCGTCCTGGCTGATCCTCGACGCCCGCTCCAAGGCCCGCTACATCTTCGCGGGCCTCTTCCCCGGCCAGGCCTTCCCGAAGCGGTGGCGCGAGAGCGGCTTCCTGAAGGAGGCCGCCACCGTGGAGGAGCTGGCCCGGATCATCGAGACGCCCCAACTGCCATCTGCGATAAGGAGGTTCAACGGCTTCGCCGCCACCGGGAAGGACGAGGACTTCGCACGCGGCGACAGCGTCTACGACCGCTACTACGGCGACCCGACCCTCCAGAACCCCAACCTCGCCCCCCTCGACAAGGGCCCCTTCTACGCCGTCCCCGTCCACCCCGGCGACATCGGCACCAAGGGCGGCCTCGTCACGGATGCGGACGCCCGCGTCCTGCGCGAGGACGGCACACCCGTCGCCGGGCTCTACGCCTCCGGGAACTGCTCGGCGGCCGTCATGGGGGAGACGTACCCGGGGCCCGGCGCCACGATCGGGCCCGCCATGGCGTTCAGCTGGGCCGCCGTCAACGACATCGCGGGAGCGTCCACTCCAGACGGGTCCTGACCCGCGCGTCGGGGACATGGCGGATCGCGTCCCGCGCCGTGTCGTGCGCGTACCCGCCGGGCGCCTGGCAGGCGAGGATCCGCGCGAGCGCCTCGACGGCCCGCGGATCGTGGCGCAGCGCCAGACCGCGGGCCGCCTCCGCCGCGGCGTCCGGGACCGGGTCCTCGAGGAGCGCGGCCAGCGCGTCGCGCACCTCCGCCGTGTCCGCGGGGGCCGCGGCGAGCGCCGCCGCGGCCCAGTTGCGCACATCTCCGTCCGCGTCGCGGGTCAGCGCGACCAGCGCCGCGACGCCCTCGCCGTGACCGGCCGGCACCAGACCCGTCAGGGCGAGCGCCACCGCGCGGCGCACCCGCGGCTCCGGATGCCGCACGTGCAGCAGGATCTCGGGCAGCGCCGCCGGATCCCCGAGATGACCGAGCGCGACGACGGCCGAGCGCAGACCGGCGGTGTCGCGGGCCGTGCGGGCCAGGGCACACAGCACCGGAAGCGACCTGGCCCTGCACCGGCCCCGCGGCCCCAACTGCCCGAGCACATCCGCCCCGAAGGCCCGCCGCGGTGCCTCATCGCTCGCACACCACGCGGCCGCCGCGAGGAACGTCTCCTCGTCGCCACGCGCCCGGAGCACGGCCACCGCCTCCGTCCAGTCGTCGTCGTCCGGGTCACCGCGACGCAGCGCACGCTCCGCCAGCTCGGCGGCCGGTGTGACGACACCCAGGTCCGCCTCCAGGAGCGTGGCGATCGCCGCGTGCCCCGTCTGCATGTCGTTGCCCGACCGCGGCCGCCCCTCCTCGTCGAGCAGCTCCACGACCACGGTCACCCCGCCGTCCTCCACGAACCGCTGCGTCACCGCCTCGCTCCCGGGCCGCTCAAGTCCCGTACGCAGCACCGCCGCCACATCCACACCGCACCAGGCCAGCGCCTCCGCAAGCGCCTCGGTCCGCCCCCGCGCGCCGTGTTCGACGAGCGCACGCACACACCCCGTGGACCCGCGCCGGGCCGCAGCGACCAGCGGAAGACCGCCGCCGGGACCCGGCAGCTGCGGATCCGCACCGCCGTCGAGCAGCGCCCGCACCACCCGCTCGTGCCCGCGCTGCAGCGCCCACGCCATCGCCGTGAACCCGAACTCCTCGCGCAGATCGACCCGCGCGCCCGCCGCGAGCAGCGCCCGCACGACCTCCGTGTGCCCGCCGCACGCCGCCCCGCACAGCGGCAGATCCGTGCCACTGCTCAGCCGGTCCGGGTCCGCCCCGGCCGACAACAGCAGCCGTACGATGCCCGGCTCGTCGCTCACCGACGCCAGATAGAGCGCCGTACGGCCCTCGTCGTCCGGCTCGTCCGCCGCGGCGCCCGCGCGCAGCGCCCGCACCACCGCGTCCTCGTCACCGCCGTACACCGCGTCGAACAGGCCACTCGCGCCTGTCTTCTGCTCTTCGTCCATAGGTCGACCATCGCCCCTCACTCGGGCTGAACGCAAAGCGTTTTGGGGCTATGTGTTGCAATCCATCACGGTGTGGCACAGCGCGCACCGCGCCCGCACCCGGCCCCGCACCGGCACCCTGATCCGCTGATGGCACGTCGGACACGGAAACGTCACCCGCAGCGCGGACCCCTCCGTCGAGAACGCGTACGCACCACCCGGCGCCACCCCGCCCGCCCCGCTCTCCCGCGCCTCGCGCCGGTCCTTCGCGTACCGCCGCCGCCCCGCCCACCCGGCCGCCGTCAGCGGCGGCCGCTGCTCGTCGGCCCGCGCCCGCGCCAGCCCCTTCGTGTACGCGGTGTACGCCTGCGCACTGGTGAACCACGTCTCCGGCGCCTCGCCGAACGCGAGCGACCGCTTGGCCAGCACGTAGCCGAACTCCTCCGGCGTGAGATAGCCGAGCTTCTGCGACGACGCCGCGTCCTCCCGGTACGCGTCGAGCAGCAGCCAGCCCGCCCCCAGATAGGTGGTGGCCGTGTCCGTGAGGATCTCGTTGTCCCGAGTCCCCGGGAACGCGAGACCCAGCCGGTGCAGATAGACGTGCATGACCTCGTGGGCGAGCGCGGCCCCGATGTCCCGCCGGTGCGTACGGAACCGGTCGTTCAGCTCGATGAAGTACTCCGGACCCGCCGCCAGCTCGACACTCGCCGCATGCGTCATCTCGCGGAAACTGACGATCATCCGCGCATCCGGCAGCCGGTAGTGCCGCACCAGCTCACGCGCCACCCGCTGCGCCCCCAGATACAGGTCGTCCTGATCGCAGAACGCCACGTCGACCGGGGCGACACTCGTCTCGAAGGTGTGCACGGTGTCGTACGAGAGCCTCTTGTACAGCGCGGTCACCGCCGCCCGCACCGTCTCCAGATGCGGAAAGCCGTGCTCCACCGGTCCGCCGTTCGCCACGCCCGCACCCCCTGGGGCCGCCGGGCACCACCGCCCGGACACCGGAACTCCACTGTACGGCGGGATCCGACAGGCCCACCGGGCGCGATTAGTCCAAGACCTCTCCCCCTTTTGTCCATGGGCCCACAGGCCCCGCCCGCAGCATCGTGATCACCGCGCCCCACCATGAGCGCAGCGAGGACCGTGCCCGCCGGCTCCCACGGAGAGCGGCCCGCACCCCGTCGCGCGTAAAGAGGGGCCGGTTCCGTGATCCGGAACCGGCCCCGTACGTCTGCCCGGCGGCGCCTACGACAACGTCACACGCGGCTCGCCCGCCGCCTCCGTCTCCAGCACCCACACCTCGTTACGGCCCTCGCGCAGCACGGGACCCGGAACGTACAGCGAGTGCTGCGGCCCCACCGACCAGTAACGGCCCAGGTTGAAGCCGTTCACCCACACGAACCCCCGGGTCCAGCCCGGCAGTTCGAGCTCCGCGTCCCCCGCGCCGCTCACCTCGAACGTGCCGCGGTACAGACCCGCGGCCCCCGCGGAACCGTCCACCGGCGCAAGGCCCCGCACCGCGTCCGCGTCGTCGAACGCGTCCAGGCGCAGCGCCCGCGCCCGCACCCCGTGCAGATACTGCCGCTCGTGCAGCACTCCGCCCGTGACGCCCTTCGACTCACCCGTACGCGGCCCGTAGTTGACCCGGCCCAGCGACTCCACCCACAGCTCGACACGGGCGGGCCCCGCGACAGGCTCCGCGAGGACCGGCTCGTCCTCCGTGAGCACCCCCGCCCGCACCCCGTCCACGTACACCACGGCACGGTCCCGCAGCCCCGCCGCCCGCAGCGGATACGCCCTGCGCGGCCCCGGCACGTCCACGCTGTAGCGGACCAGACCCCGGTCCACATCGAGCTCCTCGAAGCTCGGCGGCACCGCGTACTCGGCCTCCGCCGAACCGAGCCCGTCCAGGACCGCGTCCAGCGGCACGTACGACGTCAGCTCCGCCGTCACCGCGCCGGCCAGCGCCGCCGGCTGCTCGGGAACGTCCGGCAGCGGCCCGTCCGCGTACTCGGCGAACACCTCGCGGAAACGCCAGAACTTCTCCGTCGGCCGCCCGTGCTCGTCGACCGGCGCGTCGTAGTCGTACGACGTCACATCGGGCTGGAGGAGCCCCTCGTGCAACTGCCCCGCACGGTTCGCCCCCGCCCAGCCCCCGAAACTCGTCCCGCCGTGCGCCATGTACAGATTGACCGACGCCCCGCACTCCAGGATCTCCCGCAAAGCCGCCGCCGCGCCCTCGGCGTCCCGCACGACATGGTCCGCGCCCCAGTGGTCGAACCAGCCGCACCAGAACTCCATGCACATCAGCGGCCCCTTGGGCCGGTGCCGGCGCAGCGTCTCGAAACCGCCCCGCGCGTTCGACCCGAAGTTCGCCGTCGCGAGGACACCGGGCACCGAACCGCCCGTCAGCATGTGGTCGTCCGGACCGTCCGACGTGAACAGCGCCGCCGTCACCCCGAGCCCGCGCAGACCGTCCGCGAGACGGGCCAGATACACCTGGTCCGAGCCGTACGAGCCGTACTCGTTCTCCACCTGCACCATGATCACCGGGCCGCCCCGGTCGTACTGCCGCTCCACGACCTGGGGGAGCAGTGCCGCGAACCAGCGGTCCACCGCCGCCAGGAACTCCCCGTCCCTGGTCCGCACCCGCGAGCCCAGCGGACCCGTCAGCCAGTGCGGCAGCCCGCCGTTCTCCCACTCGGCACAGATGTAGGGCCCCGGACGCACGATCGCCCACAGTCCCGCCTCGCGCACCGCGTCCAGGAACCGGCCCAGAGCCCCCACGTCACGCAGCTCGCCGGGGCGCGGCTCGTGCAGATTCCACGGCACGTACGTCTCCACACAGTTCAGGCCCATCGCCCGCAGCATCGCGAGACGGTGCCCCCACTGCTCCTCGTGCACCCGGAAGTAGTGCAGCGCCCCCGACAGGAGCCGCACCGGCCGCCCGTCGACCTCGAAGTCGTCCTCGCCCACTCTGAACCCGGCCATCATGTCCCTCTCGTTCACCGAGAGCCCTTCCCCGCGCTGCGGACGGGCGCAATGCGAAGACAGGCTCTTACTGCCCGCCACGATCACCTCTGGCGGGCAGCAGGGTCCATGGACAAAGATCAGCCCTGTTTGGACGCAACGCGCGCACCACCGGCACCACACCCGCCCAGGAAGGAACACAAGCGGATGTACCACACCTGGATGCGGTATTTCACTCCCAGTCCGGCCCACCACCGCCTCGGCCTCGTCTGCCTCGGCGTCGGCCTCCAGTACGGCGCCCTGCCCACCGTCGGCCCTCGCACCCTCGACCACCACGTCGCCGTCGTCATCACCGCCGGACGCGGCTGGTACCAGGCCCCCGACGGCCGCCGCACCACCCTCACCGCACCCGCCCTCATCTGGGTCACCCCCGGCGTCCCCCACCACTACGGGCCCGACCCCGACACCGGCTGGGACGAATGCTTCGTCGACTTCACCGGCCCCGCCGCCACCACCTACACCGAACTCGGCTACATAGAACCCGAGCGCCCCGTCGTCCCCCTCTCCGACGCCGCCCACGCCCGCACCGCCGTCGGCCGCATCGCCCGCGCCGCCCGCCGCGGCAACCCCCTCCTCGAGGTCGAGACCGCCGCCGCCGTCCACGAACTCCTCGTCGCCCTGCGCCGCGCCCGCGCCGACATGGCCCCCGACGGCGACCCCGTCCTCCAGTCCCTCGCCCGCGACGCCTTCCAGCCCCTGACCGTCGCCGAACACGCCGCCCGCCACGGCATGACCCCCGCCGAACTGCGCACCGCCGTCCGCCGCGGCGCGGGATGCAGCCCCAAGGACTACCTCCTCGGTATCCGCCTCGGCCGCGCCAAGGAACTCCTCGCCGCCACCGAACTCCCCGTCGCCGCCGTCGCCCGCCGCGTCGGCTACGACGACCCCGCCTACTTCTCCCGCCTGTTCACCCGCCGCGTCGGCACCGCACCCGTCCGCTTCCGCGAACAACAGGGCCGCACCGTCCCCGGCGGCTGGTCGAACACCGTCCCCGACCCCGACGACCCCCCGATGCTGCGCTCCCCGGGCGCCACGATCGAGCGCCCACGCGCCACGTAGGGTTTCCTCCCATGACCAACAGCAACGCCCGCGACGCCGTGGACCCCGCCGTCCGCGCCGAACTCGCCCGCCTGCGCGACAGCATCGACAACATCGACGCAGCCGTCGTCCACATGCTCGCCGAACGCTTCAAATGCACCCAGCAGGTCGGCCACCTCAAGGCCGAACACGCCCTGCCCCCGGCCGACCCCGCCCGCGAGGCCAGCCAGATCACCCGCCTGCGCCAGCTCGCCGAGAGCGCGAAACTCGACCCCGCCTTCGCCGAGAAGCTCCTCAACTTCATCATTTCCGAAGTGATCCGCCACCACGAGCAGATCGCCGACGAGGCCGGCGTCACGAGGACAGCCACCACCTGACACGAGGCCCACGGCCCCACCACCCGGCGCGGCGGGCGGCCCCTGTCCCGCCCCGCGCCCATCAGGCAGCATGTCCCCATGTCCGTACTGACGCGCGACGAAGCGCAGACCCGAGCCCGGCTCATCGACGTCCAGCGGTACAGGATCGACCTCGATCTCACCCGCGGAGCCGACACCTTCGACTCCACCACCGTCATCGGCTTCACCACCCGCACGGCCGGAGACACCTTCGTCGAGGTCAGGCCCGCCGCCCTGCGATCCGTCACCCTCGACGGACACGCCCTGGACCCCGCCGCACTCGACGACAACCGGCTCCCCCTCACCGGCCTCACCCCCGGCCCCCACGAACTGCGCGTCGAAGCCGCCATGGCCTACTCGCACACCGGCGAAGGCATGCACCGCTTCACCGACCCCACCGACGGCGAGACGTACACCTACACGCAGCTGTTCATGGAAGACGTCCAGCGCGTCTTCGCCGCCTTCGACCAGCCCGACCTCAAGGCCGTCTTCGACCTCACCGTCACCGCCCCCGACGGCTGGACCGTCCTCGCCAACGGCGTCACCGAACACCTCGGCGACGGAACATGGCGGGCGGCCACCACCCCCCTCCTGTCCACCTACCTCGTCGCCGTCGCCGCGGGCCCCTTCCACTCCGTACGCACCGAACACCGCGGACTGCCCTTCGGCATCCACTGCCGCCGCTCCCTCGCCCCCTACCTCGACGCCGACGCCGAGGAAATCCTCGACATCACCCGCGCCTGCTACGACCGCTACCACGAGAAGTTCGAGGAGCCCTACCCCTTCGACTCCTACGACCAGGCGTTCGTCCCAGAGTTCAACGCCGGCGCCATGGAGAACCCCGGACTCGTCACCTTCCGCGACGAGTTCATCCACCGCTCCGCCGTCACCGACACCGAACGCCAGACCCGCGCCATGGTCATCGCCCACGAAATGGCCCACATGTGGTTCGGCGACCTCGTCACCCTCCAATGGTGGGACGACATCTGGCTCAACGAGTCCTTCGCCGAGTACATGGGCTACCAGACCCTCACCGAAGCAACCCGCTTCACCGGCACCTGGGTCGACTTCGGAGTGGCCCGCAAGGCCTGGGGATACGACGCCGACCAGCGCCCCTCCACCCACCCCGTCGCCCCCGACGCCGACGCCGTCCCCGACACCGCGTCCGCCCTGCTCAACTTCGACGGCATCTCCTACGCCAAGGGCGCCTCAGCACTGCGCCAACTCGTCGCCTGGCTCGGCGAGAAGGACTTCCTCGCCGGCATCAACACCCACTTCAAGCGCCACAAGTTCGCCAACGCCACCCTCGCCGACTTCATCGCCTCCCTCGCCCACCACACCGACCGCGACGTCCACGCCTGGGCCGACACCTGGCTGCGCACCACCGGCGTCGACACCCTCACCGCCACCGTCACCGAACACCCCGGACAGACGGCACTCACCCTCACCCGCGACGGCAGTCGCCCCCACCGCGTCACCGTCGGCATCTACGACCGCGACCTCATCGACGGCGCCACCCTCGTCCGCCGCGAACTGAGCGCCATCGACATCCCGGACATCCCCGCCGACGGCGAACACCGCCTCCCCGGCCCCCGCCCCGCCCTCGTCGTCCCCAACGACCAGGACCTCACCTACGCCAAGATCCGCCTCGACCCCCACTCCGAGGAAGCCGCCCTGCGCGGCCTCTCCCGCGTCCCCGACCCCCTCACCCGCGCCGTCCTGTGGAACTGCCTGCGCGACATGGTCCGCGACGGCGAACTCGAACCCCTCACCTACCTCGAGGCCGCCCGCGCCCACCTCCCCGGCGAAAGCGAACTCGCCAACGTCCAGGGCGTCCTCGCCTTCGCCCGCACGCAGATCGCCGACCACTACACCACCCCCACCGAACGCCCCGACGCACTCGCCCTCCTCACCGACCTGTGCACCGACCTCATCCGCCGCACCGAGGACGGCAGCAACCCGGGCCTGCGCCTCACCGCCGTGCGCACCCTCATCGACAGCGCCGCACACGCCGACACCATCCGCGACTGGTACGACAGCGGCAGCGTCCCCGGCGGCCCCGAACTCGACCCCGAACTGCGCTGGCGCATCCTCGGCCGCCTCTGCGTACTCGGCGCCGTCGACGACGCCGTCATCGAGGCCGAACTCACCCAGGACCCCAGCGCCACCGGCCGGCAGGGTGCCGCCCACTGCCGCGCCGCCCTGCCCGACCCCGAGGCCAAGCGCGCCGCCTGGGACGCCATGTTCACCACCGACGAGCTCTCCAACTACCTCTTCACCGCCACCGCCCAGGGCTTCTGGCAGCCGGAACAGAGCGACCTCCTGCGCCCCTACGTCGCCCGCTACTTCCCCGACGCCGTGGCCGTCGCCCACCGCCGAGGCCCCGCCATCGCCGACGCCGCGGGACGCCACGCCTTCCCCGCCCACGCCATCGACGCCCACACCCTCGCCCTCGGCGAGAGCTGCATCGAGGACGACAACCCCATCCCCGCCCTGCGCCGCCGACTCGCCGACCAACTCGACGACCTCGCCCGCGCCTTGAAGATCAGGACAGCCACCGCCGCCAAGTAGGGCCGGACAGGTACGGGGCCGGGGTCCAAGGGCCGGACAGGTACGGGGCCGGGCTCCAAGGGCCGGACAGGTACGGGGCCGGCCTCCAGGGACCGGTCAGGTACGGGGCCGGGCCCAAGGGCCGGTCAGGTACGGGGTCCGGCCGCACCGGACCCCGTACCACCAACCACCCCGCCCCCGCCCAATCCCCGTACGGCAGTACCACTTTCGGGTTCCGATCGTTGTGATCACCGGGCACGTCACCGCCACCGCAGACAGGCTGGAGGCCCCACCCGCGCACCCGAAGGACACCGCCATGAGCAACCCGCCCCTCGCCGGAGGCCCCCAAGGCCCCCAAGCCCTGCGGCCGTTGCTCGACATCGTCCTCGACGCACTCCACGACGGAGCCATCGCCCGGGGCGGCCCCCTCCCCGCCGGCGGCCCCGGCACCGTCACCACCCGCCTGCGCGAACTCGCCGGCGACCCCCTGCCCCACCACGGCACCGGCGCCGACACCGCGCTGCGCGCCCTCGTACAGGCCCTCGCCGAAGGCGCAGCCGACCCCGCCGACCCCCTGTGCGCGGCCCACCTGCACTGCCCACCCCTCGCCCTCGCGACCGCCGCCGACCTCGCCGCGTCCGCCCTCAACCCCTCCATGGACTCCTGGGACCAGGCCCCCGCCGCGTCCGCCCTCGAAACCCTCGTCACCGACGCACTCGCCCACGAGGTCTACGGCGCCGCAGGCCACCCCGGTCAGCCTGGCAACGCCGGTCAGTCAGGCAGGCCCGGTCAGTCAGGCAGGCCCGATCACCCGCAGGCCCTGGTCACCACCGGCGGCACCGAAGCCAACCAGCTCGCCCTCCTCCTCGCCCGCGAGAGCCACGCCTCGGAGGGCCCCCTCCAGCTCATCACCGGCGCCAACGCCCACCACTCCCTGCCGCGCGCCGCCTGGCTCCTCGGCCTCCCCGACCCCGTCGCCGTGCCCGCCCCCACCGGCACCCTCGACCCCGCGGCGCTCGACGAAGCCCTCACCGACCTGCCCGGCCCCAAACTCGTCGCCGCCACCGCAGGCACCACCGACGCGGGCCTCATCGACCCCCTCCCGGAGATCGCCGACGTCTGCGAACACCACGGCGCCCGCCTCCACATCGACGCCGCCTACGGCGCCGGGCTCCTCTTCAGCCCCGCCCGCCGCACCCAGCTCACCGGCCTCGACCGCGCCGCCACCGTCACCCTCGACCTCCACAAACTCGGCTGGCAACCCGTCGCCGCCGGCCTCCTCGCCGTACGCGACCCCGCGGACCTCACCCCCCTCACCCACCACGCCGACTACCTCAACGCCGACGACGACACCGAAGCCGGCCTTCCCGACCTCCTCGGCCGCTCCCTGCGCACCACCCGACGCCCCGACATCCTCAAGATCGCCGTCACCCTCAAAGCCCTCGGCCGCACCGGACTCGGCTCCCTCGTCGACCAAGTCTGCGACCGGGCACAGGAGTTCGCCGCCACCCTGCACGCCCACCCCGGCTTCGACCTCTACGACACCCCCACCCTGAGCACCGTCCTCTTCCGCCCCCACGGCGCACCCGACGAACACATCGCCCACATCCGCCGCACCCTCCTCACCCAGGGCCGCGCCGTACTCGGCCGCGCCCGCATGGACGGCCGGCTCTGGCTCAAAGCCACCCTGCTCAACCCGCACACCCAGCCGGGCGACCTGGCCCAGCTGCTGAAACTGGTGGAAGGAAACACAGCCCGATGACCACCGCGTCCACCCCCAGGGCCCCGCACCCCGAAGCACCCCGCGACCTCGTCGGTATCGGCATCGGCCCCTTCAACCTCTCCCTCGCCGCCCTCGCCCACCCCCTCACCGAACTCGACACCGCCTTCTACGAACAACGCCCCGGCTTCCACTGGCACCCCGGCGTCCTCATCGACGGCGCCACCCTCCAAGTCCCCTTCCTCGCCGACCTCGTCACCCTCGCCGACCCCGCGAGCCCCTGGTCCTTCCTCAACTACCTCAAGACCCGCGACCGCCTCTTCCCCTTCTACTTCGCCGAGCGCTTCCACATCCAGCGCGCCGAATACGACGCCTACTGCCGCTGGGTCAGCGAAAACCTCCCCGGACTCCACTTCGGCCACCAGGTCGACGCCGTCCGCTGGAACCCCGAACGCCGCCTCTTCGAAGTCGACTTCACCCAACTCGACACCGAAGGCGAAGCCGAAGCACTCGGCCGCACCTACACCAGGAACGTCGTACTCGGCGTCGGCACCGCCCCCTACATCCCCGAACCGCTGCGCCCCCTCGCCGAAGCCCCCACCGTCCCCGTCATCCACTCCGCCGACTACCTCACCCACCGCACCGAACTCCTCGCCGCCGACCACATCACCGTCATCGGCTCAGGCCAGTCCGGCGCCGAGATCTTCCTCGACCTCCTCAAGAGCCGCCCCCACGGCCGCGAAAAACTCCACTGGCTCGCCCGCAGCGAAGCCTTCGCCCCCATGGAGTACTCCAAGCTCGGCCTCGAACACTTCACCCCCGACTACACCCGCTACTTCCACCACCTCCCCGAAGACGTACGCGACGGACTCGTCCCCGCCCAATGGCAGCTCCACAAAGGCATCGACGCCGAAACCATCGCCGCCATCCACGACGAGCTCTACCAGCGCACCCTCCACGGCGGCTGGCCCGACGCCACCCTCACCCCCGGCGTCTCCGTCCGCACCGCCGGCCGCGTCGCCACCACCAAGGTCGAACTCCACCTCGAACACCGCCGGCAGAACACCCGCTCCCGCCTCACCACCGACGCCGTCGTCCTCGCCACCGGCTACCGCGAACGCCCCCTCGACCAGATCCTCACCGGCCTGGACCCCCACCTCCGCCGCGACAACGCCGAACGCCCCCGCATCGACGAACAGTTCCGCCTCGTCCTCGACCCCACAGTCACCGGGACCGGCAGCAACGTCTACGTACAGAACGCCGAACGCCACACCCACGGAGTCGGCGCCCCCGACCTCGGCCTCGCCGCCTGGCGCAGCGCCACCATCCTCAACACCCTCACGGGCAAGGACCCCTACCCCCTCCCACAGCGCACCGCCTTCACCACCTTCGGCCTCACCCCCAACGAAAACCGCGCCCCCCGGACCCAGTCCGGAGAACGCGGCAACACCCATCTGATCGAGCTCAAGAACTAGAACACGGGCGTTCCGTCCCGCGTCAGACGCCAGTCCACCGAAGCGAACTCCGCCGGGTCCAGGGTGCCCTTCGCGGTCACCCACTCGGCGATCCGCGTACGGATCTCCGTCGACTCCGACCACAGCTCCTGCGCCGACGCCACATGCGGGAACGCCCCGCCACCGTTCGCCCGGTAGTTGTTCACCGCGAACACGAACTTCTGCGTGTCGTCCAGCGCCGCACCCTGATACGTCAGGTTCTTGATCCGCGAACCCGCCGCCTGCGCGACGTCGATGTCGTACGAAAGCCCCGACACATAGTCGTAGTTGTAGTCCGGACGGTTGTTCGCGTTCGTCAGCTTGTCCACGTCCACGACCGCGCCCGCCGCCGTCTGCACGAAGTACTCCGCCGAGAACTCCAGGTACGCCCGCACCTGCGCACCCGTCATCAACTTCGCGACCAGCGTGTTGTCGTACACGTACAGACCCGACAGATCCCGGATCGTCACCTCGCCCGCCGGAATCGACGACGTACGCGAGAACGGCGAAGCCTGCGAAAGCACCGGCAGCGACGCGTACTCCGTCGACGCCAGCGCCTTCTTCACCACATCCGCCTGCACCGCGTTGATCAGGTCGATGATCGGCGCGTCCTTGTACCGCGCGTCGACCGTCGTCAGCTCCACCGTCGCCCGGCCCACGACCTGATTCACGTACTTCACCACCGCGGCATGCTCGTCCCGCAGCAGCTTCGTGATCTTCGGATCGTCCGCCACCGTCCTGGAGTCACGCAGCGACGCCTTGACGGACTCGACCGACCAACGCCCCTTCTCCCACACCAGATCGAAGTCGAACAGCGTCAGCCGCTCCGCGAAACACAGCGGCTCCGACAGCACGACCGCCTTGCCCGTCTTCTCGTTCGTCACCAACTGCTGCGGGATCTCCACATGCGCATGCCCCACGAGAATCGCGTCGATCCCCGGCACGAGCCGCGCCACATTCGCCGCCGCGTTCTCCACATACGGAACCTGATCCCCGTACGACGACGTACCCGAAGCCCCCGAATGCGCCGACACGATCACCACGTCCGCACCCATCGACCGCAGCTTCGGCACCCACTTCGCGGCCTGCTCCTCGAGGCCGGGGAACTTCAACTTGCCCTGCACATAGGCCTTGTCCCAGATCGCGATCCCCGGATTCGTCAGCCCGAGCACCGCCACCTTCACGTCCTTGCCGTGCGGCGTGCGCAGCCGCTTCATGAAATACGGCGGGAACGCCGGCCTCTCCGTCTTCGCATCCACCGCGTTCGCGCCCAGCAGCGGGAAGTCGCACTGCGACTCGAACTTGCGCAGCGTCTCGATCCCGTAGTTGAACTCGTGGTTCCCCAGCGCCACCGCGTCATAGCCGATCGAATTCATCGCCTGAGCCATCGGATGCACCGGACCACCCTTCGCGGTGATCGGATCCACCTTCGCGAAGTAGTACGTCAGCGGCGTCCCCTGGATCGTGTCCCCCGCGTCGATGAGCAGCGTGTTCCGCCGCCCCCGCTCCGCACGGATCTCCTCCACCAGCGTCGAGATCCGCGACAGACCCATCGCGTTACCCGCCGGATCCGAGTACTCCGCGTCCTTGAAGTAGTCCCAGTTGAAGACATGACCATGCAGGTCCGTCGTCCCCATGACGGTGAACGAGTACCGCTTGCGACTCTTCGGCCGGCCCCCGTGCGCCTGCGCGGCCGGCGCCGACACCGCCCCGGTCAACGCCACGGCCGCACCCGTAGCAGCGGACTTGCCCAGAAACTTCCGGCGATTCAACGGCATCTCAGATCCCCTCCGGCACCACTCATCGACAGTTGCAACGCGCGTAGATTCTGGCCCCTCAACTCAACACGCAACAGACCCACGAGGTTTCAATCCGATGACTGTCCGATGCGCTGCTGCCAGAGTGACTGCATGACCCCCGACGAAACGCCCCCCGACGGACAACCCACCCCCTACGGCACCCCCCAAGCCCCCCGCATCGCCGTCCGCGGCGAAGCCCGCATCGAAACCGACCCCGACCTCGCCCGCATCGGCATCACCCTCAGCGCCCGCGGCACCGACCGCCGCGAAGCCCTCACCGACCTCACCCGCCGCAACACCACCACCCTCGACCTCATCAAAAGCTACGGAGAAGCCATCGAAAAACTCGAGACCGGCGCCTTCTCCATCACCCCCGAACTCACCCGCCACGGCCGCACCGAACGCATCCGCGCCTACCACGGCCGTGTCCTCATCACCGCCGAACTCACCGACTTCACCGCACTCGGCGAACTCACCACCCGCCTCGCCGACCAGGACCTCACCCGCATCGACGGCCCCTGGTGGTCCCTGCGCCCCGACTCACCCGTCCACCGCACCGCCCGCCAACAAGCAGTCCACGAAGCGGTCCAACGCGCCCGCGAATACGCCGAAGCCCTCGGCACCCGCCTCGCCGCCCTCATCGAACTCGCCGACACCGGAGCCGAGGACCCCGACCGCTACGGACCCGTCCCCGGCGCACCCCACATGCGCATGGCCGCCTACTCCGGCGCCCCCGACGACACCCCTGCACCCCTCGACCTCGAACCCCAGCGCCAAACCGTCTACGCCAACGTCAACGCCCGATTCACCATGCACCCGCCCGAGCTCTGAAAGCCCCGCCCTCCGAACAAGCGCACCGAAATACATGCTCATCGGAGCACCCCCATGCACAATTCAACACTTGTCAATAACCCTTCACTCAAAGGTGGTTGGGTAGTCACGCACAACCAATTCCCTACCCACCGGTAAGCCCTAGGCTCGAACCATGCGCCGAGCAAAGATCGTCTGCACCCTGGGCCCCGCCACCGACTCGTACGAGCAGATCAAGGCACTCGTCGAAGCCGGAATGGACGTAGCCCGCTTCAACCTCAGCCACGGCACCTACGCCGAACACGAGGAGCGCTACCACCACGTCCGAAAGGCCTCCGACGAAACCGGCCGCAGCGTCGGAATCCTCGCAGACCTTCAAGGCCCGAAGATCAGACTCGGACGCTTCCGTGAAGGCCCCGTACTCCTTGAACGCGGCGACGAATTCACCATCACCGTCGAACCCGACATCCAAGGCGACCGCCAGACCTGCGGAACCACCTACAACGGCCTCGCCACCGACGTCACCACCGGCGAACGCATCCTCGTCGACGACGGCAAAGTCACCCTCGAAGTCACCGGTGTCGACGGCCCCCGCGTCCACACCACCGTCATCGAAGGCGGCATGGTCTCCGACCACAAAGGCCTCAACCTCCCCGGCGTAGCCGTCTCCGTCCCTGCACTCAGCGACAAGGACCAGGAAGACCTCCGCTGGGCCCTGCGCACCGGCGCCGACGTCATCGCCCTCTCCTTCGTCCGCAGCGGGCGCGACATCGAAGACGTCCACCGCATCATGGAAGAGGAAGACCGCCGCCTCCCCGTCATCGCCAAGGTCGAAAAACCCCAGGCCGTCGACAACATCGACGACATCGTCGCCGCCTTCGACGGAATCATGGTCGCCCGCGGAGACCTCGGCGTCGAAATGCCCCTCGAACAAGTCCCCATCGTCCAAAAGCGCGCCATCAAACTCGCCAAGCGCAACGCCAAGCCGGTCATCGTCGCGACCCAGATGCTCGACTCGATGATCGACAACTCGCGCCCCACCCGCGCCGAGGCGAGCGACGTCGCCAACGCCGTCATCGACGGCACCGACGCCGTCATGCTCTCCGGCGAGACCAGCGTCGGCAAATACCCCGTCGAAACGGTCCGCACCATGGGCCGCATCATCGAAGCGGCCGAGGAAGACATCCTCGCCAAGGGGCTCCCGCCCCTCACCGAACGCAACAAGCCCCGCACCCAAGGCGGAGCCGTCGCCCGCGCCGCGGCCGAAATGGGCGACTTCCTCGGCGCGAAATTCCTGGTGGCCTTCACCCAGTCCGGCGACACGGTCCGCCGCCTTTCCCGCTACCGCTCACCCATCCCGCTCCTCGCCTTCACCCCGACGCCGTCCACCCGCTCCCAGCTCAACCTCACCTGGGGCGTGGAGACCTTCCTCGGCCCCCACGTCGACTCCACCGACGCGATGGTCGACCAGGTCGACGAACTCCTCCTCCAGTACGGCCGGTGCCGGAAGGGCGACATCGTCGTCATCACGGCCGGCTCCCCTCCCGGAGTCTCCGGCTCCACCAACCTGGTCCGCGTCCACCACATCGGCGAGGACGACAGCCCGAAGTAGAGGTCAGGGCCAGGTCAGTATTTGGGGCCTATGTGGGTGTCCATGAGGGCGACCGAGGCTTTGCGGGCGATGGAGATGTTGCGATGGTTCGCCTGTTGCCACTCAACGCCCACGCTGTCCAGGGTGTCGGTGAAGAGCGTGATGATGTCGTCCGACAGGTTGGTGAAGAAGTACCGGGGATATTCGTAGCGCTTGAGCTCGCCGGCGATGACCTTCTCGGTCCAGTTGATGATCCGGCAGCCGTCGGAGTGGATGAGTCCTCGGACGAACTCCCACGGATGAGTGTCGACGATCTCCTGCTGCCAGGGTTCCAGCACGATCTTCCGGTCGTGCTTCTTGCCGGGACCGTGCTGAGGGAAGAGGCAGGGCCAGTGTTTGCTGGTGGCGGTGACTGCGACGCAGCCCTGCTTCTTGACGCGACACACACTGTTGTCCGGGCGGACCGATCGCATGGCCGCTTCGCAGGCGTCGACAAGACCGGGCCAGGCATTGTCCATGACGATGCGCAGGCAGTGGACGCCCCGTCGCTGTTCGTTGATGCAGCCATCGCCCAAATAGAGGCCCAACAGGTAGGAGTACGCCGCTTGGTCCGCCGGCAGCCCTGGGGCGTCGCCGCATCTGGGGCAGGGAAGACCTGAGCGCTTGCGCGGTTCGACGTTGACCTGCCAGGAGCGGATTGCGGCCCGGGAGACCCCGGTCTCCTTGCTCACCGAGTTCAGGCTGCGCCCCTGGGAGACCAGGGACAGAACTCGTTTACGCGTGCCCATGTCGTACATGTGGCCACTCTGTGCGACTGATCGCTACGGCACGCAGCAAAAAGCGGAGGTTCACGGGAAGGTGAACATTCGCTTCGGTGTTGCGACCTTGGAATCCAAGGAAAAGTGCCCCGAGTCGGACTCGAACCGACACTGTATGGGTTTTGAATCCATTGCCTGCTGCCAATTGGGCTACCGGGGCCCACGGAATCGAAGGTTTACCCCGACCCGCTGCCCGACCACCTTACCGCAGCTGGGTACGCTCTTGGGAGCAGTACCCGTGCCCTGAACTAGGAGCTATCGTGACCGCCCCCGAGTCGCCCCAGCCCGTAGACGCGCCCGACGACGACAAGTCGCACGTCCCGCCGCTGACGACCCGTGTCGTCATCGCCGAGGACGAGGCTCTGATCCGCCTCGACCTCAAAGAGATGCTCGAGGAAGAGGGCTACACCGTCGTCGGTGAGGCCGGTGACGGTGAGCAGGCGGTCGAGCTGGCGCGTGAGCACAAGCCCGATCTGGTGATCCTTGATGTGAAGATGCCGAAGATGGACGGCATCTCGGCGGCGGAGAAGATCGCCGAGGAGTCGATCGCTCCGGTGCTGATGCTGACGGCGTTCTCGCAGCGCGATCTGGTGGAGCGGGCGCGGGACGCGGGTGCGATGGCGTATCTGGTGAAGCCGTTCAGCAAGAGTGATGTCGTTCCCGCCATCGAGATGGCGGTGTCGCGGTTCCAGGAGCTGCGGACGCTGGAGAACGAGGTCGCGGATCTGACGCAGCGCCTCGAGACGCGGAAGCTGGTGGACCGGGCGAAGTCGGTGTTGCAGACGCAGTACGGCCTGACGGAGCCGGCGGCGTTCCGGTGGATTCAGAAGACGTCGATGGATCGTCGGCTGTCGATGCAGCAGGTCGCTGAGGCGGTTATTCAGGACGCCGAGGAGAAGAAGGCGGCGAAGGGCTGAGTTCCGCCCCCGCCGGTCGTGGCTGAGGCCCGTACCCCTTCGGGGGTACGGGCCTCAGTCGTAGGTGCGGGCGGGCTCAGTCTTCGCCGAGGTACGCCTTGCGGACGGATTCGTCGTGGAGGAGGTCCTGTCCGGATCCGGAGAGGACGACGGTGCCGACTTCCATGACGTGGCCGTGGTCGGCGAGGGAGAGCGCGGCCTGGGCGTTCTGCTCGACCAGGAGGATGGTCGTGCCCTGGGACTTGAGTTCGGCGATGGTCGCCATGATCTTCTGCATCATGATCGGGGAGAGGCCCATGGAGGGTTCGTCGAGCATGAGCAGTTTGGGCTGGGACATGAGGGCGCGGCCCATGGCGAGCATTTGCTGTTCGCCGCCCGAGAGGGTTCCCGCGGCTTGCTTCCGGCGTTCGCCGAGGATGGGGAACAGGTCGTAGGCGCGCTGGATGTCTTTTTCGATGCCGGCGGTGTCCTTGCGGAGGAACGCTCCGAGCTGGAGGTTCTCGGCGATGGAGAGCCGGGGGAAGATGCGTCGGCCTTCGGGGGAGTGGGCGAGGCCCATGGCGACGATCTTGTGTGCGGGGATGCCGGCGAGGGGTTTCCCGTCGAAGGTGATCTTGCCGCTGAGGGGCTTGAGGAGCCCGGACAGGGTGCGCAGGGTGGTGGTTTTGCCGGCGCCGTTGGTGCCGATGAGGGTGACGACTTCGCCCTCTTGGACGCTGAAGGAGATTCCCTTGACGGCTTCGATCTTGCCGTAGGCGACCTTGAGGTCTTCTACTTCGAGGAGTGCGCTCACTGGTCGTCTCCTTCCGTGGCGTGTGCTTCCGCGGCTTCGACTGCGGCTGCGGCGGTGTCTTCGGGGGCGCCTTCGAAGGGTTCGCCGAGGTAGGCGGCGATGACGCGTTCGTCGCCCTGGACGACTTCGGAGGTGCCTTCGACGAGCTTTTCGCCCTGGACGAGGCAGGCGACGCGGTCGCTGAGGTTGAAGATGAAGCGCATGTCGTGCTCGATGACGAGGACGGCGATGCCGCGGTCGCGTATGGCGAAGACGAGGTCTTCGGTGGCGCGGGTCTCCTGCGGGTTCATGCCGGCGGTGGGCTCGTCGAGGAGGAGCAGGCCGGGCTCGCTGGCCATGGCGCGGGCGATTTCGAGCTTGCGCTGTTCGCCGTAGGGGAGGTTGCGGGAGAGGTGGTCGGCCTTGTGGGCGAGGCCGACGAACTCCAGCAGTTCCATGGCGTGTTCGCGGGAGGCTGCTTCTGCCTTGCGGAAGCCGGGGCCGCGGAGGATGGCGGACCAGAGGCCTTCCTTGGTGCGGGTGTGGCGGCCGACGAGGACGTTTTCCAGGACGGTCATGTTGGCGAAGAGCCGGATGTTCTGGAAGGTGCGGGCGATGCCGGCGCTGGTGACCAGGTGCGGCTTGGGGGGCAGCACGGTGCCTTTGTAGGCGACTTTGCCCTCGGTGGGGACGTAGAGGCCGGTGAGGCAGTTGAAGAAGGTGGTCTTGCCCGCGCCGTTGGGGCCGATGAGGCCGACGATCTCTCCGGCGTTGACGGTGAGGTCGACGTTGCGTACGGCGGTGAGGCCGCCGAAGCGCATGGTGACGCCGGTGGCTTCGAGGACGGGGCTGAGGGCTGTGGTGGTGGTCATGGTGGTTACGCCCCTGCCTTGGTGACGCCGACGGTGGAGTCGGGCAGGCCTTGTTCGGGGATGTGGACGGAGTCGTCGCTCTCGTGGAACTCGAGTTGGCGGCGGCGGTTGGCGATGATGCCTTCGGGGCGGAACCGCATGAGGAGGACGAGTGCGACGCCGAAGGCGAGGAGCTGGTACTCCTTCAGGAAGCTGAGCTTCTCGGGGAGCATGTAGAGCAGGGTGGCGCCGAGGATGGGTCCGTTGACGGTGCCCATGCCGCCGAGGACGACGGCGGCGAGGAGGAACGCGGAGTTCGGGGGCACGGAGCCGGCGAACTGGTACGGGGCCGGGTTGACGCTGTAGCCGACGTGGGCGCTGACGGTGCCGGCGAGGCCGGCGAGAGAGGCGCCCAGGGCGAAGGCGATGAGCTTGACGCGGAAGCCGTTGATGCCCATGGCGGTGGCGGCGGTCTCGTCCTCGCGGATGGCGATCCAGGAGCGGCCGATGCGGGAGTCCGCGGCGCGGTTGAAGACGAGGACGACGATCGCGGTGATGAGCAGCATCAGGAGGAAGTAGTTCGCGAAGCGGCCGAGGGAGAATCCGCCGATGTCGTGGTTGCTTCCGAAGTTGAACCCGAAGATCTCGAGGTCCGGGATCATGGAGATGCCGTTGGGGCCGTTGGTGAGGTTGGGCCCGGAGGTGCCGTCGAGGTTGTTGACGGTGATGCGGAAGATCTCTCCGAAGCCCAGGGTCACGATGGCGAGGTAGTCGCCGCGCAGACGCAGGGTGGGGGCGCCGATGAGGACGCCGAAGACGAGCGACGCGAGCATGCCGGTGAGCATGGCGGCCCAGAAGGGGAACTGGACGCCGGCGAAGCGGGAGAACTCGGATCCGGAGACGAGGGCGGCCGCGTAGGCGCCGACGCCGAGGAAGGCGACGTATCCGAGGTCGAGGAGGCCGGTGAGGCCGACGACGATGTTGAGGCCGAGGGCGACGGTGGCGACGACGAGGATGTTCACGCCGAGGTTGGAGTTGTGCTCGTTGTTCTCGACGAAGGGGAAGAGGGCCGCCGCGAGGAAGGCCATGGAGGTGGCGAATCCCTTGTGGCCGGCGTTGAGCTGGGCGAAGCGGTCGAAGAGTCCCGCGGTGAACAGGGACCAGGTGCCGAGGACGACCAGGAGGATGTAGCCCAGGAACGTTTCGCTCGCGTCGGGGTCGACGCCGACGCCGTAGGCGAAGACGATCAGCGCGAGGGCGGTGGCGGCGGTGATGACGAGGCGTTCGCCCCAGGCCGGGAGCTTTGCGGCCGGGGGGATGCGTCCGGGCTTGGTGACGTAGTCCTTGAAGGTGTCACCGGGCGTGGGGAGCGCGAGCGCGCCGACCAGGGCGATGGCGGATCCGACGGCGGCGATGTACGCGCCGGGGTCGAGTGCGACGAGGCCCTTGAGGTCGACGGCGATGGCGATGGCGCTGAACCAGCTCACGGCGAACGCGGACGCGGTGGCGAGCAGGACGGGCTGGGTGGCGCCTGCTGGGTTGAGCCAGCCGAGGCCGCGGACACCGAAGAGGGTGAGCGCGAACAGGAGGGTCAGGACGCCGGCGACGAGGGCGAGGATCTGGAGTCCGGCCGGGGAGCCGTAGTAGGTGAGGTCCCCGGGGAAGTCGGACGTGTAGGTCCAGGACATGAAGGTGCTGGCGATGGTGGCGACGGCGCCGACGGCGACGAGGGTGCGGGCCGCGGTCTGGGGGAGCGCGATGAGACCGCGGGCGGGGGTGGTGGTGTCTGTGGTTGCCATGGTGCTCACGCCCTGTCCGCGACGCGTTCGCCGATGAGGCCTTGTGGCCTGAACAGCAGTACGAGGATGAGGAGTACGAAGGCCCAGACGGAGGACCAGCCGCCGCCGCCGAGCTGCTGCATGCCCGGGATGCCGTCGATGTAGCTGGTGGCCATGGTTTCGGCGAGGCCGAGGACCAGGCCGCCGATCATGGCGCCGTAGATGTTGCCGATGCCGCCGAGGACGGCTGCGGTGAAGGCCTTGAGGCCCATCTGGAAGCCCATGTCGTACTTGACCGTGCCGTAGCGCAGGCCGTACGAGACGGCTGCGACGGCGGCGAAGAAGCCGCCGATGGCGAAGGCGATGACGATGATGCGGTTGGTGTCGATGCCCATGAGCTGCGCGGTGTCAGGGTCCTGCGCGGTGGCCTGCATGGCGCGGCCGGTGCGGGAGAGGCTGACGAACAGGGCGAGGGCCGCCATGCAGAGGGGGGCGGCGATGATGACGAAGACGCTGCCGCTCTGGATGCTGATGGAGCCGATGTGGACGGGTCCGAAGGGCAGTTGGGGGAACTTGAGGTCGTTCTTGGCGTTCGGGTACCAGTTGAAGACGAGCTGCTGGAGCGCGAGCGACAGACCGATGGCCGTGATGAGCGGGGCGAGGCGTGGTGCTCCGCGCAGTGGTCGGTAGGCGAAGCGTTCGGCCCCGACGGCGATGAGGACGGAGACGATTCCGCCGCCTATCAGCATCGCGGGGAGGGCTATCCACATGGATGTGCCGTTGGGCAGAACGTAGAGGTAGACCGTGAGTGCGCCGAAGCCGCCGGTCATGAAGATCTCGCCATGGGCGAAGTTGATGAGCTGGACGATGCCGTACACCATCGTGTAGCCGATGGCGATCAGCCCGTACATCGAGCCGAGGAACAGCCCGTTGGCCAGCTGCTGCGGCAGGGTGTTCACCGCATGGCCTCCATGTGGTGGGGAGAGGTTGAGCAGGGCGTATGAAGCGGGCCGCGCGGTGACGGGTGGTCATGGCCGCGCGGCCCAGAGGTGGTGCTGAGGGCCTGTCCCGGTGATGTGGACCGGGTCGGCGGTTCGGTCGGGCCGTGGCCCTTGGTGACCGAACCGCCTGGTGGCCCGGGGTGGTTCGGATCAGCCGTTGAACGTGCCGCTCTTGACGGCCTTCCACTTGCCGTCGACGACCTGGTAGACGGTGAGCTGCTTGTTGGTGGTGTCGCCGTACTCGTCGAAGGAGACGGGTCCGGCGATGCCGTCGAACTTGGTCTTCTGGACCTCGCCGACGATCTTGGTGCGGGCGTCGGAGGGGACCTTGCCGTCCTTCACGACGTTGCCGATCGCCTTGATGATGGCGGTGGCGGCGTCGTAGGAGTAGCCGCCGTACGTGCCGTAGTCGCCCTTGAGGCCGGAGGCCTTGTACTTCTTGATGAAGTCGGCGGCGGAGGGCAGGGAGTCGACGGGCTGGCCGACCGAGGTGGCGAGGTCGCCTTCGGAGGTCTTGCCGGCGGTCTGGATGTAGGTGTCGCTGAACATGCCGTCACCGCCGAACAGCGGGACCTTGGCGCCGCCGTCCTTGAGCTGCTTGGTGAGCTTCTCGGACTCGTCGTACTGGCCGCCGTAGTAGACGAGGTCGGCCTTGGAGTTCTTGATCTTGGTGACGAGGGCGGAGAAGTCCGTGTCGCCGGTGTTGACGTGGTCCTGGCCCGTGACCTTGCCGCCGGCCTTGGTGAAGCCCGCCTTGAAGAGCTTGGCGAGGCCGGCACCGTAGGTCTGCTTGTCGTCGACCACGAACACCTTGCGCTTCTTCAGCGTGTTGTAGGCGTAGTCGGCCGCGAAGCCGCCCTGCAGGGCGTCGGTGGTGGCGGTGCGGAAGTAGGTCTTGAACGGGCGGGACTTGGAGGTCTGCCAGTTCTTGCCCTGGGTGAGCTCGGGGGCCGTGTTGGACGGGGAGACCTCGACCAGGTTGGCGGTGGCGAAGACCTGCTGCATCTGGGTGGCGACACCGGAGTTCAGCGGGCCGACGACGCCGAGGACCTTCTCGTTCTGGACGAGCTGGGTGGCGTTGGACTGGCCCTGGGCCGGGATCGCCTTGTCGTCGAGCGCCTGGACCTTGAACGTCACGCCGGGAACGGTGTTGTTCTTGTTGGCGTCGTTCACGGCGATCTGCACGCCGCCCTGGATGCCGAGGCCCGTGGCCGAGTTCTGGCCGGTGAGCGGGGCGTCGACGCCGATGATGACGGTGGTCTTCTTGCTGCTGTCGCTGCCCTTGTCGTCGTCGCGCGATCCGCAGGCGGTGAGCGTGAGTGCTCCGGTGGTGAGCACGCTGGTCATGATGAGCAAGGAACGGTGTCGCACGATCAATCCTCTCCCTGGCGCGGCTCCCGCGGTTGGGGGCCGTGTGTCTCGCCGGGCCGTACTGGGGTGGTACAGGGCCGTGCAGCAGACGCGCCCGGCGGCGCGGTGACTGGCCGTGACTATAAGCGCAGGTGGGTGGGGTGGGGAGCTGAGGAGGGAAGGATGTGACGCTCTTGTTATGACGCGGTGCTCGTCGGTGGGTGCAGTGGGGGCGATTGGGACTTTTGGCCGGAGGGTGCCGGCGCTCGCATGGGGAGAACATGCTGTTCCGCTAAGGAACTTGGGGTGATCTTGGTCCTTGCGGGTGGAAGTGTGCCGCTGGGGAGGCGGATGCCGGGCGCTTCGGGGGCGGTGGCTCGCGCTCCGCATTGCTCTGTTGCGACAGAGGTAACCGAGTGTTACTTCCATGTGAGATCCGTTCGCGGTCCGCGGGGCGGCCCGGAGTGCCCTTCGGCGTCCCGCAGGCGGCGTGCGGACAGGCGGCGAGGTCGCGGGGGCGGGCGCCGCCGAAGTGGTGGCTGTGCTGCTGCTGTGCCTGACGGTTCCGAAGGCCGAGGGCGAGGTGCGGCAGGGTGAAGCCGGGCGGCAGGGTGGCGCGCTTGTGTACGGAGATGCGACAGTGAGGGGTTTCGGGGTGCCGCCCTTCACTGTCAGTGGCAGCGCGGGGATGACGCGGGTATGCAATCCCGGTAGTGCGACTTGTATTTGACGGATGATCACGGGCTGGGTGTCGCGCACGGAGACGGTGAGGCGGAAGGTGGCGGATCGCGGGTGGTGCGGGTCCGGCGCGCCGCTTCCCTCGTAGTGCCGGAAGGTGACCTGGGAGGGGTAAGGGATCGGGGAGGGTGCGGCCGGGGGTGGTGGTGAGGGCGGTGTGCGCGTAGGCGCCCCGCGACGGTCACTGCGACGAGCAGGGCTTGCAGGGTGCGGCGCAGGCGTGACGGAAGCGCCGCCCAACGCTCTTAAGGGTGGAGGGAGTTGGGGGGCGGCCCACAGGGTGTCGGTGTGGGCTTGGGCGTGCATGTGGGTGTGCGGGGCGCCGTCGTCGGAGGGAGGTTCTGGCTCGACGAGGGGCCGATACCGGCCATGCTCAACGCCGGTGCGGAGGGGGAGAGTCCGCCAATGCGGGCGACGGCCTCAACTGCTGTTCTGCGTCGGGTAGTTGAGTGGTGGGTCGCGACTTGGTGAACGTCTGCGCCGAGGCGTCCGGTGGGGCGGTGAGGCCTGTCGGTGGGCGGGCCGGACTCGCGTAGGCGGCGGCCAGGTGCCGTGCTGGACGGCTCCCGTCCCGTGGGGGACGCCTGCGCTGCCCGGCGCGGCGACGGTGGCCGTCCGTGCCGGGAACAGCGGCGTGGAGCGTCGTGATCGTGGTCGCGCCCTGTGACGGACCGGCCCGGTCAGGACCGGACCAGCCTGGTCACGGACGAGCTCTGGCTTGGACGAGCCCTGTCACGGACGAGCCCTGTGGCGGGTCAGCCCTGTCAGGACCGGACCAGCCTTGTCACGGACGAGCCCCGTGGCGGGTCAGCCCGGTCAGGACCGGACCTGTCACGGACGAGCTCTGTCATGGACGAGCCCTGTCGCGGACGAGCCCCGTGGCGGGGCAGCCCTGTCAGGACCGTCCTTGTCAGGACCGGACCAGCCTTGTGGTGGTGGATCGGCTGGATCGGCCTGTCGCGGACCGGCCCGGTGACGGGCGAGCCCTGCGTCGGACGAGCCCGGGGCCGGACGAGCCCTGCGTCGGACGAGCTCGGCGCCGGACGAGTCCTTCGCCCGATGTGTCCTTCGCCGGACGGAGTCCCGCGTCGGACGTGAGGCCTCAGCTCTTGGGCATGTCCTTGAGGAGGCAGGTCAGGCGGGCCGAGCAGACCCGCCGGTCCTGCTCGTCGGTGATCACGATCTCGTACGTGGCCGTGGAGCGGCCGCGGTGTACGGGGGTGGCGACGCCGGTGACGAGGCCGGAGCGGGCGCCGCGGTGGTGCGTGCAGTTCAGGTCGACGCCGACGGCGATCTTGGCACTGCCGCCGTGGAGCATCGAGCCGACGGAGCCGAGGGTCTCGGCGAGGACCGCGGACGCGCCGCCGTGCAGGAGACCGTAGGGCTGGGTGTTGCCCTCGACGGGCATGGTGCCGACGACGCGCTCGGGGGACGCTTCCTTGATCTGGACGCCCATGCGGGTGCCGAGGTCCCCCGCGGAGAACAGGGCGGGCAGGTCGACGCCGAGCGCCGCGTACTCGTCGATGATCTCTTGCGGGAACTTCACGCTGCTGTGCTCGCCCATGGTGCCCGGCTCCGTTCGTCGTCTGTCGGTGTTCGTGCGTGGGGTGCTGTTCTGCCTGGTCGGCTGCCTGAGCAAACGCTCAGTCGGTCGCCGATTGTTCCAGGCGGACGACGACGGACTTGCTGGTGGGGGTGTTGCTGGTGTCAGCGGTGGAGTCCAGCGGGATCAGGACGTTGGTCTCCGGGTAGTACGCGGCCGCGCAGCCGCGGGCCGTCGGGTAGTGAACGACGCGGAAGCCGGGGGCGCGGCGCTCCACGCCGTCCGTCCACTCGCTGACCAGGTCGACGTAGGAGCCGTCCGCGAGGCCCAGGCCCTGGGCGTCGTGGGGGCTGACGAGGACGACCCGGCGGCCGTTCCTGATGCCGCGGTAGCGGTCGTCGAGGCCGTAGATGGTGGTGTTGTACTGGTCGTGCGAGCGCAGGGTCTGCAGCAGCAGCCGGCCCTCGGGGAGCTTCGGGTACGCGACGGGCGCGGCCGTGAAGTTGGCCTTGCCGGTGGCGGTGGGGAAGCGCCGCTCGTCGCGCGGGCCGTGCGGCAGCGTGAAGCCGCCGGGGTGGCCGGCGGAACCGGTCACGCGCGCGTTGAAGTCCTCGAAGCCCGGGATGACCTTCGCGATGCGGTCGCGGACCGTGGCGTAGTCCTTCTCGAACTCCTCCCAGGGCGTGCGTGACGCGTCGCCCAGGACGCGGCGCGCCAGGCGGGCCACGATCGCCGGTTCCGACAGGAGGTGCTTGCTCGCGGGCGCGAGGCGGCCGCGTGAGGCGTGGACCATGCTCATGGAGTCCTCGACCGTCACGAACTGCTCGCCGCTGCTCTGGAGGTCCCGCTCAGTGCGGCCGAGCGTCGGCAGGATCAGGGCGCGCGCGCCGGTGACCGCGTGGGAGCGGTTGAGCTTCGTCGACACGTGCACCGTCAGGGCCGCGCGGCGCATCGCGGCCTCGGTGACGTCGGTGTCGGGGGAGGCCGCCACGAAGTTGCCGCCCATCGCGAAGAACACCTTCGCCGCGCCGTCGCGCAGCGCCTCGATGGCCCGTACGACGTCGAAGCCGTGCTCGCGGGGCGGTGCGAAGCCGAACTCCTTCTCCAGGGCGTCCAGGAAGGCGGGCGCGGGGCGCTCGAAGACGCCCATGGTGCGGTCGCCCTGCACGTTGGAGTGGCCGCGCACCGGGCACACGCCCGCGCCGGGGCGGCCGATGTTCCCGCGCAGGAGCAGGAAGTTGACCACTTCGCGGATCGTGGGCACCGAGTGCTTGTGCTGGGTGAGGCCCATCGCCCAGCACACGACGGTGCGCTCGGAGGCGAGCACCAGGGCGAGGGCCTCCTCGATCTCGGCGCGCTCCAGGCCCGTCGCCGTCAGCGTCGCGTCCCAGTCGGCGGCGCGGGCGGCCGCGGTGAACTCCTCGTAGCCGTGGGTGTGTTCCGCTATGAAGGTGTCGTCGACGGCGCCTTCGGTCTCCAGGATCAGCTTGTTCAGGAGGCGGAAGAGGGCTTGGTCCCCGCCGAGGCGGATCTGGAGGAACAGGTCGGTCAGGGTGGCGCCCTTGAGCATGCCCTGCGGGGTCTGCGGGTTCTTGAAGCGTTCGAGTCCGGCCTCGGGCAGCGGGTTGATCGTGATGATCTTCGAGCCGTTCGCCTTCGCCTTCTCGAGGGCGGAGAGCATGCGCGGGTGGTTCGTGCCCGGGTTCTGCCCGGCCACGATGATCAGGTCGGACTTGTAGAGGTCCTCCAGGGAGACGCTGCCCTTGCCGATGCCGATGGTCTCCGTGAGCGCGGAACCGGACGACTCGTGGCACATGTTCGAGCAGTCGGGCAGGTTGTTCGTGCCGAACTCGCGGGCGAACAGCTGGTAGAGGAACGCCGCCTCGTTGCTCGTGCGGCCCGAGGTGTAGAACACGGCCTCGTCGGGGGAGGCCAGGGCGGTCAGCTCCTCGGCGATGATGTCGAAGGCGCGCTCCCAGGACACCGGCTCGTAGCGCTCGGCGCCGTCCGCGAGATACATGGGGTGCGTGAGGCGGCCCTGCTGGCCCAGCCAGTACCCGGAGCGGGTCGCGAGGTCGGCGACCGGGTGCGCGGCGAAGAAGTCGGGCGTGACCCGGCGCAGGGTGGCCTCCTCGGCGACCGCCTTCGCGCCGTTCTCGCAGAACTCCGCCTTGTGCCGGTGCTCGGGCTCGGGCCAGGCGCAGCCCGGGCAGTCGAAGCCGTCTTTCTGGTTGACGCGGAGCAGGGTGAGCGCGGTGCGGCGCACGCCCATCTGCTGCTGGGCGATCTTGAGGGAATGGGCGACGGCGGGCAGTCCGGCGGCGGCGCGCAGCGGCGCGTCCACCTGCGGCGCGTCCTGGACCGGATCCCCCGTGGGCGGCTTCGTTGCCATCGTCTGTTCCCCTTCGAGCACGCGTGTGAGGTACGTCGCCGATCCTCGCACGCACGACTGACAGCTCTCATCGGAGGCCCGTGACGGACCGGACTGTCAGTGGGGCGTGGCAGGATCGGGGGCGTGGCAGAGACAGCAGCGAAGAAGACCGAGAAGAAGACCTCAGGCAGCCGGCCGCGGCTGATGCTCATGGACGGGCATTCGCTGGCGTACCGCGCGTTCTTCGCGCTGCCCGCGGAGAACTTCACGACCGCGACCGGACAGCCGACGAACGCGATCTACGGCTTCGCGTCGATGCTGGCGAACACGCTGCGCGACGAGGCGCCCACGCACTTCGCGGTGGCGTTCGACGTCTCGCGCAAGACGTGGCGCTCCGAGGAGTTCACGGAGTACAAGGCGAATCGTTCGAAGACCCCGGACGAGTTCAAGGGGCAGGTCGAGCTGATCGGCGAGCTCCTCGACGCGATGCACACCCCGCGCTTCGCGGTCGACGGGTTCGAGGCGGACGACATCATCGCCACGCTCGCCACCCAGGCCGAGGCCGCCGGGTTCGACGTGCTGGTCGTCACCGGCGACCGGGACTCGTTCCAGCTCGTCAGCGATCACGTCACGGTGCTCTACCCGACGAAGGGCGTCTCCGAGCTGACGCGGTTCACGCCGGAGAAGGTCGAGGAGAAGTACGGGCTCACGCCGGCCCAGTACCCCGACTTCGCGGCGCTGCGCGGCGACCCGTCGGACAACCTGCCGGGCATCCCCGGCGTCGGCGAGAAGACCGCCGCGAAGTGGATCAACCAGTTCGGTTCGTTCGCCGAGCTCGTGGAGCGCGCCGAAGAGGTCAAGGGCAAGGCCGGGCAGAATTTCCGCGACCACATCGAAGCCGTCAAGCTGAACCGCCGGCTCACCGAGATGGTGCGCGACGTCGAGCTCCCCCAGACGGTCGAAGACCTGGAGCGCGCCGCGTACGACCGCACGGCCGTCGCGATGGTCCTGGACACCCTGGAGATCCGTAACCCGTCGCTGCGCGAGCGGCTCCTCGCCGTCGACCCGGGCGCCGAGGAGGCCGAGCAGACGCCCGCCGAGCCCGGCGTCGACGTCGACGGTTCGGTGCTCGGCGCGGGCGAGGTGGCCCCGTGGCTCGCCGAGCACGGCGACGCCGCCCTGGGCCTCGCCACGGTCGACACCTGGGCGCTCGGTGCGGGATCCGTCACCGAGGTGGCGCTCGCCGGCGCCGGGGGAGCCGCCGCCTGGTTCGACCCCACCCAGCTCGACGAGGCCGACGAGAACGCGTTCGCGGCGTGGCTCGCCGACGCCGCGAAGCCCAAGGTCCTGCACAACGCGAAGAACGTCATGCGGGTCTTCGCCGAGCACGGCTGGACCGTGGACGGCATCACCATGGACACGGCGCTCGCCGCGTACCTGGTCAAGCCCGGCCGCCGCTCCTTCGCGCTCGACGCGCTGACCCTGGAGTACCTGGGCCGTGAGCTCGCCCCGGCCGCGGCCGACGGACAGCTCGCCTTCGGTACGGAGGACGACGACCAGGCCGAGGCCGACGCGCTCATGGTGCACGCCCGCGCGATCCTCGACCTCGGCGAGGCCTTCGGCGGGAAGCTCCGGGAAGTCGGCGCGGCCGATCTCCTCAAGGACGTCGAGCTGCCCACGTCCACGCTCCTCGCGCGCATGGAGCGGCACGGCATCGCCGCCGACCGCGCCCACCTGGAGGCCATGGAGCAGATGTTCGGGGGCGCCGTCCAGCAGGCCGTGAAGGAGGCGCACGCCTCCGTGGGCCACGAGTTCAACCTCGGCTCGCCCAAGCAGCTCCAGGAAGTCTTCTTCGGCGAGCTCGACCTCCCCAAGACGAAGAAGACGAAGACCGGGTACACGACGGACGCGGACGCGCTCGCCTGGCTGGCCACGCAGACCGACCACGAACTCCCCGTGATCATGCTGCGCCACCGCGAGCAGGCCAAGCTTCGGGTCACCGTCGAGGGCCTCATCAAGACGATCGCCGCGGACGGCCGCATCCACACGACGTTCAACCAGACCGTCGCCGCGACGGGCCGGCTCTCCTCGACCGACCCGAACCTGCAGAACATCCCGGTCCGCACCGACGAGGGCCGCGCCATCCGCCGCGGCTTCGTCGTCGGCGAGGGCTTCGAGTCGCTCATGACCGCGGACTACAGCCAGATCGAGCTGCGCGTCATGGCGCACCTCTCCGAGGACGAGGGCCTCCTCGAGGCGTTCACCTCCGGCGAGGACCTGCACACCACGGTCGGCGCGCAGGTCTTCGGAGTCGAGCGGTCCGCCGTCGACGCGGAGATGCGCCGCAAGATCAAGGCCATGTCGTACGGGCTCGCCTACGGCCTGTCCGCGTTCGGCCTGTCCGGGCAGCTGAACATCGAGCCGGGCGAGGCGCGGGTCCTCATGGACACGTACTTCGAGCGGTTCGGCGGCGTGCGCGACTATCTGCGCCGCGTCGTCGACGAGGCGCGCGCCACGGGCTACACCGAGACGATGCTCGGCCGACGCCGGTATCTGCCGGACCTCAACAGCGACAACCGCCAGCGCCGTGAGATGGCCGAGCGCATGGCGCTCAACGCGCCGATCCAGGGCACGGCCGCCGACATCGTCAAGATCGCCATGCTGAACGTGGACAAGGCGCTCAAGGACGCGAAGCTCAAGTCCCGGCTGCTGCTCCAGGTCCATGACGAAATCGTCCTGGAGATCGCCCCGGGCGAGGCCGCGGCGGCGGAGGAGCTGGTCCGGCGCGAGATGGCCGGGGCCGTGCATCTGCGGGCGCCGCTGGACGTGTCGGTGGGCGTCGGCCCGGACTGGGAGTCCGCGGCGCACTAGCCTGCGGCCGGCCGTGGTTCGAGCTGTCGCCCGGACCGTAGTTCGGGCTGCTGTTCAGGTGAGCCGTAGTTCAGGTAAGGGGCGGAGCCAAGGGGCTCCGCCCCTTACCGCGTTCACCGCTGTCGTATCACCGTTGTTGTTGTCTCACCGGAGCCGGCGCCACCTCGCGTCCGGCCGGACCTCGACGTCCCCGCACGAGCAGCGCGTACACGACCAGACCGAGGACGAGGCCCGCGCCCCCGCCGAAGCACAGGGTCGGGATGATCTCCCACGGCTTGGCGACCGCGCCCCAGTACGTCCACCAGCGCACCGTCCGCACCCCCGCGGCCACCGCCACGCACCCGCCGATCACGAGCGCCGCCACCCACCTCTCACCCACGGAGAGCTGAGGCAGCGCGGCGCGGGCGTCGGCGGCGGCCGCCGAGGGGACACGGCGCACCGCCGACACCACGAAGAGCGCGATCACCACGAGCGCGACCGCCGAACCCCCGTACTGCGCGTACCAGTAGAGAGGGGAGCCGGCGATCTCCTCGCCGAGGACCGGGAAGACGCGCATGCCCCACCGGTCGAGATGCGTGAACGCGTCCCACACCACGTGCGTCGTCGCGCCCAGGACGGCGGACACGTACCACCACCACACCGCGGCCACCGGCCGCCGCTCCCACGCGAAGGCGCCGGCCGGACGCCCGGTGCCCGCACCTCGCGCCACCACGAGGACCTGCCCCCGCACCCGCCCCGGCAGCAGCGCGATCACCGGTTCCCGCAACAGGCGCCACAGACCGACCAGTACAGCGGCGACGGCCACGTCGATCGTGAAGACGCCCGGGAAGGAGTGGGTGAAGTCCCCGAACTCCATCGCCCCCGGCACCGCGCTCGCCGCGAAGTACGTCACGTCGGGCGCGAACGAGCCCGCCACCAGCAGCGAGGGCACGAGCGCGCCGCGCCCGGTACCGTCGCGGCGGACGGCCGGCAGCACGGCCGCGGCATGGCTGATCGTGAACGGCAAGTGGTCCCCCTCGGACGGTTCCTGATGCGGCGCCTACGCGGTGCCGCTCAGTATGGCCCGTGGCGACCGCGGTAACGCCTACATGGCCAACCGGCAAAAATCGGGCACGAACGGGTGCCTGGGCGCCGGAAGTTGTCGTAGTGTCGCCTGGGTCACTCCGCGCCGGGGAGCGCGGACTGACCCGTAAACGGTCGGCAATCGGAGGGGCTCACGGTATGGCGGCGCTATTCGGAAAGCGGTTGCGCAGGTCCGCGATGACGACCGCTGTGGCGGCTGCCGCCGTGGCGGCACTTTCCGCGTCCCAGGCGCCCGGCTTCACGGACACGCAGAACGGCAGACAGTCCGCCGCCGACGCGGCGCCCTCGCCCGGCGACTCGGCGACCGGCAACTCCCCGTACTACACCGATCTGCCGGACCTCAACAGCCCCACCGCGCCGCCCAGTACGGGTCCCGGCAGCCCGGGCGGCACGGGTACCGGCGCGAACGAGTCCGGTATCCCGGCCACCGTCCTCGACGCCTACAAGAAGGCCGAGGCGGAGCTCGCCGCGACCAAGCCGGGCTGCAATCTCCCCTGGCAGCTCCTCGCCGCGATCGGCAAGGTCGAGTCGGGCCAGGCACGCGGCGGCAACGTCGACGCGAACGGCACGACGCTCAAGCGGATCCTCGGCCCGCCCCTCGACGGCAACGGCTTCGCGAGGATCACCGACACCGACAACGGCGCCTACGACAACGACACGACGCACGACCGGGCCGTCGGCCCCATGCAGTTCATCCCGTCGACCTGGGAGTGGTCCGGCCGCGACGGCAACGGCGACGGCAAGAAGGACCCCAACAACATCTACGACGCCGCCCTCGCCGCAGGCCACTACCTGTGCCGCGGCGACCGCGACCTCTCCCAGAGTGGCGGCCTGCACGCGGCGATCCTGAGCTACAACCACTCGCAGGAGTACCTCAACACGGTCCTGAAGTGGTTCGAGTTCTACCGCAAGGGCACCCACGAGGTCCCGGACGGCACCGGTGTCCAGCCCGGCGACCGCAGCGACGGCAGCCCCAGCCCCTCGCCCTCGCCGAGCAGCCCCGGCACGACCAGCCCGTCTCCCGGAGCCTCCACGTCGCCCAAGCCGAGCAAGCCCGGCGGCGGTTCGAGCACCGACCCGTCGAAGCCGGGCGGCGGAGGCTCCACGAGCCCCGCACCGCCCACGGCCGCCGAGACGGTCACGCGCATCGAGGACGCCGGAACGGGCACGCTCGGTGCGACCGCCGGTGACGCCTTCGCCGAACGCGTCGCCGTCCGCACGGAGAACGCCGCGGGCAAGGGTGTCGGTACGGTCAAGGTGAAGCTCACCGTCGTCGGCGACACGGACCTGGCCTTCAGCGGCGGATTCAAGACCGTCACCGTCGTCACCGACAGCACCGGCAAGGCCACCGCGCCGCCGCTGCGGGCGGGCGAGGACACCGGCGAGTTCACCGTCCGCGCCACCGTCGTCGACCGGAAGCTGCCCGGCCTCGACTACACGGCGACCGTCTCCGCGCGCCAGGCCGACGCCCTCACCAGGACCGACAGCACGGAACTGACCTGCGAGGCCGGCGGCCAGTTCGCCGACCCGGTCCAGGTCAGGGCCACGTACAAGGGCGACGCCGCCGACGGGGTCGCCACCACTGCCACGCTGATCAAGTCCAAGGACGACGCGACCGAGAACGACAAGGGCCCCTATTTCAAGGACGCGGACGGCAAGGCGATCCGCACCCTCAAGGGCCTCAAGACCGACGGCGACGGCCGCCTCCAGCTGCCGAGGATCTACGCGGACGACGCGACGGGCACGTTCCTGCTCCGCGTCAACACCACCGGCGGCGCGACCCTCACCGTCGAACTGAAGGTGACCGCGGCCGCCGCCACGGCAACCCCGTCCCCGTCCGCCTCGCCCTCGGCGACGTAACTCCCGTACGGCACAAGCCGTATGCGCACGCCCCGCGCCGCCCCCTCGCCGTTCACCGGCCGAGGGGGCGGCGCTGTTGTGCAACGTGTTCTCATCTCGGCCGCGCGTTGCTACGGTGCCCCAGCCCTGACGCCCTATCAGATTCCAGATCCGGTGATCCGCCGGGAGGCTGCATGCGTGCCCTGATCGCCGCCGCGACCGGTCTGGCCGTGGCGCTCGCCCTCGTCATCACGATCTCGGCGATCGGCTCCCCGCCCGGCGAGACCTCGCCCAAGCCGCTGCTGACCACCGTCCCCAAGCACCCCTGACCTGCCGAGGAGGCCGCCGCGATGCGCCGCAAGGCCAGCCTGATCCTGCTCGCCCTCGCCGTGTTCTGCACGGCGATGTCCCCGCTGATGCGCTGGTACGCGTTCCCGCGCCTCGCGAAGATCCCGGCCGGCCAGTACCAGAACGCCGTCCTTGAGGCCAAGAACCCGACCCTCCTCGACTACGGCTCGATGCAGTCGAAGAAGGTCTCCAAGGTCACCGTCGTCCAGACGCTCAAGGGGAACGTGGAGGCCTCCGAGCAGGTCGAGAAGAGCGCGGGCCGCGACGTCGTCGTCTGGGACTCCCTCTCCTACATCGTCGGCCCCGACGGCAAGATGGTCTCCCAGGTCCCCGAGCGCTACGTCTTCGACGCCCACAGCCAGGCGCCCGTCCACCCCACGGGCAAGTACGCCGAGACCGTCGACGGCGACAAGGTCAGGCGCGACGGCATCGAGTTCAAGTGGCCCTTCCTCACCGAGAAGCGGGACTACGAGTACTACGACGCCCAGGCCCGCGTCACCCGGCCGATCCACTACAAGGGGACCCAGACGTTCCGCGGCCTGAAGGTCTACTACTTCGAACAGACCATCCCGTGGATGAAGGTCCCCCTCCCGAAGACGATGCCCGTCAAGGGCATCACGCCGGAGTCCGTCGCCAAGACCGGCACGACCCGCTGGTACACCACGGTCCGTAAGTTCTGGGTCGAGCCGGTCACCGGCGCCCCCGTCTACGGCGAGGAGATCCAGCACAACGAACTCCGCGGCGGCACGCTCCTGGGCGGCCGCGACAAGGTGACGGTCTTCGCCGGGCACGTGAAGATGCGCGAGGACTACATCAGGTCGACGGTCGCCCTCGTCAAGTCCAACCGTGTCCTGGTCGTCCTGCTCACCTCGTATCTGCCATGGGGCTTCCTGACCCTCGGCCTGCTGCTGCTCGCGCTCTCCCTGTGGCTCGAGGCCCGCAGCCGCCGTCCGGGCGAGCCGGAGGCCGCCCCGGAGCACGAGCCGGAACCCGTCAGCGCCTGAGCCGCGCGCTCGTGTGCCGCGTCGCGACCGCGTCCGCCGGATCCTCCGGCCACGGATGCTTCGGGTACCGGCCGCGCAGCTCGGCCCGCACCGCCCGGTACCCCTCGCGCCAGAAGGAGGCCAGATCCGCCGTCACCGCAGCGGGACGCCCCGCGGGTGACAGCAGATGCACCAGGACCGGCACACCGGCCACACGCGGCGACTCGTGCAGCCCGAACATCTCCTGCAACTTCACGGCCAGTACGGGCTGTTCGGGGTTCGCGTAGTCGATCCGGATCCGGGACCCGCTCGGCACCTCAAGGCGCTCCGGGGCGAGCTCGTCGAGGCGGGCGGCGTCACCGCCCGCCCAGGGAAGCAGCCGCCGCAGCGCCTGCCCCGCGTCGATCCGGCCCAGATCGGACCGGCGCCGCGCCTTGCCGAGTTCCGGCTCCAGCCACTCGTCCACGCGCGCGTGCAGAGCGTCGTCCGACACGTCCGGCCAGGGCGCCCCCAGTGTCCGGTGCAGGAAAGCGAGCCGCTCGCGCAGCTCCCCGGCCTCCCGTGACCACCGCAGCAGCCCGAACCCCTCCCGCCGCAGCCCCTCCTTCAACGCCTCCCGTACGAGAGCGGGGGCGGCCTCCTTCAAGGGGCGCACGGCGAGCTCCACCGCGCCGAGGCGCTCGACGTGCCGCGCCACCAACTCCCCGTCGGCCCACGCCACTTCGTCCCCCTCGGTACGCAGCGGAGCGGCGGCCCGCAGCGCGACCTCCTCGGCGACGACCGCGGCGAGCCGCACGCGCGCGTGCCCGGCGCCCACGGGCCGGTCGGCGACCGCGACGGCGATCCACGGCGCGCCCCGCAGCCGTGACCCGTCCGCGAGCGCGGCCCGCGTCCCGGACACCATCAGGTACTCGCCGTCGCGCCCACGCCCCACCCGCTCCGGAAAGGCGAGCGCGGCGACGACTCCGGCGACCCGGTCCTCGGACAGGTCCCCGGGAGCGTCATCCCGCGCGGGGTTCTGCCCGGCCGCCCCCGTGAGCCGCCGCACCTCCGTCTTCCAGCGCGCGGCGTACGCGTCGGCGCCCCGGCGCGCGGTGCGCCACGCCGCGGCCAGGTCGTCGCCGTAGTCGCGGGGCGGCTCCTCGCTCAGGAGGGCGACCACCTCGGCCGCGCGGCGCGCACCCACCACAGGGGTCGCGTCCAGGAGGGCGCGGGCCAGGCGCGGATGCAGGCCGAGGCCCGCGAGGCGGGCGCCGCGCTCCGTGGCCCGGCCCGAGTCCGCCTCGACCGCCCCGATCGCCGTCAGGACGGACCGGGCCGCCGCCATCGCCCCGGCCGGCGGAGCATCCAGGAGCGCGAGGCCCGAGGCGTCCGGATCGCCCCAGCACGCCGCCTGCAACGCGAACGCCGTCAGGTCCGCCACCTTGATCTCCGGCGCCGGGAACCGCGCGAGGCGAACGTCCTCCGCCTCCGCCCAGCACCGGTACACCACCCCGGGAGCCTCGCGTCCGGCACGCCCCGCCCGCTGCCGCCCCGCCGCCTGCGAGGCCCGTACGGTCGTCAGCGCGCTCAGCCCGCGCGCGTGGTCCACCCGGGGCTCCCGCGCAAGGCCCGAGTCCACGACGACCCGCACACCCGGCACCGTCAGCGACGACTCGGCGACGGACGTGGCGAGCACCACCCGCCGTCGCGCGCCCGCCGAGAGCACCGCGTCCTGTACCGCGGCGGGCGCCCGCCCGTGCACCTGCAACACGTCCACGTCACCCGGATCGCCCAACTGCCCGGCCACGCGCGCGATCTCACCGACCCCCGGCAGGAAACACAGCACATCCCCGCCCTGCTCCCGCAGCGCGCGCCGCACCACCGACGCCACGTGCGTGAGCAACGCCGGATCCACCCGCATCCCGTGCGGCGGCCGCACCGGACGCGCGGGCGGCGCCCACACCGTCTCCACGGGATACGAGATTCCCTCGGCCTCGACCACGGGCGCCCCGCCGAGGAGCCGCGCCCACCCCTGCGCGTCCGTCGTCGCCGACGCCGCCACCAGCCGAAGCTCGGGCCGCAGCGCCTCGCGCACGTCGCACAGGAACGCCGCGACGGTGTCCGCGTCCAGATGCCGCTCGTGGACCTCGTCGAGCATCACGACATCCACGCCGGCCAGCTCCTGGTCGCGCTGGAGCCGTTGCAGGAGCACACCCGTCGTGACGACCTCCACGCGCGCGTGGCGCCCCATCACCCGCTCGTCGCGCACCGTGTAGCCGACGCTCTCGCCGGCCTTCTCGCCGAGCAGCCACGCCATCCGCCGCGCGGCGGCCCGCGCCGCGATCCGCCGCGGTTCGGCGACGACGACACGCCGAGCGGGCCCGTCACCGACGAGCCCGGAGAGCACCAGCGGCACCAAGGTCGTCTTGCCGGTCCCGGGCGGCGCCACGAGAACGGCGCTGCCCGGCGCCGCGGGCCCGTCGAGGGCATCGCGCAGGCCGGGCAGCGCACTGCGTACAGGCAGGTCGAGAGCGTCGTCACGGATCACACGCTCAGTCTCTCCCCCGGCCCGCGGCCGAGGGAGCCCCGGTCTAGCTTCGCTCGCAGACGAAGATCGCCGTGCCCGGGATCAGGTTTCCGCGCAGCGGGGACCAGCCGCCCCACTCCTGCGTGTTCCACGCGGGCCACTGCGGCTCGACGAGGTCCACCAGGCGGAAACCGCCGGCCACGATGTCGCGCACCCGGTCGCCGACCGTCCTGTGGTGCTCCACGTACACGGCGCGTCCCTCGTCGTCCTGCTCCACATAAGGGGTGCGGTCGAAGTAGGAGGCCGCCACGGACAGGCCCTCCGGGCCCGGCTCGTCCGGGAACGCCCAGCGGATCGGATGCGTCACCGAGAACACGAACCGGCCGCCGGGCCGCAGCACCCGGTGCACGTCCCGGAGCACCCGCACGGGATCGGCGACGAAGGGGAGCGCGCCGTACGCCGAGCAGGCCAGGTCGAACGACCCGTCCGCGAACGGCAGCGCGCCCGCGTCCGCCTCCACCAGCGGCACCGCGCCGCCGTCGATGCGCAGGGCGTGCTGGAGCTGCCGGTGGGAGAGGTCGAGGGCGACGGGGTGCGCGCCCTGCGCGGCGAGCCAGCGCGAGCACTGCGCCGCGCCCGCGCCGATCTCCAGGATCACCTTGTCCTTCAGATCCTCCGGCGGGCCGAGCAGCTCGGCCTCCACCTCGTCGAGGCCCTCGGGGCCCCATACGAAACGGTCGTCCCCGAGGAAGGTGCCGTGCTCGACCTGGTAGTCGTCCGCGTTCTTGTCCCACCAGCCCCGATTGGCACGGGAACTCTCCGTGCCGTCGGCGTCACGCCGGGTGGCTTCGGGCTCGAACGGTTCAGGCTCTTGGATGATGGGCTCCCTAGTCGTACTCTTCCGTTCAACCCGTCGCGGCGGAACGCCGAGCGGCCCGTGTGGCCTCGTGCGACAGGTTTTGTGCCGGGTATGCGAAGTTCGCCCCGGGTGTGCGCCTTCGCGCATTGACCCTGTCCGGCTGCCCCCGTATGCTACAAGTTGCGCTGCGAGCCTGCGCTCCTCAGACATAGCAGGCTGCGCTCGCATCTGTATGTATGTCCCCTCGGTTATCGAGGCGCCCCCTTCGGGAGTGGCGCTTCCTGAGCTGTCCGGCCTTCTGCAGTGCGATCACGGGCTCCCGGCGTAGCAGTACCTACGACTTCAATGTCCGTACCGGAGCCCTTACCCACATGACGAGCAGCACCGAGACCACCGCCACCACCCCGCAGGTAGCGGTCAACGACATCGGTAACGAGGAAGCCTTCCTCGCCGCGATCGACGAGACGATCAAGTACTTCAACGACGGCGACATCGTCGACGGCGTCATCGTGAAGGTCGACCGGGACGAGGTCCTGCTCGACATCGGTTACAAGACCGAAGGCGTCATCCCGAGCCGCGAGCTCTCGATCAAGCACGACGTCGACCCGAACGAGGTCGTCAAGGTCGGCGACGAGATCGAGGCCCTGGTTCTCCAGAAGGAGGACAAGGAAGGCCGCCTGATCCTGTCCAAGAAGCGCGCTCAGTACGAGCGTGCCTGGGGCACGATCGAGAAGATCAAGGAAGAAGACGGCATCGTCACCGGTACCGTCATCGAGGTCGTCAAGGGTGGTCTCATCCTCGACATCGGCCTCCGTGGCTTCCTGCCGGCCTCCCTCGTCGAGATGCGTCGCGTCCGCGACCTCCAGCCCTACGTGGGCAAGGAGCTCGAGGCCAAGATCATCGAGCTGGACAAGAACCGCAACAACGTGGTCCTGTCCCGCCGTGCCTGGCTCGAGCAGACCCAGTCCGAGGTCCGCCAGACGTTCCTCACGACCCTCCAGAAGGGTCAGGTCCGCTCCGGCGTCGTTTCCTCGATCGTCAACTTCGGTGCCTTCGTGGACCTGGGTGGCGTCGACGGTCTCGTGCACGTCTCCGAGCTGTCCTGGAAGCACATCGACCACCCGTCCGAGGTTGTCGAGGTCGGCCAGGAAGTCACCGTCGAGGTCCTCGACGTCGACATGGACCGCGAGCGTGTCTCCCTGTCGCTGAAGGCGACGCAGGAAGACCCGTGGCAGCAGTTCGCCCGTACGCACCAGATCGGCCAGGTCGTCCCCGGCAAGGTCACGAAGCTGGTTCCGTTCGGTGCGTTCGTCCGCGTGGACGAGGGCATCGAGGGTCTGGTCCACATCTCCGAGCTGGCCGAGCGCCACGTGGAGATCCCGGAGCAGGTCGTCCAGGTCAACGACGAGATCTTCGTCAAGGTCATCGACATCGACCTCGAGCGTCGCCGCATCAGCCTCTCGCTGAAGCAGGCCAACGAGGCCTTCGGTGCCGACCCGTCGACGGTCGAGTTCGACCCGACCCTGTACGGCATGGCCGCGTCTTACGACGACCAGGGCAACTACATCTACCCCGAGGGCTTCGACCCCGAGACCAACGACTGGCTCGAGGGCTACGAGACCCAGCGCGAGGCCTGGGAGACCCAGTACGCCGAGGCGCAGCAGCGCTTCGAGCAGCACCAGGCTCAGGTCATCAAGTCCCGCGAGGCCGACGCCCAGGCCGAGGCCGAGGGTGCTGCCGCTCCGGCCGGCGCCCCGGCTGCGTCCGGTGGCGGCGGTTCGTACTCCTCGGAGTCGGACGACAACTCCGGCGCGCTTGCTTCGGACGAGGCGCTCGCCGCGCTCCGCGAGAAGCTGGCCGGTGGTCAGAGCTGATCTGAACCCTTCGGGGTTCGGTAGGTAGTTGAGCGGGCTCGCACCCTTGGGGTGCGGGCCCGCTTCTCTGTGTCCGCGGGCGTTTCCTACGGCGTGACCGGTACGTTCGTCAGGCCCTTGCCGCCCGTCACCGTGTTGCTTGCGTACACCGTCGTTCCGCAGCTTCCGCCGGCGTTCGTCACGTTGATCGCCAGTTGCTTGTCGCCCGTCGCGCCGCGCAGGTCCGACGTGTTGGAGCGGAAGACCGTGCCGCAGCCCCAGCCGGACTGCTGGGTGTGGGTCTCGTAGCCGTTGTTCGTGGTGGCGCTGCCCTTGTTGTTCTCGACCAGGACGTCGTTGCCCTTCACGTCGACCCAGGAGTCGTCGAAGTTGGCCCCGGTCAGGCCGCTGCCGTCGAACGTGTTGCCGACGATCCGCGCGCCCGTCGTGCCCTCCTTGATGTCGACGTTCTCGCCGCCGACGTCCGGGCCGATCGTGTTGCCGGTGATCTGGATGCGGTCGCTCTTGTCCGAGGTTCCGCCGGCCGTGCCGACGTAGACGCCCTCGCCCATGCCGCGGCCGTCGTTGCCGGTGTCGTAGATCCGCGAGTCCTTGATCGTCCCGTCGGTGCTGGAGTTGCGGAAGTGGACGCCCTCCATGTCGAGCCCGTGGACGGTGACCGTGTCGACGACCACGCCCTTCGCCGAGTCGATCATGATGCCCTTCTGGCCGCCGGTGACGGTGACGCCCCGGATTGTCCAGTACGAGGCGCCGTTCAGATGCAGGCCGTAGCCGCCGCCCGCCGTGAGGACAGCCTTCGCGGAGCCGGTCAGGGTGATGCGCGAGCCGGAACTCGCGGCGGTCGACGTCTTGAAGTTGCCCGAGTACGTGCCGTCGGCGAGATGGATCGTGTCGCCGGGCGCGGCCGCCGTGAGCGCCGACTTGAGCTGGGCCGCGGTGGAGACCTCGATGACCTGAGCGGCTCCGGCGGCGGGCGTCGCGAGGGCCGTGACGGCTCCGGCGACGAGTGCGGAGGCGGTCAGAGCGGGCAGGGGCGCGGAACGCATGCGCATGTGGGGGTGCCTTCCCGTCGGTTCGTGCAAAGGGAAATTCTTGTACGTGAACTCTGGGTGCACATATGAACGTAGAGGCGTGGCATGGCTGCGTCAAGGTCTGTACCAAGGGGGCGCCCTCGGCCGCCAAAAGCCGCCTGGGAGGGGCGTGGAGAGGGAATGCGCGCGCCCCAACAGGCGTTCTGGGTAAGGAACACGAGGAGGAGCGGTCACAGTGCTTGATCCGCAGGGTTTGTACGCATGGGAGCCGAAGGGCCTGGCCGTGGTGGACATGGCACTCGCCCAGGAGTCGGCCGGACTGGTCATGCTCTACCACTTCGACGGATACATCGACGCGGGGGAGACCGGCGACCAGATCGTGGACCGGGTCCTCGACTCGTTGCCCCACCAGGTCGTGGCGCGGTTCGACCACGACCGGCTCGTCGACTACCGGGCCCGTCGCCCGCTGCTCACCTTCCGGCGCGACCGCTGGACGGACTACGACGTGCCCGCCCTTGAGGTGCGGCTCGTCCAGGACGCCACGGGTGCGCCGTTCCTGTTGCTTTCCGGCCCCGAGCCCGACGTCGAGTGGGAGCGTTTCGCGGCCGCCGTGAAGGAGATCGTCGAGCGGCTCGGCGTGCGCCTCGCGGTCAACTTCCACGGAATCCCGATGGGCGTCCCGCACACACGGGCCGTCGGCCTCACGCCGCACGGCAACCGGACCGACCTCGTTCCCGGCCACCGCAGCCCCTTCGACGAGGCGCAGGTCCCCGGCAGCGCGGAGTCCCTCGTGGAGTACCGCCTCATGGAGGCCGGACACGACGTACTCGGTGTCGCCGCGCACGTCCCGCACTACATCGCGCGCTCGCCGTACCCCGACGCCGCGTTGACCGTCCTCGAAGCCATCACGGCGGCGACCGGCCTGGTGCTGCCCTCGGTGGCGCACGGGCTGCGCACGGAGGCGCACCGCACGCAGACGGAGATCGACCGGCAGATCCAGGAGGGCGACGAGGAACTCGTCTCGCTCGTCCAGGGACTTGAGCACCAGTACGACGCGGCCGCGGGCGCCGAGAGCCGCGGGAACATGCTGGCCGAACCGACCGACATCCCGTCCGCCGACGAGATCGGCCTCGAGTTCGAGAAGTTCCTGGCCGAACGCGAGGGCGACGCATAGGGGCTGTGGTCAGCGATGGGGCCCTCGCCTAAGCTGCCCGCATGCTGAAGGTGGGTCTGACCGGCGGAATCGGCGCCGGCAAGAGCGAGGTGTCCCGGCTGCTCGTGGAGCACGGGGCCGTACTGATCGACGCGGACCGCATCGCGCGGGAGGTCGTGGAACCCGGAACTCCCGGACTCGCCGCGGTTGTCGAGGCGTTCGGGGGCGACGTGCTCGCCCCGGACGGCTCCCTGGACCGGCCGGCGCTCGGTGCGATCGTCTTCGCCGACGCGGACCGCCTCGCCGTCCTCAACTCGATCGTGCACCCGCTCGTCGGCGCCCGCTCCGCCGAACTCGAAGCCGCCGCCACCGGTGACTCCGTCGTCGTGCACGACGTACCGCTGCTCGCCGAGAACGGCCTGGCGCCGCTGTACGACCTCGTGGTCGTCGTCGACGCGAGCCCCGAGACCCAGCTCGACCGCCTCGTGCGCCTGCGCGGCATGAGCGAGGAGGACGCCCGCGCCCGCATGGCCGCCCAGGCCACCCGCGACAAGCGCCTGGAGATCGCCGACATCGTGATCGACAACGACGTACCGCTCGACGAGCTGCACCGGCGGGTCGACTCCGTCTGGGCGGACCTCGCGCAGCGGGCGGCCGCGGCCTAGAAGGGGGACGGGCGTGGTCGTACTGGCGGCGTTCACCTTCCTCGGCGGCCTGGTGGCGATCCTCGCCGGGGCCTATGGGCTGCGCCGGACCCGGCGGATCAGCGAGGCCGGACGCGTCACCCGGGCACTCGTGAAACCCCCGCAGGCGGGTTCCGAGCGGCCCCTGCTGCAGTTCGAGACGCACGACGGCCTCGTCGTCGAGGTGCCGTCCCCCGCGCCGCCCACGCGGCGGCTGCCACTGCCGACGGGCGGCCTGGTCGGTATCGCGTACGACGTCGACGACCCGCGCGAGACCGTGCTCATCGGCGGCGAGCGCCCCGTCCTCGACTGGGTGTTCGTGGCTGCGGGCGTGGCGCTGGCCGTGCTCGGCGCGGTACTCGCGGTGACCGGGCGCTGAGCCTTCGACTCGGCCGGACGCACGTACGTCAGGGCGTTACGGGGGAGGAATAGGGCCGACAGTCCACGCCGTTGACGTGGATGACGAAGGAGGGAGACCGCTGTGCCCCACTCCAACCCGGAGACGCACGTCATCGACTTCCGCGCCGCTGAGCAACTGCTCGCGGCGCGTGACCCGCGAGGCGCGGTGAAACTGCTCGACCCGGTCATCGCGGCGCACCCCGAGAACACGGCGGCGCGGCTGCTGCGCGCCCGCGCGTTCTTCGCCGCGGCCCAACTGCGCGCGGCGGAACTCGAGTTCACCATCGTCCTGGAGCGCGAGCCGGACAACGCGTTCGCGCACTTCGCGCTCGCCCGCACCTATCAGCGTGCGGCGCGGCCGGACCAGGCGAGGCGCCACTTCCGGCTCGCCGCGGCGCTCGACCCGCAGCCGGACTACGTGGCCGCGGCCGCGTTCGACGACGCTCCGTAAGACGATGCTTCGTAGGGAGAGGCCCCTGGGGAGTTCCAGGGCGGTCTAGGGGTTGTCGTCGGGGGGATCGTAAGGCGGTACGTCGGGGCCCGGCTGATAGTGCGGGCCCTGCCGGATGTGGCGGGTGATCACGAACAGGTCGACGGTCACGATCACCCACAGCACCCCGCACGCGAGTGCCCACCACGGGCGGTCCGTGAGGATGAACGCGACCGTGCCGAAGATCGACCAGGCCAGACCCCAGATGCTGAGCCAGAGCCGGGCGCGAAGGGCACTGCGCGCGGTCACCGGTTCACTGCCCGTACGCATCGTCACCACCTCCGCCCGTGAAGAGGTACCCCCTCAAGGGTGCCTCTTCACGGGCGCAGGCGTCGGGTACGTCCGCACCCTCGCGCGGCGCACCCGTTCCCTGAAAAGGTGAGGTGATTTCCGGTCGCCGGAGTTCGGTCGCCGGGGTTCGGTCGCCGGTGGTTCGGCCGGCGGAGGGGAGGACGCGTGCTGGACGGGCGGAAGAGCGGCGAGCGGCTCGCGGGATGGGCGGAGGCGCTCGACGGTCAGGGGCGGGCGGAGGCGGTGATCCCCGACGCGGAGGACCTGCCCGAGGTGCTCCTCGACCTCGGGGTCGCCCATGAGGACATCAATGAACTCGTGGCGCTGCGCCCCCGCGTGGCCGACGATCCCGGAGTGCGCGATCTCCTGGAGCGGGCCGTGGCCGCCGTCACCCGGGACATGGGCACGGTCGGCGGAAGCCCTCCCTTCCCGTCCCCGCCCGACGGCGGCGACCTCCTCGAACGCTGCTTCTCCGTGTACGTCTACGTGGCGGCGCTGCCCGCCACGCGCGCGTACCACCGCGGTCTCGGGGTGCCGGACGACGTCTCGCGGCGCACCCTCGCCGACCTGGGTCGCCACATGGCCGTCCACCGCAGGCGGTACGGCAGTTGCGGCATCCACGCGGTCGCCTGGCTCGGCCTGCACTTCCATGGCGAGCTGTACCAACTCGGCCGGCTCCAGTACCAGCGGGCCCGGCTCGGCGGGCGCTCGGGAGCCGGGGTCGCCGCCGCCGGCCTGCCGCTGACGTCCGGCGACCCGTGCCTCAGCCTCCACATCCCCGACTTCCGGGGCCCGCTGTCCGCGCGCGCGTGCGACCGGTCCCTGGCCCTGGCCCAGGAGTTCTTCGCGCGCCATCACCCCGATGAGCGCTACGAGATCGCCGTGTGCCACTCCTGGCTCCTCGACCCCCAGCTCAAGGACCTTCTGCCGAAGGACTCCAACCTGGTGCGCTTCCAGGAGCGATTCCGGGTCGCGTGGGAGAACACGGAGCCGGACGACCGGGTCCCCGTCGGATTCGTGTTCGGCGACCCCGGCCTGCCGATAGAGGACCTGCCGCGCCGCACGAGCGTGGAGCGGGCCGTCGGCGACCATCTGCGGCGGGGCGGGCACTGGTACGGAGGGCATGGCTGGTTCCCGTTGCCGTGGTCGGGAACTGCGGCCTCGGGACGGCTCGTTGAAGGGGCATGAGCCTTGAGATGCGTGAGGGATACGGAGGGACGGGACCCGGCGCCATCACGCCGGACGGCTGCGCGGTCGATCTGTACGCGCGCCTGCCCGTAGGGGAAGAGCCCGACATCATCGCCGCGGCCGTGCCCGCGGGAGCGAGCATCCTCGAACTGGGCAGTGGCGTCGGCCGGATGACGCACCCCCTCATCGAGCGCGGCTTCACGGTCACGGCCGTGGACGAGTCCGCCGAGATGCTGGAGCGCGTGCGCGGGGCGCGGACGATCTGCGCGCCGGTCGAGGCGCTGGACGCGGGCGGGACGTTCGACGTGGTGCTGCTCGCGTCGTTCCTCGTGCACGCCGGGGACGTGGCGGTGCGGCAGGGGATGCTCGACACGTGCCGGCGCCATGTCGCGGACGGGGGCTGCGTACTGATCCAGCGCGAGGGCCCGGACTACCACACGAACCTGCCGCGCGAGCGCGTGGACCCGAGCGGTTTCACGGTCCGCATCGTGTCCGCGGAGCCCGTCGGGGACGGGGTGAACTCGGTGCGTGCGGAGTACGAGTTCCCCGACGCGGCCTGGACGCACACGTTCCTGGCCCGGCCCCTGACGCGGGAGCAGTTCGAAGTGGCGCTCGCTCAGGCGGGGTTGAAGGTCGACCGGTATCTCACGGATGACCAGGTGTGGGTGCGGGCGGTGCCTGCATAAAGGTGCCGGGCGACCGATGAGTTGCCCGGGGTGCCGCCGTCTACCTCTGTGACAGCCGGACAGCAGGGCCCGGCGCCGACCCACCGAGGAGCACCCCATGTCCGAGACCACCGCCCCCGTCACGACCGCCGCCTCCGTCACCGCCCCGGCCGCCGGCAGGGCCCGCGCCGCCCGCATCGCGCTGCGCACGCTCACGGTGCTGCTCGCGCTGTTCTACGGCGTCGCGAGCGCCCTGCCCAAGCTGATCGCGCACCCGTCGGCGGTCGAGTCGTTCGACACGATCGGGTGGGGGAGCGCGGCGATGTACGTCATCGGCGTCCTCGAACTGGCGGGCGCGATCGCCCTGTTGGTGCCGGTTCTCTCCGGGGTCGCCCCGATCGCGCTGGGCGCGCTGATGGCCGGCGCGTTCGTCGTGCAGATGTCGTACTTCGACGGGGAGAACGCGGCGACGCCGCTCATCCTGATCGTCCCGCTGGCGCTCCTCGCCTGGACACGGCGCCGGAGCAACGCGGATCTGGTCCGCCTCGTCAAGCGCCGGGCGTGACCCGCGCGGCCGGAGGCTGACCCCGTCGACGTACGGGGTCAGCCTTTTTCGCGTCCGTCCGCGTGATCCTGCCCCGGGGGTACGGGGCCCGCGCCGAACGTCGCGCGCAGCCGGTCCATGTCCCTGCGGTCCCGCTTCGTCGGGCGGCCGGCGCCGCGGTCGCGGATGGCCACGGGGGCGACGGCGGCGCGCGGCGGGGGCGGCGGGCTGTTGTCCACGTAGCACTCGACGGCCACCGGGGCGCCCACGCGCTTGCGGATCAGGCGCTTCACGATCACGACCCGCTCGTGCCCGCCGGCCTGCCGCACCCGCACCTCGTCGCCCACGCGCACGTTGTACGCGGCCTTCACGCGCTCACCGTTCACCTTCACATGCCCGCCCCGGCACGCCGTCGCGCCCGCCGAGCGCGTCTTGGCCAGCCGTACGGACCAGATCCAGCTGTCGATCCGCACGCTCTCACCGGCGCCGGGACCGGCCGCCCGCGCCGCAGCCGCCGCGTTCGAAGCCGTATCCGAACCCGAACCAGTACCCGAACCGGAACCCGAGGCGGTATCCGAAGCAGTATCCGAAGCCATGCCTCGACCTTAGTCCCGGATTGCCCCGATCCGGCGAGTCACCCGGACGCCACACGCCGCCCCGACGAATAATCCGGACAAATTGCCATGTATCTCAAGGGCAGTCGCCGGACAGCGAGGGGTGTGGACGCCATGGACGCCAGGGACCTGCAAACCGAAGTCGACGGCCTGATGGATGGGCTCCGCGCCGATCTGGAGCGGCTCGCCGCCATCCCGTCCATCGCCTTCCCCGGCTTCCCGGCCGAACCCGTGCGGGAGGCGCACGACCTGCTGGTCGGGCTGCTCGAGGATGCCGGTGTCGAGCGCGTCGAGCGGATCGACCTGCCCGACACGGCCCCCGTCATCTTCGGCGAGATCCCGCCACCGACGCCGGACGCGCCGACCGTCCTGCTCTACTCGCACTACGACGTCCAGCCCGCCGGTGACGAGAAGCTCTGGAAGTCCCCGCCCTTCGAGCCGACCCCCGTCGAGGGCGGACTGCGGGCGCGCGGCATCGCCGACGACAAGTCGAACGTCATCGCGCACCTGGGCATGCTGAGGGCCTTCAAGGGCCGCCCGCCCGTGGGCGTCAAGATCGTCTTCGAGGGGCAGGAGGAGTACGGCAGCCCTTTCGACGCCTACCCGCCCACCGACCCCGAAAGGTTCGCCTGCGACGCCATGGTCATCGCCGACCTCGGCAACCTCCGCCCCGGCACCCCCACCCTCACCACGGGTCTGCGCGGCGCGTCCGAGGTCGTCGTCGAGGTCCGCACCCTCGAAGAGCCCCGCCACAGCGGCGAGTTCGGCGGCGCCGCGCCCGACGCCCTGCTCGTCCTGCTCAAGGCCCTCGCCACCCTGCACGACGTGCACGGAGACGTCGCCGTCGAGGGCCTGCGCCGCGAGGAGTGGACCGGCACGAGCTACACCGAGGACGAGTTCCGCTCCCTCGCCGGCGTCGAGGACGGCGTGCCGCTGATCGGCAGCGGCACCCTCGGCGAGCGCCTGTGGAGCGGCCCCGCGATCACTGTCATCGGCCTCGACGCCCCCGCAGTCGAACACGCCGCGTCCGCCGTCGTGCCGTACGCCCGCGCCAAGCTCAACCTGCGCTTCCACCCGCTCCAGGACCCGAAGGAGGCGCAGGCCGGGCTCGTCGATCACCTGCGCTCCCTCACGCCCTTCGGTATCCACCTCACCGTCACCCCCGGCGACACCGGCCCCGGCTACGAGGCCACGACCGGCGGCCCGGCCTACCGCGCCGCGCTCACCGCACTCAAGGAAGCCTGGGGAACGGACGCCTCCTACGTCGCGACCGGCGGCTCGATCCCGCTGGTCAACGGCCTGGCGAAGGCCGCGCCAGGCGCCGAGGTACTCCTCTTCGGCGCCCAGGACAGCATGTGCAACCTGCACGCCCCGAACGAGCGCGTCCTGTTCTCCGAGCTGCGCAGCACCGTCGTCGCGATGTGCGCGTTCGTCCGCGAGTACGCCGCCGGCTTCCGCGCCGGAACCGCCTCATGAGTGCGCCCACCGACACGCAGGCACCCCAACAGCCGCAGCCGAAGCGCAAGTTCACCTTCCCGAGCGCCCTGACCGTCCTCGTGATCGTCACGATGGCCGTCTGGGTGCTCGCCTTCCTCATTCCCTCGGGCCAGTACGACCGCGACGACTCGGGCGCTCCCATCCAGGGCACGTACCACCGCGTCGACTCCGGGCGGTCCTTCGTCGACCGCCTCAACGACCTGTTCCTGTCCCCGGTCAACGGCCTCTACGGCATCCAGGACACCAAGACGTCCCTGGTCGCCCCGGACAACACCGGTGACCTGTACGGCAGCGCGGGCGTCTTCCTCTTCGTGCTCGCCATCGGCTCCTTCATCACCGTCGTCTTCGCGACCGGGGCCCTCGACCGCGGCATCGGCCGGCTCGCCCACCGGCTGCGCGACCGGGGCGCGCTGCTCATCGCGGGCGTCATGGTGGTCTTCTCGGTCCTCGGCACCGTCGAGGGCTTCGCCGAGGAGACCCTCGGGTTCTACGGCCTGATCGTGCCGTTGATGCTCGCACTCGGCTACGACCGCATGACCGCCGTCGGCACGATCATCCTCGGCGCGGGGATCGGGGTGCTGTGCTCGACGGTCAACCCGTTCGCCACCGGCGTCGCCTCCTCCGCCGCCGACATCTCGCTCGGCGACGGCATCGTCCTGCGCTTCATCATGTGGATCGTGCTGACCGCCGTCACGGTCACCTACGTCATCCGCTACGCGAAGCGCGTACAGAAGGACCCCGAGCGGTCCCTGTCGGGGTTCCTGCCCGGGGACCGCGACCAGGAGGAGGCCGAGGCCCACGCGGTCGAGGTGCCGGAACTGACCGGCCTGCACAAGGCGGTCCTCACCGTCACCGCCCTCGTGTTCGCCTTCATGATCTTCTCGGTCGTGCCGTGGTCGAGCGCCCTCAGCGGGAAGGCCGACGCGACCCCGTACGGCTTCGAACTCGGCTGGTCCTTCCCGGAGTTGGCGGCACTGTTCCTCGTCGCGGCCGTGCTCGTCGGCCTCGTGGCGCATCTGGGGGAGCAGAGACTCAGCTCGACGATCATCCAGGGCGCGGCCGACTTCATCTCACCCGCGCTCGTCATCCTGCTCGCCCGCGGCGTCACCGTGATCATGAACAACTCGAAGATCACCGACACGGTCCTGCACTCCATCGAGGGCATTGTGAGGGGCACCTCGTCCGGCATCTTCGCGATCATCGTCTTCGTCGTGAACCTGCCGCTCGCCTTCCTCATCCCCTCGACCTCGGGCCACGCCACCCTCGCCATGCCTGTCCTCGCGCCGCTCGCCGACTTCGCGGGCGTCTCGCGCGCGGTCGTCGTCACCGCCTGGCAGGCCGCCAGCGGCTGGATGAACCTGTGGGTGCCGACCACGGCCGTGACGATCGGCGGCGTGGCCCTCGCCAAGGTCGGCTACGACAAGTACCTGCGTTTCATCTGGCCGCTGCTGGCCGTCCTGTTCGTGCTGATCTGCGGGTTCGTGGCGGCGGGGGCGGCGTGGACGTGACACCGCGTTCGTGGCGGTGAGGGCGGCGGGGACGTGACGGGTACGCGTTCTTCGGGCCTTCGGCCGTCAGCGGCGCGTGCGGCGGCGGGTCCGTTCGCCGGGGGTCTCGATGAACTGGAGCTCCAGGGCGGCCGGGGCCGCGGCGATCCCGGGGCCGCCTGCTTCGGCCCAGCCCAGGATCTCGTCCGTCGCGTCGTCGCCCATCGACCAGCCCACCCATGCGGGGCGTCCGCCCCGCCGCCGGCCCTCGCCCGACGGCTGCACGACCATGACGTTCGCCTGGTCGCACGGGCCCAGACAGTCCGTCACCCGCACCGCGACCCGCCCACCGGACGAGGCGGCCGCGGCCCGCAGCCGCTCCAACTGCCACGCGTGGTCGTAGCCGGGGTACTTCGCCGTGTTGCCGCAGCAGCAGCCCCTGCACACCACGAGGGTGCAGGGTCGGGTGCGGGCGGCACCGATGACGGAACGGGTGGGTCGGTCGGGTCGGGCGGGCACAGAACTCCTCGTCGCCTTGTCGGGGCGGGCACGGAACGCGTATGGGTACGGGGCGATTCTCCGTCATGTACGCGTCCGCCCCCAAGTACGCGCCCCGGGCGCCCCGTAATGGAGTCGCCCGCCCTCACGCACCGTCGATAGCGTGGCCCCATGCCTGCCGCGCCCGAAGCAATGACCGACCGCGTCTTCCTCGACCACGTCGCCGACCGGCTATCCGCGCTTCCCGGTGTGCGGGCCGTCGCGCTCGGCGGATCTCGGGCCCAGGGCACTCAACGACCCGAAAGCGACTGGGACTTCGCGATCTACTACCGGGGGGATTTCCGGCCGGACGACCTGCGGGGCGTCGGGTGGGAGGGGGAGGTCTCCGAGATCGGGGGGTGGGGTGGCGGGGTCTTCAACGGCGGGGCCTGGCTGACCGTCGACGGGCGGCGCGTCGACGTCCACTACCGCGATCTCGACGTGGTGGAGCGGGAGTTGGCCGAGGCCGAGCGCGGGCGCGTCCGCTGGGAGCCCCTGATGTTCCATCTGGCCGGGATCCCGACCTACCTCGTCGTCGCCGAACTCGCCGTCAACCAAGTGCTGCGCGGTGCGGCGCCCCGGCCCGCCGGCTACCCCGCGGCGCTGCGGAAGGCGGCCCCCGAGATGTGGTGGGGACGCGCCCTGGGCACGCTCCAGTACGCCAGGGCCAACAACGCGCCCCAGGGCGGCAGGACCGAGGTGCACGGAGCGGTCGCTGTGGCCGCGATGTCGGCCGCCCACGCCGTACTCGCCGCGCGCGGCGCCTGGGTCACCAACGAGAAGCGGCTCCTGGAGCGCGCGGGCCTGCTGGGTGTGCACAGCCTGCTCGCAGGGGCGTCGGGCGACCTGGTCGACGTGGTCGACCGGACTCAGCTCCTCCTGGAGCGCGCCGTCGGCTCCGCGCGCAGGAGCTGAGTGGGCGGAGCCGGCCGTACAGGCCGGCCGGGCGGGATCAGGGATGCGGGCTGCGCGGGTGAGTGTCCCAGCTCGTACACCGCGCTGTCCTCCCACACCCGCCCGTCCGTCACGATCAGGCGCACCGACCCGACGCGCGCCGTCACCGGCAGCATCGGTCGCAGTTCCCGCTCCAGCGCGTCGTACGCCGCCTCGTACGTCCCGGGTCCCTCGTCGTTCGCGAGCGTGAGGTGGGGATTCAGACCCTCCGGCCCGAACACGCCCCGGTAGGGAACCGCCTCCGGCCAGCGCTCCCGCAAGGACTTCGTGAGGGCGTGGACGGGTTCCTCGGGAGACGGCGGGAGATAGAGGACACCCGGGTAGCGGCGGAACTCCGCGAACGTCAGATCGAACGGGTCCCGGTCCGCGAACAGCGCCGACAGCTCGGCATGGACCTCCGGCGTGATCCGCGCGGCGGGGAGAAAGGGGTACAGCACCGTGATGTGGGCCGGGAACGGGCCCCGCACGAAGGCGTCCGCCTCCGGTATCCGAATCGTCAGGGCCGTGTCGCCGGGCACGTCCGGCCAGCCGTCCTCACTGCTCACGGCGCGCAATCCTGCCATGGCGCCACCAGGGTGACCTGTGGCGGGCCCGTTCCGAGGAGTCCCGCACGAAGTCCCGCACATCGTCACATCGTGGAAACGCGCACGTACCTTTCCCTCCGAATGCGCCACCTACCGTTGACGCATCAGCCCAGGCCGACGTCGTCCCGCGGCACCCCCGCCCCGGACCCGCCGACAGGAGCACCGTGCGCACCACCCCCCGCCCCCTTCCGCCCTGGCTCGGCCACGCGCTGCGCGCCCAGCGTGGCCCCGTCCCATGGAGCGCCGTCGTGCGCGGCGCACTCGCCGCAGGGCCACTCCTCGTCGCGGCCCTGCTCGCAGGCCGTCCCTCCGCCGGGGTGCTCGCCGCGCTCGGCGCCATGTTCGCGGGAATCAACGACCGGCCCGGCAGCCGTCGCGCCGCGGTCCCCCGGATCGGGGTCCCCGCGCTGGTCGGCGCGGGCGGACTCGCCCTCGGTACGTGGGTCGGCGCGCAGGCCGGTCCCGCCGCGCTGGTCGGCGTGTTCGCGCTGCTCGGGTACGCGGGCGGCGCCGTCAGCGCCGTCGGGCCGATCGCGTCCGCCTGCGGGACACAACTCCTCGTCGCCGTCGCGATCGGTGCGGGCATGGCGCTTCCCGAGTCCGGCTGGCAGCGGGCCCTGCTGTTCCTCGCGGGCGCAGGCTGGCTCCTCGTGCTGCGGGGCGTGCTGCCGTCGCCGGTCGGGGCAGGGGCGTACCGGTTCGACGGTGAACGCGCCGCCGTCGCCCAGGTGTACGCGGCCGTCGCCGGGCTCGTCGACGCGGCGGGCTCGCCCCGGGCCACCGCACGGCGTGCCGCCCTGACCGCCGCGCTCGACCACGCGCAGGACGCCCTGTCCGGACCGCGTCTGCGCCGGTTCGCGGGCTCCCGTGAAGAGCGCCGCCTCCACGCGCAGTACGCCGCCGCCCTGCCGCTCGGCGAGGCGGCCACCGCCCTCGCCTGGGCGGGAAGCCCTCTCCCGGCCCGCGCGTCGCAGGGCCTGTGGCGCCTCGCCGACGCCGTGCGCACCGCGCAGCCCTGCGGCCCGCTGCCCGCACCCGCCCGCTCCGACCCGGCCCTGCGCGCACTGGACGAGGCTCTGCTGCTCGCGGCCGTGGCCTTCGACGGACCCGTGCGTGGCCCGACCCGGATCGCCCCGGTCCCTGACACCGTGAGGGCCACCGGCCTCGACGGCCGGCGGCGCGACGCCGGGCCCAGGCCGCTGCACACGCGCCCCCGCACCCCCGTCACGGCCCTGCGCAGAGCCGTCGGCCCCGCCGGGCGCGAGTACGGGATCCGGGTGGCGCTCTGCCTCGGGGCCGGTGCCGCCGTCGCCCAGCTGCTCCACAACGCCCACTGGTACTGGCTGCCCGCGACCGCCGTCTTCCTCGTCAAACCGGACCTCGGGCCCCTCGCCTCGCGCGTGCTGTGCCGGGTGTTCGGGACGGTGTTCGGAGCGGCGCTCTTCGCGGGGCTGGCCGCGCTGCTGCCCGGCCCTGCGGGGCCCGTCGCGCTCGTGGTGCTCGGTGGCGCGCTGATTCCCGTGGCCACACGGCACTTCGCCGCCCAGACCGCCGTCGTGACCGTCTTCGTACTGTCCCTCGTGATGGTGGGCGGAGAACCGCAGATGGCCCTGGCCCGGATCGGGGAAACGCTGCTCGCGTGCGCGATCGTGCTCTGCGTGGGCCACCTGCCGCTGCCTGTGCCGGGCCGTGGCGGCGGCGCCGTCCGTACGCGCCTGACCACCGCCGGCGAGGCCGCGCAGGCCTACGTTCGCCATGTGCTCAGCGGATCCGACGACCGCGCCGGACGGTGGACGCTGCGCCGCGAGGCGTACCGCGCACTCGCCGAGGCGCGCGCCGCGATCGACCTCGCCGCCGCCGAACTGCCCCCGCTGGTCCGGCACACGGCCGGCACACAGGACATGGCCCTCACCCTCGAAGCCCTCGTCGACACGACCACGTCCTGCGCCGTGCACCTCGACGACACCGGCCGCGTCCCGGAGCAGCACGCCGAACGGATCGACGCGCTGCTCGCGGAACTCGCCGCTTGAACAGGTGAGTTACGGCTTCGGCAGCTCACAGCCCGCCGCGCTCAGGTCGATCTTGTTGCCGATCCCGACGCACGGCACGATCCCGTAGGTCTCCTGCGCGTAGTTGATGCCCTTGCGGACCGTGACGGTGCCGTTCTCGTCGACCTCGCACGGGTTGTTGTCCGTGCAGCGGGCGCCGTCCTCGTTGCCCGTGTTGTTGACCGCGACGACCTTGCCGGACGCCTGGTCGACGACGGGGGAGCCCGAGGTGCCGCCGATCGTGTTGCAGGTCGAGGTGTAGCGGACCGAGTCCTTCCAGGTCCACTCGCCCTCCTTGAGGCGGTACGCGAAGCCGTCGACGTTGCAGCTGTAGGTCTTCTTCCAGTAGCCGGAGACGACCGTGATGGCCGTGCCCGCCGTGGGGTGCGAGGCCGACAGTTCGAGGGCCTTGATGCCGTACGAGCTCTCGATCTGGGCGTAGGTGCTGGTGAGTTGGTAGAGCGAGACGTCCGTGTCCGTCATCGTGCCGTACGCGATCTTGCTCGCGCGCAGCGTCGCGACCTTGCTGCCCGCGGAGTTGAGCAGGCTGAAGGTGCGGGACGACGGCTGGTCGACGACGACCTCGCCCGGGCCGGGGAAACCGCTCTCGAGGCAGTGCCCGTTGGACATGACCAGGGCCGGGTCCGTGGGCTGGGAGTTCGGCACGCGGACGACCGACCCGGAGCAGTTGCTGAGCGCCACCGTCCCGGCGAAGGTGACCGCCTTGGCCTTGGCCCTGTCCTCGTGCGGGGCTCCGACTGCCGTGGCGGGCGCGGCTGTTGCTCCTATGAGCAGCAGGCCGAACACCGTACCGACGAGAGGCTTGTTCATGTGGGGGTCCTCTCCCGTTGATTGCTGAAACCGACAACTACCGGTTTTGACATGTGCATTGTGGTGGTGTCGGCGTCAGCGGACAACAGCGCATGCTCAGCGAACACAACGGATCCCCCGGAACAAGTGCCAAAGTTTTTCTGCCGCCGAGCGATGAGTTCCGCGAAGGCCCCCGGTCAACCACCTGAGGAGTACCGACCCGAGGAGGACCCATGGGGCTGCCGAACGTCGTCACCCGCGAGGAGTGGCTCGGCGCGCGCCAAGAACTGCTCGCCAGGGAGAAGGCGGCGACCCGCGCCCGCGACGCGCTCAACGCGCAGCGCCGCGAACTGCCCATGGTGGAGATCGAGAAGCTGTACGTGTTCGAGGGGCCCGACGGCAAGGCGGAGCTCCTCGACCTGTTCGAGGGCCGCTCCCAGCTCATCGTCTACCACTTCATGTTCGGCCCGGACCGGGACGCGGGCTGCCCCAACTGCTCCGCGTTCCTCGACCAGATCGGACACCTCTCCCATCTGCGCGCCAGGAACACGGAGTTCGCGGCACTGTCGCGCGCCCCGTTCACCAAACTCCTGCCGTTCAAGGCCCGCATGGGCTGGACGGTGCCCTGGTACTCGTCGGCCACGAGCGACTTCAACCAGGACTTCGGCTTCGTGGCGGACGAGGAGCCCCACGACCTGCCCGGCCTCAGCTGCTTCCTGCGCGACGGCGACCGGGTCTACCACACGTACTCCACGACGGGCCGGGGTCTCGACGGCATCGGCTCCGTGACGAGCCTGCTCGACCTGACCGCGCTCGGCCGGCAGGAGGAGTGGGAGGAGCCGGCGGGGCGGGCGTCGGCGCTCGGGGCCCGGGTCCGCTATCACGACGAGTATCCGGACTGACGCGACGGCACGTCGGACCGCCGAGTCGGATCTCCGGTCCGCCGCAGCGACTTCGTGCGTCTCAACTCGGTGTCAGTGTCGTCACGTTGCGAGCCCTCGGGCACCTCGCGGGCGTTCTTCTCCGTAAGGACGCGCGACAGCGCACGGAGGACGACGGGGGCAGGAGTGCACGATGATCGACGGACGAGTGGTACTTGAACGCTTTCCCGCGGGGGGACCGCGCGGGTCATGGCCGGCCGAGGAGTTCGCGCGCGACCGGCGTCTGGAGGGTCAGCCCGCGGAGGTCGTCATGGACCTCGCGACGGACGCCTTCCTGGTGATCGTGCCGCGCGCCGGGGCTGTCGCGGGCTGATCCGGGTGGAGCGTGCGGTTCAGGCGGCGTCGGCCGCGCCCGCGCCGATCGAGCGGGACCAGGCGGGCGTCGTGCCGGTGACCCGGCACAGCGCGAGATAGAGCGGGATCGGCGGGGTGTACGGGACGCTGCCGTCGGGCCGGTGGATGAGACCGGGCGCGCGCCGCGCGTCCGGCACCAGTGCGCCGGTCGTGTAGCTGGCCGGGGCCGGCCACTCCAGGGCGACGTCCGAGTCCGAGGGAACGATCCACCACCAGCGGTTGTCGTCGGCGTACACGCACCCCATGCGCGGCAGCCGCGCGACCATGGCGCGCCCGCAGGCCTCGGGGACCGCGACGGCGTCGCAGCCGAGCGGGGCGGTCATGCCGTCGGGGACAGCGAGTCTGAGCGGGGCGGTCCGCAGGATCTGCCGCTGTCGGGAGAACCGGACCAGCGAGTCGAGATCCATCGTGCGCGTCGTCACCACACCCATCCGGCTCCCGCCCCCGTCCCCGTGCCGGGGTCGGAGGCCGGGCCGAAGCCGGTGCCGCACCCCGTCTCGAACTCTGACTCGAACTGCTGTGTGTCGAAGGCGGGGCCCGATTCGGTGCCCGGTCCCCTGTCGGGGGAGTGAGGTGCTCCGCCGGTGCGCGGTTCACCGCCGTCGTGCGGTGCGGGAATTCCATGGGGTCCCGCGACGGGGGAGTGTTCTCGGGTGGCGTTCGCGCTGTCCGCGTCGCGTGCGAGCTCGGCCCACACGAGAAGTCCGGGGCCTGTCTCCTGCGCGCCCCACGCGGTGCTCACCGCGGCCACGAGCAGCAGGCCACGCCCGTGCTCCTCCTCCGGTGCGACACGGCGGGCGGGATGCGGCTCGCCGGGGGCCCAGCCCTCGTCACGCACAGCTATCCGGACCCGGTCGTCACCGTCGTGGAGCTCGCACACTATGCGGCTGCTCGCCGTGTGGACGATCGCGTTCGTGACCAGTTCGGAGATCACCAGGGCGGCCGCGTCGCAGGTGTCATCGCACACTGCCCAGTCGCTGAGGTGGGCGCGCGTCAGCTTCCGGGCCTGGGCGGCAGAACCCGGGTGGGGAGCCAGTTCGAAGCTGCTGCGGCGCACGGACGCGGCGCCGGGGCGCGCATCGGCTTCGTCACCGAGCGTAGCTTCGCCGACTTCTGTTCCTAACGGCACGGACGGAATCACGCTTGCCACTATCTCCCCGTCGTGAACACTTGGCAAGAGCCACTCTGAAAAGTGCAGAGTGCAGTGTGCTCGGGTGCCGAGCCATGGCACACTGCTGACGGCGGTGTGCCGTTCGGCGCCCGTCACGGCGCAAATGCCGACGATTTCAGGGAAGTTGCCCGGAATGACCGGGCGTCGGGGCAGTCCGGCTTCCCTCTGGGAGCGCGACCACACGCGCGACCGCAACAGGACCACAGGGACGACGGGGAGGTAGGGGGCGTGAGCGAACCGCGGTCCGCTCCGACCGTCGGCCAGGTCGTCCTCGGCCGGCGCCTCCAGGACCTGCGCGAACGCGCCGGGCTCAAACGCGAGGAGGCCGCGAGGGTCCTGCGCGTCGCCCCCGCCACGGTCCGCCGTATGGAGATGGCCGAGGTCGGCCTGAAGATCCCGTACCTCCAGCTCCTCCTGAAGTCCTACGGGGTCACCGACGAAGAGGCGGATGCCTTCGTCACGCTCGCCGAAGAGGCCAACAAGCCCGGCTGGTGGCAGCGGTTCCACGACATCCTGCCCGGCTGGTTCTCGATGTACGTGAGCCTGGAGGGCGCCGCCAGCCTCATCCGGTCGTACGAGCCCCATTTCGTTCCCGGGCTCCTGCAGACCGAGGACTACGCGCGTGGCGTGCTGCGCTCCGGAGCCGTCGGCCGCGCCCTCGCCGAGGACCCCGGCGTCGTCGAGCGGCATGTCGCGCTCCGGATGCAGCGCCAGGAGCTGATCACCCGCGAGGACGCCCCGCGCCTGTGGATGGTCATGGACGAGACCGCGCTGCGGCGCCCGGTCGGCGGCCCCGACGTGATGCGCGGTCAGATCGACCGGCTCCTCGAGGTCACGGAGCTGGCCAACGTGACCCTGCAGATCGCCGAGTTCGCCGCCGGTCCGCACCCCGGCACGTACGGCCCCTTCGTGTTGTTCCGATTTGCCATGTCAGAACTGCCGGACATGGTCTACAGCGAGTACCTGACCGGCGCGGTCTACCTCGACGCGCGCCCCGAGGTGGCCACCCACCTCGAGGTCATGGACCGCATGGCGGCACATGCCGCGACGGCACATCGCACAAAGGACATCCTCCGGGATCTCCGCAAGGAGCTGTGAATGGATCGGATCAAGGCCCGCATACGAGGTGTCGACGGGAAGGTCATCTACAACGGGATGCCCGCCCGCGACCTCGGTACCGAGGGCTGGCACAAGCCCTGGAGCGGCGGCAACGGGGGCAACTGCGTGGAAGCGATGAAGCTGGCCGACGGCCGGGTCGCGATGCGTCAGTCGGCCGACCCGGACGGCCCCGCCCTGATCTACACCCCGGGCGAGATCACCGCGTTCATCGAGGGCGCGAAGGCCGGGGCGGCGGACTTCCTGCTCTCGTGAACGGACGGGGTGCGCGAGCCGTGGACCCGCCTTTCCGGCGGACCCGGCGGTCGCTGCCGGGTTCTCAGCCCGGTGGCAGCACCCCGCACAGGGCGTCCAGCGCGGCGCCGTAGGCGTGGTCCGACGGCGTCGAGTACCCCACCACCAGGCCGTCGGCGTGCGGCATCGTCGCCTCCGGGTGGCGGAACTCGGCGAGGCCGTCGAGGGCGACACCGCCCCACGTGGCGGCCTTGACCACGGACCGTTCGGTCCCCGGGGGCAGCCGCAGCACCGCGTGCAGGCCCGCCGCGATCCCGGTGACCGCAACCCCGGGCGCCCGCTCGGCGAGCGCCTCCACCAGGCGGTCCCGCCGCCCCCGGTACCGCTGCCGCATCCGCCGTACGTGCCGGTCGTAGGCTCCCGAGACCATGAAGTCCGCGAGCGCCAGCTGATCCGGCACACTCGCCCACGCCTCCCGCTCGCCCTTCGCCGCGACGACATCCCCCAGCAGCCCCTGTGGGAGCACCATCCAGCCGAGCCGCAGCGCCGGTGACAGGCTCTTGCTGACCGAGCCGACATAGACCACCCGTTCGGGGTCGAGGCCCTGTACCGCGCCGACGGGCCTGCGGTCGTAGCGGAACTCGCCGTCGTAGTCGTCCTCCACGATCAGCCCGCCACGCGCGCGTGCCCAGTCGACGGCCGCCGTACGCCGCTCCGCGTGCAGCGGGCCGCCCGTGGGGAACTGGTGCGCGGGTGTGAGCAGCGCGGCTCTCGCCCGGCTCGCTCCGGCCGTCAACTCCCCGACGAGCGCGCCGTGTTCGTCGAGGGTCAGGGGCAACGTCCGTACGCCGGCGGCCGTCAGGATCTCGCGGTGGAAGCCGAGTCCGTACGACTCCACGGCGAGCGGTCCGCGCAGCACCCGGCCGTCGAACAGAAGCCGCAGGGCGTGCGCGAAGCCGGAGCAGATCACGATGCGGTCCGGCTCCGTCCGTACCCCACGCGCGCGGGCCAGATACTCCGTGAGCGCCTCCCGCAGCTCGACGCGGCCCTGCGGATCTCCCGGCCCGAACACCTCGTTCGGCGCGGCCTGCAGCGCTCGCCGGTACGCGGTCGCCCACTCCGCGCGCGGGAAGGACGACGCGTCGGGTGTGCCCTGGCGGAGGTCGTGGCGTGGCCCGTGCGAGCGGGCCGGACCCTTCTTCGGGACGCGGCCGGGCGCGGGCGGCCCCGCGCGTTCGGCGACCCGCGTCCCCGAACCCTGGCGCGCGGTCAGCCAGCCCTCGGCGACGAGCTCCGCGTACGCGTCGGCGACCGTGTTGCGGGCGACGCCCAGGTCGGCGGCGAGCGAACGGTAGGGCGGCAGCCGGGTGCCCGGAGCGAGCCGTCCCGAGCGCACGGCGTCACGCAGCGCCCCCATGAGAGCGGCCCGGCGACTGCCCGTACCGGACAGGTCCAGATGCAGGTCGGCGCCGATGCGCTCAGCGGAATTGACCCATGAATCTGCCATGGAAATGCACCCTACAAGAGGTCTATCCGGCCCGTAGATTCATGGTCATGACGACGAACACGATCACCACGGCGAACACCCACTCCCACGCCCACCCGGCCGGCCGCATCGACTTCGCGAAGGCCGCGCCGAAGGTCTTCCGCTCCCTGATCGGCTTCGACGCCGCCGCCCGCGAGGGCCTCGACCCGGCCCTGGTCGAGCTGATCCAGATCCGTGCCTCGCACCTCAACCACTGCGCGTACTGCCTCCACATGCACACCAACGACGCGCGCAAGGCCGGCGAGAGCGAGGACCGGCTGCACATGGTGGCCGTGTGGCGCGAGGCCCGGCACTTCTTCAGCGCCCGGGAACGCGCGGCACTCGCACTCACCGAGGCCGTCACGCTCGTCGCCGACGGCGGCGTCCCCGACGACGTCTACGCCGAGGCCGCGGCCCAGTTCGACGAGCAGGAACTCGCGCACGTCCTGTCCCTGATCCTCACGATCAACACCTGGAACAGGATCGCCCTGTCGACCGGCAAGGTCGCGGGCACCGACGAGCGCAAATGATCGACGAGCGCCGAACGGCGGCGGGCGGCGGGCTCAGGCCATCATCGGACGGTCGTACGGCCCGATCGGCGCGGGCAGCCGCGTCGAGCCGGTCAGCCAGTGGTCGACCGCGGCCGCGGCCGAGCGGCCCTCGGCGATCGCCCACACGATGAGTGACTGACCGCGGGCCGCGTCCCCGGCCGCGAACACGCCGGGCACCGAGGTCGTGAACCGCGCGTCGCGGGCGAGCGTGCCGCGGTCCTCCATGGCCAGACCGAGCTGGCCGACCGGGCCGCCGGCGCCACGCTCGGGCCCCGAGAAGCCGAGCGCGAGCAGCACCAGATCGGCGGGCAGCTCCCGGGACGTGCCCTCCCGGGGCCGCCGCGCCTCGTCGACCTCGACGAGATGCAGCGCCCTCACCCGGCCCCACTCGTCCCCCTCGAAACGCAGCGTGGACGCCGCGAACAGGCGCGCGTCGGCGTCCGCCGCGGGCGCGGTCCGCAGCTCCCCGGCCTCCTCGTGGGCTGCGGACATCCGGTAGATCTTCGGATACGTCGGCCAGGGCTCGGCCAGCTCGTCGCGCTCGGCGCCCGGCTGCCCGTAGATGTCCAGCTGCGTGACGGACGCGGCGCCCTCGCGCACCGCCGTGCCCAGGCAGTCGGCGCCGGTGTCGCCGCCGCCGACGATCACGACGTGCTTGCCCTCGGCCGACAGAGGGGAGGCTTCGATGTCGCCCTGGCACACGCGGTTGGCCAGCGGCAGATACTCCATCGCCTGCACGATCCCGGTCAACTCCCGCCCCGGCACGTCCAGTTCGCGCCAGGCCGTGGCGCCGACCGCGAGGACCACCGCGTCGTAGCGCGACCGCAGATCGGCCGCACCGATGTCCCGGCCGACCTCCGTCGACGTACGAAAACGCACCCCCTCGTCCCTCAACTGCGCCAGCCTGCGGTCCAGATGGTGCTTCTCCATCTTGAAAGAGGGGATGCCGTAGCGCATCAGGCCGCCCGGCCGGTCGTCCCGCTCGAAGACCGCGACCGTGTGCCCCGCCCGCGTGAGCTGCTGGGCGGCCGCGAGCCCCGCCGGGCCCGAGCCGACCACGGCGATCGTGGCGCCGGACAGCCGGTCGGGCGGCTTGGGCGGGGCGAGACCGTCCTGCCAGGCGCGGTCGGCGATGGCGACCTCCACGTTCTTGATGGTCACGGCCGGCTGGTTGATCGCCAGGACACAGCCCGCCTCGCACGGGGCGGGGCACAGGCGCCCGGTGAACTCGGGAAAGTTGTTCGTGGCGTGCAGCCGGTCGCTCGCCGCCCGCCAGTCGTCCCGCGACACGAGTTCGTTCCACTCCGGGATGAGGTTCCCGAGCGGACACGCCTCGTGACAGAACGGGACCCCACAGTCCATGCAGCGGTCGGCCTGCGCCTCGATGATCGGCAGGAGCGCCCCGGGGACGTACACCTCGTCCCAGTCATGGACCCGCTCCTCGACAGGGCGGCGTGGCCAGTCCTGCCGGGGGGTGGTGAGAAAGCCCTTGGGGTCGGCCATGGCCGTCTCCCTTGCCGTGTCCTTCTCGCCACGATACGTCCGTTTCCCCCGGTGCGCAGGGGCGCCGGGGGCGCGAAGGCTCAGGTCAGGGCGAGGATGAACGAGGCCGACGCGGCCAGCGACGCACCACCCCGGACGTGGTTCCACATCAGCCACCCGGACACGTACGCACGCCACGGTCCCGCGCTCTGCGGCGCCTCGGGATCGAGCTTCGCGAGCGCGTCGTTGCGCGGGACGTTCGCGGCGACGGTCACGCCGAACGCGCCGACGAGCTGGAGCGCGCTGCCGAGCAGCAGCTCCACGGTGCCCTGCTCCGGCCAGAGCACGAACGTCACGACGGCGAGCACCACGCACAGCGCCGCGGCCCCCAGGAACACCACCATGAACGCCGGGCTGACCGCGGCCACGTTGATCGCCCGCATCGCCGCGATGCCCTGCGCGGGCGGCAGCGCCGCGAGCCCTTTCATCACGAAGGCCGAGAACGCGATGAAGACGCCCGCCGACACCCCGCAGGCGAGCGCGCCCAGCACGGTGAGCACGAAGTACGGTCCCTCGATCATCACAACTCCCCCCGCCGGCGATGCCGTTGGCGTCGCGGTCCGGTCAAGATCCTGCCGCACGGAGGGGGCGGCCGCCACCGTGCGGCGTACACGCTGCTCACGATTCCCGCGCGCGCCACGCAGCCAGAACCGCCTCCACCGGCACCGCGATTCTCCGCCTGGCCTCGCCCCGCGGCACCCCGCTCATCAGCAATGCGTCGTACGCGGTCTCCGTGTGCCGCACCGCCGCCCGCACCGCCGCCGTCACCGCGGCCCGCGACAGGGCGCGGCCCGCCGCGCTGCGCCCCACCCGGCCGCTGCCGCGCAGTGACGCGTGGGCCGCGATCGCCTCCGCCCGGTCCGGCGGGCAGCCGGGGAAGAGCCGGAGGATCTCCCGGGCGAACGCGGCCGTGAACGACGCGTCCTGTACCGCCCTGCGCGCCGCGTCCCGCGCCCGGCGCCTGGCCCGCGCGTCCGCGTCCGCCAGGCACCGCTCCTCGGCGCGGGCCAGCGCCGCCTCCTCCACGAGGACGCCCTGACGCTCGTAACGGCCGCGCCGCCGATGGAAGCGCACGACCACCGCCGACAGCGAACTGCCTTCCCTGGCACGGCGGGTGAGCGCCCAGTCGCCGCGCGGCAGATACACGAGATGGCCGAGGTCGGCGCAGTCCAGGCACCGCGGCGCCCCGTCCTCCAGGGTCAGCAGATCCAGCGGCTCCCGGCGGCACTCCGCGCACTGCCGGCGCTTCAGCGGCTGCACGACGACCGGCCCGCCGAGCCCGGTGTGCGGCGGGGGAGTCCGGCGGTGAGCAGCCCGGTCGGGGCGGGCCTTGGCGGGCATACGCGGTTCATTCCCCGCGCGCGGGCGAGAACGCGTCGCGGGGTACGGGTCCCCTCGGATCCCTGTCCCGGGTGCGAGGCATCATGAGGCGCGTGCGACTCGAAGCGATCACCTGGGAACGGCTCGGCGACGCCCTCGCCGAGCGGCTGCTCGAACTGAAGCCGGGCGACGGGAGTCCATGGCCCCGTATCGCCGTCGACGGCCCGCCGGCCGCCCGGCCCGGTGACCTCGCCGCACTGGTCGGGGAGGCGCTGCGGGTGCGCGGCCGCCCCTCGCTCGCCGTGGACACGGGCGGGTTCCTGCGGCCCGCCTCGCTGCGCTTCGAATACGGGCGCGAGGACGTGGAGGCGTACTACAGCGGCTGGTTCGACACGGCCGCGCTGTGGCGCGAGGTCTTCGGACCGCTCGAACCCGGCGGTACGGGACGCGTCCTGCCGGACCTGTGGGACCCGGCGGCCGACCGCGCGACACGCAGCGCCTACGTCGAACTACCGCCCGGCGGCGTGCTGTTGCTGCACGGGCCGCTGCTCATGGGGCACTGGTTCCCGTTCGACCTGACCGTGCACCTGAAGCTGTCGCCGGGCGCGCTGCGACGGCGTACGCCGGAGGACGAGCAGTGGACGCTGCCGGCCTTCGAGCGCTACGAGAGCGAGACGGACCCGGCGGGCACGGCGGACGTGGTCGTACGGGCCGACGACCCCCGGCATCCGGCCTGGGGCGGGCTGCCCTCGTGACGGGCGCGCCACGGGTCGGTGCGGGGCTCCGCTCCCAGGTGCGGGCCCAAGGCAGGGCGGGAAGAATGAAGGGCGCCGGGACCTGCGGCGCGACCCGTGCCGCGCCGGCCACCGGCACCGGGAGGTACCCCATGACCACCGCCGGAGACATCATGCACCGCGGTGCGCAGTGGATCCCCGCTCACGAGACCCTGGACCGCGCGGCCCAGCTGATGCGGCAGCTGAACGTGGGTGCGCTGCCCATCAGCGACGAGAACGAACGCCTCTGCGGGATCCTCACGGACCGTGACATCGTGGTCGGCTGCGTGGCCATGGGCCACGACCCCTCCAAGATCACCGCGGGTGACCTCGCGCAGGGGACGCCCCGCTGGATCGACGCGGGCGCCGACGTCGACGAGGTCCTCCAGGAGATGCAGGGCCACCAGATCCGCCGGCTCCCCGTCATCGAGGACAAGCGCCTCGTCGGCATGATCAGCGAGGCCGACCTCGCGACGCACCTGTCCGACGACCAGATGTCGGCCTGGGTCGAGAGCGTCTACGCCAGTAGGTGACCCTCGAGGTCACGATCTGGCGGGCCGCTTCCCCAGGAGCGGCCCGCCATCACTTCGTCCGGCCTGCGACCACGTGGAGCGGCCCGCCGCCACGTGGAACGGGCTGCCGCCATCCAGAACGGCCCGCCGTTCGTCCCGCGGGCTCAGAGCCACCCGTTGCGCCGGAAGGCGCGGTGCAGGACGAAACAGATGCTCGCGATCACGCCCAGGAACAGTGGGTACCCGAACTGCCAGTGCAGCTCAGGCATGTGGTCGAAGTTCATCCCGTACACGCCGCAGCCCATCGTCGGCACGGCCACGACCGCGGCCCAGGCCGTGATCTTGCGCATGTCCTCGTTCTGGGCGACCGTCACCTGCGCGAGATGGGCCTGAAGGATCGAGTTCAACAGCTCGTCGAAGGCCGCTATCTGTTCGGCGGCCCTCAGCAGATGGTCGGAGACGTCCCGGAAGTACGCCTGTATCTCCGGCGCCACCACTTGGAAGGGGCGGCCCGAGAGCTCCTCTATCGGCCGGGCGAGCGGCACCACGGCCCGCTTCAGCTCGAGCAGCTCACGCTTGAGCTGGTAGATCCGGCCCGGGTCGGCGCGCGCCCCGTCCTCGCTGAACACATCCGCCTCGACCTGGTCGATGTCCGACTGGACGGCGTCGATCACGGTGAGATAGTCGTCCACCACGTGGTCGGCGATCGCGTGCAGCACGGCGGCCGGGCCCTTGGCGAGCTGCCCCGGGTCCGCCTCCAGGCCCTCGCGCACCGGGCCGAGCGAGCCGTGCCTCCCGTGCCGCACGGTGATCACGAAGTCCCGGCCGATGAACACCATGATCTCGCCGGTGTCGACGACCTCGCTGGTCGCGGTCAGCTCCGCGTGCTCCACGTAGCAGACGGTCTTGAACACGGCGAACAGCGTCTGCCCGTACCGCTCGACCTTCGGCCGCTGGTGCGCGTGCACCGCGTCCTCGACCGCCAGCGGGTGCAGGTCGAACAGCTCGGCGATGTCCGCGAACTCCAGCTCCGTCGGCTCGTGCAGCCCCAGCCAGACGAAGCCGTCGTCGGACTTGCGGACCCGGTCGACCGCGTCCACCAGATCACGCCCGGCCTGCTCGCGGACCCCGTCCCGGTACGTCACGCACTTGACGACCGCCGAACCCAGCGGCGAGCGGGAGGGGTGGCTGAGGTCGACGCGGGGGCGCCGCCGCGCCAGGCGCGCCACTCTTCTCAGGCCTCCGACCTTGCGCAGGTCGGACACCTTCCGGAGATCTCCTACCTTCCGCAGGTTGCCTGCCATCGTCATGCGGGGCTCCTCGCGCGGCTTGACGTCGTGTTTCGGTGACTCGGCGGGCCAGTCTGCCAGCTCGCGGCGACAACGCCCACGGCCCCTGGGGGAACGGAACACTCCCCTACGGAACGCGCGGAACCGCCTCCCGGGACCGGGCCGGACAACTGGGATGATCGCGGCATGACGCAACCCGAGGGCTATCTCCTGGACAACCGGCAACAAGAGGCGGGACGGCGCTTCGAGGCCTTCTCGACCCTCTTCGACCCCACGACGTTCCGGCACATCGAACGCCTCGGCATCGGCCCCGGCTGGAGCTGCTGGGAGGTCGGCGCGGGCGGCACCTCCGTGGTCTCCTGGCTCGCCAAGAAGGTCGGCCCCACCGGGAAGGTCCTCGCGACCGACATCGACACCTCGTGGCAGACGTCAGCCGCCCGTTCCCCCGTCGAGGTCCGCCGCCACGACGTGGCCGCCGACGAGCCGCCCACCGAGGGATTCGACCTGGTCCACGCCCGGCTCGTCCTGGTCCATGTGCCCGACAGGGAGCGGGCGCTGAAATCCATGCTGCGCGCGCTGCGGCCCGGCGGACGGCTGCTCGTCGAGGACGCCGATCCCGCGCTCCAGCCCCTGGCCTGCCCCGACGAGCACGGCCCCGCCGAGGAGCTGGCGAACCGGCTGCGCCGCGGCTTTCGCGAGCTGCTCGCGGAGCGCGGCGCCGACCTGTCGTACGGCCGCAGGCTGCCGAGGCTGCTGAGGGAGGCCGGCCTGCGCGAGGTGGAGGCCGACGCGTACTTCCCGCTGACGTCCGAGGCGTGCGGGGCCCTGGAGACGGCCACGTTCCAGCAGATCCGCGAGTCACTGGTCCGCGCGGGCCACGCCACGGACGAGGAGATCGACCGGCACCTGGCCGACGTCGCGACCGGCACGATGGACCTGGCGACGGCCCCGCTGATCTCGGCGTGGGGACGCAAGCGGGCCTAGGGCTTCCCGCCAGGGCGTCTGCCCTCGGCGGGGTTACGGGTCCGGGTCGCTCTCGGCGGACGGGTCCGGGTTTCTTCCTTGCGGGTTACGGGGCCGGGGCGCTCTCGGCGGACGGGTCCGGGTCTTCTCCCGTGGGGAGTGCGGGTCCGGGTCGCTCCCGGCGAGGCGGCGGTCGGCCGCCCACCCGCGTCACCGCCAGCGCCCCCGCACGGCACCCCTCCGTCGCCGCCTCCCGTGGCCCTGCGCCCCGCAGCCACGCGGCGAGGAACGCGCCGGTGAACGCGTCGCCCGCCCCGGTGGAGTCCCGTGCCACCGCCGACACCGACGGCACACGCGCGCGTACCGCCCCGCCCTGCGCCACGACCGCTCCCGCGACCCCCGACGTGACGACGACCAGCGGGAACCGTCCGCTGAGCTTCGCCGCGGCGTCCTCCGCGTCCCCGGCGCCGCTCAGCAGTTCCGCCTCGTCCCGGCTGGGGAGCAGGACCTCCACGCCCTCCGCGAGCGCCAGGAACCGGTCGGGTCCCAGCCCGGTGAGGAAGCCGGCCGACGCGGGATCGACACTCACCGGCACCCCCCGCGCGCGTGCCGAGCCCAGCGCCGCGGCGACCAGCGCGCGCCCCTCGGCGGAGAAGAACAGATACCCGGACAGATGCAGCCACGCGACCCCGCCGAGCAGGTCCGCGGACCAGTCGGCCGGGGAGAGGCGCAGCGAGGCGCCACTGTCCGTGAGGAACGTCCGCTCGGCACCGGCTCGCGTGTCGACCAGCGAGATCACCGTGCCGGTCGCCGCCTCCGCGTCGACGACGAGCCGCGGACGCACCCCCGCGCGCGTGAGCGCCTCCTCGTGCCAGGCCGCCGAGTCGGCGCCGACCCGCCCGAGCAACGCCACGTCGGAACAGCCCGAACGGGCCGCCCAGCACGCCACGTTCGCCCCCGCGCCACCCGGCAGCGTACGGATCTCCGCCGCCGTGTCCGTGCCCGTCGCGAGCGGGGCGTCGTGCCGGGCCACGATGTCCGTGACGACGTCCCCGACGACCAGGAGGGTTCCGCTCACGGCCGCGCCCAGGCCGCCGCGATACGCGCCGCGAGCCGTACGTTGCCGCGTACCGCCGCGAGGTTGGCCTCCAGAGAGGCGCCGTCCGTGTGCCGAACCAGGTAGTCCAGGAGGAACGGAGTGACCGCCTGCCCCGTGATGCCCTCCGCGTCGCACGCCCGCAGCGCATCGTCGAGCACGCGCGCGTGGAGCGCGGGGTCGAGCTGCTCCGCCTCGGGCACCGGGTTCGCCACGATCAGCGCGGCCTCGGGCCCGCCCAGCGCGTCCTGAGCCCGCATCACCCCGGCCACCTCGGCCGGTTCGCCCAGCGTCCAGTCGACCGGATGGCCCGAGTCGGAGAGGTAGAAGCCCGGGAAGCGGCCGGTCCCGTACCCGGCCACCGACACACCCAGGGTCTCCAGCCGCTGAAGGGTCGCCGGTACGTCCAGGATCGACTTGACGCCCGCGCACACCACGGTGATCCGCGTCCGCGCGAGCAGCCCGAGGTCCGCCGACTCGTCCTGCGTCTCGGTCCACCGCCGGTGCACGCCGCCGAGCCCACCCGTCGCGAACACCCGTACCCCCGCGCGCGCCGCGAGCAGCGCCGTCGCCGACACGGTCGTCGCCCCGCTCGCCCCCGTCGCCACGGCGAGCGGCAGATCGCGGTGGCTCAGCTTGCGGATGCCGTCCTCTGTCGCGACCCGCTCCAACTGGCTCTTGTCCAGACCGACATGGGGCCGCCCGTCCAGCACGGCGATCGTCGCGGGCACCGCGCCCTCGGCGCGCACCAGCTCTTCGAGTTCGAGGGCCACCCGCAGATTGCGCGGGCGCGGCAGCCCGTGCGCGATGATCGTCGACTCCAGGGCCACGACCGGCCGGCCCGCGGCCACCGCTTCCCGTACCTCATCGGACACCAGCACCACGGGCCTGCCTCCTGCCTGTCGGGTCTCCTCTCATCCATGGCGAGCGGCGGGCACACCCAAACCCTGCGGCAAGTCGGCAAACGCTTGTGGCGTCGGCCGGCCGAGCACCTGGGCGCATGGAAGCGCGTTACTACGAAGAAGCCTGAGAAGCCTGATGCGGGCCCCGCTCGTACGGGGGTTGGTTGTGCGAGGGTCGGCTGTACGTGCGTTGAGGTTCAGCGGCGCGTACGGCTCCATGCGCGGCCGCGTGACCGGCCGCTCGTCCGGCCCCGGTCGAGCAGGGCCACACCCAGGGCGGCCAGGCCGATCTGGATCAGCCACTCCACCCAGTCGACCCCCTTGGTGTCCGCGACACCGATGCCCGCGGCGATGGCCGAACCGAGCAGCGCGGCCACGATGCCGACGACGACCGTCGCCAGGATGCCGATGCGCTGACGGCCCGGCAGGGCGAGCCGGCCCAGGACGCCGATGACGATGCCGATCACGATCGCGCTGATGACGCCGGAAATCTCCATGTCTCCACGACTCCCTAGAACCCGGGCACGCGGCGCCCGGGACGTTGTCTCCAGCTCTCTTCCCCTTGACGAGCCGTCCAGTCCGGGCCGCGACCGAGGTACGGGTCGTCCAGTGAACAGAGGGGTCCGCGCTGCCTAGAGTGACCGTTCATGACCACGAACGATCAGGCCACTGCTTCTTTTGCCGTACACATCCCGGACGTTGCACTCGAACCGGATCCCCTCGATCCGGAGCAGATCGTCTCGGGCGACCCCGTCGTCACGGGCAAGGTGCTCTGGGAGTCCGCCGACGGCAAGCAGCTGCGGGGCATCTGGCAGATCACGCCGGGCGTGGTCACGGACACCGAGGCGAACGAGCTGTTCGTGGTCGTCTCCGGCCGCGCCACGGTCGAGGTCCAGGGCGGGCAGACCCTGGAGGTGGGCCCCGGCGACGCGGCGGTACTGCGCGAGGGAGACCGCACGACGTGGACCGTGCACGAGACCCTGCGGAAGGCGTACCACATCACGCTGCCCTGACGGCGTCATGTCGGCCGGTCACCGGCCGGGGCACCGGCCGCGGTCACGCCGCCCTGATCACCTGGTGGCGGGCCGCCGGCCGAAGAGGGCGAGTGCGGCGAGCGGCAGCAGGAGGCAGGCCGCGGCCAGGTTGAGCCAGGCGTAGCTCGCCGTCGCGACGACCAGGCCCGCGGCCGCGCCGCCGACGCCGGCCGCCGTGTTCATGGTCAGGTCGGACAGGCCCTGTGCGGCGGCCCGCGCGGCCTGCGGCACCGAGTCGGTCAGCAGGGCCGAACCGGAGACGAGGCCCGCGGACCAGCCGAGTCCCAGGACGAACAGGCCCGCGGCGGTCTGCCCGTGGTTGCCGCCCGCCGTGCCCGCGAGCAGCGCCGCACAGGCGAGCAGGCCCACGGCGAGGCCGATCACGGAGAGCCGCCCGAGCCGGTCCGACAGCCGTCCCATCACCGGCGAGAACGCGTACATGCCCGCGATGTGCCCGCTGATGACCAGGCCGATGAGATCGATGCTCGCACCGTGATGGCCGAGGTCGACCGGCGTCATCGACATGATCGAAACCATCGCGGTGTGCGAGACGGCGACGGTCACGAGGGCGAGCCGGGCACGCGGCGACGCGGCGACCGCGGTGAACCCGGCCCGGATCGACCGCGCTCCGGCCGACTTCTCCTCCTCGGGAGCCAGGGCGCGGGCGGTCAGGAGCGGGTCGGGGCGCAGCAGGACCTGCACCATGACGGCCGAGACGAGGAAGACCCCGGCCGCCCACAGGAAGGGCCCCGCCGCCGCGGGGATGCCGAGCCCGGCGACGCTGCGGCCCGCGGGCGCCGCGATGTTGGGCCCGAGCACCGCGCCGATCGTGGTGGCCCACACGACGTTCGAGATCGCCCGCGCCCGGCGCTGCGGCTCGGCCAGATCGGCGGCCGCGAACCGCGCCTGGAGATTGGCCGACGAGGCGGCGCCGAAGCCGGCCATGCCGACGAGCAGCAGCGGGAAGCTCCCCACCGCGGCGGCCAGCACGACGACCCCGGCCCCCAGCGCGCCGATCAGGTACGCGAGGACGAGCCCGGGCCGCCGCCCCCGCGCCGTCATCAGGGCGGCGAGCGGAACGGACAGCAGGGCGGTCCCTGCGACCGTCGCGGTCGGCGCGAGCCCGGACAGCGCCTCGTCCCCGCTGACCTGCTTGGCGAGCACGGCGGCGAGCGCGATGCCGGTGGCGACACCGAGCCCGCCGAGTATCTGGCTCGCGACGAGCACGGCGGTGACACGGCGGCGCAGCCCGGCCAGGTCCTCGGGCGTCACGGGGACGGAAGGACGGCGGCGCGCGGCGGAATCGGGTATGAGCACCGGCGCAGTGTGCCAGCCGGCACCCACCCGCGAACACAGGGCATCCCGCGCGGCCCGGCGCCGACCAGGTGCCTGGGGCTCAGAACAGCGGCTGGCGCGCCTCGGAAAAGCCGCTCCTGTGCCTCGGTTCAGCGGCTCCCGTGTCTGAGAAGCGGCTGGCGCAGCTCAGAACAGCGGCTGCGGAAGGACCCCTTCCAGCGCCAGCAGCTGCCGCTTCGTCTCCAGGCCGCCACCGAATCCGCCGATGCCGCCATCGCTCTCCACGACGCGGTGGCACGGCACCACGACCGGCAGCGGATTGGCTCCCATGGCCACGCCCACCGCCTGCGCGGCCCCCGGCTGCCCGACACGGCCCGCCAGATCCCCGTAGCCGACGACCGTGCCGAACGGGACGCCGGACGCCAGCTCGCGCAGGACCTGCCGGTTGAACCCGGAGATCAGCGACCAGTCGAGCGGCAGCTCGAAGTCGCGCCGCTCACCGGCGAAGTAGGCCTTCAGCTGACGTATGGACTCGGCCAGGAGCGGCGAGTCCGGGGCTTCCACCGGCTCGGTCCCGAGCCGGGAACCGAGCCGCTCGACCGCCCGGTCCCGCACGGCGGGGGAGGCGTGGAAGACGACATTCACCAGCCCGGCGTCCGTCGCGGCGAGGAGCAGCGGCCCGATGTCCGTGCCGACGACGGCCCAGACGACCGTGAGCCCGGCCCCGTCTGCGGCACTGTCCTCGGTGGCGCTGTCCCCAGTGGCGTTCTGCCCATTGGCGTTCATGCCGACCACCGTACGGGGAGCCACTGACAACGGGCCGCGCCGTCCGCCGGCCTCGCCTCCCCCTGCCCGTCGTCCGCTCTACTCGCGGCCGCCCACCGCCTTACGCACGGCATCGGGGACGTTCGTGATGATGCCGTCCACGCCGAGACCGGCCGCGCGCCGCGCGGCCGCCGCGTCGTTCACGGTCCAGGTGAAGAGTTTGAGGCGCTTGTGGTGCGGACCCTTGAAAGCGTGCACCGCTGCGACGTACCAGTCGGAGATCGTCCCGTTGCTGGGGTTGATCTGATCGGCGAACTGGGCGTACCGGGGCAGTTCGCTGACGTCGGGGGTGCCGAGGAAACCCGTCGTGATGTCCGGGCGGCGCTCGTGCACGGTGCGTACGCTGTCTGCGCTGAAGCTCTGGATCACCAGGTGGTTCCTGATGTGATCGCGGTTGAGCCAGCCCTCCTTGCCGAGCTCGCGCAGGACGTCCTTCTCGATGCCCGGGTAGAGTTCCGGGGCCTTGATCTCCATGAGGAGCTTCTGGTGGTTGTGGTCGACCCGATCCAGGTACTGCGTCAGGGTCGGGACACGGGCGCCGGTGAACTCGGCGCCCTTCCAGCTGCCGGCGTCGAGCTTGGCGATCTCCGCCGCGGTGAAGTCGCCGACGTTGTACGGGGCGCGGCCGGGGAAAATCTGTTCGACGTTCGTGGTGCGCGCCAGATTGGTGTCGTGGATGACGACGAGCCGGCCGTCCTTGGTGCGCTGCACGTCGTTCTCGACCCAGTCGAAGCCGAGTTCGCGGGCCTTGTCGATGGCCTGGAGGGTGTTCTCGGGCGCGTACCCGGAGGCGCCGCGGTGTGCGACGACCACGGGTGCGTCGTGCTGCGGGGCCGCCTCGGCGGCGGTGGGGAGGGCCAGGATGCCGACGAATCCCGCCAGGGCGGCGGTCGCGGTGGCTGCGCGTGCGGACACGTGTACTCCTCGCGTCGAGGGATCAAGGGCTGGACGAGAGTGACAGTCGGTTGCCAACGGAAGACAGGTGAAGGATGGCCACACACTGAACGGAGTGGTGGGAGGACGTGCACCCCGCGGGCGGGTGTCGTGAGGCTTTGCCGGAAAATCGGTCAGACGTTCCTGCGAGAGCCTTAATCTCTGCTCCAATCGCGGTCGCTCCGGCAGTCGCTGCCAGGGGTGCGAACGGAACGCATCACGAACATCAGGAACATCGCGAACATCAGGAACATCAGGGCGGAAGGGCTGCGGCGGATGCAGGGCACGGTCGACGGATTCAGCTATGGACTGGTCACGCCGCTGGTGGCGTTCTTCATGGCCTGCCTCGGCGGGGCACTGGGTCTGCGCTGCACCACCAGATCGCTGCTCGTCACCCAGTCCTGGCGGCCCGGCTGGCTCGCGCTCGGCGCGGCGGCGATCGGGTCCGGAATCTGGACGATGCACTTCATCGCGATGATGGGCTTCCGCGTGCAGGGCACCCCGATCCACTACGACAAACTGACGACGTTCGCGAGCCTGGGCGTCGCCATCGTCATGGTCGGGGTCGGGATCTTCATCGTCGGCTACCGGGGTGCGACGGGAGCGGCTCTGTTCACCGGCGGCACGGTCACCGGTCTGGGTGTCGCGTCGATGCACTACCTCGGTATGGCCGGTATGCGCCTACACGGGACGCTTCAGTACAACACCTTCACCGTCGGCGCCTCCGTAGTGATCGCCATGGCCGCCGCCACCGCCGCGCTCTGGGCCGCGGTCCAGGTCAGGGGGTTCACCTGGAGCGTCGGCGCGAGCCTCGTCATGGGTCTCGCGGTGACCGGCATGCACTACACCGGAATGGCCGCCCTCGACGTCCACGTGCACGGAAGCGCCGGCGCCCCTGCCGGCGACACCCCCGCCGAACTCCTCGCGCCCCTGATGATCGGCCCCCTGTGCTTCTTGCTCCTGGCCGGCGTCGTGGTGGTGTTCGACCCGATGATGATGACCGGAAGGCCCGACCGGCGGGACGCCGTCGAGGCCGCGAGCAGGGCGGGCCGGACCGTGCGCCCGCTGCGCCGGGCAGGCTGATCCGGCCCCGTTGTCAGTGCGGGGTCGTACGGTGGATTCCATGCGGCCCGTATCCAAGATCGAACGCACGGTGGCGCCTTTCGAGGTCGTCAGTCCCTACCAGCCAAGCGGCGACCAGCCGACAGCCATCGCCGACCTGGAGCGGCGCATCACCGCAGGTGAGAAGGATGTCGTCCTCCTCGGTGCGACCGGAACAGGTAAGTCCGCCACCACCGCGTGGATGATCGAGAAGCTTCAGCGCCCCACCCTCGTGATGGCGCCGAACAAGACGCTGGCCGCCCAGCTGGCCAACGAGTTCCGCGAGCTGCTGCCGAACAACGCGGTCGAGTACTTCGTCTCGTACTACGACTACTACCAGCCCGAGGCGTACGTCCCGCAGTCGGACACCTACATCGAGAAGGACTCCTCGATCAACGAGGAGGTGGAGCGCCTGCGCCACTCCGCGACGAACTCGCTGCTCACCCGGCGGGACGTCGTCGTGGTCGCCTCCGTCTCGTGCATCTACGGCCTGGGCACGCCGCAGGAGTACGTCGACCGCATGGTGTCGCTCAAGGTCGGCGACGAGATCGACCGGGACGAGCTGCTGCGCCGCTTCGTCGACATCCAGTACACGCGCAACGACGTGGCTTTCAGCCGCGGCACGTTCCGCGTCCGCGGCGACACCATCGAGATCTTCCCGGTCTACGAGGAGCTCGCCGTCCGCATCGAGATGTTCGGCGACGAGATCGAGTCCCTCTCCACCCTCCACCCCCTCACCGGCGAGGTCATCAGCGACGACGAGTCGCTGTACGTCTTCCCGGCCACGCACTACGTGGCGGGCCCCGAGCGCCTGGAGCGCGCGGCGAACGACATCGAGAAGGAGCTCGGGGAGCGCCTCGCGGAGCTGGAGAAGCAGGGCAAGATGCTCGAGGCCCAGCGGCTGCGCATGCGCACCACGTACGACCTCGAGATGCTCCGCCAGATCGGCTCCTGCTCCGGCGTGGAGAACTACTCGATGCACTTCGACGGCCGCTCGCCCGGCTCCCCGCCGAACACGCTGCTCGACTACTTCCCGGACGACTTCCTTCTCGTCATCGACGAGTCGCATGTCACCGTTCCGCAGATCGGCGCCATGTACGAGGGCGACGCCTCCCGCAAGCGCACCCTCGTCGACCACGGCTTCCGGCTCCCGTCCGCCCTGGACAACCGTCCCCTGAAGTGGGAGGAGTTCCAGGAGCGCATCGGCCAGACCGTGTACCTGTCGGCCACCCCGGGCAAGTACGAGCTCGCGCGGGGCGACGGCTTCGTGGAGCAGATCATCCGCCCCACGGGCCTCATCGACCCCGAGGTCGTGGTCAAGCCCACCGAGGGCCAGATCGACGACCTGGTGCACGAGATCCGCAAGCGCACCGAGAAGGACGAGCGCGTCCTCGTCACCACGCTCACCAAGAAGATGGCCGAGGACCTCACCGAGTACTTCCTGGAGCTCGGCATCCAGGTGCGCTACCTGCACAGCGACGTCGACACACTGCGCCGCGTCGAGCTGCTGCGCGAACTGCGCGCGGGCGAGTACGACGTCCTCGTCGGCATCAACCTGCTCCGTGAGGGCCTCGACCTGCCCGAGGTCTCCCTGGTGGCGATCCTCGACGCCGACAAGGAGGGCTTCCTGCGCTCCGGCACCTCCCTGATCCAGACCATCGGCCGCGCCGCGCGCAACGTGTCCGGCCAGGTCCATATGTACGCGGACAAGATCACCCCGGCGATGGAGAAGGCCATCGACGAGACCAATCGCCGCCGGGAGAAGCAGATCGCGTACAACAAGGAGAAGGGGATCGACCCCCAGCCGCTCCGCAAGAAGATCAACGACATCGTCGCGTCCATCGCGCGCGAGGACGTCGACACCGAGGAACTCCTCGGCTCCGGCTACCGCAAGGGCGCGAAGGACGGCAAGGGTGCCAAGGCGCCCGTGCCCGCGCTCGCCAAGGCCGGCGCCAAGAAGACCGGCGGCAAGGCCGGGAAGGGCAAGGCGGCACAGACGGTCCCCACCGACCGTCCCGCGGCCGAACTCGCCGAGCAGATCGAGGAGTTGACCGACCGGATGCGGGCGGCCGCCGGGGATCTCCAGTTCGAGATCGCCGCACGGCTGCGTGACGAGGTGTCGGAGATGAAGAAGGAGCTGCGCCAGATGAAGGAGGCCGGGCTGGCCTGACGCCCCCCGCGCACCGCACGCCCCACGGCATGCCGGACGGATCCGGCATGCCGCACGGTGTGTTGCAACACCGACACAAAGTCCTTTCCTGTGTGCGGCGTTGTCAGCGGCCCTGCGTAGGGTTCCCTCAACCGTCCGGACGGGCGGTGAAGAGCACAGTTCGAGAGGGGACGGACGCGTGACGGCCAACTTTTCCAAGGGTCCTGGTGTCAACCTGAGCAAGGGCCAGGCGATCAGCCTGCAGAAGCAGGACGGGGGCACCCTGACGGCCGTCCGGATGGGACTCGGCTGGCAGGCCGCCCCGCGCCGTGGCCTCTTCGGATCCCGCACGCGGGAGATCGACCTCGACGCCTCGGCGGTCCTGTTCGCGGACAAGCAGCCGGTGGACGTCGTCTTCTTCCGCCACCTCGTCAGCGACGACGGCTCCGTGCGCCACACCGGTGACAACCTGGTCGGCGGCGCGGGCCAGGGCGGCGACGACGAGGCGATCCTCGTCGACCTCCAGCGCGTCCCGGTCCACATCGACCAGATCGTCTTCACGGTGAACTCCTTCACCGGCCAGACCTTCCAGGAGGTGCAGAACGCGTTCTGCCGCCTGGTCGACGAGACCAACGGCCAGGAGCTGGCCCGCTACACGCTCGACGGCGGCGGCCAGTACACCGCCCAGATCATGGCGAAGGTGCACCGCGCGGGCGCGGGCTGGCAGATGACCGCCCTGGGCTCGCCGGCCAACGGCCGCACGTTCCAGGACCTCATGCCGGCGATCCTGCCGGGCCTGTGAGGTAGCGGGACCACAGGAACGGACGGACGGGACGAGGGGGAGAAGGCGATGACGGCCGAGCTGGTCCGGGGGCAGAACCACCCCCTCACCCAGACCCGTCTGGAGATCCGCGTGTCGGCGGGGGCGCCGGTCGTGGCGGGCGCGACGCTCAGCGACGACGAGGGCAGGGTGCACGGCCGCGACTGGGTCGCGCACCCCGGCGCCCCCGCGCTGCCGGGGCTCGAGGTCCCGCGGCAGGCGGCGGCCGACCACCGCCTCGCCGTCGATCTGGACGCCGTGCCCGAGGCCGCCCACCGCGTCAGCGTGCTGCTCGCGCTGCCCACCGGACCCGGCGACCCCGACCGCTTCGGCGCCGTCGCGGCCCCCTTCGTCGCCGTCACGGGACTCGACGGCTCCGAGGTCGCGAGCTACACCATCACCGACCTCGACGCCGAGTCCGCCGTCGTAGCCCTGGAGCTGTACCGCCGCCAGGGCGCGTGGAAGGTACGCGCGGTGGGCCAGGGGTACGCGGGCGGCCTCGGCGCACTCCTGACCGACCAGGGGCTCCCGGACGCGAGGGCTCTCGCGGGTGAGATCGGTGAAGCGGTGGCGCGAGGGCTCGCCCGTACGGTGGCGCCGCCTCCGCCCCGGACGGCGACCACCGGGGCGAGCGCCATGGCGGACACCGGAGCGGGGGCGTCCGTCGCGGGCGCCGCGGTGCCGAGCACCACCCCGCCCCGCTCCAACCAGCCCCCGTCACCCCCGAACCCCCGACCGGCGCACGAGCCCCAGCCGGCCCGCCCCTCAGGGCAGACCGGCCCCGTCAACTACACGCACCCCGGCCGACAGGCGCCCGCACCACCCGCCCCCGCGCCCACGGCGCCCCCCGGAGAGCCGGGGCAGCCCGCCGTCCCCGTCGCCGGTGACGCGACCGGCTGGTCCATGGACGAGCGGCTCTACAACCAGGTGTGGGGCATGTTCGAGGACCTGGCCCGCTGCGTCGCCGCGTACCGCAGCGCCGTCGACTTCGCGGACTCCCGTATGGAGCAGGAGCTCGACAAGGCCCTGTCCGACCCGCGCAGCCGGACCGGCGGCCAGGGGGACGCCGCGCGCGAGGCCGCCCGGGCCAAGCACGGGCAGCTCGTCGACCGGGCGAGGGAGGTCCTCGACCGTGACCTCGCCCAGCTGGCCGCCGAGTCCGCCGTCGTCGAGCCCGCCCTGCCCCCGGCCTACGCGGGCTGGGACAACCCGGTCTGGCACGCGTACCGCAGCCCGATGGAGATCCCGATGGCCCTGCGCCTGGGCGACCTCCAGTTGCCCGAGTCCCGCAGGGTGGGCCTGCGCATCCCGATGCTCGTGCGGCTCCCTCTGGAGCGCGGCATGTGGATCGACAGCGGCCGCTCCGGGGCGGACGCGCTCACCGTGTCCGACGAGCTGCGCCGCCGTGCCATGCGCAGCGCCGTCGAGCATGCCGCGCGGCTCCTCGCGGTCTACCCGGCGGGCGAGTTCGCCGTGCATGTCATCGACCCCGCCGGATCGGCAGCGGGGGCGCTCGCCCCGCTCGTGCGGGCCGGAGTGCTCGCCGGGCCGCCGGCGGCGGGCGTGGCGGGCGTCTCCGAGGTGCTCGCCCGGCTCACGCAGCGCGTGGACCTCGTGCAGATGGCGGTCCGCGGCGGGGCTGCCGACGCGCTGCCGCCCGAACTGGACACGGCCGAGCAGCTGCTGATCGTCAACGACTTCCCCCACGGCTTCGACGACCGCGCGGTGACACAGCTGCGCTATCTCGCCGACGAGGGTCCCGCCGTCGGCGTCCACCTCCTGATGGTCGCCGACCGCGAGGACGCCGCCGAGTACGGACCGGTCCTCGACCCGCTCTGGCGCGCGCTGCTCAGGCTCACTCCGGTGCCCGACGACCACCTGGCCGACCCGTGGGTGGGGCACGCATGGACGTACGAGCCGCCGAGTGTCCCGCCCGGCAGCCGGATCCTGGAGCAGGTCCTCGAAGAGGTCGCCAGAGCGCGCCGGGAGCAAGGTGTCTGACCCTCCTGAGCACTGTTTTTGAACTTATCTTTACCGAACCCTTTACGTTTCATGGGTGTTTCCCGTAGGCTCCGACGAGCGGAGGGGAGTACTCCCGAACGCGGCGTTCCCGTCAATACGGACCGACATCGGTCCCGGGGCGCCGGCCCGAGGCGAGCTGAGGCCGCCCGGGTGGAAGAGACCTCCGGCAGCGACGACGCTGATCAGTAGCCGTACGACGCCGGAGGCGCAGTGGACGTATCGATGACCCTTTGGGTGCTGACCATTCTTGGTCTGGTCGCCCTGATCGCGGTCGACTTCTTCATCGGGCGCAAGCCCCACGACGTATCGATCAAGGAAGCAGGAATCTGGACGGTCGTCTGGATCGTGCTGGCCGCCCTCTTCGGGGTCGGACTGCTGATCTGGGGGAACGCACAGGCTTCGGGCGAGTTCTTCGCCGGCTTCATCACCGAGAAGTCGCTGAGCGTCGACAACCTCTTCGTCTTCATCCTGATCATGGCGAAGTTCTCGGTGCCGTCCCAGCTGCAGCAGCGCGTCCTGCTGTTCGGTGTGCTGATAGCCCTGGTGCTGCGCGCCGTCTTCATCGCGGCCGGTGCCGCGGTCATCGCCAACTTCTCGTGGATCTTCTACATCTTCGGCGCGTTCCTCATCTACACCGCCTGGAAGCTCATCCAGGAAGCGATGTCGGACGACGAGGAAGACGAGTTCGAGGAGAACCGCCTCCTCAAGTCCATCGAGAAGAAGTTCGGCGTCGCCGACCGGTACCACGGCACGAAGCTGTTCATCCGGGTCAACGGCAAGCGGATCCTGACGCCCCTCATGGTCGTCATGCTGGCGATCGGCACGACCGACGTGCTGTTCGCGATGGACTCGATCCCGGCGATCTTCGGCCTGACCCAGGACCCGTACATCGTCTTCACGGCCAACGCGTTCGCGTTGATGGGTCTGCGCCAGCTGTACTTCCTCATCGGCGGACTCCTCAGGAAGCTGGTCTACCTCAGCTATGGCCTGTCGGTGATCCTCGGCTTCATCGGTGTGAAGCTCGTCCTGCACGCGCTGCACGAGTCGGGGGTGCACGTGCCGGAGATCTCCATCCCGGTCTCCCTGGCCGTCATCTGTGGTGTCCTGGCGGTCACCACCATCGCCAGCCTCATCGCCTCCAAGAAGCAGGCGCAGAAGCAGGCCCTCGACGGTGGGGACGACGGCGACCAGGACGGCGGCGCGACCGACGGCGCCCGCAAGGACAGCATCAAGGCCTGACCCGCCCGGCTCGGCACAGAGCTCGGCACAGAGAAGGAGCGCGCGGCTGCCGGCCGCGCGCTCCTTCTCTCGTTCGGCCCCATGCCCACGTGCCCGTCCCGAAGTCGCGGCCCCCGCACCGTCGGTGCACCATCGAAGGCATGATCGCTGGGCTCCGGAGACTGGTCACGCAATGGACGGCCGTCGTCCCCGTCCTGGCGGTCGTCCTGCTGGTGTTCACCTGGGGCCGCTCGCTGCCGGGCGCCGTCGTGGCCGTCGTCTCCGTCGTGCTCGCCGCGTCCGTGCTCGCCGCCGTCCACCACGCCGAGGTGGTGGCCCACCGCGTCGGCGAACCCTTCGGCTCCCTCGTACTCGCCGTCGCCGTCACCGTGATCGAAGTGGCGCTGATCGTCACCCTCATGGTCGACGGCGGAGAGAAGGGTGCCACGCTGGCCCGTGACACCGTCTTCGCCGCCGTCATGATCACCTGCAACGGCATCGTCGGACTGAGTCTGCTCGCCGCCGCGTTCCGGCACCGCGTCGCCGTCTTCCAGTCCGAGGGCACCGGCGGCGCGCTCGCCACGGTCGCCACCCTGGCCACGCTCTGCCTGGTCGTGCCGACGTTCACCACGAGCAAGCCGGGCCCGGAGTTCTCCACCTCGCAGCTGATCTTCGCGGCCTCCGCCGCGCTCGTCCTGTACGGGATCTTCGTGGCGACCCAGACCGTGCGGCACCGCGACTACTTCCTGCCGATCACCAAGCAGGGCAACGTCATCGACGGCGACGACCACGCGGACGCGCCCACCACCCGCACCGCCCTGATCAGCCTCGGCTTTCTCGGACTCGCCCTCGTCGCCGTCGTCGGCCTCGCCAAAGGCGTGTCACCGACGATCGAGTCGGGCGTCGAAGCAGCCGGGATGCCGCACTCCGTCGTCGGTGTGATCATCGCGCTCCTCGTCCTGCTGCCCGAGACGATCGCGGCCCTGCGCGCGGCCCGCCGTGACCGCGTCCAGACGAGCCTCAACCTCGCGCTCGGCTCCGCGATGGCCAGCATCGGACTGACCATCCCGGCCGTCGCCATCGCGTCGTTCTGGCTGTCGGGGCCCCTCGTCCTCGGGCTCGGCGCCACGCAGATGGTGCTGCTGGTCCTGACGATGCTGGTGAGCACGCTGACCGTCGTCCCCGGCCGCGCCACCCCGCTCCAGGGAGGCGTCCACCTCGTGGTGTTCGCCGCGTACGTGGAGCTGGCCGTCACGCCGTGACGGTCACGGTGATACGGCCGGGCAGCGCCGTGACGCCTCGTGATAGACCGAGAGGGAGCAGCCGCCCGACGCACGGAGGTCCCCTGTGCCCCGCACCCTCGCCAACGCCCCGATCATGGTCCTGAACGGCCCGAACCTGAACCTCCTCGGCCGCCGGCAGCCGGAGATCTACGGGTCCGACACCCTCGCGGACGTCGAGGCCCTGTGCGCCAAGGCCGCGGCCGTGCACGGCGGGAGCGTCGACTTCCGGCAGTCCAACCACGAGGGTGAGCTGGTGGACTGGATCCACGAGGCGCGCCAGAACCACGTGGGCATCGTGATCAACCCGGCCGCCTACTCGCACACGTCGGTGGCGATCCTGGACGCCCTCAAGGCATGCGACGGCCTGCCCGTCATCGAGGTCCACATCTCCAACATCCACCAGCGCGAGGAGTTCAGGCACCACTCCTACGTGTCCCTCAGGGCCGACGGCGTGATCGCCGGATGCGGGGTCCAGGGGTACGCGTTCGCGGTGGAGCGGGTGGCGGCCCTGGCCGAGCCAGGCGTGGCCACGGTCTAGTACCGCCGGACTCTCGTGCTCCGTGGAGTGAACACGCCCGGCACGGCCGGGCGTTGACTCACCAGCCGCGCTCGCGCCACTCCGGCAGATGCGGCCGCTCGGCGCCGAGCGTCGTGTCGTTCCCGTGCCCGGGGTAGACCCACGTCTCGTCGGGGAGCTCGCCGAAGATCTTCGACTCGACGTCGTCGATCAGGCTCGTGAAGGCCTTCGGGTCCTTCCACGTGTTCCCCACGCCGCCCGGGAACAGGCAGTCTCCGGTGAAGACGTGGGGGTGGCCGTGCGGGTCGTCGTAGACGAGGGCGATCGATCCGGGCGTGTGACCGACCAGGTGCCGGGCGGTCAGCGAGACCCGGCCCACGGTGATCGTGTCCCCGTCCTCCACGAGCACGTCCGTGGGGACCGGGATGCCCTCCGCGTCGTAACGGCCCGCGTACGTACGGGGGCCCGTGACCTCCACGACCTGGGCGAGTGCCTGCCAGTGGTCGCCGTGCTGATGCGTCGTGACGACGGACGCGATGCCGTCGTCCCCGATCAGGGTCAGCAGGGTCTCCGCGTCGGCGGCCGCGTCGATGAGGAGCTGCTCGCCGGTGGCGCGGCAGCGCAGCAGATACGCGTTGTTGTTCATCGCGCCGACCGCGACCTTGGAGATCATCAGGTTCTGCAGCTCGTGCACATCCGCCGGGCCGCCGACCTTCACCGCTCCGCTGTACGTCATGGACTCAGCCTATAGCGGGGGTACGACAGGCAGCTGTCCGCCTTCGACGGTGAGCCCGGAGCCGTCGCGCCGCCCGGAGAGCCAGCCGAGCAGCTCCGGGGCTGGGCCCGCGACACCGACCGGACCCGTTCCGGCGCCGCCGCCTGTCGTCCACACCAGGCCGCCGTCCGACTTGAGGCCGGTCGACGGCATGGCGGGGTGCCCCGCGAAGCGCTCGGCGAGGAAGTCGATCTCCCGCTCGACGAACTCCGCCGGCAGATCCTCCAGGTCGTATCCGATCCCGAGGTCGACGTGGTGCAGGTCGACCTCGACCCAGCGCCGGAAGGGGATCCGGGAGGCGGAGTCCTTGACGCCGTTGCGCAGCTCGACCGTGCGCGTCCAGTCGGACGGGACCTCGGCCCGGGCCTCGAATCCGGCGGCGCTGGTCCGCAGGTCCTCGAGCTGCTCGCGGAGGTCGCGCGGGGCGTCCCGCTCGATGTCCGCGTCGCGCGCCTCGGCGCTCGGGTACATGGGCCGGCCCGCGAGGACGTTCGCGAGGGCGTCCGCGTTACGGGCGAGGTGGGCGAGGACGTGGCCCCGGGTCCAGCCGGGAAGCCGTGACGACTCGGCCACAGCCGCGTTGTCCAACGTGCCGACAGCGGTGAGGAGCCGGTCGGTCGCTTCACGTACAGAGGCCAGGTCGCGCACATGATCGCTCATGGCGCAGACGATAGCGCCGCCACTCGATCGGGTGAAGGCGGCCTACCGAGACCAGAAATCGAATGTACGTGCTATAAGCTCGGTGGCGGCATCGGGCATTCTTGGTGGTCCGGGTTTGTTACCAACCATGGAAAACAGTCCATCGCTGACGGTGGCCCCCCTAGTCTCGAAAGACAGGGGCCCCGCCCCTGTTGCTTCTCTCAAGAAAGGTGCGGACCGGCGTGGCCGACCGTCTCATCGTCCGTGGCGCGCGCGAGCACAATCTCCGTAACGTCTCGCTCGACCTTCCGCGCGACTCGCTCATCGTCTTCACGGGTCTGTCGGGGTCCGGCAAGTCGTCGCTCGCCTTCGACACGATCTTCGCCGAGGGGCAGCGGCGGTACGTCGAGTCGCTCTCCTCGTACGCACGTCAGTTCCTCGGCCAGATGGACAAGCCGGACGTCGACTTCATCGAGGGCCTCTCCCCGGCCGTCTCGATCGACCAGAAGTCGACCTCGCGCAACCCGCGCTCCACGGTCGGCACCATCACCGAGGTCTACGACTACCTGCGTCTGCTCTTCGCGCGCATCGGCAAGCCGCACTGTCCCGAGTGCGGCCGCCCCATCTCGCGCCAGTCGCCGCAGGCCATCGTCGACAAGGTCCTCGACCTGCCCGAGGGCAGCCGCTTCCAGGTGCTCTCGCCGCTCGTGCGCGAGCGCAAGGGCGAGTTCGTCGACCTCTTCGCCGACCTCCAGACCAAGGGCTACAGCCGCGCCCGGGTCGACGGACAGACGATCCAGCTGTCGGAACCGCCCACCCTGAAGAAGCAGGAGAAGCACACCATCGAGGTGGTCGTCGACCGCCTCACGGTGAAGGAATCCGCCAAGCGCCGTCTGACCGACTCCGTGGAGACCGCGCTCGGCCTGTCCGGCGGCATGGTCGTGCTCGACTTCGTCGACCTCCCCGAGGACGACCCCGAGCGCGAGCGCATGTACTCGGAGCACCTGTACTGCCCGTACGACGACCTGTCCTTCGAGGAGCTCGAGCCCCGCTCCTTCTCCTTCAACTCGCCCTTCGGCGCCTGCCCGGACTGCACCGGCATCGGCACGCGCATGGAGGTCGACCCCGAGCTGATCATCCCGGACGAGGACAAGTCCCTCGACGAGGGCGCCATCCACCCCTGGTCGCACGGGCACACCAAGGACTACTTCGGGCGCCTCATCGGCGCCCTCGCGGACGCGTTGGGATTCCGGACCGACATCCCCTTCGCGGGCCTGCCGCAGCGCGCCAAGAAGGCCCTCCTGTACGGCCACAAGACGCAGATCGAGGTCCGCTACCGCAACCGGTACGGCCGCGAGCGGGTCTACACGACCCCCTTCGAAGGCGCCGTCCCGTTCGTCAAGCGGCGTCACAGCGAGGCCGAGAGCGACTCCAGCCGTGAGCGCTTCGAGGGCTACATGCGCGAGGTGCCCTGCCCCACCTGTGAGGGCACGCGCCTCAAGCCGATCGTCCTCGCCGTCACGGTGATGGAGAAGTCGATCGCCGAGGTCTCCGCGATGTCCATCAGCGACTGTGCGGACTTCCTGGGCGAGCTGAAGCTCAACGCGCGCGACAAGAAGATCGCCGAGCGGGTCCTCAAGGAGGTCAACGAGCGGCTGCGGTTCCTCGTCGACGTCGGCCTCGACTACCTCTCGCTCAACCGCGCGGCCGGCACCCTCTCCGGTGGCGAGGCCCAGCGCATCCGCCTCGCCACGCAGATCGGCTCCGGTCTCGTCGGCGTGCTCTACGTCCTGGACGAGCCCTCGATCGGCCTGCACCAGCGCGACAACCACCGCCTGATCGAGACCCTCGTACGGCTGCGCGACATGGGCAACACGCTCATCGTCGTCGAGCACGACGAGGACACCATCAAGGTCGCCGACTGGGTCGTCGACATCGGCCCCGGCGCGGGTGAGCACGGCGGCAAGGTCGTCCACAGCGGCCCCTTGAAGGAGCTGCTCGCCAACGCGGAGTCGATGACCGGCCAGTACCTGTCGGGCAAGAAGTCCATCCCGCTGCCGGACATCCGGCGCCCCGTGGACCCGACGCGCAGGCTGACCGTGCACGGCGCCCGTGAGAACAACCTCCGCGACATCGACGTGTCGTTCCCGCTCGGCGTCCTGACCGCCGTCACCGGTGTCTCCGGTTCGGGCAAGTCGACTCTGGTCAACGACATCCTGTACACGCACCTCGCCCGCGAGCTGAACGGGGCGCGGAGCGTTCCCGGGCGGCACACGCGCGTGGCGGGCGACGACCTCGTCGACAAGGTCGTGCACGTCGACCAGTCGCCGATCGGCCGCACCCCGCGCTCGAACCCGGCGACGTACACCGGAGTCTTCGACCACGTCCGCAAGCTGTTCGCCGAGACCACCGAGGCGAAGGTCCGCGGCTATCTGCCCGGACGCTTCTCCTTCAACGTCAAGGGCGGCCGCTGCGAGAACTGCTCCGGCGACGGCACCATCAAGATCGAGATGAACTTCCTGCCGGACGTCTACGTCCCGTGCGAGGTCTGCCACGGAGCGCGCTACAACCGCGAGACGCTGGACGTCCACTACAAGGGCAAGTCCATCGCCGAGGTCCTGGACATGCCCATCGAGGAGGCGCTCGGCTTCTTCGAGGCGGTCCCGGGCATCGCCCGTCACCTGCGCACGCTGAACGACGTCGGCCTCGGGTACGTCCGGCTCGGCCAGTCCGCGCCGACCCTCTCCGGAGGCGAGGCCCAGCGCGTGAAGCTGGCGAGCGAGCTGCAGAAGCGGTCCACGGGACGCACCGTCTACGTCCTCGACGAGCCGACCACCGGTCTGCACTTCGAGGACATCAGCAAGCTCATCACCGTCCTGTCGGGCCTTGTCGACAAGGGGAACTCGGTGATCGTCATCGAGCACAACCTCGACGTCATCAAGACCGCCGACTGGGTCGTCGACATGGGCCCCGAGGGCGGTAACGGCGGTGGCCTCGTCGTCGCCGAGGGCACCCCCGAGGAGGTCGCGGCCGAACCGTCCAGTCACACCGGCAAGTTCCTGCGCGACATCCTCGGCGCCGACCGGTTCAGCGACGCGACGGTCCCCGCGGCGCGTACGAAGAAGACGGTGGCGGCCAAGAAGGCCGCGGCCGCGAAGAAGACCGTCTCGGCGACGGCGAAGTCCCCGGCGAAGAAGGTGGCCACGGCCAAGACCACGGCGGCCGGGACGTCGGCCACGAAGGCCGCGGCGAAGAAGCCGGCCGCCAAGAAGACCGCGACCAAGTCCACGCGGGCCCGCAAGGCCTGAGCGCGGGCGGTCCGCGACCGGACGGAGAACAACCGGCGCCCCACGGGAACTCCCCGTGGGGCGCCGGGCGTTCATCTGTCAGCCACCCTGGCACTGCGGCTCGACGAACTGCATGTCCAGCTGAGCAGGTCTCCCACCTCGGGCACGGGGCCGCGATTTACGACCCGCACGTCGTCGCGCTCGTCGACGAACTGACCGTCACCGCGGGGGCGCCCTTCGCCGACCGGCTCGCCGCTGTCCCTTCCCTGCCTCGTCGCGCCGGTGTGGATGTCGTCGCGCTCGTCGACGAACTGACCGTCACCGCGGGGGCGCCCTTCGCCGACCGGCTCGCCGCTGTCCCCTCCCTGCCCCGTCGCACCGGTGCGGACGTCGTCGCGCACCCCGAGGCCGGCACACTCCGCCTGGCGTACGAGACGCCGGCCATGCCCGAGGCCGACGCCCGGCGCCTCGTCGTTCACCTCCCGGCCGACGACGCCACGGCGGCCGCCCTCGACCGGCTCAGCGGCCGCAGGCCGGGGGCACTGCGCGCGGTCAACGGGTGACCGGCGGGGCGCGCACGGCTCACCGAGGCAGGTGAACGGCCCCTACAGCGGCGGGAGTTCGGACAAGTAAGGGGGCTCGGCGCCGGCTCGCGAGCAGGTGACCGCGGCGGCGCGCGCGGCGAACCGCAGCAGCCGGTGCCACGCGTCCTCGGCGAGGCCCGCCACCGCCTCCACGGACAGCGCGTCCCACGCGGCCAGACCGTGCAGCAGCGCCGCGTTCACGGTGTCGCCCGCGCCGATCGTGTCGACGACGTCGATGCGCTCACCCGGTACGTCGTACCGCGCGCCGCCCCGTGTGAAGACCGTCAGGCCGTCGCCGCCCCGCGTGATCACGACGGCCGCGGGACCCGAGGCCAGCCACTCCTGGGGGGTGCCGCCCAGCCACTGCGCGTCCTCCTCGGACAGCTTGAGCAGGCCGGTCGAGGGGAGCCAGCTCTTGAAGCGCGCCCGGTACGCGTCCGGGTCGGGGATGAGGCCGGCCCGGATGTTCGGGTCGAGTGCGGTGAACACGCCCTGGGCCGAGGCCGACCGCATCAGCTCCTCGTACGCGCTCGCGCCCGGCTCCAGAACCAGCGAGCACGTGCCGAACGACACCGCGCGCGTGCCCGGCGGAAGCCGGTCGGGCGCGGAGAAGAGCCGGTCGGCCGTGCCCTCGACGTAGAACGAGTAACCGGCCGAGCCGTCCGCGGCGATCGACGCGACGGCCAGCGTCGTCGGTTCGTCGCCCCGCTGGACGTACGACACGTCCACGCCGGCCCGCGCGAGTCCGCCGAGCAGTGCCTCGCCGAACGCGTCGCGGGAGACCCGTGAGCAGAAGGCCACGGGGGAGCCGAGCCGGCCGACGGCCACCGCGGTGTTGAAGGGGCCGCCGCCGAGCCGGGGCGCGAGCGCGGGCAGGTCGCCACCGTCATCGGCGGCCCCGCCCTGCGGCACGAGGTCGATCAGGGCCTCTCCGGCGACGACTATCACGGGTGGTTCCTTTCGGGCTGAACTGTGGAGCGGTGGGGAGTGCGGCCGTGCGGTGGATGGGAGGTGCTGCAGGGGGCGAGGCACAGGCTAGAGGCTCGCGGGCTCGGGCACAGCGCCCCGGCCGGAAGCGGGCACGTCCGGGACCGACTCGGGCAGACCCTTCGCGTCGGGACGCAGCGTGGCGACGGAGACGGCGGTGAACGCGGCGACCATCGCCGCCATGAGCAGATAGGTGGGCGCGAAGCCGAGGCTGTCGTAGCCGATGCCGGCCAGCGGGGAGATGATCGCCGCGCCGAGCTGCGCCGCGAGCTGGAAGCCGACCAGATAGATCGAGGACGACAGGCGGGACTCGAAGTGCCGGTTGATGTACTTGAAGATCGCGATCAGCATGATCGGCAGCTCGGCCGCGTGCATCAGCTTGACCGCCGAGATCGCCATGGGGTCGGTGACCAGGCCGGAGAGGCCGATGCGGGTCGCCATGACGAAGCCGGACAGGAGCAGTGACCGCTTCGGGCCGAGCCGGTTGACGAGGAACGGCGCGAGGGCCATGCCGCCGGCTTCCAGGAAGACCTGGAAGGAGTTCAGGTCGCTGTACATCTGGTTGCCCTCGGCCTTGGTGCCGAAGAGCGACGAGAAGTACGAGGGGAACATCTGGTCGTACGTGTTGTACGTCGCCGTCACCGCGACCACGAAGAGCAGCAGCCCCCAGAACGCCGGATAGCGCAGCAGGGAACGCACGTCGGTGAGCGAGACCGACGAGGCGGCGGCGTCCACGGCGGCGGAGCGACGGCCGTCCGTGACTCGGATCGCGGCGATGAGGGCGACGAAGACGGCGGCGGAGACGGACGCCGCCCAGAAGTTGAGCTCGGGGTCGATGTTGAACAGTCGCCCGGCGAAGAATGTCGCGGCGGCCCAGCCCAGCGAGCCGAACATGCGGGCCCGGCCGAACTCGAAGCCGTGGAAGCGGCCGAGCCGTTCGGTGTAGCTCTCCAGAGTGGCGACGGCGACCGCGAAGGCCATGGCCAGATAGACGGAGCCGACGACGAGGCCGAGCGCGAAGTGGGTCTTGAGCAGGGGCCCGTAGACATAGATGTACATGGGGCCGACCAGCAGCATCAGGCCGCCGATCCAGTACAGGAGGTTCTTGCGCAGGCCCAGTTTGTCCTGGACGTAGCCGTAGAGGGGCATGGTCAGCAGGCAGCCGACGGCGTTGGCACTGATGACGAGGGAACTACGGCCCGCGGAGAGGCCGATGTCCTGGGTGAGCCAGATCGAGAACAGCGACCAGGACAGTGACCAGGTCACGAAGAACATGAAGAGCGCGGCGCTGGCAAGCGTGAAGTTCACCCGCCGCCGGCTTGCGGGGGTGGGGGTGGGGGCCGCTGTGGGGGTGGGGGCGGTAGTCGTGGGGAGGACGACGCTGAGGGCGGTGCCTGCGGGGAGGTCGGTGCTGGGGGTCGCGGTGCCTGGGGTGGGGGTGGTGCCTGGTGCGCCTGGGGTGGTGGTGCCTGGGGTGCCCGGTGCTCCCGGGCTGGCGGTGGTGCCCGCGGTGGGGGTGGGGGCGGTGGGGGCGGTGCTCGCCGGAAGTGTGGTGCTTATAGGGAGGCAAGTGCTGGTGCCCGGTGCGCCCGGGGTGGTGGTACCCGGGGTGGCGATGCCCGCCGTGGGAACGGTTGCGTCGGAGGCGGCGGCGCCGGCGGCGCCGGTGGCGCCCGGGGTGGCGGTGGTGCCCGCCGGGAGCGCGGTGCCCGTGGGGACTGCGATGCCGGGGACCCTGGTGCCAGTGGCGTCCGCCGTGGAGACAGCTGCGGCGGAGACGCCAAGGGTGGCGGTCGTGGGGGCCGGGGCGCCGGTTCCCGTGTGGGCGACGGGGGGTACGGGGCGGGCCGTCGGGGCGGGCCCCGGCGTCGTCTGGTCGGTCATCTGCTGCGCTCCTTCGCGCCTGTCGCGCTGACTCATGATGCCGGAACGCGAGCTTCCGGCAGAGACCTAACACGTGCTAGATGGCCACAACTATCACGTGTTAGGTTCGTTAAATCAAGGTTCCGGCGGCATGACGATCAGCCGGACTCAGCGAACAGGGAGCCGCCGACATGGCCGACGACATGGCCGACCGCAACGTGCCCCGCCACCACGTCAGGCCCGCCGCGGGGCAGTGGTGCAACGACCCGAACGGCCCGGTCTTCAGCAACGGCCGCTACCACCTCTTCTTCCAGCACAACCCCGGCGCGCCCGTGTGGGGCGACATCCACTGGGGTCACGCCTCGAGCCCCGACCTGGTCCGCTGGACCGACCACGGCATCGCGCTCACGCCCACCCCCGGAACCCGCGACGAGCTGGGCGTCTGGTCGGGCTGCGCGGTCGTCGACGACGGTGTGCCGACCGCCGTCTACACCGGCATGGACCGCCACGACGGCATCGGTTCCGTCATGCTCGCCCGCGCCACGGACCCGGACGTCACGGCGTTCAAGGCGGAACCCGAACCCGTCGTCCCCGGCCCGCCGGCCGGCCTCGACCTGACCGCGTTCCGCGACCCCTACGTCTTCACGCACGAGGGGCGGCGCTGGGCCGTCGTGGGAGCGGGTCACCTCGGCGGCCTGCCCGACGTCCTGCTCTACCGCGTCGACGCGCTGACCGACTGGACCTACGCGGGTTCGCTGATCGACGGGACCGACCCGGTCGCCGCGCGCCGAGCCGCACCGGCCACCGCCTGGGAGTGCCCGGCCCTGCTGCCCGCGGGTGACGGCCGCTGGGTGCTTCTGCTCTCGCTCTGGATCGACGACATCACGTACGCGACGAGCTACCTGACCGGCGAGCTGCGCCCCACGGCGGACGGTGGTCTGCGTTTCGTCGCGGAGGCGGGGGCCGGGGGAGTGCTCGACCACGGACGCGACTTCTACGCGCCGACCGCCCTGGTCGAGAGCGATCGCACCCTCGTGTGGGGGTGGAGCTGGGAGTCGCGCACGGAGGCCGAGTCCGTGGCGGCGGGCTGGGCCGGGTGCCTGTCGTATCCGCGCGAGCTCGGGCTGCACGCGGACGGCTCGCTGCGGATGGCGCCCGCGCGGGAGCTGATGGCGCTGCGGGGCACGCCGGTCCGGGTCGGCGACGAACTCCCGGTGGCGTACGAAGTCGTCCTCGATGTCGCCGTGACGCAGCCGGACACCGAGGCCGAACTGCGGCTCGGCCCCGCCGTGGCGCTGCGGGTGAACCCCACCAAGGGCACCCTCACGCTCGACAGGACCGGCGCTCCGGCGACGGCCACGCGTCCGTACCGGCGTTCGGACACGGTGACCGCGGCGACGGGAGCGGTGTCGCCGGGCGGGCGGCTACGGGTGTTCGTGGACGGGCCGTTGATCGAGGCGTTCTGGGGCGAGCGGGTGATGCTCACGGAGAAGGTCCACCCGGCGCCGACCGGCCTGCTGTCGGCCGAAGTCACTCAGGGGGCAGGCGAGTTGACGGTGGAGGCGTGGGCGGTCGCGGACTGATCCCGGAGGGGGCGCGTACCCGTTCCCCGCGGCCTCCGTCACCTCCGTCGCCCCGGCGCCACCACCGACGCCCGCTCGACCACGGGGCACTCCAGGACGCGCTGGGTCGCGGGGTCGACGTCCTCGTCCGCGGCCACCGAGTCCAGGAGCAGGTCCACCGCCGCCGCGCCCATCGCGTGGTGCGGCAGCGCGATCGTCGTGAGCGCCGGGACGAGGTGGTCGGCCATCTGGTCCTGGTCGTCGTAGCCGACCACCGACAGATCGTCCGGTACGGAGATGCCGAGGCCGGCCGCGGCGAGCAACACACCTGTGGCCACACGGTCGTTGGCGCAGACGATGCCCGTGGGGCGCGCGTCCGGATCCGCCGTGTCCAGGACGCGCAGCGCGCCCGCGTAGCCCTCGTCGATCTGCCAGCCCACCCGCAGCGTCCACTCGGGGCGGGCCTTCAGCCCGGCGGCGCGCAGTCCGTCGCCGAAGCCGCGGGCCCGGTCGGACGCCGCGATGTTGTCCGTCTCGCCGCCGAGCAGCGCGATGTCGCGGTGGCCCGCCCGGATCAGCACGTCGACCGCCGACCGGCCGCCCCCGCGCTCGTCCGCGACCACCGAGGCGTACGAACCGGGCTCTCGCGCCACGCAGTTGGCGAGCACGCACCGCTCGGGCGCCAGGGCCGTCGGCACGCTCGTGCTGCGCATCGACATCGCGGCGTAGACGATTCCGTCGACCCGGCGGGCCCGCAGCTCGGCGACGGCCTCGGCCTCCAGGGCGGGGTCCTTGCGGGATTCCAGGAGCAGCACCTGGTGGCCACGCGCGCGTGCCGCCTCCATGGCCCCGAGCACCATGCGTCCGGCGAACGGGCTGGTCGCGATCTCGTCGCTGAGCATGCCGATGACCGCGCTGCGGCGGGTGCGCAGGGAACGGGCGACCTCGTCCGGGCGGTAGCCGAGCTCGTCGGCCGCCGCCCTGATCCTCGCCTGGGTGTCGGCGGAGAGGTTGCCCTGCGCCCGGCCGCTGAAGACGAAGGACACGGCGGCACGTGAGACGCCGGCCAGTTCGGCCACGTCGCGGGCGGTGGGACGGTTCACGCGGTGCTCTCTCCCGGGGCGGCGGATGACGTCTGACGTCCGTACAGGATGCCGCAGAAGCGGGACGGCCGGGACGGTGCGGAACAAGGGCGGCCGGGATGGTCCGGAACAAGGGCGGCCGGGATGGTCCGGGACGGTGCGGAACAAGGACGGCCGGGACGGTGAAGAGGAAGGGCCGTCAGGATGGTGCCGAAGCAGGACGGCCAGGGTGCGGAGGAAGGGCCGCCATGGCGCAGAACCAGGGCGGCCCGGAAGCGACGGATGTGGCCGGCGCCAGGGTCCCACGAGGCACCATCCGCCCCACCGGTATCGTCGGATCTGTCACCCATGTGCGCCTTGGCGTGCAGTGGCCCACCCGTCCTCGCCCCGACCGACCCCTGGAGTCCCCATGCCCGGCACGTCGCCCGCCCGCCGAACCGTGCTGCGGGGTGCCGCCCTCGCCGGGACCGCGGGGCTCGGGATCGCCGCCTGCTCGCCGGGCGGGTCGGGGGGCCGCGCGGAGTCGGCGCCGACGGCACCGGTCGACCTCGGCAAGGCCGACGAGGTGCCCGTGGGCGGCGTCAAGCTGTACCGGGACGAGAATGTGGTGGTCAGCCGTCCGTCGGCCGACAGGTACGCCGCGTTCAGCACCATCTGCACGCACGCGGGGTGCCCCATCAGCATGCTGGAGGGCACGGAGCTCACGTGCTCCTGCCACGGCAGCAAGTTCGACGCGGAGACCGGGAAGGTGCTGCACGACCCGGCGACTCAGCCGCTGGCGAAGGTGCCGGTCGAGGTGAAGAACGGCAAGATCGTCGCGGGCCCGGCGGCCTGACCGGACCTGGACCCCGATCAGATCGGCCCCACCCCGCCGATCAGCCCTCCCAGTCCCACCCGATCCCCAGGATCCCCGCCCGCACCTGCGGCTCCACCACGTGGACCGCGCGGTGGCTCGCGCTGAGCGGCAGGTCCTGACGGCCGCCGCGCGGGGCCGCCGCCGAGTGCTGGGTGAAGCGGTGACAGCGCACGGGCAGGACGCCCTCGGTGAACCTGACCTGGAGCGCGTACTGCCCGCCCGCGAAGCCGAAGCCGCGCAGGTACTCCGACGAGGGGCCCGCCGTGCCGTCCTCGAAGCCGTAGCGGAAGAGGAACGTGTCGCCCGCCCGCAGCCGCGCGTCGAAGAGCAGCTCCGCCACGACGATGCCCGTTCCCCGGTGCCGCCGCACCCGCCCCGTGCGGCAGTTCTCCAGTGCGCGTACCGAGACGTGATCCGTGCTGCATCCCGGGTCTCCGTGGTGGACGGCCACGTAGCGGTCCACGCCGTCCTGGTGGGCGCGCACGATGTGCTGGGAGTCGAGGCCGAGGAGCTCGCGGCGTGCCCCGATCCGCACCCGCTCGTGATGGCCGACCGTGTGCAGGCCGCCGTCCGGGGACGAGCCGAGCTCGGCGAGGAACTGTTCGAGGACGCCCGAGGCCTCGACGAGCGAGCGGTAGGAGCGGGTCGAGGGGCGTCGGCGGGCCGTGTGTTCCTCGTCCTTGGCGAGCAGCCGGATCAGGGACTCGTCGGGCAGGTCCAGGATCTCCTCCAGTGCGCGCACGGCACGTAGGGACTCGGTGCGCTGCGGGCGCCTGGCCCCCTGCTGCCAGTAGCTCAGACTGGTGACGCCGACCGTGACGCCGTGGCGGGTCAGATGGTGCTGCACGCGGTGCAGCGGCAGCCCGCGCGCGGTGATCGCGGCCCGCAGGGCGACATGGAAGGGCCCCGCCCGCAGGGCCGTCTCCAGTGCGGGCACGCCGGCGTCCGCGTGCTGTGTGCCGTACGACATCCAGGGCCCTCCCCCGTGCATCCTCACAACGGCCGTCCGGCCGGGGCGTGCGCGGCCCCAATTCACCCGGCATTGAAGCGTGTTGATCTGCACCGGACAAGACTCGATGCGCAACCGTCCGGTCCGGCGGGCGGCGGGACCGCTCCGGGAAACGCGTGGGCAACCTCACTGTCGGTGGCCGCAAGTAGGGTGTCTGACATGGCCGACCCTTCCAGCTACCGCCCCCAGCCGGGACAGATCCCGGACTCCCCAGGGGTGTACAGGTTCCGTGACGAGCACCGCCGGGTGATCTACGTCGGGAAGGCGAAAAGCCTGCGCCAGCGCCTGGCCAACTACTTCCAGGACCTGGCGAACCTGCACCCCCGCACCCGCACGATGGTCACCACGGCCGCGTCCGTGGAGTGGACCGTGGTGTCCACGGAGGTCGAGGCGCTCCAGCTGGAGTACTCCTGGATCAAGGAGTACGACCCCCGGTTCAACGTCAAGTACCGCGACGACAAGAGCTATCCCTACCTCGCGGTGACGATGAACGAGGACTTCCCGCGCGTGCAGGTCATGCGCGGCCAGAAGAAGAAGGGCGTGCGCTACTTCGGTCCCTACGGGCACGCCTGGGCCATCCGCGACACCGTCGACCTGCTGCTGCGCGTCTTCCCGGTCCGCACCTGCTCCGCCGGCGTCTTCAAGAACGCCGCCCGCACCGGCCGCCCCTGCCTCCTCGGCTACATCGGCAAGTGCTCGGCCCCCTGCGTGGGCCGCGTCTCCCCCGAGGAGCACCGCGAACTGGCCGAGGACTTCTGCGACTTCATGACCGGCCGCACCGGCACGTACATCCGTCGTCTCGAGAAGGACATGACGGACGCCGCCGAGGAGATGGAGTACGAGCGCGCCGCGCGCCTGCGTGACGACATAGAGGCGCTGCGCAAGGCGATGGAGAAGAGCGCCGTCGTCCTCGCCGACGCCACGGACGCCGACCTGATCGCCCTCGCCGAGGACGAGCTGGAGGCCGCCGTGCAGATCTTCCATGTGCGGGGCGGGCGCGTGCGCGGCCAGCGCGGCTGGGTCACGGACAAGGTCGAGGCGGTCACCAGCGGTGACCTCGTGGAGCACGCGCTCCAGCAGCTGTACGGCGAGGAACGCGGGGACGCCGTGCCCAAGGAGGTCCTCGTGCCCGCGCTGCCCGAGCCCCTGGAGCCCGTACAGGAGTGGCTCACCACGCGCCGCGGGTCGAACGTGTCGCTGAGGATCCCGCAGCGCGGCGACAAGAAGGCCCTCATGGAGACGGTCCACAGGAACGCGCAGCAGGCGCTCGCGCTCCACAAGACCAAGCGCGCCTCCGACCTCACCACGCGCTCGCGCGCCCTCGAGGAGATCGCCGGGGCTCTCGAGCTGGACAGCGCCCCGCTGCGCATCGAGTGCTACGACATCTCCCACCTCCAGGGTGACGACGTCGTGGCCTCCATGGTCGTCTTCGAGGACGGCCTGGCCAGGAAGAGCGAGTACCGGCGCTTCCAGATCAAGGGCTTCGAGGGGCAGGACGACGTCCGCTCCATGCATGAGGTGATCACGCGCCGCTTCAAGCGCTATCTGGCGGCGCAGGAGAAGTCGGGGGAGTGGTCCGACGCCGAGCCGGCGGACGAGGACGGCCCGATCGAGTCCCGTCTCACCGAGGACGACGGCCGTCCCAAGCGGTTCGCGTACCCGCCCCAGCTGGTCGTCGTCGACGGCGGGCAGCCGCAGGTGGCGGCGGCCAAGCGGGCGCTCGACGAGCTGGGCATCGACGACATCGCGGTGTGCGGCCTGGCCAAGCGCCTCGAAGAGGTCTGGGTGCCCGACGAGGACGACCCGGTGATCCTGCCGCGCACCAGCGAGGGGCTCTACCTTCTGCAGCGCGTCCGTGACGAGGCGCACCGCTTCGCGATCACGTACCAGCGCACCAAGCGGGCCAAGCGCTTCAAGTCGGGACCGCTCGACGAGGTGCCCGGCCTCGGGGACGCGCGCAAGCAGGCCCTGATCAAGCACTTCGGTTCGGTGAAGCGCCTGCGATCGGCCACAATCGATCAGATCTGCGAGGTTCCCGGCATAGGCCGCAAGACGGCAGAGACGATCGTGGCGGCCTTCGCACGCGCGGAGCCCGCCGCACCGGCCGTGAACACGGCCACAGGAGAGATCATTGAAGACGAGGACCCCACGGCCACGGCCGCGGTGACCTCGGAAGGACGACGGGGGCAGGAGCCATGAACGTGAACGAGCAGGGTGAACAGGCGGCACCACAGCCGTCCCCCGATGACCGGGCGGGCCGGGCTGCGGAGACAGACGGAGCACAGGTGAGTACGGGTACGACGAGCGAGACCGCCGGGGCGTCCGATGCGGCCATCCCCGAGCTGGTGATCATCTCCGGGATGTCAGGCGCCGGGCGTTCCACGGCCGCCAAGTGTCTGGAGGACCTCGGCTGGTTCGTCGTCGACAACCTGCCGCCCGCGCTGATCCCCACGATGGTGGAACTCGGCGCCCGCTCCCAGGGGAACGTCGCCCGGATCGCCGTCGTCGTCGACGTACGCGGCCGCCGCTTCTTCACCGACCTCCACCAGTCCCTCGCCGACCTGGAGTCCCGCCAGGTCACCCGGCGCATCGTGTTCCTGGAGTCCTCCGACGAGGCCCTGGTGCGCCGCTTCGAGTCGGTGCGCCGCCCGCACCCCCTCCAGGGCGACGGCCGCATCGTCGACGGCATCGCGGCCGAGCGCGAGCTCCTGCGCGAGCTGCGCGGCGACGCCGACCTGGTCATCGACACCTCCAGCCTGAACGTGCACGAACTGCGGGCCAAGATGGACGCCCAGTTCGCCGGCGACGAGGAGCCCGAGCTGCGGGCCACGGTCATGTCGTTCGGCTTCAAGTACGGCCTGCCCGTCGACGCCGACCTGGTCGTCGACATGCGCTTCCTGCCGAACCCGCACTGGGTCCCCGAGCTGCGCCCCTTCACCGGCCTGAACGAAGAGGTGGCGAACTACGTCTTCGGCCAGCCCGGCGCCAAGGAGTTCCTCGACCGCTACACCGAGCTGCTCCAGCTCATCGCGGCCGGATACCGCCGTGAGGGCAAGCGGTACGTGACGATCGCGGTCGGCTGCACCGGAGGCAAGCACCGCTCCGTGGCCATGTCGGAGAAGCTCGCCGCGCGCATCGCGGCGGAGGGCGTGGAGACCGTGGTCGTCCACCGGGACATGGGCCGCGAATGACCGGTCGCACACTCCGGCTCGGCAGCAGGCTCCGCCGGGTCACCCCTCCCACGGGCCGCCGGCGCGGCGCCCAGCCCAAGGTCGTCGCCCTCGGCGGCGGCATGGGCCTGTCCGCGTCCCTGGCGGCCCTGAGGCGCATCACCGGCGACCTCACGGCCGTGGTGACCGTCGCCGACGACGGCGGCTCCAGCGGCCGGCTCCGTGACGAGCTGGGCGTCCTGCCGCCCGGCGACCTGCGCAAGGCCCTCGCGGCCCTGTGCGGCGACGACGACTGGGGCCAGACCTGGGCCCGCGTCATTCAGCACCGCTTCCAGTCCCAGGGCGACCTGCACGAGCACGCCGTCGGCAATCTGCTGATCGTCGCCCTGTGGGAGCAGCTCGGCGACCATGTGCAGGCCCTCGATCTGGTCGGCAAGCTGCTCGGCGCGCAAGGGCGCGTCCTGCCCATGTCCGCGGTCCCGCTGGAGCTCCAGGCCCTCGTCAAGGGGCACGACCCGGCGCGCCCCGACGACGTCGACACGGTGCGCGGCCAGGCCACGGTGGCCCTCACCCCGGGCGAGGTGCAGTCCGTGCACCTCGTGCCGAACGACCCGCCGGCCGTCCCCGAGGCGGTCGCCGCGGTCCTCGACGCCGACTGGGTGGTGCTCGGTCCCGGCTCCTGGTTCTCCTCCGTCATCCCGCATCTGCTGGTCCCCGAGCTGCTCGACGCGCTGATGGCGACGAAGGCCCGCAGGGTCCTCTCGCTGAACCTCGCGCCGCAGCCCGGAGAAACCGAGGGGTTCTCACCGCAGCGTCATTTGGAGGTTTTGGGACGACACGCCCCTAAACTCGCCCTGGACGTGGTGCTGGCCGACGAGGCCGCCGTGCCCGATCGTGAGTCCCTGACCGACGCCGCCAAGGAGGGCTTCGGCGCTGCGGTCGAGCTGGCGCCTGTGGCCAGGCCCGACGGGACTCCGAGGCACGATCCGGAGCTGTTGGCCGCCGCGTACGACCGTATTTTTCGGATGCATGGAAGGATCGGCCCATGGCGATGACGGCAGCGGTGAAGGACGAGATCTCCCGGCTTCCCGTCACCCGGACCTGCTGCAGAAAGGCAGAGGTCTCGGCCATCCTGCGCTTTGCGGGCGGGCTCCACCTGGTGAGCGGCCGCATCGTGATCGAGGCGGAGCTGGACACCGCGATGGCGGCGCGACGGCTGAAGCGGGACATCCTCGAGATCTTCGGGCACAGCTCGGAACTGATCGTGATGGCGCCCGGCGGGCTGCGCCGGGGCTCGCGCTTCGTCGTACGGGTCGTGGCCGGCGGTGACCAGCTGGCCCGCCAGACCGGTCTTGTCGACGGCCGTGGCCGCCCGATCCGGGGTCTCCCGCCGCAGGTGGTCTCGGGGGCCACCTGCGACGCCGAGGCCGCCTGGCGCGGGGCCTTCCTGGCGCACGGCTCGCTCACCGAGCCGGGCCGCTCCTCCTCCCTGGAGGTGACCTGCCCCGGACCGGAGGCCGCGCTCGCCCTGGTCGGCGCCGCACGCCGGCTCCAGATCGCGGGCAAGGCCCGTGAGGTACGCGGGGTGGACCGGGTCGTCGTACGGGACGGGGACGCCATCGGCGCCCTGCTCACCCGTATGGGGGCGCACGAGTCGGTGCTCGCCTGGGAGGAGCGGCGGATGCGGCGCGAGGTCCGCGCCACCGCCAACCGCCTGGCCAACTTCGACGACGCGAACCTGCGTCGCTCGGCGCGCGCCGCCGTCGCCGCCGGGGCCCGCGTGCAGCGCGCCCTGGAGATCCTCGCCGACGAGGTGCCGGAGCACCTCGCGGCCGCCGGGCGGCTGCGCATGGAGCACAAGCAGGCCTCCCTGGAGGAGCTGGGCGCGCTCGCCGACCCGCCGCTGACGAAGGACGCCGTCGCGGGCCGTATCCGCCGCCTGCTCGCGATGGCCGACAAGCGGGCCCAGGACATGGGCATCCCCGGCACGGAGTCGAACATCACCGAGGAGATGGCCGACAACCTCGCCGGCTGACCCCGGAGCGGAACGACTCACGCCGGTGCCGGTGCCCCGCCGGGGCACGGGCACCGGCGTTTTCGCTGCGCACGAGGACCACGCGAGGTCTGACGGGACTCCTTTGACGCGCCCTTGACTTGACCATGAACTGTCATGAGTCTGGCGTCTGTTCGCTTCTGCGGTACGCCGCGACCTCTGCGGCACACCACAGCTTCTGCGGTACTCACCTGCTTCTGCGGTACACAACTGCAAGGGGGGCTCATGAGACGAAGAGCGAGATCGATCCTCGCCACCACGGCACTCATTCTGGGCGGACTGGGAGGCGCGGGGCTGACGCCCGTCGCCCAGGCGGAGAGCGGCGGTGCACCCCGGTCGGACGCCGATCCGGTCAAGGTGTTCCGCGCCGAGGTCACGAAGGAGCAGGTACCCCTGCTCCTCGCGGCCGGGCAGGACGGGCACGAACTCGGTGAACAGGCCCCCGAGAAGGGGAAGGCCCAGGTCGAGGTCTACCTCACCGACAAGCAGGCGAAGCAGCTGGAGAAGAAGGGCGTCGAACTCACCGAGCACACGCTCTCCGCCAAGGCGCGAGCCCGGGTGGCGGCCGCGGGCGACGGCGTGTTCCGCCCCTACAGCGGCAAGGGCAATCTCCAGGAGGAGATCGTCAGGACGGGCCAGGCACACCCCGGCCTCACCAAGGTCGTCTCCATCGGCAAGACGGTCCAGGGCAAGGACATCCTCGCGGTCAAGCTCACCAAGGGCGCCCGTACGACCAGGGACGGTTCGAAGCCGTCGGTGCTCTACATGTCCAACCAGCACGCCCGCGAGTGGATCACCCCCGAGATGACCCGCCGCCTGATGCACTACTACTTGGATAACTACTCCAAGGACAAGCGCATCAAGAAGATCGTCGACTCCACGGAGATGTGGTTCGTCCTGTCGGCGAACCCCGACGGGTACGACTGGACGTTCAACCCCGACGGCGACCGCCAGTGGCGCAAGAACATGCGGGACGTGAACGGCGACGGCGCGATCACCACGGGCGACGGCGTCGACCTCAACCGCAACTTCGCCTACAAGTGGGGCTACGACGACGAGGGTTCGTCCCCGAGCCCCGCCAGTGAGACCTACCGCGGCGCGAGCCCCGGCTCCGAGCCCGAGACGAAGGCCCTCGACGCCTTCGAGAAGCGCATCGGCTTCCGGTACGCCATCAACTACCACTCCGCGGCCGAGCTGCTGCTCTACGGAGTGGGCTGGCAGGTGGCCACGCCGACGCCGGACGACGTGCTCTACAAGGCGCTCGCCGGGACCCCCGAGAACTCCGCGATCCCCGGCTACCACCCGCAGGTCTCCTCCGAGCTGTACACCACCAACGGCGAGGCGGACGGACACGCGGGCAACGTCAACGGCATCGGGATGTTCACGCCCGAGATGAGCGAGTGCCAGACCGCGTCGGCCGTCGACCCGGACGACCAGTGGCGCCCCGAGGACTGCGAGTCGGTCTTCACCTTCCCGGACGACGAGAAGCTGATCCAGCAGGAGTTCACCAAGAACATCCCGTTCGCGCTCTCCGTGGCCGAGACCGCGGCGCACCCGGACCAGCCGTCCTCCTCGGTCGGCCTCGACGCGCCCGACTTCACCCCGGCCGCCTTCAGCACCTCGTACGCGCGCGGCGCCGACCAGGAGGTCTCGGTGACCGCCCGCAAGTCGGTGCGCGACAAGGAGCTCAACTACCGCGTGGACGGCGGCCGTACGCACGACGAGGACCTGCGTGCCTGGAAGGGCGGCGAGACCTACGGCGGCGACGACAACCTTCACTTCGACGCGTACCGCGCGAGGATCGAGGGCGCGGACCCGGGCGACAAGGTCGAGGTCTGGTTCACCGGACGCGGCAAGTCCGGGAAGCGCACCTCCAGCGAGCACTTCACGTACACCGTGGCCGAGCGGCCCAGGGCCGACACCCTCGTGGTCGCCGAGAACGACCCCACAGGCCAGCAGGCCAAGGCCTACGTGGACGCGCTGAAGGCGAACGGCCGTACCCCGCTCGTGTGGAACGTCGCCACCCAGGGCGCGCCGGACGCACTCGCGGTGCTCGACCACTTCAGGACCGTCGTCCACTACACGGGCGCCGACCGCCCCGGCCTCACCACCCAGCTCGCCCTGCGCGACTTCCTCAACGAGGGCGGCAAGCTGATCGAGGCCGGTGAGCAGGCGGGCGGCTCCGTCGCCATCGGCGGCACGACCACGAACGACTTCAGTCAGTACTACCTGGGCGCGTACTCGCGTACGTCGACGCCCGGCGCCACGAAGTTCGCCGGATCCGGCGTGCTCAGCGGCGCGGCCGCCGGCCTCGGCGACGCGCCCGGCAACCCGCTGAACATCGCCGCGACCTACCAGGCCACCTCCGACGTGCTGGCCAAGGCCGACTACCCGCAGTTCACGAGCGCGGGCGCCGGTGAGTACGCGGGCACCCCCAACCCGTACAGCCCGTTCGAGGGCAGCTCCATGGCCGCCGCTGTGCACACGGACGACGGCTGGAAGCGCCTGACCCGCACCATCGACCTCACCGGCGTCTCCGCCGCCGACAAGCCGTCCCTGAAGTTCCAGCTCCTGTGGGACACGGAACCCGGCTACGACCACGCGGTGCTGGAGGCGCACACGGCGGGTGCCGAGGACTGGACGACGCTGCCCGACGCCGGCGGCGCCACCACGAACGCCGTTCCGGCCGAGTGCGAGGCCGGATTCCTGATCAAGGAGCACCCGGCGCTCAAGCGCTATCTGACGCCCGGCAGCGCGGGCTGCACGGCCAGCGGCACCTCCGGCTCCTGGAACAGCTTCACGGGCGCCTCGGACGGCTGGAAGCCGGTGACCTTCGACCTGAGCGCCTATGCGGGCAAGACGGTCGAGGTCTCGCTCAGCTACATCACCGACCCCGGCAGCGGCGGCCACGGTGTCCTCGCCGACAGCGCTTCCGTCGTCATCGGCGGCGCGGCGAAGGAGACCGAGGGTTTCGAGTCGTCGTTCGGCGCCTGGAAGGTCGCGGGCCCGCCCCCGGGCAGCCCCGTCGTCACCAAGGACTGGGCCCGCGCGGGTGAACTGTTCAAGACATACGGAGCCGTCAGCACCAAGGACACAGTTCTCCTCGGATTCGGTCTCGAACACGTCGCCACGGCGGCCGAGCGGAGCGTGCTCGTGGGGAAGGCGCTGGCCTCCCTGAGGAGCTGAAAAACACCAAGCCGAAAACCGGACAAAGTACCCCGCTCACTTTTCGCGAAAAGCGCCAGATGAGCGGGAATCCCGGCGGTCCGTACCCCTACTGGGCGGTACGGGCCGCCGGGCCGCACAAGGGCCCACTCAATGTCACCCGGAGGGCTTCGGAGAGGTAGGGTCGGAGGCGGTCGGGGACATCCCATACAACTCGCCGGCGTCTAAAACCGGCGTACCAACGAGGAGATCGGTTCGTGACGATCCGCGTAGGCATCAACGGCTTTGGCCGCATCGGGCGTAACTACTTCCGCGCGCTGCTTGAGCAGGGTGCAGACATCGAGATCGTGGCTGTCAACGACCTCGGTGACACCGCGACCACCGCACACCTTCTGAAGTACGACACCATCCTCGGCCGCCTCAAGGCCGAGGTCACGCACACCGTCGACACGATCACCGTCGACGGCCACAGCATCAAGGTCCTTTCCGAGCGCAACCCCGCCGACATCCCGTGGGGCGAGCTCGGCGTCGACATCGTCATCGAGTCGACCGGCATCTTCACGAAGAAGGCCGACGCCGAGAAGCACATCGCCGGCGGCGCCAAGAAGGTCCTCATCTCGGCTCCGGCCAAGGACGAGGACATCACCATCGTGATGGGCGTCAACCAGGACCAGTACAACCCGGCGACGGACCACGTCATCTCGAACGCGTCCTGCACCACGAACTGTGTGGCGCCGATGGCCAAGGTTCTCGACGAGAACTTCGGCATCGTCAAGGGCCTGATGACCACGGTCCACGCGTACACGAACGACCAGCGCATCCTGGACTTCCCGCACTCGGACCTGCGCCGCGCCCGTGCCGCCGCCGAGAACATCATTCCGACCACCACCGGTGCCGCCAAGGCGACCGCCCTGGTCCTCCCGCAGCTCAAGGGCAAGCTCGACGGCATCGCGATGCGCGTCCCGGTCCCGACCGGCTCCGCCACCGACCTGGTCGTCACCCTTGCGCGCGAGACCACCAAGGACGAGGTCAACGCCGCGTTCAAGAAGGCCGCCGAGGACGGCGACCTCAAGGGCTACCTGTCCTACACCGAGGACCCGATCGTCTCCTCGGACATCGTCGGCGACCCGGCGTCCTGCACGTTCGACTCCTCCCTGACCATGGTTCAGGAAGGTAACTCGGTGAAGATCCTCGGCTGGTACGACAACGAGTGGGGCTACTCCAACCGTCTGGTCGACCTCACGGTCTTCGTCGGTGGCCAGCTCTAAATCCAGAGTCGGCATCTCGATGTGAGCACAGGGTCCGGACCGCGCAACGCCGCGCCGTCCGGGCCCTGTTGTGCGTCAGCCCAACCAAGAAGTCCAGGAGTCCAGCCATGAAGACGATCGACGAACTTCTCGCCGAAGGGGTCGAGGGCAAGCGGGTCTTCGTCCGCGCCGACCTCAACGTGCCTCTCGCCGACGGCAAGATCACCGACGACGGCCGCATCCGCGCCGTCCTGCCCACCGTCAAGGCCCTGGCCGACGGGGGCGCCAAGGTGATCGTCGCCTCCCACCTGGGCCGTCCCAAGGGAGCCCCGGACCCGGCGTTCTCGCTGCTGCCGGCCGCCGAGCGCCTCGCCGAGCTCCTCGGCAAGCCGGTCGCGTTCGCCCAGGACACCGTCGGCCCCGCCGCCCACGAAGCGGTGGACGGTCTGGAGCCCGGCCAGGTCGCCGTCATCGAGAACCTCCGCTTCAACGCCGGTGAGACGTCGAAGGACGACACCGAGCGCGGCGAGTTCGCCGACCAGCTGGCCGCCCTGGCCGACGTCTACGTGGGCGACGGCTTCGGCGCGGTGCACCGCAAGCACGCCTCGGTGTACGACCTGCCGGCCCGCCTGCCGCACTACGCCGGCTACCTCATCGCCACCGAGGTCGGCGTCCTGAAGAGGCTCACCGACGAGGTCAAGCGGCCGTACGTCGTCGCGCTCGGCGGGGCCAAGGTCTCCGACAAGCTCGCCGTCATCGACCAGCTGCTCGGCAAGGCCGACCGCCTGCTCATCGGCGGCGGCATGGCCTACACCTTCCTCAAGGCCCAGGGCCACGAGGTCGGCATCTCCCTCCTCCAGGAGGACCAGATCCCGGCCGTGAAGGAGTACATCAAGCGCGCCGAGGACAGCGGCGTCGAGCTGGTGCTCCCCGTGGACGTCCTGGTCTCGCCGGACTTCCCCGACCTCAAGACGAAGGCTCCGGCCAACCCCACCACCGTCGCCGCGGACGCCATCCCGGCCGACCAGGAGGGTCTCGACATCGGTCCGGAGACCCGCAAGCTGTACGCATCGAAGCTCGCCGACGCCGGGACCGTCTTCTGGAACGGCCCGATGGGCGTCTTCGAGCACCCCGACTACGCCGAGGGCACCAAGGCGGTCGCCCAGGCGCTCCTCGACTCCGCGGCCTTCACGGTCGTCGGCGGTGGCGACTCCGCCGCGGCCGTCCGGCTCCTTGGCTTCGACGAGAATGCATTCGGCCACATCTCGACCGGCGGCGGCGCCTCCCTCGAATACCTCGAGGGCAAGACGCTCCCCGGCCTTGCCGCACTGGAGGACTGACCTCAATGACCACCCGCACGCCGCTGATGGCGGGCAACTGGAAGATGAACCTCAACCACCTCGAGGCCATCGCCCACGTCCAGAAGCTCGCCTTCGCGCTGGCCGACAAGGACTACGACGCCGTCGAGGTCGCGGTCCTGCCGCCCTTCACCGACCTGCGCTCCGTACAGACCCTGGTCGACGGCGACAAGCTCAAGATCAAGTACGGCGCCCAGGACATCTCGGCCCACGACTCCGGTGCCTACACCGGTGAGATCTCGGGTCCGATGCTCGCCAAGCTGAAGTGCACGTACGTGGCGGTCGGCCACTCCGAGCGCCGGCAGTACCACGACGAGACCGACGAGGTCTGCAACGCCAAGGTGAAGGCCGCCTTCAAGCACGGCCTGACCCCGATCCTGTGCGTCGGCGAGGAGCTCCACGTCCGCGAGGCGGGCAACCACGTCACGCACACGCTGTCGCAGGTCGAGGGCGGTCTCAAGGACATCCCGGCCGAGCAGGCCGAGACCGTCGTGATCGCGTACGAGCCGGTCTGGGCGATCGGCACCGGCAAGGTCTGCGGCGCCGACGACGCCCAGGAGGTCTGCGGGGCGATCCGCGGCAAGCTCGCCGAGCTGTACTCCCAGGAGCTGGCCGACAAGGTCCGCATCCAGTACGGCGGCTCGGTGAAGTCCGGGAACGTCGCGGAGATCATGTCGAAGCCCGACGTCGACGGCGCCCTCGTCGGCGGCGCGGCGCTCGACGCCGAGGAGTTCGTCAAGATCATCCGGTTCCGCGACCAGTGAGTATGCGGTAGCGGCGTTACGTCGTACCCTTGCGGGGGCCGGGTGGCTTTCCACCGGGCCCCCGCAGCACGTATAAGTCGCAGTACGGATACATCGCAGTACGTATCAGTTCAGTCCGAGAGAATTGCCAGGAAGTAGGGACCAGCCGTGGTTATGGGGTTCTCGATCGCCCTGATCGTCTTCAGCCTGCTGCTGATGCTCCTTGTGCTGATGCACAAGGGAAAGGGTGGCGGTCTCTCCGACATGTTCGGTGGTGGCATGCAGTCGTCCGTCGGTGGCTCGTCGGTCGCCGAGCGCAACCTGGACCGCATCACCATCGTGCTCGGTCTGCTGTGGTTCGCGTGCATTGTCGTGCTCGGCCTGCTCATGAAGGTCAACAACTGACGCCGTCGCACCTGCACATCGCGCACATAAGGCCCCATGTTCGGTACGCGCCCTCCGGCGCGGCCTATCATGGGGCTTGCGTCTAGGGGCGGGGATGTAACTCCAATCACTGGACGCGCGTTGGGCCTTACGTAGACTGAGGCGCCCGCGGCGGAGTGAGACGCCGACAAGCTCCGCGGCACCATCACGCAGGGAGTTACGACCGTGGCAAGTGGCAACGCGATCCGAGGAAGTCGGGTCGGGGCGGGGCCGATGGGCGAGGCCGAGCGCGGCGAGTCCGCGCCGCGTCTGCGCATCTCCTTCTGGTGCTCCAACGGGCACGAGACGCAGCCGAGCTTCGCCTCCGACGCGCAGGTGCCGGAGACTTGGGACTGTCCGCGCTGCGGCTTCCCTGCCGGGCAGGACCGGGACAACCCGCCGGACCCGCCGCGCACCGAGCCCTACAAGACGCACCTCGCGTATGTGCGCGAGCGGCGCAGTGACGCGGACGGCGAGGCGATCCTCGCGGAGGCGCTCGCCAAACTGCGGGGCGAGATCTAGGACTTGAGCACCGGCCGGACACACCCAAGTGTCCGGCCGGACTCGTTCGGCCGTAGCGGTCCGGACAGATGCCGTATACCGGGCCCTGATCAATTAAGTTGGTCAAGCAGCGGGGCAAGGTACGTACTCAGGTACGAGAGAAGGCTGAAGTCCGAGATGAACGCAGAAAGCCGTACCAGGCTCAATCAGATGCCCGAGTGGACGGCGCTCGCCAAGCACCGGGAAGAACTCGGCGACGTGCAGCTGCGTGAGCTGTTCGCCGCCGATCCGGCGCGCGGCTCCGGCTACACGCTCCAGGTCGGTGACCTGAACGTCGACTATTCCAAGCACCTCGTCACGGACGAGACGCTGCGCCTGCTGCGCGAGCTCGCCGCCGCGACCGACGTCTTCGGGCTGCGGGACGCCATGTTCCGCGGCGAGAAGATCAATACGACCGAGGACCGGGCCGTGCTGCACACGGCGTTGCGGGCCCCGCGTGACGCGGTGGTCGAGGTCGACGGTGAGAACGTCGTCCCGCAGGTGCATGCCGTCCTCGACAAGATGGCCGTGTTCGCGGGCAAGGTCCGTTCGGGGGAGTGGACGGGGCACACCGGCAAGCGGATCAAGAACGTCGTGAACATCGGCATCGGCGGCTCGGACCTGGGTCCCGCGATGGCGTACGAGGTGCTTCGCTCCTTCACCGACCGGGACCTGACGGTCCGTTTCGTGTCGAACGTGGACGGTGCTGACCTGCACGAGGCCGTGCGTGATCTCGATCCGGCCGAGACGCTGTTCATCATCGCCTCGAAGACGTTCACCACGATCGAGACGATCACCAACGCGACCTCCGCGCGCAACTGGCTCCTCACGGGCCTGAGGGCCGGCCAGGACGCCGTGGCCAAGCACTTCGTGGCCCTGTCGACGAACGCCGAGAAGGTGTCCGACTTCGGCATCGACACGGCCAACATGTTCGAGTTCTGGGACTGGGTCGGAGGCCGTTACTCGTACGACTCGGCCATCGGCCTCTCGCTGATGATCGCGATCGGCCCGGACGCCTTCCGGGAGATGCTCGACGGGTTCCACCTCGTCGACGAGCACTTCCGCACCGCCCCCGCCGAGTCCAACGTCCCCCTCCTGATGGGCCTGTTGGGCATCTGGTACGGCAACTTCCACGACGCGCAGTCGCACGCGGTGCTCCCGTACTCGCACTACCTGTCCAAGTTCACGGCGTACCTCCAACAGCTCGACATGGAGTCGAACGGCAAGTCCGTCACGCGGGACGGCACGGAGGTCGACTGGCAGACGGGTCCCGTCGTCTGGGGCACCCCCGGCACCAACGGGCAGCACGCCTACTACCAACTGATCCACCAGGGAAAGAAGTTGATCCCGGCGGACTTCATCGGGTTCGCCGAGCCCGTGGCGGACCTGTTGCCGGGACTCGTCGCACAGCACGACCTGTTGATGGCCAACTTCTTCGCGCAGACGCAGGCCCTCGCCTTCGGCAAGACCCCGGCCGAGGTCCGTGCCGAGGGCGTGCCCGAGGAACTCGTGCCGCACAAGACGTTCCGGGGCAACCACCCGACGACGACGATCCTCGCGAAGCGGCTCACGCCGTTCGTCCTGGGCCAGCTCATCGCCCTCTACGAGCACAAGGTGTTCGTCCAGGGCGCCGTCTGGAACATCGACTCCTTCGACCAGTGGGGCGTCGAACTCGGCAAGGTCCTCGCCAAGCGCGTCGAGCCCGCCCTCACCGAGGGCGCCGACGTGCCGGGGCTCGACCCGTCCACCAAGGCGCTGGTGGCCAAGTACCGCGAGTTGCGGGGCCGTTGAGTGCCTGAGCGGCGCATCTAATTGGGGTGCGGCGCCGCCCCCGGCGGGTGACACTGCTCCGGTCGCGTCACCTGCCGGGAGGACCCCATGGACCAGCTCATGTCCGCGCTCGCCGACCCCGAACGACTGAAGCTCTACGCGCGGATCGTGCTGGACGAGCTGGAGCCACGCGACGAGGACTCCCCGGCCGTCCGCAAACACCTGGGACGACTCGTCTCCACCGGGCTCGTCGAACGACGGCCGGACGGAACGCTGCGGGCGGACCCCTCCGTGTTCCGCCGCGAGCGCCCGGCGGAGATCCATCCCGCCGTGCCGCGCCGCCTCACGGGGTTCTTCGCACGCGGCCGCCTCACCTCGATCCCGGTCCGCGCCACCGTGCGCCGCGAACTCCTCGTCCACCTCACGGACACGCTCTTCGACACCGAGCGCACCTACACCGAGGGGGAGGTCAACGACGCGTTCCGCACCGTCCACGAGGACACCTCGGCGCTGCGCGGGTACTGCGTGAGCGACGGGCTGCTCGTACGGGAGCGCGACGGCAGCAGCTACCGCAGGGCGCACGCGTAGAGGCCCCGCACCAGCCAACTGGGGTGCGGGGCCTCTGCGTTCGTGTCGTCTCGCGTGGCGAGCCTCAGGCGACGTGCGGTGGATACAGCTCGGGCGGAAGCTGCGAGGCCGCCGCCGAGTCGAGCAGCCACAGCGTGCGCGAGCGGCCGTACGCGCCCGCGGCCGGCGCCTGGATCTCGCCCGCGCCGGACAGCGCGATCGCCGCGGCCTCCGCCTTGTCCTCGCCCGCCGCGAGCAGCCACACCTCACGCGCGGCCCGGATCGCCGGGAGCGTGAGCGAGATGCGGGTGGGCGGCGGCTTGGGCGCGCCGTGCACACCGACGACGGTGCGCTCGGTCTCCCGGACCGCCGGCAGCTCGGGGAAGAGCGACGCGACATGCGTGTCCGGGCCGACCCCCAGCATCAGGACGTCGAACGTCGGCACCGGACCGTGGTCCTCCGGCCCCGCCGCGGCGGCCAGTTCGGCCGCGTACACCTGCGCGGCGGCGTCCACCTCGTACGGGCCGTCCGAAGCCGGCATCGGGTGCACCCGGTCCGGGTTCAGCGGCACCGAGTCGAGGAGCGCCTCGCGCGCCTGCGTGTAGTTCCGCTCGGGGTCGCCGTCCGGCAGGAACCGCTCGTCGCCCCACCACAGGTCGAGGCGCGTCCAGTCGACCGCGTCCCGGGCGGGAGCGGCGGACAGGGCGGCCAGGAGTCCGTTGCCGTTGCGCCCGCCCGTCAGGACGACGGACGCGTAGCCGCGGGCGGCCTGGGCGTCCACGATCTTCGTGATGAGCCGGGCCGCGGCGGCCTGCGCCATCAGCTCCTTGTCGCGGTGCACCACCAACTGGGGTGCCGTGCTCATCACTTGGCGGCCGCCTTCGAGGCGGACTTCTTGGCGGCGGACTTGGCGGGCGCCTTCTTGGCCGCCGTCTGCTTCGCCGCCGCCTTCTTCGCGGGAGCGGAAGCTGTGGCCGGTGCGGCCGCGTCGGCCGCGGGCTTCTGTCCGTCCGCCGCCGCCGGGTCCGCCGGGTCACCGAGCCGGTCCACGCCGAACTTCAGCGCGGCCGCGTACGTGTCGTCCGGGTCGAGACGGCGCAGCTCCTCCGCGATCAGCTCGGACGTCTCGCGGCGCTTGAGCGCCACCGCGCGGTCCGGCTGGCCCTGGATCGACAGCGTGGCCAGCGAACCGTCCGGGCGGTCGAGCACGATGGCGCCGCAGTCCGTCTGCATGCGCACCGCCGTCAGACCGGGGCCCGACGACAGCGACCGCTTGACCGGTACGTCGAGCCGACCCGCGAGCCACATGGCGAGCAGCTCGCAGCTCGGGTTGAACTCCTCGCCCTCCACCTCCACCGAGTTGACCTTGCAGGTCACCTGGTCGAGAGCGGCGGCGAGCATGGAGCGCCACGGCGTGATCCGTGTCCACGACAGGTCCGTGTCACCGGGCGTGTAGGCACCGGCGCGGGCCTCCAGCTCGTCGTTGGGCTGCTCCGCCGCGTACGTGTCCGTCACACGGCGCTGGGCGAGCGCGCCCAGCGGGTCCTTGGCCGGGTCGAGCGGCGCGTTCACCGGCCACCAGGCCACGACCGGGGCGTCCGGCAGGAGCAGTGGCAGGACGACCGACTGGGCGTGGTTGATGACCTCGCCGTACAGCCGCAGGACGACCGTCTCGCCGGTCCCCGCCTCCGCGCCGACCCGCACCTCGGCGTCGAGCCTCGACGTGGTGCGGTCGCGCGGCGAACGGGAGACGCGCTTGATGACCACGAGGGTCCGCGAGGGGTGCTCGCGGGACGCCTCGTTGGCGGCCTTCAGCGCGTCGTAGGCGTTCTCCTCGTCGGTCACGATGACGAGGGTGAGCACCATGCCGACGGCGGGGGTGCCGATGGAGCGGCGGCCCGTCATGAGCGCCTTGTTGATCTTGCTGGACGTGGTGTCCGTGAGGTCGATCTTCATGGCCGGCGCCAGCTCCGTCCGTCTCGTGCGAGCATCTCGTCCGCCTCGGCGGGCCCCCACGTGCCGGACGCGTACTGGGCCGGCTTGCCGTGCTTGTCCCAGTACTTCTCGATCGGGTCGAGGATGTTCCAGGACAGCTCGACCTCCTCCGTGCGCGGGAAGAGGTTCGAGTCGCCGAGCAGGACGTCCAGGATCAGCCGCTCGTACGCCTCCGGGCTCGACTCCGTGAACGACTCGCCGTACGCGAAGTCCATCGACACGTCCCGGATCTCCATGGAGGTGCCGGGCACCTTGGAGCCGAAGCGGACCGTGATGCCCTCGTCCGGCTGGACGCGGATGACGATCGCGTTCTGGCCGAGTTCCTCCGTCGCCGTGTGGTCGAAGGGGGAGTGGGGCGCGCGCTGGAAGACGACGGCGATCTCGGTGACGCGGCGGCCGAGGCGCTTGCCGGTGCGCAGGTAGAAGGGGACGCCCGCCCAGCGGCGGTTGTCGACCGACAGCTTGATGGCCGCGTAGGTGTCGGTCTTCGACTTGGGGTCGATGCCGTCTTCCTGGAGGTAACCGACGGCCTTCTCGCCGCCCTGCCACCCGGCCGCGTACTGGCCGCGGACCGTGTGCTCACCGAGCTCCTTGGGCAGCCGGACCGCGCCGAGGACCTTGGCCTTCTCGGCGACGAGCGCGTCCGCGTCGAAGGAGGCGGGTTCCTCCATGGCGGTGAGGGCCATGAGCTGGAGGAGGTGGTTCTGGATGACGTCACGGGCTGCGCCGATGCCGTCGTAGTAGCCGGCGCGGCCGCCGATGCCGATGTCCTCGGCCATCGTGATCTGCACGTGGTCGACGTACGACCGGTTCCAGATCGGCTCGAAGAGGGTGTTGGCGAAGCGCAGGGCCAGAATGTTCTGGACGGTCTCCTTGCCGAGGTAGTGGTCGATCCGGAACACCTGGTCCGGGGCGAACACCTCGTGCACGATCGCGTTCAGTTCCTTGGCCGACTCGAGGTCGTGGCCGAACGGCTTCTCGATGACCGCGCGGCGCCACGAACCCTCGGGCGCGTCCGCGAGGCCGTGCTTCTTCAGCTGCTGCACGACCTGCGGGAAGAACTTGGGGGGCACGGAGAGGTAGAAGGCGAAGTTGCCGCCCGTCCCCTGCGCCTTGTCGAGCTCCTGCATCGTCGACTTCAGGCGCTCGAAGGCGTCGTCGTCGTCGAAGTTGCCCTGGACGAAGCGCATGCCCTGGACGAGCTGCTGCCAGACCTCCTCGCGGAACGGCGTACGCGCGTGTTCCTTGACCGCGTCGTGCACCTCCTGCGCGAAGTCCTCGTCCTCCCATTCGCGTCGGGCGAAGCCGATCAGTGAGAAGCCCGGCGGCAGCAGACCTCGGTTGGCGAGGTCATAAACGGCGGGCATCAGCTTTTTACGGGACAAATCGCCCGTGACACCGAAGATGACCAGGCCCGACGGCCCCGCGATACGCGGGAGCCGTCGGTCTGCGGCGTCACGGAGCGGGTTCGCTCCATGAACAGGGGTCAAGATCTCAGCCCTCCGAAGGGGCGAGGCGCTGGAGCTCCGCCTCGGTCGACTTGAGCAGGTCGTTCCAGGACGCCTCGAACTTGTCGACGCCCTCGTCCTCGAGCACCTGCACGACGTCGTCGTACGAGATGCCGAGCTTCTCGACAGCCGCGATCTCCGTGCGGGACTGGTCGTACGTCCCGGCGATCGTGTTGCCGGTGATCTCACCGTGGTCGGCGGTCGCGTCGAGCGTGGCCTCCGGCATGGTGTTGACGGTGCCGGGCGCGACCAGGTCCACGACGTACAGGGTGTCCTTGTACGCCGGGTCCTTCACGCCGGTCGACGCCCACAGGGGGCGCTGCTTGTTGGCCTGCGCCTTGTCGAGCGCGGCCCAGCGGTCGGAGGAGAAGACCTCCTCGAACGCCTCGTAGGCGAGACGGGCGTTGGCCAGCGCGGCCTTGCCCTTGAGCGCCTTGGCCTCGTCGGTACCGAGGGCGTCCAGGCGCTTGTCGATCTCCGAGTCCACACGGGACACGAAGAAGGACGCCACCGAGTGGATCTTGGAGAGGTCCAGGCCCGCGGCCTTCGCCTTCTCCAGACCCGCCAGGTACGCGTCCATGACCTCGCGGTAGCGCGCCAGCGAGAAGATCAGCGTCACGTTCACGCTGATGCCCTTGCCGATGACCTCGGTGATCGCGGGCAGGCCCGCCTTCGTCGCCGGGATCTTGATGAGCGTGTTGGGACGGTCCACCAGCCAGGCCAGCTGCTTGGCCTCGGCGACGGTGGCCGCCGTGTTGTGGGCAAGACGCGGGTCGACCTCGATCGACACGCGGCCGTCCTGGCCCTCGGTCGCGTCGAAGACCGGACGCAGGATGTCGGCGGCGTCACGGACGTCCGCCGTCGTGATCATGCGGATGGCCTCGTCGACGGTGACCTTGCGGGTGGCGAGGTCGGCGAGCTGCTGCTCGTAACCGTCACCGTGCGAGATCGCCTTCTGGAAGATCGACGGGTTGGTCGTGACGCCCACGACGTGCTGCTGGTCGATCAGCTCGGCAAGGTTGCCGGAGGTGATCCGCTTTCGCGACAGGTCGTCCAGCCAGATCGCGACGCCCTCTTCGGAGAGGCGCTTCAGTGCGTCTGTCATGGAAAATGCATCTCCTACGTGTCGTATATGAGCGTCAGCGCTGGGCTGCGGCGAGGGATTCCCGGGCGGCCGCGGCCACGGCGTCACCGGTGAAGCCGAACTCCCGGAAGAGGACCTTGCCGTCGGCGGAAGCACCGAAGTGCTCCAGCGAGACAATCCGACCGGCGTCACCGACGAAGCGGTGCCACGTCAGACCGATACCGGCCTCGACCGCCACGCGCGCCTTGACCGACGGCGACAGGACCGAGTCCTTGTACTCCTGGTCCTGCTCGTCGAACCACTCCACCGACGGCATGGACACGACCCGCGTCGGGATGCCCTCGGCCTGAAGCCGCTCACGCGCCTCGACGGCGAGCTGCACCTCGGAACCGGTACCGATGAGGATCACCTGCGCCGGGCCGCCCTCGGCGTCGAGCAGGACGTAACCACCCTTGGCCGCGTCCTCGTTCGCCTCGTACGTCGGCACGCCCTGACGGGTCAGCACGAGGCCGTGCGGAGCGCCCTTGCCGAACACCTTCGTGTACCGCTTGAGGATCTCGCGCCAGGCGATCACGGTCTCGTTGGCGTCCGCGGGGCGGACGACGTTCAGACCGGGGATCGCGCGCAGCGCCGCCAGGTGCTCGACCGGCTGGTGCGTCGGACCGTCCTCGCCCAGACCGATCGAGTCGTGCGTCCACACGTACGTGACCGGCAGGTGCATCAGGGCCGACAGACGGACCGAGTTGCGCATGTAGTCGGAGAACACCAGGAAGGTGCCGCCGTAGATGCGGGTATTGCCGTGCAGCGCGATGCCGTTCATCTCGGCGGCCATCGAGTGCTCGCGGATGCCGAAGTGGATCGTGCGGCCGTACGGGTCGGCCTCCGGCAGCGGGTTGTCCGCCGGGAGGAACGACGACGTCTTGTCGATCGTCGTGTTGTTCGAACCCGCCAGGTCGGCCGAGCCGCCCCACAGTTCGGGGATGACCGGGCCGAGAGCCTGGAGGACCTTGCCGGACGCGGCGCGGGTGGCGACACCCTTGCCGGTCTCGAAGGTCGGCAGGTGCGACTCCCAGCCCTCGGGCAGGTCGGTCGCCTCGATGCGGTCGTACTCGGCGGCGCGCTGCGGGTTGGCCGTGCGCCAGGCGGCGTACGACTTCTCCCACTCGGCCTTCGCCTCGCGACCGCGGTCCAGGGCCTCACGCGTGTGTGCGATGACCTCGTCGGCGACCTCGAACGACTTCTCCGGATCGAAGCCGAGCACGCGCTTGGTGGCCGCGACCTCGTCGTCGCCGAGCGCCGAGCCGTGCGCGGCCTCGGTGTTCTGCGCGTTCGGCGCGGGCCAGGCGATGATCGAGCGCATCGCGATGAAGGACGGACGCTCCGTCTCGGCCTTCGCGGCCTCGATCGCGGCGAACAGGGCCTCGGGGTCGAGGTCGCCGTTCTCCTTCGGCTCCACGCGCTGCACGTGCCAGCCGTAGGCCTCGTACCGCTTCATGGTGTCCTCGGAGACCGCGGTCTCCGTGTCACCCTCGATCGAGATGTGGTTGTCGTCCCAGAGCAGGACGAGGCTGCCGAGCTTCTGGTGCCCGGCCATCGAGGACGCCTCGGCGGAGATGCCCTCCTGGAGGCAGCCGTCGCCGGCGATCGCGAAGATGTGGTGGTCGAACGGGGAGGTGCCGGGGGCCGCCTCCGGGTCGAACAGTCCGCGCTCGAAACGGGCGGCCATCGCCATGCCCACGGCGTTGGCGACACCCTGGCCGAGCGGCCCGGTCGTCGTCTCCACGCCCGTGGTGTGCCCGTACTCCGGGTGTCCCGGGGTCTTGCTGCCCCAGGTGCGGAACGCCTTCAGGTCATCGAGCTGGAGGCCGAAACCGGCCAGGTACAGCTGGATGTAGAGGGTCAGGGACGAGTGTCCCGCGGACAGCACGAACCGGTCGCGCCCGACCCAGTCGGCGTCCGCCGGGTCGTGCCGCATCACCTTCTGAAAGAGGGTGTACGCGGCCGGTGCCAGGCTCATCGCCGTACCCGGATGGCCGTTACCGACCTTCTGTACGGCGTCCGCGGCCAGGACACGAGCGGTGTCAACCGCCCGCTGGTCCAACTCGGTCCACTGGAGGTCTGTGGTGGTCGGCTTGGTGCTCACCCTGGGTCAGGGCTCCTCTCCACATGTCGAATGCCGGTGATGATGGGCTCACCGGCTGTTGTCGAGCCTACCCCTGCGAGTACGCGCATTTTTTCGACTCAATCCAGACTGCCGGGCCGTGCCGGAATCCGCCTCCTGACGGGCATCCGCGCCGCTCGACAAGTGAATGTGCGACCGCTCATCTGGGGCGCTCCGAAACACGAACCGACCCCCACGAAGAGCCAGGTATAGGCAACGTCTACAGTGGCGTGGTACGCGCGAGCCTTTACCGGGACTTCACATCCGGGGGGCTTGCTGGGAGTCTCTGTCAGGGGTGTGCGTGACGGCCGTCGAATCCCGTCCAGCGGGGCAACTCGGGACGAGCATCAGCTCGAGCCAACGGCCGCTCGGGGCCCGGGTCAAGGCATTCGTGGCGCTGACCAAGCCGCGGATCATCGAATTGCTGCTGATCACCACGGTTCCGGTCATGTTCCTCGCGCAGCAGGGTGTGCCCGACCTGAAGCTGGTGTTCCTCACCTGCCTCGGCGGCTACCTCTCCGCGGGCGGCGCCAACGCGCTGAACATGTACATCGACCGTGACATCGACGCGCTCATGGAGCGCACGTCGCAGCGTCCACTGGTCACCGGAATGGTCAGCCCCCGGGAGTGTCTCTCCTTCGGCATCGCCCTCGCGGTCATCTCCACGCTGCTGTTCGGGCTGACCGTCAACTGGCTGTCCGCCTGGCTCTCGCTCGGCGCGCTCCTCTTCTATGTGGTCGTCTACACGATGATCCTGAAGCGCCGCACCTCGCAGAACATCGTCTGGGGCGGCATCGCCGGCTGCCTGCCGGTCCTCATCGGCTGGTCCGCGGTCACGAACTCGATGTCGTGGGCCCCGGTCATCCTCTTCCTCGTCATGTTCTTCTGGACGCCGCCGCACTACTGGCCGCTGTCCATGAAGGTCAAGGACGACTACGCGCGCGTCGGCGTGCCGATGCTGCCCGTCATCGCCTCCAACAAGGTGGTCGCGAAGCAGATCGTCATCTACAGCTGGGTGATGGTCGCCGTCTCCCTGCTCCTGACGCCGCTCGGCTACACCGGCTGGTTCTACACCGCGGTCGCCCTGCTGGCCGGCGGGTTCTGGCTGTGGGAGGCCCACGGGCTGCAGAACCGCGCCAAGGCCGAGGTGGCGGGCGCGAAGCTCAAGGAGATGCGGCTGTTCCACTGGTCGATCACGTACGTCTCGATCCTCTTCGTGGCGGTCGCGGTGGACCCCTTCCTGCGCTGACCCACCCGGAAACTTCCGACGGGCGGGGGGAGTGGCCAAGGCCACGCCCCCCGCCCGTCGCCAGTTGATCTACCTCTCAGTAGCATCCTGTCCATGGCAGACACTCAAGCGGTTGACGACCCGAAGCAGGCGGCGAAGGACGAGCGCAGGGCCGCCCGGCTCGCCCGGGAGATCGGGACGTTCGCCAAGCAGCACGGCGGCGCCGAGGGGCAGCTCGCGTACCTCGGGGAGCGCGGCACGCGCATCGCGCTCGTCGGCGAGGACGGCGCCTGGGGCAACCTCGTAGCACGTTCCGACGCCGTCGCCCGCAAGGCCGTCGAGAAGGCCGGGATCACCGTCCGCGAGGACTTCGACGGCGAAATGGCCGCCAAGGTGAAGACCGGAAGGTACGAGTGGACCCGCATGGCGGGCATCCAGGTCGGTGGCCCGAGCAACAAGTAGGCGCCGTCCAATGCGTCAGGTGTACGAGACCAACACCTGACGCAGGTTTCACCCGTTAGGACCCTGGAAGCACGGTCCATCTACGGGAGCCCGGATGATCGACACGCCATCCCTCGTGGACCAGTACTGCCACGGGGTACTGCGCACGGAACTCGGCCTCGGCACGTTCGAGGCCCATCTCGGCCGGGGCGGCCGCCCGCCCGCGCCCGGCACCACCTTCTTCGACACCCAGACCGGCTTCGCCGTGCGCCGCTGGTGTCCGCCGCTCCTCGGCCTCGAGCCGCACTGCCCACCCGCCCGGTACCTCGCGCGCCGCCGCGAACTGGGCGTCGTGGAGTCGGGCCGCAGACTGCTGCGGGGCAGCGGCATCACCACGTACCTGGTCGACACGGGACTGCCGGGCGACCTCACCGGTCCGCGCGAGATGGCCTCGGCCGGCGACGCGGACGCGCACGAGATCGTCCGCCTCGAACTCCTCGCCGAGCAGGTCGCCGACACCTCGGGCACCGTCGAGTCGTTCCTCGCCAACCTCGCCGAGTCCGTGCACGCCGCCGCCGCGAACGCCGTCGCGTTCACCTCGGTGGCGGGCGTACGGCACGGCCTCGCGCTCGCGCCGCAGCCGCCGGGACCGGGTGAGGTAAGGGGAGCCGCCGGGCGCTGGCTCGCCGCCCGCCGCGTCGGCGGACCCCTCACCGACCCCGTGCTCCTGCGCCACCTCCTGTGGATCGCGGTGGCCTCGGGCCGGCCGCTGCAACTCCACGCGGGCCTCGGCGAACCCGGCCTGCGCCTCGACCGCACCGACCCGGTCCTGCTCACCGACTTCGCCCGCGCCACGGCGGGACTCGGCACGGACCTGATCCTGCTGCACGGCTATCCGTACCACCGGCACGCGGCGCACCTCGCCGGCATCTTCCCGCACGTGTACGCGGACCTCGGCCCGGCGCTCGCCCGTACGGGGGCGCGCGCGGCGGCCGTACTCGCGGAGATCCTCGAACTCGCCCCGTTCGGCAAGCTGCTGTTCTCCAGTGGCGCGCACGGCCTGCCGGAGCTGCATGTGGTGGGGGCGCGGCTGTTCCGCGAGGCGCTCGGGCGGGTGCTCGGCGGCTGGGTCGCGGACGGCGCGTGGTCTCTCGTGGACGCGCAGCGGGTCGCCAGGATGATCGGCTCGGTGACGGCCCACCGGGTCTACGGCCTCAGCGGCACGGGCGCCGCGCGGAGCGGCTGACCCGGGCCACGGGCTGTTCGGTTCAGACGCTGGAGAGGGCCGGGTCCGCCTGGGCCGGGACCTCCGCCGTGCCCAGCGGGCGCTCCCGCAGGGACAGCAGGACCCGCAGGACCGCGATCCACACCAGGGCCGAGCCCAGCATGTGCAGGCCGACGAGGACCTCGGGCAGGTCGGTGAAGTACTGGACGTAGCCGATGACGCCCTGCGCGAGCAGTACGAGGAACAGGTCGCGGGTGCGGTGCAGGGGGCCCTTGGGGGCGTCGACCGCCTTGAGGACGAACCACAGGGCGAACGTCAGCGTCACCACGATCCAGGCCAGGACCGCGTGCGCCTTGCTGATGGTCTCCCAGTCGAGCGGCATGCGCGCCACGTCGCTGGAGTCGCCCGCGTGGGGGCCCGAGCCCGTCACCACCGTGCCGACCATGATCAGCGCCACCGTGGCCGCCGTCAGGATCCAGACGAGCTGCCGTACCGCCTTGCCGACGAGGGGACGCGGCTCGGCGTCACCCTCACGGGTGCGCTGCCACATCACCGTGGCGACCGCGATCAGCGCGGTGGACAGCAGGAAGTGGGCCGCGACCGTGTACGGGTTGAGGCCGACGAGGACGACGATGCCGCCGAGGACGGCGTTGCCCATGACGAGCCAGAACTGGGCCCAGCCGAGCCGGGTCAGGCCGCGCCGCCACGGCTTCTGCGAACGGGCGGCGATGATCGCCCAGCCGACCGCGGCGCACAGGACGTACGTCAGCATGCGGTTGCCGAACTCGATGGCTCCGTGGAAGCCCATCTCGCTCGTCGCGGTGAGGGACTGGTCGGTGCACTTGGGCCACGTCGGGCAGCCGAGGCCCGAGCCGGTCAGGCGCACCGCGCCGCCGGTGACCACGATGACCACCGTCATGACGACGGCGGAGAGCGCGGCGCGCCGGACCGTCCGCTGAGCGGGGGTCCAGCGTTCGGCGATGAAGGCGAGCGGGTTGCGCACGGCTTGGGCGGCGTCGGCCGGGGTCACGTTTGGCACGGGGCCCATCGTAGGACGCCGCTTGTGCATGTCTTCACGAGGGGGCCGATCCGGGACGATTGTGACGCCCCGCACGTGTACGTGCCGTACGGGCTACTCCCAGCGGAAGAAACGCGCCGCGGCGCCCAGGCCGAGGACCGCCCAGACCGCGAGGATCCCGAGGTCGCCCCACGGCATCGCCGCGCCGTGCTGGAGGACGTCCCGCAGCCCGTCGGAGAGCGCCGAGATCGGCAGCAGGCCGAGGACGGACCGGGCCGCGTCCGGGAACCTGTCGAGCGGCACGATGACGCCGCCGCCGACGAGCAGGAGCAGGAAGACCAGGTTCGCGGCGGCCAGCGTCGCCTCCGCCTTGAGCGTGCCCGCCATCAGCAGGCCGAGCCCGGAGAACGCGGCCGTGCCGAGGACGAGCAGAAGGAGTACCGCCGGCGGGTTGCCGTGCGGGGACCAGCCGAGCGCGAAGGCGATCACCGTCACGAGGATCACCTGGAGGACTTCGGTGACCAGTACGGACAGCGTCTTCGCGGTCATCAGGGCCCAGCGCGGCAGCGGCGAGGACGCGAGCAGCTTGAGCACGCCGTAGCGGCGCTCGAAGCCCGTCGCGATGGCCTGGCCGGTGAACGCGGTCGACATCACGGCGAGCGCGAGGATGCCCGGGGCCAGGAAGTCCACGGCCTTCCCGTCGCCCGTGTCGACGATGTCGACCGCGCTGAACAGGACGAGCAGCAGGGTGGGGATGACGACGGTGAGCAGCAGCTGCTCACCGTTGCGCAGGAGCATCTTCGTCTCGAGGACGGCCTGCGCGCCGATCATGCGGGACAGCGGAGCGGCCCCCGGCTTCGGCGTGTACGTACCGGCGACACTCATCCGCGCAGCTCCCTGCCGGTCATTTCCAGGCTGTGCATTCCCGGGGGACGACCCCCGGACCCCCGGCCGGGGGTCGGCTGGGCCTTGTTCATCCGCGCAGCTCCCTGCCGGTCATTTCCAGAAAGACGTCTTCGAGTGTGTGGCGCTCGACCGCGATCTTCTCCGGCATCACACCGTGCTGCGCGCACCACGATGTCACCGTCGCGAGCAGCTGCGGGTCGACCTCGCCGCTCACGCGGTACGAACCCGGGGTGAGCTCGGCGGCCGCGGACTCCATCGGGAGGGCCTTGAGGAGCGAGGCGACGTCGAGGCCGGGGCGTCCGGAGAAGCGCAGGGTGTTCTCGGCGCCGCCCCGGCACAGCTGCTCGGGGGAGCCCTGCGCTATGACGCGGCCCGCGTCGATGATCGCGACGTCGTCGGAGAGTGCCTCCGCCTCGTCCATGTGGTGCGTGGTGAGGATGACGGAGACGCCGTCGGCCCGCAGATCCCGTACGAGGTCCCAGGTCGCGCGGCGTGCCTGCGGGTCGAGGCCGGCGGTCGGCTCGTCCAGGAAGACGAGCTCGGGGCGGCCGACGACGGCCATGGCGAGCGCGAGGCGCTGCTGCTGACCGCCGGAGAGCCTGCGGTAGGTGGTGCGGCCGCAGCTGCCGAGGCCCAGGCGCTCGATGAGCGCGTCCACGTCCAGGGGGTGCGCGTGGAGCTTCGCCACATGGCGCAGCATCTCGTCCGCGCGGGCGCCGGAGTAGACGCCTCCGGACTGGAGCATGACGCCGATCCGGGGGCGCAGCTCGGCGGCCTGCCGGACCGGGTCGAGACCGAGCACGCGCACGGCCCCGGCGTCCGGCCTGCGGTAGCCCTCGCAGGTCTCGATCGTGGTGGTCTTGCCGGCGCCGTTCGGGCCGAGGACGGCCGTGATGCCGGCGGCGGCCGTGAGGTCGAGACCGTCGACCGCGGTTTTGTCTCCGTACCGCTTCACCAATGAGGTGATGTGGACGACGGGCTCACTTCGCATGGTCGGCAAGTCTAGGGTCTGCCGTCACGCCCCCGTCGGCCGGGCGGCGTCCCGGGGCGGAGCGGCCCGGCGCCCCCGAAGAGGGCGAGGTTGCGACGTGGCGCGTTGTGCCCACGGCGGGTGAGACCGGCCCGCGGACCGCGCCCGGCCGGCGCCGATGAGCCCGAAACGGTCCGGGTCCGGACCAAGGGCCCGCCGCGGCGGCCGCTTCTCCGGGTGCGAAGTTGCCCGTGCCCGAGCTCGGACCCCCGGTGCCGCCCGACCGGGAGGCCGGCGCCGCGTTGCCGTGCGCGCCCGTTCCCGCGCGCGCCTGCGCGCCAGGCCCCCGACGACCGGCCGCGCGCCGTGTTCGGACGGCTCCGAGGAAAGGCTTCGCGGCGTCGAGGCGACGGTGCCGGAACTCGTCCGGGCGCGGTCCGAGGACGCCGGCGCGGTCGCCACCGCGCGACGCGGGCCTCTGGTCGTGTGCGGTGCAGGTCAGGAGGGTGCCGACCGTTTCCGCAGGTCAGAGGAGAACTTGGTTAGGTCTGCCTAAGTGATGAACCGCACCGTACGCCGGTCACCAGGCCGGTTGTCACGATCTGAGGAATTACGCAACAATGGCGTTGTGAAAAACGTTGGCGAGGCTCCGGAGGCCCCCGCAAGGGCCCCGCAGGAAGAGCTGGCGACCGGTGAGCGCTCCACGCGCAACCGCGTCGTGCGCTCCATCCTGGACCACGGCCCGTCCACCGTCACCGATCTCGCCGGACGCCTCGGGCTCACCCAGGCCGCCGTCCGCCGTCACCTCGACGCCCTCGTGGCCGACGACGTCGTGGCCCCCAGGGAGCAGCGCGTCTACGGCGCCCGCACACGCGGCCGCCCCGCCAAGGCGTTCGCCCTGACCGACTGCGGCCGGGACGCCTTCGACCAGTCGTACGACACGCTCGCCGCCGACGCCCTGCGCTGGATCGCGCAGCGCGAGGGCGGGGAGGAAGCCGTCATCGCCTTCGCCCGCGCCAGGATCGCCGAGCAGGCCGGGGCGTACCGGGAGGCCGTCGAGTCCGCCGCCCCCGAGGAGCGTACGGAAGCCCTCGCGAAGGCCCTGAGCGCCGACGGGTACGCTGCTACGGCGCGAAGCGCACCGGTCGGCGAGCAGCTGTGTCAGCACCACTGCCCGGTCGCACACGTCGCCGAGCAGTTCCCGCAGCTGTGCGAGGCGGAGACCGAATTCTTCTCCCAGCTGCTCGGCACACATGTGCAGCGGCTGGCCACCATCGCCCACGGCGACGGGGTGTGTACGACCTTCATTCCGAAGATCGCACCCAAGACCACCGCCCCAAAAAACGACACAAACGCATCCGCAAGCACCGCCGGGAGGAACCCCGCATGACGCTCCCCATCGAGGAGACTGCCCACCCCGAGCTCGAGGGTCTGGGCAAGTACGAATACGGCTGGGCCGACTCCGACGCCGCCGGTGCCTCTGCCAAGCGCGGCATCAACGAGGACGTCGTCCGCGACATCTCGGCCAAGAAGTCCGAGCCGGAGTGGATGACCAAGCTCCGCCTCAAGGGCCTGCGCCTCTTCGACAAGAAGCCCATGCCCAACTGGGGCTCGGACCTGTCGGGCATCGACTTCGACAACATCAAGTACTTCGTGCGGTCCACCGAGAAGCAGGCCCAGTCCTGGGAGGACCTGCCGGAGGACATCAAGAACACGTACGACAAGCTCGGCATCCCCGAGGCGGAGAAGCAGCGCCTCGTCGCCGGTGTCGCGGCCCAGTACGAGTCCGAGGTCGTCTACCACCAGATCCGTGAGGACCTGGAGGAGCAGGGCGTCATCTTCCTGGACACCGACACGGCGCTGAAGGAGCACCCGGAGCTCTTCAAGGAGTACTTCGGCACGGTCATCCCGGTCGGCGACAACAAGTTCGCGTCGCTGAACACGGCCGTGTGGTCCGGCGGATCCTTCATCTACGTCCCCAAGGGCGTACACGTCGAGATCCCGCTCCAGGCCTACTTCCGTATCAACACGGAGAACATGGGCCAGTTCGAGCGGACGCTGATCATCGTCGACGAGGACGCCTACGTCCACTACGTCGAGGGCTGCACGGCGCCGATCTACCAGTCGGACTCCCTGCACTCCGCGGTGGTCGAGATCATCGTGAAGAAGGGCGCCCGCTGCCGTTACACGACCATCCAGAACTGGTCGAACAACGTCTACAACCTGGTCACCAAGCGCGCCGTGGCGTACGAGGGCGCGACCATGGAGTGGATCGACGGCAACATCGGCTCCAAGGTCACCATGAAGTACCCGGCCGTCTACCTGATGGGCGAGCACGCCAAGGGCGAGACCCTGTCCATCGCCTTCGCGGGCGAGGGGCAGCACCAGGACGCCGGCTCCAAGATGGTCCACATGGCGCCCAACACCTCCTCCAACATCGTGTCGAAGTCGGTGGCCCGTGGCGGCGGCCGTACCTCGTACCGCGGTCTGGTCGAGATCGGTGAGGGTGCCGCCGGCTCCAAGTCGAACGTGCTGTGCGACGCGCTGCTCGTCGACACCATCTCCCGCTCCGACACGTACCCGTACGTCGACGTCCGCGAGGACGACGTGTCCATGGGCCACGAGGCGACGGTCTCCAAGGTCTCCGACGACCAGCTCTTCTACCTGATGAGCCGCGGTATGACGGAGTTCGAGGCGATGGCGATGATCGTGCGCGGCTTCGTCGAGCCGATCGCGAAGGAGCTGCCGATGGAGTACGCCCTCGAGCTCAACCGGCTGATCGAGCTGCAGATGGAAGGCGCCGTCGGCTAACGCCGCAGGCCCGTCCGTCAGCACACGTCTTGAACTGAGAAAGAGAGCACTACGACAGCCATGGCTGAGGCTCAGAACATCCCGGCGGCGGGGTCCACGACCGCCGGCTCGATCGCGGTGGCCGCAGAGTCGACCGTCGCCACGCGCATGAGCGCGCCCCCGTCCTTCGACGTCGCGGACTTCCCCGTCCCGCACGGCCGTGAGGAGGAGTGGCGGTTCACGCCGCTCGAGCGGCTGCGCGGCCTGCACGACGGGACGGCGGTCGCCCAGGGCGGCCTGCGCGTCGAGGTGACCGCCCCCGCGGGCGTCACCCAGGAGACCGTCGGGCGCGACGACGCCCGCGTCGGCAAGGCCGGCAAGCCGGTGGACCGCGTCGCCGCCCAGGCGTTCTCGTCCTTCGAGAAGGCCTCGGTCGTGTCCGTCCCCAAGGAGACGGTCCTCACCGAGCCGATCCGCATCGCCGTGCACGGTGAGGGCGGTACGGCCTTCGCGCACCAGGTCATCGAGCTCGGCGCGTTCGCCGAGGCCGTCGTGGTCATCGACCACACCGGTGACGCGGTGCTCGCCGCCAACGTCGACTACATCCTGGGCGACGGCGCCAAGCTGACCGTCGTCTCCGTCCAGGACTGGGACGAGAAGGCCGTCCACGTCGCGCAGCACAACGCGCTCGTCGGCCGCGACGCCTCCTTCAAGTCCGTCGTCGTCACCTTCGGCGGTGACCTCGTCCGTCTGCACCCGCGCGTCAACTACGCGGGCACCGGTGGCGAGGCCGAGCTCCTCGGCCTGTACTTCACCGACAAGGGCCAGCACCAGGAGCACCGCCTCCTCGTCGACCACGACGCCCCGCACTGCAAGTCGAACGTGGTCTACAAGGGCGCGCTCCAGGGCCAGGACGCCCACGCCGTGTGGATCGGCGACGTCCTCATCGAGGCCACCGCCGAGGGCACCGACACCTACGAGATGAACCGCAACCTGGTTCTGACCGACGGCGCCCGCGTGGACTCGGTCCCGAACCTGGAGATCGAGACCGGCGAGATCGTCGGCGCGGGCCACGCCTCGGCGACCGGCCGCTTCGACGACGAGCAGCTCTTCTACCTGCGCTCGCGCGGTATCCCGGCCGGTGAGGCCCGTCGCCTCGTGGTCCGCGGCTTCTTCGCCGAGCTCGTCCAGCAGATCGGTCTGCCGGACGTCCAGGAGCGCCTGCTCGCCAAGATCGAGGCCGAGCTGGAGGCTTCCGTCTGATGGCCTTCGACCGTGCCCGGTTCACCCGGGCCTGCGGATTGAGCGAGCTGGAGGAGGACACCCCGAAGCGGGTGGAACTCGACGGCACGCCGGTCTCGGTCGTCTACACCGAGGGCGAGGTGTTCGCGATCAACGACATCTGCTCGCACGCGAACGTGTCGCTCTCCGAGGGCGAGGTGGAGGACTGCCAGATCGAGTGCTGGCTGCACGGCTCCGCGTTCGACCTCCGCACCGGCAAGCCGTCCGGCCTTCCCGCGACGCGCCCCGTCCCCGTTTACCCCGTAAAGATCGAAGGGGACGACGTGCTCGTCTCCCTCTCCCAGGAGTCCTGAGGCACCCATGGCAACGCTTGAAATCAAGGACCTGCACGTCACCGTCGAGGCCGACAACTCCACCAAGGAGATCCTCAAGGGCGTCGACCTGACCGTGAAGCAGGGCGAGACGCACGCCATCATGGGCCCGAACGGCTCCGGCAAGTCGACCCTCGCCTACTCCATCGCGGGTCACCCCAAGTACACGATCACCCAGGGCACCGTCACCCTCGACGGCGAGGACGTCCTCGAGATGTCCGTCGACGAGCGCGCCCGCGCCGGCATGTTCCTCGCCATGCAGTACCCGGTCGAGGTCCCCGGCGTCTCGGTCTCCAACTTCCTGCGCACCTCGGCCACCGCGATCCGCGGCGAGGCCCCCAAGCTGCGCACGTGGGTCAAGGAGGTCAAGACCGCGATGGAGCAGCTCCAGATGGACCCTGCCTTCGCCGAGCGCAACGTGAACGAGGGCTTCTCCGGCGGTGAGAAGAAGCGCCACGAGATCCTCCAGATGGAGCTCCTCAAGCCGAAGATCGCGATCCTCGACGAGACCGACTCCGGCCTCGACGTCGACGCGCTGCGCCAGGTCTCCGAGGGTGTCAACCGCGTCCGCGAGACCGGCGAGGTCGGCACCCTGCTGATCACGCACTACACGCGCATCCTGCGCTACATCAAGCCGGACTTCGTCCACGTCTTCTCGCAGGGCAGGATCGTCGAGTCCGGCGGCCCCGAGCTCGCCGACAAGCTCGAGGCCGAGGGCTACGAGGCATACACGAAGGGCGGCGCATCCGCGTGACACAGCTGCCGGGCCTCCTCGACACCGAGGCGATCCGCAAGGACTTCCCGATCCTCGACCGGGTACTTCACGACGGCAAGAAGCTCGTGTACCTGGACAACGCGGCGACCTCGCAGACGCCGCGCCAGGTCATCGACACGCTCAGTGAGTACTACGAACAGCACAACGCCAACGTCCACCGGGGCGTGCACGTGCTCGCCGAGGAGGCTACGGCGCTGTACGAAGGTGCGCGTGACAAGGTCGCGGCCTTCATCAACGCGCCGAGCCGCGACGAGGTCATCTTCACCAAGAACGCCTCCGAGTCGCTCAACCTCGTGGCGAACATGCTGGGCTGGGCCGACGAGCCCTACCGCGTGGACCACGAGACCGAGATCGTCATCACGGAGATGGAGCACCACTCCAACATCGTGCCGTGGCAGCTGCTCTCGCAGCGCACCGGCGCGAAGCTGCGGTGGTTCGGGCTGACCGACGACGGCCGCCTCGACCTCTCCAACATCGACGAGATCATCACCGAGAAGACGAAGATCGTCTCGTTCGTCCTCGTCTCGAACATCCTGGGCACGCTCAACCCGGTCGAGGCCATCGTGCGTCGCGCCCAGGAGGTCGGCGCCCTCGTCCTCATCGACGCCTCCCAGGCCGCCCCGCACATGGTGCTCGACGTGCAGGCGCTCCAGGCCGACTTCGTGGCCTTCACCGGCCACAAGATGTGCGGCCCGACGGGCATCGGCGTCCTGTGGGGGCGCCAGGAGCTGCTCGAGGACCTGCCGCCCTTCCTGGGCGGCGGCGAGATGATCGAGACTGTCTCCATGCACTCGTCGACGTACGCGCCGGCGCCGCACAAGTTCGAGGCGGGTACGCCCCCGATCGCCCAGGCCGTCGGCCTCGGCGCGGCCGTGGACTACCTGACCTCGATCGGCATGGACAAGATCGCCCAGCATGAGCACGCGATCACCGAGTACGCGGTGAAGCGGCTGCTCGAGGTCCCGGACCTGCGGATCATCGGCCCCACCACGGCCGAGGACCGCGGCGCCGCGATCTCGTTCACGCTCGGTGACATCCACCCGCACGACGTGGGCCAGGTCCTGGACGAGGAAGGCATCGCGGTCCGCGTGGGTCACCACTGCGCCCGCCCCGTCTGCCTGCGCTACGGAATTCCTGCGACCACGCGGGCGTCGTTCTATCTGTACTCCACGCCCGGCGAGATCGACGCGCTGATCGACGGCCTGGAGCACGTACGGAACTTCTTCGGCTGAGGGGCTGGCTGGGAACGTGAAGCTGGATTCGATGTACCAGGACGTCATCCTGGACCACTACAAGCACCCGCACGGGCGCGGTCTGCGCGATGGCGACGCCGAGGTGCACCACGTCAATCCGACGTGCGGCGACGAGATCACGCTGCGCGTGAAGTACGACGGCTCGACGATCAGTGACGTCTCGTACGAGGGCCAGGGCTGCTCGATCAGCCAGGCTTCGGCCTCTGTTCTGAACGAGCTGCTCGTCGGCAAGGACCTGGCCGAGGCGCAGAAGATCCAGGAGACCTTTCTGGAGCTGATGCAGTCGCGGGGCAGGATCGAGCCCGACGACGCGATGGAGGAGGTGCTGGAGGACGCGGTCGCGTTCGCCGGTGTCTCCAAGTACCCGGCCCGTGTGAAGTGCGCCCTCCTGAGCTGGATGGCGTGGAAGGACGCGACGGCCCAGGCGCTGGACGGCGCGGAGAGGAAGACGGCATGAGCGAGACTGTGACCACCAAGCCGGCGTCCGAGGAAGAGGTCCGCGAGGCCCTCTACGACGTCGTCGACCCCGAGCTGGGCATCGACGTCGTCAACCTCGGCCTGATCTACGGCATCCACATCGACGACGCCAACATCGCCACGATCGACATGACGCTGACGTCCGCGGCCTGCCCGCTGACCGACGTCATCGAGGACCAGGCGAAGTCGGCCACCGACGGCATCGTGAACGAGCTCCGGATCAACTGGGTCTGGATGCCGCCGTGGGGCCCGGACAAGATCACCGACGAGGGCCGCGAGCAGCTGCGCGCGCTCGGCTTCAACGTCTGACCGGTTCTCCCCGGTCTGCCACACCTGTACGGCCCCCTGTGCTCCCGGCACGGGGGGCCGTGCTGTTTGCTGTTCGCCCCCAGGACGCGGGGTGTACGCCTGCAGTTGGCCCGGGTGGCCGAAGGTTCTCGTCGACACCCGCCCCGATGAGAGGCCCTCATGCAGCACATCTCCTCCCCGTCCCGCCGCAGAGCCGTCGCCGTCACGGGCGGAGTGCTCACGCTGGCCCTCGCGGGTCTCAACAGCCCGGCGGGCGCCGCGAGTTACGGGACGCCGACGATCGCACTCTCCACCGATTACGTCTCCGGGGCGGTCGGCGCCACGGGCGACCCGGTCGTGACCGTCACCGTCGGCCAGAGCGGTGCCGACGCGTCGGCGCTGACCGTGGCCGCCTCCGCGAGCACCAAGTCGTCCGTCGCCGGCACGGGGAACGTCACCGTCACCGGGTCGGGCGCCACCCGGCAGGTGTCCGTCGCCGCGCAGGGCCGGGGCTACACCGATCTCACCCTCAAGGTGACCGGCGTGGACGGCAGGACCGCCACCAAGACGCTCCACTACGCCGCCTCGGCCGCCGTGCAGCAGGGCGCCGACTCCCGCTACTTCACCGGTTCCAGTGACGCGTCCGCCGCCGTCGACGCGGGCGGCGGCTACGTCCTGGTCGCCGACGACGAGTCCAACGTCCTGCGCCTCTACAGCGGTTCGGTCTCCGGCGCGCCCGTGCGGACCTGGGACTTCAGCTCGCAGCTCGGGGTGTCCAAGGAGGTCGACATCGAGGGCGCCACGCGCGTCGGAGACACCATCTACTGGACCGGCTCCCTCGGCAACAACAAGGACGGCGAGTACAAGTCGCCCCGGAACACGGTCTTCACGACCACCGTGAGCGGCAGCGGAGCCGCGACGCAGCTGTCGTACGGCAAGGCGTACAAGAAGCTGCGGGACGACCTGGTCGCCTGGGACGAGGCGAACGGGGACCGCTACGGGTTCGCCGCCGGCACCGCGGACGGGCAGGTGCCCAAGCAGGTCGACGGGTTCAACGTCGAGGGCCTCGAATTCGCGCCCGGGTCGACCAGCACCGCGTACATCGGGTTCCGCGCCCCGCTCGTGCCGCCGGCTGACGGGGGCCGGGCGCTCGTCGTGCCCGTCACCAACTTCGACAAGGTCGTGGCGAACGGCACGAAGCCCGTGTTCGGGACGCCCATCGAGCTGGACCTGGGCGGGCTCTCCGTGCGCGACATCCGCAAGAACGCCGCGGACCAGTACCTGATCGTGGCCGGCAGCTGGGCCGCCGACGACAACTCCGACCCGTACGCCCTGTACCAGTGGGACGGCGTGGCCGGGCACGCGCCGGTCAAGCGGATCGACCTGCCGACCAGCGACCCCGGCGGCTGGGAGGCCGTGGTGAGCGTGCCCGACCTGACCCGGTCCGGCGCCCGCGCGCAGCTCCTGACCGACAACGGCTCCGCCGACCTCTACGGCGACGGCACCGAGGCCAAGGACCTCACGCACCCGGAGTGGAAGAAGTCCAGGGCCACCTGGTTCGGCGTCACGAACTGATCCGCGGGCGCGGCGCGGGCCCGCGCGGCAGACTGGGCGTCATGACTTCCTCGCTGTACCAAGTCGTCGTGAACACCCGCGATCTGCCCGCGCAGGCCCGCTTCTGGTGCCAGGTCCTCGACTGGAAGGTCCTGTTCGAGGCCGAGGACGAGATCGTCATCGGCGCGGACGCGACCACGCTGCCGGGGTTCTGCTTCGTGCCGGTGGGCGAGGGCAAGACCGTCCAGAACCGCCTGCACATCGACCTCAGCCCCGACGACCGGGACGCCGAGGTCGAGCGCCTCATCGGGCTCGGGGCCCGGCGTGTGGACGTCGGGCAGGGCGAGGACGCGACGTGGGTCGTCCTCGCCGACCCCGAGGGCAACGAGTTCTGTGTCCTGCGGCCGAAGAAGACGCTCCTCGACTGACGGTGAGACGGTGGCCGCCGGAGGTCAGGCGTCCGACCGGGACGCGAGCTCCAGCGTGTGGGCGAGGCCCTCCCTGCGGATGCGCTGGTCGATGTAGAGCAGCGCCGTGACCAACGGCAGGAACACCGAACTCACCAGCTGTACAAGCAGGTTGCAGATCATGGACAGGGCCATGACGAAGCCCAGCTTCGGCAGCATCGCCTCGAACACGTCGGACGCGCTCTGACCCGGCTGGTACGCCTGCGGAGTCGTGTCGGGCATCGCGATCTCGAGCGGCACGCGCACCGCGAGCGACACCACCATCATGATCACGCCGGCCAGCAGCGAGATGCCGAACGTGCGCCACCAGGCGCCCCGCACCAGGCGCGCCGAGCGGCGCAGCGCCTGGATCGGTCCCGCCTCCTCGAGCGTGGCGGCCGCCGGGCCGAACAGGAACAGGACGTAGACCCAGACCACGAGCGGCACCGTCACCGCCATGAGCAGGAACAGCATGCCGACCGGCGCGACCGACTGCGTGAGCAGCATGACGAAGACCGACACCATGAACGCCACGGCCAGGCCCGCCGGGATCAGCGCGATCAGGCCCATCAGCAGGCCCACGCCGAGTACCGAAGGGGTGCGGGACCAGGCGTGCCGCCACACCGTCTTGAAGCGTGCGGGACGGCCGAGCACTGCCTCGCGCAGCACCACGGTGCACGCGGACTGGATGAACGCCGTGCCGACCGTGAGCGCCAGCATGCCGACGACCCACACCAGGCCGAACGCGGTGAACACCGGCCGCGCGTGGCTCCACTCGAACTCGCTGTGCCGCTCCAGGAGCGCCCGTACGTCGTCGGAGACGGCCGCGTAGGCGAGCGCCAGCGCGCCCGCCACGAGCGCGGCGAGCACCGCGTACACGATGAGGACGGTGCCGAACAGCGGCTTCGCGTGGCGGCGCATCGTGGTGAAGGCGCCGCCGAGTATCCGGTCGACGCCGAGCGGGGCGAGCGGGATGACGCCCGGCTGCGGCGGGGGCGGCGGCGGGGTCCACGCACCGCCCCAGCCGTAGCCGCCCGGCCCGTAGCCGGGCCCCTGACCCGGCCCCTGTCCCCACATGTCCGTCATCGCGCCGCACTCCCGGGAGTAGTTCGTCCCTGTGGCCCCCCACAGTGATCGCGACACCATAGCCCGACCGCGCTGTGTACGCCCGTACACAACGTTGCGTACACTCGTACACATGGGATACGTACTGCTCTCCGGCGCCATCGCGGCGGAAGTGGCCGCCACCACCGCCATGAAGTACAGCGAGGGGTTCAGCAGGCTCTGGCCCTCCCTGATCACCGTCTCCGGCTATCTGATCGCGTTCGCGCTGCTCGCCCAGACGCTGAAGACGGTGCAGGTCGGGACCGCGTACGCGATCTGGGCCGGCGTCGGCACGGCCGTCATCGCCGGGATAGGCATGCTCTTCCTCGGCGAGGCGATGACCGCGGCCCGGCTCGCGGGCATCGCCCTGGTCATCGGCGGCGTGGTGCTGCTCAATCTGGGCGGCGCCCACTGATGGCGCGGCGCTACGACCCCGAACGGCGGCAGCGCATCATCGACGCCGCGATCCGCGTGGTGGGCGAGAAGGGCATCGGCGGACTCAGCCACCGCAGCGTCGCCGCCGAGGCCGACGTGCCGCTCGGCTCGACGACGTACCACTTCAAGACCCTCGACGAACTGCTGGTCGCCGCGCTGCGCCAGGCCAACGAGGGGTTCGCGAAGGCCCTGGCCGGCAGCGCCGTCTTCGAGGTGCCGCGCGCCCGGCTCGCCGCCGGGCTCGCCGCGGTCCTCGGCGAGTGGCTCGCCGGTGAACGCACCGGCGTGGAGCTCGAGTACGAGCTGTATCTCGCCGCCCTGCGCAGGCCCGCGCTGCGGCCCGTCGCCGCCGAGTGGGGCGAGGGCGTCGCCGACGAACTCGCGCGTCGCACGGACCCGGTCACGGCCCGCGCGCTGGTCGCCCTGATGGACGGAATCTGCCTCCAGGTGCTGCTCACGGACGCCGTCTACGAGGAGGAGTACGCGCGCGACATGCTCGCCCGCGTCATCGACGGAGCCCCCGGCGGCGACGCGGCAGACCCATCGGGGGAGCGCGGGGCGCCCGGCACCTGAGACACCGGCCGTACCGGTTCGCCCCCGCGGCGCACCTCCGGTTAGGTTTCACCCATGTCTGACTCTCCCGCCAGCACCACCGCTCAGCGCACCACCGGCGCCGTCGCCGCAGGCCTCGCCACGCTCACCGCCGACGGCACCGTCCTCGACACCTGGTTCCCCGCCCCGTCCCTCCAGGACGAGCCGGGCCCGGCCGGCACCGAGCGGCTCTCCGCCGAGCGCGCCGCCGAGCTGCTCGGCGAGGGCGCCGCGAAGGCCATCGGCACCGACGCCCGCCGCGGTGTGGAGACCGTCGCCGTGCGCACGGTCATCGCCTCGCTCGACGACAAGCCGCTCGACGCGCACGACGCCTACCTGCGCCTCCACCTGCTGTCCCACCGGCTGGTCAAGCCGCACGGGCAGAACCTGGACGGCGTCTTCGGCCTCCTCGCCAACGTCGCCTGGACCTCGCTCGGCCCGGTCGCCGTCGACGACGTCGAGAAGGTCCGCCTCAACGCCCGCGCCGAGGGCCTGCACCTCGCCGTGACGTCCATCGACAAGTTCCCCCGTATGACGGACTACGTCGCGCCGAAGGGCGTCCGCATCGCCGACGCCGACCGCGTCCGCCTCGGCGCGCACCTCGCCGAGGGCACCACCGTCATGCACGAGGGCTTCGTCAACTTCAACGCCGGCACGCTCGGCACGTCGATGGTCGAGGGCCGCATCTCCGCCGGCGTCGTCGTCGGCAACGGCTCCGACATCGGCGGCGGCGCCTCCACCATGGGCACGCTCTCCGGCGGCGGCAACGTCCGCATCACGATCGGCGAGCGCTGCCTCGTCGGCGCGGAGGCGGGCGTCGGCATCGCCCTCGGCGACGAGTGCGTCGTCGAGGCCGGTCTCTACGTCACCGCCGGTACGCGCGTCACGATGCCCGACGGCGAGATCGTCAAGGCCCGCGACCTGTCCGGCGCCTCGAACATCCTCTTCCGCCGCAACTCGGTCACCGGCGCCGTCGAGGCCCGCCCGAACAACGCGGTGTGGGGCGGCCTGAACGAGGTCCTGCACAGCCACAACTGATCATCGGCGGCCGTGACCTGTGGCCGCCACTTCGATCACCGCTCCGAACTGCTGCTGAGCCGGCGGCAGTTGTCAGCGCTGGTCACCAGCGAGCGCCCTTCCGCGTCCTCAGGACGACCCGGGAGGGCGCTCGTGCGTTGGGGGGAGCCACCCGTACGCGCGCGTGACGCCGACACGCTGGGCGTCGGTTCCCGATTCAACGATTTTTCGCTACATAAGGCGTCCTCGGTGGCGAGTCGGACGTAACGGTGCATTGCGGACGTGAATATGGAGGTGTCCGACCCAGGCAGGCGCATGAGGCACCTGCCGTGAAAGGAGCACGGAATGCAGCTTTCCCGTTTTGTCGCCGCGCTGGGCGTCGCGGGCGCCCTCCTGGTGGGCGGCGCCACTGGCGCCAGCGCCGCCGCCGCGCCTTCGGCGGTGTCCCAAGCCACGTACGACCGTGGTCACGACCACGGTGACGACAACAGGCGCGGCGACCACGACGGCCGCTGGGGTCACCACCGCGACGGCCGCTGGGGTCACCACCGTGACGCTCGCTGGGGTCACCACCGCGACAGCCGCTGGGGTCACCACCGCGACGGCCGCTGGGGTCACCACCGTGACGCTCGCTGGGGTCACCACCACGACGGCCGCTGGGGTCACGACCGCTACGACCACCGCTGACCGTCCTTGGGGGTGCCCTTCCACTGTTGGGGGAGGGCACCCCTTCCGCGTCCACCGCATGCCTTGGGCCGCATGGACGCCCGCGGCCGGCCGAGATCCACGATCCGCTCGATTCCGACCGCGGGGATCCTCCGTCGCGCCACAGGCACCCCTTGGCCCGCCGATCTCAGGACGGCCGGCCGCGGGCACCGGCCGGGCCCGCGGCCGGCGCTCCCGCTACCTGCTCAGCCAGTCGGTAGGGGTCACAGCCTGGTCCGTCAGGACCTGGAGGTTCTTTCCGTCGGCGGCATCGACGACGTAGGTGTTGTGGCTGTAGTCGCCCTCGTCCATGGCGGAGAAGGTGATTCGGGTGCCATCGGGCGAGAAGACGGGGCCCTGGATGCCGCTGAGGGGGGTCGTCCAGCTGCTCTGCAGCTCGGTGACGGCGCCGGTCGCCACGTCGACGGCGTTCAGGCCGTTCTCGGTGGCGTACGCGATGCGCTGCCCGTCGGGGGACCAGTCGACCGGCGTGGACCGCGCGTTGTGAGTGGTGCTGATCTGGTGCACCTGCCGGGTGGCGATGTCCATGACCCAGACGTCCGTGCCGTTCTCCCAGCCGTCGGCCGTCTCGTACGTGGTGGTCCTCACGAAGGCGATGCTCTGGCCGTCGGGCGAGAAGGTGCCTGCGCCGCCGGTTGTCGTGAGCACCTCCTGTCCCGTGCCGTCGCTCTTGATCCACTCCATGCCGCGCGGGCTGTCGTAGACGATCCGCCTGCTGTCCGGGGACCAGTCGGGGTGCCCGACGTACGGGGCCTCATTGGTTTCGGGCGTGATACCCCGGACCAGGACGCGCTGGTCACCGCCGTCGCCGTCGGCGACCACCAGGTTCCGGGCGTATTTACAGCCTTCGGTCTGGGGAATGCAGGTGTCGTCGCGCTGGATGTACGCCACGGTGGAGCCCTTCGGAGAGAGGACGCCGTCCTCGGCGTTCTGCGCGAAGGTCCGGATGACGTCGCCGCTCACCGGGTCGAGCGAGACCAGAGCGGGAGAGCCGGAGGAATAGTCGGTCGCGGTGATCCGGCCGGCCGCGGTCCCCTGCTCCGCCGCAGCGGTCCCCGCTGTCGGCAGACCAGCAGCGACGACGACCCCGACGGCCAGCACGACGTGTTTGAAAAGCACTTGAGCCCTCCTGGGGCAACCGGAGTTTCCGGCCCCCGGTGCAAGAGCGCAACCGGATCAAGAAGTGTCACAGGGGCGGAGTCGGGCACGTCAGCCCCTGGCCTACCACCTCCACTGGGGAAGCGGGGGTCATCAAGGGCCGGAGCTGCGGCTGAGCCGGGCAAGCGGTCGGTTCGTCGGCCCGCACCGGAATCCGGTGCGGGCCACTCGCGTCACCCCTTGCACAATTTCTCGGGCACGCAGGCATAGCGAGGGGCCGCCGCGCGCGTCACAAGGAGCAGCACGGGGGCACCAGGGCCGCCCGACGGGGAAGAGAAGGTGACGATGGATGCCGGCACGGAAGCACCAGCGGGGCATGCCGGACAGACGGCGGGTGAGGCGGGCGCGGATCGCTGGGACAGCTTCCGCGAGTTCGTGGCGAGCAGGTCGTCCGCGCTCCTGAAGACCGCGGTGCTCCTCAGCGGGGGCGACCGGCACGCCGCCGAGGACCTGCTCCAGAACGCGCTCATCAAGGCGGCCGGGCGCTGGCACCGTATCGACGAACCGGAGGCCTACGTACGGAAGATCCTCTACCGCCAGCAGATCAGCAGATGGCGCCTGAAGTGGCGCGGACGGGAACTGACCGTCGCCGAGCCGCCGGAGAGTCGTACAGGGGTCGACTCTTCCCACGCCGCCGACCTGCGCATCGTGATGCGCACCGCGCTCGCCAGGCTCACCGCCCGGCAGCGCACCGTACTCGTCCTGCGCTACTTCGAGGACCTGCCCGAGGCGGACGTCGCCCGCCTCCTGGGCTGCTCGGTGGGCACCGTGCGCTCGACCACGCACCGCTCGCTCGCCAAGCTGCGCAGCCTCGCGCCCGAACTCGCCGCGCTCGGTCCGGCCGACGCCGAAGAGCTGCCGTCCCGTGACTTCTCGCCCATGGAGGTGCGTCCGTGAACGTCGATGAACTGCTGCGCGACGCACTGCGCGAACAGGCCGCCGACAGCGAGTCCGCGCCGTCCGGGTTCGCCGACCGGGTGCTCGCCGTGCGGCACCGCCGCCGGGTGCGCACCATCGCGGGAGCCGCGGTCGCCACGGCGGCGGTCGTCGCCACGGCGGTCGCCGTGCCCGTCCTGCACTCGGGCGGCCAGGACGTGCGCCCCGCGAGCCGGATGAATCAGAGCGACATCATCGCGCACCCGGACCAGTCGCCGCCGCGGGACCTCATCGCGGCGGGGGACTCGGCGCTGGCCGCGTTCTCCACGTACAAGAGGGTCAAGCAGCCGGGCCGGGACGCCGTCATGGAGCGCACCTACGGGCTGCTCAACCAGAAGACCGGCAAGTACGACAGGACCACCCGGTGGTCGTGGGTCGACGTGGCGCCCGGCATGCGGACGGCCGCCGTCCTGGAGAAGCGGCTGCCCGTCGACCGCGTCGGCCTGCTCGACCTGATCACCGGCAAGGTGGAGCGGTGGATCGAGCTCGACAAGGGCGTGGCCGGGGTGGAGTTCTCGCCGGACGGCAGGAAGCTCCTCGCCACGACGTACGCCAAGAACCCCGACCACCTCTACTGGTCGCACAAGATGAACGTGAACGGCAAGGACGAGCCGGGGCCGGTCGCCAGCCGGACCGGGTTCACCGTCGTCGACGTCGCCTCCGGCAAGTCGGTCTGGCACGAACTGCCCTTCTGGAAGGACGAGATGGGCTGGTCGCCGAACGCGCGCGCCGACCTCCGGTTCAGCCATGACGGCAAGCTCGTCTACGAGCAGATCCCGACGGAGCCCGGCCGGATCTACTACGACCTGAACGGCCGCAAGGTGGCCACACCCGCCGCGGAGAAGCACGTGTCGTGGGCGGAGGCGGGGCTCTCGCCGGACGGCAAGCTCATCGGCGGTGAGTTCGCCGGCCAGGGCAACGAGATCGCCTCGGCGATCGTCGACCCCGTCAGCGGCAGGATGGTCACCAAGGTGCCTGGGCAGCAGCTGCTCGCCTGGGCCGACAACAAGCGGCTCATCGCCTGGGGCTGCGATCCCAAGAAGTGCCGCGGCACGGGCGAGTTCCACAACCAGCTGCTCCTGCTCACCATCGGCAGCGACAAGGTCGTCCAGCTCAGCGACTTCCGCAAGGCGTCCGCCGACTACCCGGGTCGCTGGACACCGCAGTTCACCACGCGTTGAGGGAGGCGTGTCTTCCGGCCGGGGGCCGGGGGCGGGGGTTGTCCTCGGGAAGGCGCAGCCCTACGCGCTGACGAGTCTCTCGTACGCGGTCAGCAGCCCGTCGGTCACTTCGTGGCCGGCGGGCCGCAGTGGTGCGCGGACCGGGCCGCCGGGGAGACCGAGCGCGCCGAGCAGAGCCTTCGCGGTGACCGTGCCCGGCAGGCCTGACGCCATCATCAACTCGACGAGCGGGGCGGCCAGTTGCTGGCGCCGGGCGGCCTCGCGGGTGTCGCCCGCGTCGTAGGAGTCCAGGACGGCCCGCAGCGCACGCGGCGCCACGTTCGCGACCGTCGACACGAAGCCCGCCCCGCCCACCGCGTACAGCGGGAGCGCGAACTCCTCGCAGCCCGCGTAGTACGCGAGACCGGTCGCGCCGAGCACCTTCTGCGCGCCGAGCATGTCGTACGCGCAGTCCTTGACGGCCACGATCCGGGGGTGGGACGCGAGTCGGATCAGGGTGTCCGGCTCGATGCGCGTGCCGGTGCGGCCCGGGATGTCGTACAGCATCACCGGCAGTCCCGACGCGTCCGCGATCTCGCGGAAGTGTGCCTCCAGGGCGTCCTGCGGCGGGCGGCTGTAGTACGGGCTGACGACCAACAGGCCGTCCGCGCCCGCCTTTTCGGCCCCGGCGGCGAGCTCCACGGTGTGCCGGGTGTCCGCGGTGCCGACGCCCGCGACGACGGGGACCCGCTCCCCGACCGCGTCCTTCACGGCCCGCACGAGCGCGGCCTTCTCGTCGTCCGACGTCGTGGGGGACTCGCCGGTGGTGCCGGACAGGACGAGGCCCTCGCAGCCCTCGGCGATCAGGTGGGCCGCCAGGCGCTGCGCGCCGTCCAGGTCCAGAGTGCCGTCGTCGGTGAACGGCGTGACCATGGCGCACAGGGCGCGGCAGAAGGGCGGCTGCGGGCGGTTCGTGAGGCTCATATGGGCAGTCTCGGCGCCCCGACCGTGCAGCTCCACTTAATTCTTCTACGAGGTAGTCGCAAGCCTTGCTAAGCAGTCGAGAGTGCGTGGCCGAGTTCCGCCGGGATATTGGCCGAGGGGCGACCTTCAGGAAGGGCGCCCGGATTCCGAGTTATCAGGAAGAAGTTGCACGTATGCGTACACATATAAAACGTATAAGGATCTCGTGGTGCGTGACATCGTCCTGGCCCTCGCCGTTCCCCTGCTGATCTGTGCGAGTGGCATCTACGCCGCGTGTGACATCTGGTGGCGCCGCCGGCACCCCGCGCCGGACCCGCACTCGCATGCCGGGCGCCGCGTCGCCGCCGAACGGGCGGTGGCCGACGCGGAGGCGATCGTGGCCGACCGGTACGCGATCCTCGCCGAGGCGGAGCGCAGCGCCGCGCGGCTCGGCGGACAGCAGTAGGGCAGTTCGGCGGTGGCAGTTGGGCGGTTCGGCAGGCAGCAGAGGGCGGGGCGTTCACTCCCCGCCGGTGAGTGAACGCCCCGCCCTCATGTGCGGTGTCAGGCAGCGGTGGTGCTGTTGATCAGCGCTTACCGGTGTTGTTGAAGAGCGAGCGCGACCACGTGTAGCCGAGCACCGCCAGCGCCACGCACCAGACCACGGCCAGCCACCCGTTGTTGCCGATCTCGGTGCCGAGCAGCAGTCCGCGCAGGGTCTCGATGGCCGGGGTGAAGGGCTGGTACTCGGCGATCGGCTGGAACCAGCCCGGCATCGCGTCGACCGGCACGAACGCGCTGGACAGGAGCGGCAGGACCATCAGCGGCATCGCGTTGTTGCTGGCCGCCTCGGCGTTCGGGCTGGACAGGCCCATGCCGACCGCGATCCAGGTGAGCGCCAGGGAGACGAGCGCCAGCAGCCCGACCGCCAGGATCCACTCCAGGGCGGTGGCGTCCGTGGACCGGAACCCGATCGCCACGGCGACGGCCCCGACGAGCACCACGCTCATCACGCACTGCAGCACACTGCCGACGACGTGCCCGATGAGCACCGATCCGCGGTGGATCGCCATCGTGCGGAAGCGGGCGATGATGCCCTCGGTCATGTCCATGGAGACGGACACCGCGCTGCCGATCGTTGTGCCGCCGATGGTCAGCATCAGGATGCCCGGGACGAGATACGCGATGTACGCGGAGCGGTCGGCGCCGCCGCCGCTGATGCCGGCGCTCATCACGTCGCCGAAGATGTAGACGAAGAGCAACAGCAGCACGACGGGCGTCAGCAGCAGATTCAGCGTCATGGAGGGGTAGCGCCGGGCGTGCAGCAGGTTGCGGCGCAGCATCGTGGACGAGTCGCGCACGGCGAGGGACAGGGAGCTCATCGGGCTTCCTCCTTGAGCTGGTTGGGCTGGTTCGGCTGGTTGGGGATGCCGGCGCCGCCGGTGAGGGCGAAGAACACGTCGTCGAGGTCTGGGGTGTGCACGGTCAGCTCGTCCGCCTCGACGCCGGCGGAGTCGAGCCAGTCGAGGACGGAGCGCAGTTCGCGCTGGCTGCCGTCGCTGGGGATCTGCAGCGCGAGGGCCTCGTCGTCCCGGTGGGCCTCGTGCAGTGCGAGGGCGGCGGACTGGTAGGCGTCGGGGTCGGTGAACCGGAGTCGGATGTGTCCGCCGGGGATGAGCCGCTTGAGTTCCTCGGCGCTGCCCTCGGCGGCGATCCTGCCGTTGTTGAGGACGGCGATGCGGTCGGCGAGTTCGTCGGCCTCGTCGAGGTACTGGGTGGTGAGGAAGACGGTGACACCGTCGGAGACCAGTTCGCGGATGATGCCCCACATGTTGTGCCGGGCGCGGGGGTCGAGGCCGGTGGTCGGCTCGTCGAGGAAGATGATCCGCGGGTTGCCGACCAGCGTCATGGCGATGTCGAGGCGGCGCTTCATGCCGCCGGAGTAGGTGGAGGCGGGCTTCTTCGCGGCGTCGGTGAGGTCGAACCGCTCCAGCAACTCGGCTGCGACGCGCCGCCCTTCACGCTTGGGCAGGTGGTGCAGGTCGGCCATGAGGAGCATGTTCTCCTCGCCGGTGATCAGGCCGTCGACGGCGGAGAACTGCCCGGTGACACCGATCGCGGCGCGTACGCCGTCCGGTGACGTGGCGAGGTCGTGGCCCGCGACCTGGGCCTGGCCGCCGTCGGCGGAGATGAGCGTGGACAGGATCTGCACGGCCGTGGTCTTGCCGGCGCCGTTCGGGCCGAGCAGGGCGAACACGGTGCCGGTCGGGATGTGCAGGTCGATCCCGTCGAGGACGGTCTTGTCGCCGTACGACTTGCGCAGACCGACGGTGGAGACGGCGGCGGGCGGCTGCTGGCCGTTGCCCGACCTGGACGTGGTCATGACAGATGAAGGCATGGGGCCCTCCCGTTCGAAGGCGTGGTGAGCGGTGAAGTGGCTGGTGGCGTAAGGAACTTGGGGTGGGTCAGGCCCGGGCGCGGCGGATGTCGATGTTGCCGAACTTGGTCCGGGCGCGGACCTCGACCGTTTCCTCGCTCTTCTCCGGGCTGTCGGAGGCGGTGAGTGTGTTGCGCACCTGTCCGTTGCCCGAGCCGGCGTCGAGCCAGGCGGCCGTGCCCTCGCGGATGCCGATGTCGATGGCGCCGTAGGAGGTCTCCAGCTGGACGGTGCCACGGGCCACGTCGCCCACGCGCAGGGTGCCGTGGGCGGTGGTCGCGGTGACCGAGCTCTCGGCGCGCCGGATGTCGATGTCGCCGTTGGCGCCGCTCACCCGCAGATCGCCGATCGCGGTGCCGACGGTCGTGGAGCCGTGCGAGTTCTTCAGGACGGCCGGGCCGTCCACGACACCGACGCGCAGGCTGCCGGAGCTGGTGGTGATCTCGGCCAGGCCCTCGACATGGTCCACGGTGATCGTGCCGTGCGACGCGGTCAGCTGGAGCGGGCCCGTCGAGTCCAGGCGGACGTCACCCGACGACGTCTTCACGCGGACCTCGCCGAGCCGGCCCTCGCCGAGCACCTGGGTCCAGGCGCCGGTCGTGTCGATGCGGGAGCCGGTCGGCAGCTCGACCGTCACGTCGACGCTGCCGGTGGGCCCGACGAGGTACCGCCCCTTGGGTGTCCTGATGGTCAGCACGCCGTTCGCGTAGGTGACCTCGGTCTGCTCGGCGACCCGCACGTCCTTGTCCTTCTTCGGGTCGCGGGGCCGCATCTCGACGACCGTGTCGAGGCGGTCGCTCGCGCTGAACTGGATGGAACCGGCGGCCACGTTGGCGATGACCGAGATCGGCTGGGGCGTGTCGAAAGAAGGCATGGCTGTCCCGTCCTCTTGGGTCTCAGGGTGAAGTTCCGGGTGAATTCGGGCGGGCGGGATGCGCGGCTAGCGCACCCAGCCCGTGAAGCTCTGTCCGACGGTGCGGGTGGTGCGGGTGGCTTGGGCGCCGCCCGGTGTGCGTGACGGGGCGCCGCCGTCGACCGCGGCCGACACGGCTCGTACCAGCCACGCGTTGACCGACAGGCCCTCGCGGCCCGCGGCCTCCTCGGCGCGCGTCTTGAGATGGGCGGGCAGGCGCAGATTGACGCGGGCGGTGCCGCCGTCGTCTCCGTCGGCGGGCGCCGGGGCCGGCGCCTTGAGCGGCTCGGCGGGCCCGCTCCTGTCCTCGTACGCCTCGTCGGCCGCCGGCCGCGTCACGACGAAGTCCGGGTCGAGTCCGCGCAGCCGCACGTCGACCGAGCCGGGGGCGAGTTCACGGGTGATCTCGTCCATCGCGGCGGAGAGCACATTGAGCATCGTCAGGCGGGTCGCCGACTCCAGGGGAGCGGTGAGCCGCTCGGCCAGCTCCCGGGCTTCTTCGCCGCCGGCTTCGGCGGCCACCGCGAGTTCGCGGCGGAGGTTGTCGACATACGGCGTGAGGTCCATGACGTCATAGTGGCATCACTTTGGCGCCATGCGCAAGCCTGTGAGGGAAGTAATGGTGAGTCGGGGTTGAGCAAGTGGCTCTGGCCTGGGGAAACGCGGTGACATCGAGTTGAGTCAATGCGGTGCCACATGGAGTCTCGCCCGCCCTGGCGCCTCTGGTGGTGCCACGTGGCGCCATGTGGTGCCATGCGGTGTCGCGTGGCGCCATGGGGTGTCGCGCGGTGTCATCGGAGTCTGGCCGCGGCCGGGCAGGCGGTCCTCATCTCCGGCTTCCCGGCCTTCTCCGACTCGCCGAACAATCAAGTTACCTGGACAAAAAAAGTTTTCGGTGGGACGGTGGAGTCATGTTGGACGTCACCGTGATCGAGGACCCGGCGGCAGCCGCGGTCTCCCTCGACCCGATCAGGGCCCGGCTGCTCGCGGAGCTGGCCGCCGGACCCGCATCCGCCGCGATGCTCGCCCCCAAGGTCGGCCTGCCGCGCCAGAAGGTGAACTATCACCTCAAGGCGCTGGAGAAGCACGGCCTGGTCGAGCTGGCGGGGGAGCGGCGCAAGGGCAATGTCACCGAGCGCCTGATGCGGGCCACGGCCGCCTCGTACGTGATCTCACCGGTCGCGCTCGGCGCCGTGCGGCCCGACCCGGACCGGGCCCGCGACCAGCTCTCCGCACGCTGGCTGCTCGCCGTCGCGGCACGTCTCGTACAGGACGTGGGAGCGCTGCTGACCGGGGCCGCCAAGGCGAAGAAGCGCCTGGCCACCTACGCGCTCGACGGCGAGGTCAGGTTCGCGTCCGCCGCGGACCGGGCCGCGTTCATCGAGGAACTGACCCAGGGGGTCGGCGCGCTCGTCCGCAAATACCACGACGGATCCGCGGAGGGCGGCCGCGACCACCGCGTGGTGATCGCCGTGCATCCCTCGCTGAAGGATCCGCAGCCCCGACCGCCCCTCGAAGACTGACCGCACCAAGGAGTTACCGCCATGACGAACGAACCCAGGGAATTCGAGATCGCCCGCGAGTTCGAGGTCGACGCCACCCCCGAGCAGGTCTGGGAGGCGCTCACCTCGGGCACCGGCGGCTGGCTGTGGCCGATGGAGTACGAGCCGAAGGAGGGCGGCCGCGGCCCCCACGGCGCCACGATCACCGCCTGGGACCCGGAGCACCGGCTCACCGCCCGCTCGGACAACGCGGAAGCGCTGCCGCCGTTCCAGACCCTCAACCAGCTGGACCATGTCATCGAGGCCCGCGACGGCGGCAGCCGCGCCTGGGTCCGCTACGTCCACAGCGGGATCTTCGTCGACAACTGGGACGACTACTACGACGGCGCCGACAAGCACACCGACTTCTACCTGCACACGCTGCGCCAGTATCTGACGCACTTCGCGGGCCGCCCCGTCGCCTTCACCATGTTCGACGGGCCCGCCGCGTCGGCGAACCCCGAGGCCCTCGCCGCCGTCGGCCGCGCCCTCGGCCTGCCCGACGACGCCGCCGAGGGCACCAAGCTGCGCGTCCGAGGACCCGGCGGCGAGACCCTGGAAGCCGTACTCGACTACCGCAACCCGTACTTCATCGGCCTGCGCACCGACGACGCCCTGTACCGCGTCTTCGGCCGCGGCCGCTGGGGCGCGCCCGTCGGCATCGTCGTCCACGACTTCGCGCCGGACGCCGACGCCGCGCAGGACGAGGCGGCCTGGCGCGGCTGGCTGGACGGGGTCTTCGCCTGACGACCCCGCCCGCCTGACGATCCGCCGGTGTTGCGGACAGGCCCGCAGGTGCTACGGACGGAACCGCAGCACCTGCGGGTCGTGGTCGCTGATCTGGTCGTTGAACTCGCTGTTGACGTGCACGCTGTCGTACGCGAAGTCGTCGTGCCGGATCGACGGGCTGATCAGGATCTGGTCGAGGACCTGGCTGTTGCCCTGGTAGTCGTACGTGTAACGCTCGCTCCTCGGCAGGGACTTGATCGCCGACCACAGGGCGCCGCCGTCCTCCAGGCGCTGCGCCGTGCCGGAGAACTCGAAGTCGTTGATGTCGCCGAGCGTCACGACGGCGGCGTTCTTCTGCGCCTTGAGGATCTCCTTCACGAAGCCGTTCACCGCGTTTGCCTGCGCGTGGCGCTGGGTCTCCGAGCTGCGCGCCGGCGGCTGGTACTGCGCCGTCAGGCCCTGGTCGCCGCCCTTGGACGCGAAGTGGTTGGCGATGACGAAGACGGTCTTCCCGCGGAAGACGAACTCGCCCGCGAGCGGCTTGCGGCTGTTCTTCCACGCCTCGTCGGCCGGGGCGATCCGGCCCGGGGACGCGGTCAGCGCCGCCCGGCCGTGCGTCCGGGTCACGCCCACGGGAGTCGTGGAGTCGCCGCCCGCGCGGTCGGTGAACGAGACGCGCTCGGGGTTGAAGAGGAACACCTGGCGGATGTTGCCGCCGGGCTCGCCGCCGTCCTGGTCGTTGACCGGGTCGACGGAGCGCCACTCGTACTTCGGGCCGCCGGCGGCGACGATCGCGTCGATCAGCTTGTTCACCGTGACGTCCGCGGCGACCGTGCCGTCGTCCTTCGCGCCGTTGTTGTCCTGGATCTCCTCCAGGGACACGACGTCGGGCGACTGGAGGTGGTCGACGATCGCGGCCGCGTGCGCCGCGAACGTGCCGTCGGCCGGGTCCAGGTTCTCGACGTTGTACGTGGCCACGGCCAGCTCGCCGCGCTTCTGCTTCCGCGTCGTCTCCCGCTCCAGGCCGCCCTTGTCCAGGGTGCCGAGCTCCCGCGCGACCAGCGTGTAACCGCCGAACTGGGTGTAGTCCAGGGGGCCTTCGGTCCGGCCCGCCAGGGTGTCCCCGACGTTCGCCGCGGGGAAGTCGGCGACCGTGCCGAGCGACTGGATCTGGAGACGGCCCGTGTTCTGGGACCCGTACGAGCCGTAGACGGTGCCGCCGCGGCGCGTGGGGTTCTCGTGCGGCTTGACCGTCACCCACAGCTCGGCGTACGCGTCGGAGGCGGTGACGACACGCGAGGAGCCGACGCGTACGTTCATGCCCTCCAGGGACTCGTAGAGGTCCAGGGCGTACTTCGACGGGCGCAGCGGCAGCGCGTTGACCGAGCCGTTCGCCGCCGGGTCGCCGGCCGGGGCGTACGCGGCGGGGACCGACTTCGCGTCGATGACCGTGGCGGCCGGGAGCGCGTTGCCCGACGAGACGACCGTGACCGTCGGCTTGGTGATCTCCGTGACGGACTGGTTGCCCGACGAGGCGCCGCCGGGGACGTACTCCGAGACCGTGCCCGAGACCGTCACCGCGTCGCCGGCGGCGGCCTTCGGGGTCGAGCTGGTGAAGACGAAGACGCCCTCGCTCGTGGCGGGGTCGTCGTCGGGTGTCGTGTCCTGGATCCAGAAGCCCTTGGACGAGCCGTAGGTTCTGACGCCCGTGACCACACCGGCCACGTCCGTGACCTGTTTCCCGGCCAGCGGGGACGTCCGGGTCGCGCCCTGGATGTCATGGATGCGTATCGCGTCCGCGTGTGCGGGCGAGGTGAGGACGACGGCGGAGACGGTGGAGCAGACGGCGGCGACGGTCAGCGCGGCGAGGCGCGACGAGTTCTTGCTCGGCAAGGGGTCCCTCCGGGGACGTGCGTGATGCGCCGGGACGAGGGTGGAGCGAGCGGGCCGCTCCGTGCTCTTCTACGCGCGTAAATGTCTTGTGGAGCAAGGGGAGTTGTCAAGGTTTCAGCGGTGTACGGTTCCTGACGGGTACATGAACCGGGCGGCATGCTGCCAAATCCGTCTAGGCTGAGCGGTCGCACAACACGTCCGGAGGAGAACAAGGCGATGTCAGACAGCTCCCCCCTGCCGCCGGCGAGGCTGCACTCCGAAGCGGAGCTCGCGCGCGACGCCCTCGCCACCCCGCTGCTCTCCCGCGCGGTGCGGCTCGCCCGCTGGGCCGGGCCCACGACCCGGGTCGGCGCGGGCGGCGAACTCGCCGAGGAACAGCTGCCCGCCGCGGCGCTCGAACTCGGGCTCGCCGCCGATGCCGACGGGGCCGCGGACGCGAGCGAGGCCTGGCGGGTCGCGGTCGACACCGGGCTCGTGGAGATCGTGGACGAGGAGGAGGGCACCGTCACCGCGGGCGAGGACCTCGCCGTCGTCGCCTCCGGCAGCCCGCAGGACATCCTCGCGCTCTGGCTCGGCGCCCTGGACGCCGCGCTCGCCGACGCGAGCGTGCCGGACCTCGACGATCTCGTCGACGTCCTGGAGGAGACCGGCGAGGTCGACTTCTCGCAGCTCGACTGGGACCCCGAGGCGGAGGCCGAGTTCCTCGAGGGCGTCCTCGGCAACCTCTACCTCCTGACCGTCGCCGAGGGGGGCGCGGCCGACGAGCCCGTCCCGCTGCCCGCCCTCGCCGCGTCGATGATCGTGCCCGACGACATGGGCGAGCCCACGGACGACGTCCTGGAACAGGTGTCGGACGCGATGCTGAAGCTGGACGACCAGTTCCGGCTGCTCGTCCCCGTGGGACTGGTCGAGTTCCAGCCGGTCGACGAGGCGCTGATGGCGGAGATCGAAGAGGGCGAAGGGGGCGCCGAGCCCGACGCCTTCGACGACTCGGACGTCACGCGGTACGGCATGGTGCGGCTCACCCCGCTCGGGCTCTACGGCGTCCGCGCGCGCATGATCGACGCCGGTCTCGACGCGCCGGTCGTCGGTGACCTCGCGGACAAGGGCGCGGACACGCTGCTCGACGGCACGTCGTCGTTCCCGCAGGCCGCGGCGCAGGCCGAGATCGAGCAGTGGCTCGCGCGACGCCAACCGCTCGTGGCGGCACGGGAGTTGCTGGCCGCGGCACGCGGCACGGACGCCGGGGCGCCCCTGCGGCGGCTGCGCTGCCAGCAGGCGCTGTCCCTCGTGGGCGGCGAGGCGGAGCCGGCGCTGAGGGAGGTGCTCGACGACGCGGAACTGGGCGGTCTCGCGCGCGTGTGGCTCGCCGAGCACGGGGCGGGCGACGTGCCCGCGCCGCCGGAGTCCCTGATCTTCTGGCTCACCGTCGACACCATCGCCGCGCAGCTCGCCCTCGAGGGCAACTCGGACGAACTCCAGGGCCTGGTCGAGGGGCTCGCGGCGCAGCACCGCGGGTTCTTCGCGGCGGCGTGGAAGGTGGACCACCCGGCGACGGCGGACGTCCTGGAGGCGATGGGACGTCTGCATCCCGACAAGAAGGTGGCCAAGGAGGCCCGCAAGGCGGCGTTCAAGGCGCGGTCCGCGCAGGGCGGATAGCGGACGACGACGCAGGGACAGGGTGGGGCGGGGCGCGAGGGCGCCCCGCCCCTTTCGCGTACCGCGTCTCACCCACCCTGCGCCCCGCCCGCCGACGACCGTGAACGTGTTCGCTCTGCCGGCGTCGTGCGGAGTTCAGCCGCCGTTCAGGCATGGCAGGGAACGTGTGGCCGAAACAGCATCAGTGCCCGCTGCACCGCCACAGCCACCCGGTCACAGGAGACACCATGTCGCTCACCCGCAGGGACTTCACGAGACGCTCCGCCGCCACGGGCGCGGGCATCGCCCTGGCCGGCACCGTCGGCGCGCTCGCCACCGCTCCCGGTGCGCTGGCCGCCGAAGGGGACCATGAGGACGCCGCGCACACCGAGGGCCACGACGGGCACCACCACGGTGTCGGCTACGGCCCGCTCGTCGACGACCCGAAGGGCCTGCTCGCGCTGCCCGCCGGATTCTCGTACCGCGTCATCACGTACACCGGCAGGACGACCCTGGAGTCGGGCGAGTCCACCCCGTCCAACCACGACGGCACCGCCACCTTCGACGGTCCCCGCGGCGCCACGCTGCTCGTCAACAACCACGAGATCGGCGGCGCCCGCACCAAGGCGAAGTACCCGGTCCCGCTCACCGAGGGTCTCGTCTACGACCCGGCCGCCGCCGGTGGCTGCACCGTCGTCGAGGTCCGCCGCGACGGACAGGTCGCCGAGTGGGTCGGCATCGCCGGCACCGCCACCAACTGCGCGGGCGGGCGCACTCCTTGGGACACCTGGCTGACCTGCGAGGAGACCGAGGACAAGGCCGGCGCCAACGGCATGACCAAGGACCACGGCTACGTCTTCGAGGTCGACCCCGCGGACCGCCGCGCGAACCGCGCGCCCAAGCCGGTCAAGGCCTTCGGCCGGTACGCGCACGAGGCCGTCGTCATCGACCCCAAGCGCGGCCACGCCTACCTCACCGAGGACGCGTCCGGCCCCAACGGCCTGCTCTACCGCTGGACCCCGCCGCAGGGCTTCCACCACGGCCGCGGCAAGCTGCGCACGCTCGCCGACGACGCGGGCGTCCTCCAGGCCACCAAGTGCTTCGACTCCGGCGGCCGCTTCGTCGACGACCTGTCGCGCGCCACCCAGATCGGCACGGTCTACGGTGTCGACTGGGTCGACGTGCCCGACCGCGACGCCAAGACCGTCTCCGTGCGCAAGCAGTTCGCCGACGGTGAGGTCACCCGCGCCCGCAAGCTCGAAGGCATGTGGTGGGCCGACGGCGGCACGTACATCGTCTCCTCGTTCGCCCGTGCGGAGAGCCCCGTCCAGCACGACGGACAGGTCTGGTTCTACGACCCCAAGCGCCGCACCCTGACGCTCAAGGTCCTGCTCGGCGTGAACGCCGACCCGTCCAAGGACGGCGCCTTCGACGGCCCGGACAACATCACGGTCTCCCCGTACGGCGGCCTCGTCATCGCCGAGGACGGCAACGGCATCCAGCACCTGTTCGGCGCGACCGACAGCGGACGCACGTACCCGATCGCGCGCAACGAGCTGAACATCGGCACCGAACAGGAGCCGGAGTACAGCGAGTTCACCGGCGTCACGTTCTCGCCCGACGGTCGGACCCTCTACGCGAACATCCAGACCCCGGGCATCATGCTCGCCATCACGGGGCCGTGGAAGCGCCAGCGCTCGAACTGAGCGCGCTCGCCGGACCGACCGGCGAGTGACCTCCGGCCGGCGCGCACGCACCCGTCGTGCGCGCCGGCCGCGGTCGCTCCCGGGTCAGTCCTGCTCCTCCGCCGACAGCCGCTCCGCGAGCGACTCCTCGTGCACGTGGATGAGGGCCGCGACCTCCTCCTGCTCCCACCAGGGATACGGGGTCGCCCGCGCGACGCACCACGCGAGGACCTCGGGAACCGTCGGACGGGCGTACGGGGACTTGGCCAGGCAGCGGGCGAGGAACGCCTCCCACTCCTGGTCCGGGACGCCGACGAGGTCCGGCTGCTCGTGCAGGGTGCGGTGGATGACGTGCGGGGCGTTGCCCGCGCCGTGCGGATTGCGGCCCGTCGCGCAGAGGCCGAGCAGCGCGCCGAGGGCGAACACGTCCGCGGGCGCGCCGGCCGGGACGGCGTGGGTGATCTGCTCGGGCGCCATGAAGCCGGGGGAGCCGACCGGTTCGCCGACGCCGGGCGTCCCGCCGCCCGGGACCGCCGCCTTCGCGACACCGAAATCGACGACCTTGGGCCCGGCCGGCGTCACGACGACGTTCGCCGGCTTGAGATCGCCGTGCACGAGCCCCGTCGCGTGGATCGCCGTGAGCGCCCCGGCGAGCGACGCGCCGATCGCGGCGAGAGCGCCAGGGTCCGGGAGGCCGAGCGCCGCCACCGCCTCGGACAGCGAGGGGCCCACGCAGAACTCGGCCGCGAGCCAGGGCACCGCCGCCTCGGGATCGGCGTCGAGCACGGCCGCCGTGAAGGGCCCCCGCACGGCCCGCGCCGCCTCCGTCTCCCACCGGTACCGTGCCCTGAACAGCGGCTCGGCGGCGAGAGGTTCCCGCACCGTCTTGACCACCACGACCTGGCCCGCGGGGGAGCGAGCCAGGTGGGCGGTCCCCGTGCCGCTGTCGCCGAGCTGACTGACGAGGCGGTAATCCGCGAGACGCACCATGGAACGCCATCCTCCTGTACGGCTTCGAACAGCGGTACCGCGGCTCGCCGTCGGCGGGCAGGGACGCCCGGAAGACCCGGGCCGCCGAGAGCCGCCGACGATCACTGCGACGCCGGGCAGCCATCGGGGGGTTCCCGCGAACGCCATTGGTATCTAACATTTCAGTTCATGGCGGCCATCCGACGGGTGCAGCGCACCCTCCTCAGAGACCAGGCGTGCACCGCGATCCGTGACGCCATCGTCGGCGGGGACATCGCGCCCGGCGCGGTCGTGCGTGACGCGGATCTCGCCGAACTCCTCGGCCTGTCCCGCGCGCCCGTCCGCGCGGCGTTCTCACGGCTCGTGGACGAGGGGCTCCTGGAGACCAAGCCGCAGAGCCACACCAGGGTGACCCCCTTGGTGGCGGCCGACGTCCGGGACGCGGCCGCCGTCGTACGCGCCATGCACGAGCTCGCCGTCCGCACCGCCGTGCCCCGCCTCACCCGCGCCGACACCGACGCGATGCGCGAGGCCAACCGGCGGTTCGCCGCCGCCGTCGCGGCCGGTGACGTGGACGCTGCCCTGCGCGCGGACGACGAGCTGCACGGCGTCCCGGTCCGCGTCTCGGGCAACCGCGCCGCGGCCGACACCGTCGCCCGCTACACGCCGCTCATCCGCCGCCTGGAGCGGCGCCGCTTCGGCCAGGGCGCCGCGTGCGGCTCCGCCGAGCCGCACGCCCGCCTCATCGACGCCTGCGCCGCGGGCGACGTGACGGGCGCGGTACGGATCACGACGGAGATCTGGCGCGTACTGGAGGAACTGGCCGACGAGGACGTGTAGTCCGCCGGCACCCACGGCGGGTCCCCGCACCCGCGACCCCGAACCGACCCCGGGAGGTCCCGTGACGATCGACGCGTACGAGCGCTACCCCCTGCTCTTCGGCCCCTCGCCCGTGCACCCGCTGGACCGGCTCACCGCGCACCTCGGCGGGGCCGCCCTCTGGGCCAAGCGGGAGGACTGCAACTCCGGGATCGCCTACGGCGGGAACAAGACCCGCAAGCTGGAGTACCTGGTCGCGGACGCGCTCGCGCAGGGCTGCGACACGCTAGTGTCGATCGGCGGGGTGCAGTCCAACCACACCCGCCAGGTCGCGGCCGTCGCGGCCCGCGCGGGACTCAAGTGCGTTCTCGTGCAGGAGAGTTGGGTCGAGTGGCCCGACTCCGTCTACGACAAGGTCGGCAACATCCTCATCTCCCGGCTCGCCGGCGCGGAGGTGCGCCTGGTGCGGGCCGGGTTCGGCATCGGCGTCAAGGAGAGCTGGGAGCAGGCGGTCCGCGAGGTGGAGGAGGCGGGCGGCCGCCCGTACGCGATCCCCGCCGGGTGCTCCGAACACCGCCTCGGCGGCCTGGGATTCGCCCGGTGGGCCTGCGAACTGGCCGAACAGGAACAGGCGCTGGGTGTCTTCTTCGACACCGTCGTGGTCTGTTCGGTCACCGGGTCGACCCAGGCGGGGATGATCGCGGGATGCGCGGCGCTCGTCGAGTCCGGCGGCCGCCCCCGCCGCATCCTCGGTATCGACGCCTCCGCCGAGCCGGACCGCACCCGCGAGCAGATCCTGCGGATCGCCCGGGGCACGGCCCGGCTCATCGGCGTACGGAGGGAGCTGACGGAGGACGACGTCGAGCTCGACGAGCGCTATCACGCCGGGACGTACGGGGTTCCCGACGAGGCCACCCTCGGCGCGATGCGACTGGCCGCCCGCACGGAGGGCATGGTGACCGATCCCGTGTACGAGGGAAAGTCGATGGCCGGGATGATCGACCTGGTGGCCCGGGGCGAGATCGGCCCCGACGCGACCGTCCTGTACGCCCACCTCGGCGGCCAGCCCGCCCTGAACGCCTACAGCGCTTTGTTCCAGTGATCTGCGTCGCTGCAAAAAGCCCGTTCCTGAGGGGCTCAGGCGCAGGTGAGCGCAGGTCGCGAGGGGTGTTTCACGGACATCGTCACCGAAGTGTGAGGACACAGGCGTGGTGTCCGTGGGTGCGCGGGGCGCATACTCGTTGAATGACAAGGCCCCCCAGTACGCGCCGCCACCTTCCGGGCAGCCCCTTCAACGTTCCGGCAAAGCCCGCTCCGCCGGTCGAGCAGTTCGCCGTGGGCGACCGCGTTTCCCATGATCAGTACGGCCTCGGCAGGATCATCGGGGTCGAGGGCGACGAAGCCGTGCTCATCGACTTCGCCGGGCAGCAGGGCCGATTCCTGAGCCCGTTCTCCAAGCTGTCCAAGCTCTGACGTATCCGACGCTTCGGAACCGGCGCCCTGGATTCGGGGGTCGTGTCCACGGCTTCGGAGGCTGACGCCATGAGGCGGTCGGCAGCACGGGTGCCCGTGTCGCCGGCCGCCTCTGTCGTGTCCGCCCGTCACCCCTCGTGACGCCCCGGATCCCGGCGGCAACCCCTCGCTCGCATGAGCGAGGGACCGTCGTCCTCGGGGAGCCCGTGCCGCAGGCCCGTTCTCAGAGTGCCTGTGCCGCCGGCTTGACCATGCCGCGGACCGTCCGCGACTTCACGAAGTCGCCCATGGCCGTCATGTCCCACTCGCCGGAGAACTGGCGGATCAGCTTCGCCATCATCACGCCCGTCTGCGCCTCCGCGTTCGTCAGGTCGAAGCGGACCAGCTCCTCGCCCGTCGCCGCGTCGATGAGGCGGCAGTACGCCTTGGCGACCTCGGTGAACTTCTGGCCCGAGAACGAGTTCACCGTGAACACCAGGCCCGTCACGTCCTGCGGGAGCCGGCCCAGGTCGACGACGATCACCTCGTCGTCCCCGCCGCCCTCGCCCGTGAGGTTGTCGCCGGAGTGCTTGATCGCACCGTTCACGATCGAGAGCTTGCCGAAGTAGCAGCTGTCCACGTGGTTGCGCTGAGGGCCGAAGGCGATGACCGACGCGTCCAGGTCGATGTCCTTGCCGCGGAACGCGGGCTCCCAGCCGAGGCCCATCTTGACCTGCGAGAGCAGCGGCTGCCCGCCCTTGACGAGGGACACCGTCTGGTTCTTCTGGAGGCTGACGCGCCCCTTGTCCAGATTGATCTTCCCGGCGCCCGGAGCGGGGGCCGCGGGCGCGGCGGCCGGAACCGCGGGGGCCGGCGCGGGCGGCGCCACGCGCGGGTCGACCGGGGGAGTCGTCGGCGCGGGCATCGCCTGCACGGGCTGTGCGGGCTGTACCGGCGCGGGGGCCGCGGGCTCCTCGACGCTCACGCCGAAGTCCGTGGCGATGCCCGCCAGGCCGTTGGCATAGCCCTGGCCCACCGCGCGCACCTTCCACGCGCCGTTGCGCAGGTAGATCTCGACGACCACGAGGGCCGTCTCGGTGCCGAGCTGCGGCGGCGTGAACGTGGCGAGCACGGAGCCGTCGTCGACACCCCTGATGGTGGCCGTGGGCTCGATGCCCTGGAAGGTCTGGCCGGCCGCGTCCGGGCTCGCGGTGACGACGATCTTCTCGATGCCCGGCGGCACGGCGGCCGTGTCCACCACGATCGCGTCCGGTGCCGTGCCGCCGCCCGAGCGGTAGGTCACGCCCGGGCCCGAGGGCTGGTTGTAGAAGATGAAGTCGTCGTCGGAACGCACCTTGCCGTCGGCGGTGAGCAGCAGGCCCGAGACGTCGAGCCGCACCGGGGCGGCGACGTCCACCGCCACGCGGGCGGTGGACAGCGGGATGTTCGAGCCGGGGGTCATAGCGGTCATGCCGGGGTAACGAGCGATGCGGCTTTGCCGTTCCCTTACCTGCCGATGACTTCCCACCGATGGCTCACGGCACCACCACGATCTTGCGCCCCACCCCGGACGCGAACTGGTCGAGCGCCTGCGGATACGCGTCGAGGGGCAGCCGGTCGCTGATGAACACGTCCGGGTCGAGGACACCGCCCGCGAACAGCTCGGCGGCCCGCTCGTAGCTGTGCAGGACGGCCATCGAGCCGGTGATGGTGATCTCCTGGTTGTAGATCCGGTACGGGTCGATGGACACGCGCGTGGCGTAGTCCGCGACGCCGAACTGGAGAAACGTCCCCGCCTTCGCGACCCGCTCGAGACCGTCCTGGATCGCGCCCGCGTTGCCCGTCGCGTCGATGACGACGTCCCAGCCCTGTGGCCGGTCGAGCTCGTCCGCGTTCGCCCCGGACCCCGAGACGCCCAGCTTGCGGGCGGTGGCGAGCCGGTCCGCGTTCAGGTCCACGACGTCGACGCTCGCGGCGCCGGTCCGCTTGGCGAGCTCCAGCATCATCAGGCCCATCGTCCCGGAGCCGTAGATCAGCACATGGGAGCCGAGGCGCGAGTTCAGCACGTCGTAGCCTCGTACGGCGCACGACAGGGGCTCGATGAGGGCCGCGTCCTCGGTGCGGACGTGGTCGGGGAGGCGTACGCAGTTGGCCACGGGCGCGACGGCGTACCGGGCGGCGCCGCCCGCGGTGGTGACGCCGATCGCGGCCCACCGCTCGCAGAGGTTGTTGTGGCCCGAGCGGCAGTACCGGCACTCGTAGCAGTACAGCGACGGGTCGACGGCGACGCGGTCGCCGACCGACACCTCGCGCACGTCACGCCCGAGGCCGACGACCACGCCCGCGAACTCATGACCGGGCACCACCGGCAGGGTCGGCGCGAACTCGCCCTGGAGGATGTGCAGGTCGGTGCCGCACAGCCCGCACGCCGCGACCTCCACGACGACATCGCGCGGTCCTGGCGTGGGGTCGGGGACCTCCGTGACCACTGCCTTGCCGACGGACTCGATGACGGCGGCCTTCATTTGACAGCTCCCAACGACAGGCCCTGGACCAGTTTGTCCTGGGCGGCGAATCCCGCGGCGAGTACCGGCAGGGAGATCACGAGGGACGCGGCGCACACCTTCGCCAGGAACAGGCCCTGGCTCGTGATGAAGCCGGTCAGGAAGACGGGCGCGGTCTGGGCGACGACACCGCTGAGCACGCGCGCGAAGAGGAGTTCGTTCCAGCTGAAGATGAAGCAGATCAGCGCCGTCGCGGCGATGCCCGGCATGGCGATGGGCGCCACCACGCGCGCGAGGAGGGTCGGCAGGCGCGCTCCGTCGATCCGTGCGGCCTCGATGACCGCGATCGGCACCTCGGCGAGGAACGACTGCATCATCCACACCGCGATCGGCAGGTTCATCGACGTGTAGAGGATGACCAGGAGCCAGATGTTGTCGAGCATCCCGGCGTTCTTGGCGAACAGGTAGATCGGCAGGAGGCCCGCCACGACGGGGAGCATCTTCGTCGACAGGAAGAAGAACAGGACGTCGGTCCACTTCCGCACGGGCCGGATCGACAGCGCGTACGCGGCAGGCAGGGCCAGGACCAGCACGAACAGTGTCGAGGCGAGCGACGCCACCGTCGAGTTGACGAGCGCGGGCCACGGGCTCGCGCCGCCCGCCGTGCCGAAGAAGTCGCGGTAGCCGTCGAGGGTGAGGGACGCCGCGAACGAAGGCGGGTTGGTGGCGGCGCTCTCCTCGGAGTGGAAGGACGTCAGCACCATCCAGGCGATGGGCAGGAAGAACAGGATGCCGGCGAGCCAGGCGACGAGCCCGAGCCCTTTCACACGCGGTACGCGGAGATTCATGCGCGGGACGCCTCCTCGCGGAACAGCGACGACACCACGCGCAGCGCGAACGTCGCGATGATGATCGAGCCGATGACGACCAGGACGCCGGCGGCCGACGCGAGGCCGTTCTCGTGGGCCTGGTAGAAGCTCTGGTAGACGGTGTACGGCAGGTTGGCCGTGCCGAGGCCGCCCGAGGTGATCGTGAAGACGGCGTCGAAGTTCTGCACGATGTACACCGAGCCGAGCAGGGCGCCCAGTTCGAGGTAGCGGCGCAGGTGGGGCAGCGTCAGATACCGGAAGACCTGCCAGTTGCCCGCGCCGTCCATCCGGGCCGCCTCGATGAGTTCGGGGGAGCGCGACTGCAGGCCCGCGAGCAGGATCAGCATCATGAACGGAGTCCACTGCCACACCAGGGCCGTCTCGACGGCGAGCAGCGGGGTGTTGGAGATCCAGTCGGGCTGGGGGCCGCCGACATAGTGCAGCAGGCCGTTGAGCAGCCCGTACTCGGGGTTGTACAGGACGTGCTTCCACAGCAGCGCGGCGGCGACGGGGACCAGCAGGAACGGTGCGATGAGGAGGGTGCGCACGAGGCCGCGGCCGCGGAACTTCCGGTCGAGGAGCAGCGCGAGGCCGAGTCCGACGACCAGGCTCACGACGACGACCGTCGCGGTCAGCAGGATCGTCGTCAGGACGGACTTGCGCAGGTCCGGGTCGGTGAGCACCTCGCCGTAGTTGGCGAACCAGGTGAAGCGGCGGGCGTCCGGATACAGGGCGTTCCAGTCGAAGAACGAGATCACCAGCGTCGCCACGAAGGGCAGCTGGGTCACCACGATCATGAAGACGAGGGCGGGCAGGAGCGGGGCCCTGGTGGCCCAGGCGCGCAGCCGGCCGGGGGACTTGGCGGTGCCCACGCGCGCGTGGGCGACGGGAACGGTCGTGGTCGCGGTCATCGTCCCTCGTACTCCTTCGCGATCTCGTCGGCGAGCTTCTGGGACTTCCTCAGGGCCGTGTCGACCGACTGGCGTCCGGCGATGGCCGCGCTGATCTCCTGCGAGACCTTGGTGCCGAGATCGGTGAACTCGGGGATGCCGACGAACTGGATGCCGGGCGCGGGCCGCGGCTGGACGCCCGGGTCGCGGGGGCGGGCCCCTTCGATGGCCGCGCGCGTGACGTCCTGGAAGGCGCCGGCCTCCTTGCGGTACTCCGGGTTGGTGTACGTCGAGGCGCGCTTGCCCGCCGGCACGTTCGACCAGCCGATCTCCTTGCCGACCAGGTTCTCGTAGCCCTTGCCCGACGCCCAGGAGACGAACTTCCACGCCTTGTCGGGGTTGCGTGAGGCGTTCTGCACGCCCCAGGCCCAGGTGTAGAGCCAGCCCGAGCTCTCCGTCTTCTCGACCGGCGCGGGTACGTAGCCGATCTTGCCCTTGACCGGGGACTTCGCCGATTCGAGCGAACCGGCGGCGGCCGTGGCGTCGTACCACATGGCGGTCTTGCCCTGGGTGAGGTTGTTGAGGCACTCCGCGTAGCCGGACTGGGCCGCTCCGGACTCGCCGTGCTCGCGGACGAGGTCCACGTAGAAGCGGGTCGCCTTCTCGAATCCGGGCGAGGTGAGCCGCGCCTTCCAGTTCTTGTCGAACCAGGTGCCCCCGAAGGTGTTCACCACCGTCGTCAGCGGCGCCATGAGCTCACCCCAGCCGGGCAGACCGCGCAGGCAGATGCCCTTCATGCCGGGCTCGGCGCCGTCCGCTTTCGCGGCGAGGTCGGCGACCTGCCGCCAGGTGGGATGCGCGGGCATGCGCAGGCCCTTCTTCGCGAAGACGTCCTTGCGGTACATGAGGAAGGAGGACTCGCCGTAGAACGGCTGGCCGTAGAGCTTTCCGTCGTCCCCGGTGAGCGACTCGCGCATCGGCTTGAGGATGTCCCGCTCGTCGTACGCGGTGTCCTTGCGCGCGTACGAACCCAGCTCGTGCAGCCAGCCGTTGCGGGCGTAGATGGGGATCTCGTAGTTGCTCAGCGTCGCGACGTCGTACTGGCCCGCCTGGTTGGCGAAGTCCTGGCTGATCTTGTCGCGGACGTCGTTCTCCGGCAGGACGGTGAAGTTCACCTTGATGCCGGTCTCCTTGGTGAAGTGCGCGGCGGTCAGCTTCTGCAGCTCGGTCATCTGCGGGTTGTTCACCATCAGGACGTTGATGGAGTCACCGCCCGAGCCGGTCCCGCCGGCACCGGCCCAGCAGCCGGAGAGCAGCGGGGCGAGCAGCGTCCCTGCGGCGGCCGCGGCGCACAGCGCGCGCGGCCTCCGTCGGCTCTGGGTTCGCATGAATGCTCCTGAACGTATGTGGCAAATAGGGAGAAAAGGTGTACGCCGGGATGTGCGGAACCCGTCGGCGTACGCAGGCAGGGGTGTCAGACGCGGATGACCTGGGGCCCCTGCAGCGCATAGCGGTGAGCCTCGGACGCGGGCAGGTGCGTGCTGGTCACGATCGCCTCCAGCGAGGAGACCGGCGCGAACCGGCAGAAGCTGACCGCCCCGAACTTGGTGTGCACACCCGCGAACACCGTGCGCCGGGAGGCCCGCACGGCCTGTGCCTTGACCTCGCTGACCGCGGGGTCGGGCGTGGTCAGGCCGTGCTCGCGCGAGATGCCGTTGGCGCCGATGAACGCCAGGTCGATCACGAACCCGGCGAGCATCTTCGTCGTCCAGTGGTCGACCGTGGCCAGCGTGCCGGACCGCACCCTGCCGCCGAGCAGCAGCACCGTCGTGTTCTCCGCCTCGGCGAGTGCGCCCGCCGTGGCCAGCGACGCGGTGACCACGGTGAGCGGCCGGTCCCGCGGCAGGGCCTCGGCGATGAGCTGGGGCGTGAACCCCTCGTCGACGAAGACGGTCTCCGCGTCCCCGAGCAGCTCGGCCGCCGCGGCGGCGATCCGGCGCTTCTCCGGGACGTGCATGGTGGTGCGGAAGGCGAGCGTCGTCTCGAACCCGGCGCTCTCCACGGGATAGGCGCCGCCGTGCGTGCGCCGCACCAGGCCGTGGTCCTCCAGGGCCCGCAGGTCGCGCCGCACGGTCTCCTTCGCGACGCCGAGTTCGGCCGCGAGCACGGTGACGTCGACGGAGCCGCTGCGGCGTGCGGCGCGCACGATCTCCCGCTGGCGTTCCTCCGCGCTCATGCTGTGCACCTCTCTGTGCGGTCCTGGCTGTGCGTTCCGGGCCGTGGGGGCCTGCCCGGTGTCCGGCTCCGCCGCCCGTTCGGGCCCGTGCGGTGACTCTGGGAAATTTGTACAGCGGGCCCGCGGCCGTGACCAGGTTCGTTACCGCTCCGATGCTGCCCGTCTGTGCCCGTTCGCGCCGGCGTGTGCCCGTCGCGGACCTGGGGCGGTGCGCGCAAGCGGGCACGGCGATGCCCGTTCGGGGCGCCGTGGCCGCCCGTTCGCTGCCCGTCTGCCGCGTTCGCTTTGCGTCAAGGAGTGCCGAGAAGGAGTCAACAGCGCGTCATCGGCGGGGCCGGAGTGGGGGCAGGCGGGCATAACGTCACTGCCGAAGCACTCTTTCGTCAGCACGCTTCCGTCAGCACTCTTCTGCCACCACCCAGGAGCAGCCGTGAACGACCGCATCGAAGCCGACGACGCCGAGCCCTGCGAACCCACCCCGGCCGGACCCCTGTTCGTCCCCGTCCGGCCGGGACCCGGGACCTGCGCGACCCGCCTCTTCCGCACCGCGCGCGGCGGCCGCACCGCCGTCGGCTTCACCAGCGAGCGCCTCCTCGTCGCCGTGCTCGGCCCCGGCCAGCCGTGGATCAGGCTCGCCGAACCCGCCCTGCGGGCCCTCACGGGACCGGTGGGCGTCACCGAGCTCACCGTCGACCCGCGTCCGGCGGCCGCGCCCGCCGGCCACCGCGGCTGAAGGGGCCCGTCCACATGGCCGTCACGACCGTAGCCACCGCCATCCCGCCGCAGTCGCCCGACGATCTCTCCGTCTGGCCCGCCACCACCGTCCGGGGGCCGCACGGCGATCCGACCGTCTCCGGGGTCGAACTCCCCGACGTGGCAGAGCAGTTCGGCACACCCGTCTACGTACTGGACGAGACGGACGTGCGCGAACGCTGCCGCGCCTACCGCAGCGCCTTCCCCGGCGCCGACGTCCTCTACGCGGCCAAGGCGTTCCTGTGCCGCGCGATGGTCCACTGGGTCCACGAGGAAGGCCTCGGGCTCGACGTGTGCTCGGCGGGCGAGCTGGAACTCGCCGTCATCGCCGGCCTGCCGCCCGAGCGGATCGTCTTCCACGGCAACGCCCAGAGCCCCGAGGACCTGCGCGCGGCCCTGCGTCACGGCGTGGGGCGCATCGTCGTCGACTCGACCTCCGAGATCGCCCGCCTCGCCGCGTACGTCCCCCAGGGCACCCGGCAGCGCGTCATGGCGCGCGTCGTGCCGGGCGTCGCCGGGGCCGGGCACGCCGCGATCCGCACCGGGACGGACGAGCAGAAGTTCGGCCTGTCGATCGCCGACGGCTCCGCGATGCACGCCGTGACACGCCTCGTCGAGCAGCCGGGGCTCGAACTGACCGGACTGCACTGCCACATCGGCTCGCAGATCGACACCGTGAAGCCGTACGTCGTCGCCGTGCGGCACCTGGTCGGCCTGATGGCCCGCGTCCGCGACCGGCACGGGATCACCCTGCCCGAGCTCGACATCGGCGGCGGTCACGCGGTCGCCCACCGGCCCGGCGAGCACCCGCTCGACGTGCCGGAGCTGGCCCGCCGCGTGCGCCGCGAACTCGCCGACGCCTGCGCCCAGTCGGACCTGCCCGTGCCGCGCCTCGCCGTCGAGCCGGGCCGCGCGGTCGTCGCCCGTGCGGGCGTGGCCCTGTACCGGGTGCTCGCCGTGAAGCGCACCGGCGCCCGTGTCTTCGTCGCCGTCGACGGAGGCATGAGCGACAACCCTCGGCCCGCGCTCCACGGCGTCCGCTGCGCACCCCGCCTCGTCGGCAGGCGCTCCACGGCGGCCGTGCGCCCCGTCACGGTCGTCGGCCGGCACTGCGAGGCGGGCGACATCCTCGCCCCGGACGTGCCGTTGCCGGACGACGTACGGCCCGGGGACCTCCTCGCCGTGCCCGTGGCGGGCGCCTACCACCTGTCGCTGGCGTCCGGATGCGACCTGGCGGGACGGCCGCCCGTCGTCGCCGTGGCGGACGGGCGGGCCAGGCTCCTGGTGCGCCGCGAGTCGGCGGAGGACCTCAGGAGCCGCGACACAGGGCTCTGAACAGCCGTCTCAGTAGGGCCAGATGGGCGGGTTCGTCACGAAGTGCCCGCCCATCCGCGTGTGGTCGGGGTTCTCCGGGTCCAGCTCACCGAACTCGGCGATCAGCTTCTCCGCGAACTGTTCCGAGTCGTCCTGCGGTTCGTAACCGAGGGCCCGCGCGGAGGAGAGGTCCCACCACACGCGCGTGTTGTCGGACGAGCCATAGACGACGGTGTGTCCGACGCCCTCCGCCCTGATCGCGGCGTCGAAGAGCCTCGCGCCGTCGCCCGGGCTCAGCCACACGGACATCATCCGTACGTTCGTCGGCTCCATGAAGCACGAGCCGATGCGCACGGACACGGTCTCCTGACCGAACTTGTCCCAGTAGAACTGCGCGAGGTCCTCGCCGAACGACTTCGACAGGCCGTAGTAGGTGTCGGGGCGGCGGAGCGTGTCGACGGGCACGCGGGGGTCGCCGTCCCCGGGGCGGGGCGTGTAGCCGATCGCGTGGTTCGACGAGGCGAACACGATGCGCCGCACGCCTTCCTCGCGCGCGGCCTCGTAGAGGTTGTAGAGCCCTTCGATGTTCGCCTTGAGGATCTTGTCGAAGGTGGACTCCAGGGAGATGCCCGCGAGATGCACGATCGCGTCGACGCCCCGCACGGCCTCGCGCAGGGCGTCCCGGTCGGCGAGGTCGGCCATGATCGCGTCCGGCTCGCCCTCGATCGGCCGGGCGTCGAGGAGGCGCAGCTCGTAGCCGTAGGCCGGAAGCAGTCCGCGCATCAGGGTGCCGAGGCCGCCGGCGGCTCCGGTGAGCAGGACGGTGCGGGGAGCGGGCATGCGGGAGTCTCCTCGAATAGTCAGCCAGATGGCCGCATTCATGCACGGCATTCACATCCGTGGACACGCTAAAGATTGCCGCCGGGTGGAGTCAAGTCTCCTGCGGAGGCCCGAAATCCGCTGCCAGGATGCGAGTTAGCGTGCTTGACCCGTGCCCTGGGGGCGGATTAGCGTGAGCGAGTTCAGAAATATAGACGCAAATCAGAACTGTGCACGCCAAGGGAGAGCCCGTGACGTCAGCCCCTCTCGCCGCTCGACTCAGCATCCCCAGCGGGCCGCTGTTCTTCCCGGTCACCGCCTTCGGACCCGACGGCACCCTCGACCTCGACACCTTCCGCACCCATGTGCGCCAGGGCGTCGAGGCCGGGGCCGCCGCGGTCTTCGCGTGCTGCGGAACGGGCGAGTTCCACGCCCTGACCCCCGAGGAGTTCCAGGCGTGCGTGGCCGCGGCCGTCGAGGAGACCGCGGGACGGGTGCCGGTTGTCGCGGGCGCCGGGTACGGCACGGCCCTCGCCGTGCGCTACGCGCGCCTGGCCGAGGAAGCCGGCGCCGACGGGCTCCTCGCGATGCCGCCCTACCTCGTGGTCGCCGGCCAGGAGGGCCTGCTGCGCCACTACTCGGAGCTGGCCGACGCGACCTCCCTGGAGGTCATCGTCTACCAGCGCGACAACGCGGTGTTCACGCCCGGGACCGTCGTCGCCCTCGCCCGGCACCCCAAGATCCTCGGTCTCAAGGACGGCCTCGGCGACCTCGACCTCCTCCAGCGCACCATCAGCGCCGTACGCGCCGAGGGACTCACCGACTTCCTCTACTTCAACGGCCTGCCCACCGCCGAACTCACCGGACTCGCCTACCGCGGCATCGGCGTCGGCCTCTACTCGTCCGCAGTGTTCTGCTTCGCGCCCGACATCGCCCTCGCCTTCCACACGGCCCTGCGCACCGGCGACGACGCCACCGCCAACCGCCTCCTCGACGGCTTCTACCGGCCACTCGTCGAACTCCGCAACGAGGGCCGCGGCTACGCCGTCTCCCTCGTCAAGGCGGGCGTCCGGCTCACCGGCCTTGATGTCGGCGAGGTCCGCCCGCCCCTGCACGAGCCCACCGACGAGCACGTCAAGCGGCTCGCCGGCATCGTCGAGCGCGGCCGCGCGCTCCTGGCGGAGACGGGGGACCTGGCGTGAGGGCATCCGCCTTCGTCTATCCCTGGGACGTCAACGGCGACCCCGAGGCCGCCGACCGCATCGCCGGCCTCGGCGTCCGGCAGGTCACCCTGGCCTCCGCCTACCACTCCACCCGCGCCCTGACGCCCCGTCACCCGAACCACCGCGTCGTCACGGCCGAACATGCCGCGGCGCTCTACCCGCCGGGCGACCGCTGGCAGGGCCGGGACCTGCGGCCGTACGAGGCGGGGGACTGGGCACCCGGCGACGCCTTCGGGCAGGCCGCCGAGGCACTCGCGGACGCCGGGCTCGACGTCCACACCTGGGTCGTCCTCGCCCACAACTCGCGCCTCGGCGCGGAACGCCCGGACACCTCCGTCGTCAACGCCTACGGCGACCGCTACCCGTGGGCCCCCTGCATCGCACAGCCCGCCACGCGCGCGTACCTCGTCGACCTGGCGGCGGAGGCGGCCGTGCGGCCCGGCGCGAAGGGCACCGAACTCGAATCCCTCGGCTGGTACGGGCTCGCCCATCTGCACGCCCACGACAAGACCGCGGGCGTAGGTCTGGGGGAAGCGGGCCAGTACCTGATGTCGCTCTGCTTCTGCCCGTCGTGCCGCGACGGATACGGCCGACAGGGCCTGGACGCGGACGAGTTGGCGGCCGACGTCCGGCGCGCCCTCGAACCCCTGTGGCGCGGGCACGGCACCCCGGACGCCGGCTGGGCGGCGGTGGAGAAGCTGCTCGGGGCGCGCGCGGCGGCGGGCACGCGCGCGTGGCGCGACAGTGTCGCCCGCGGCCTCCAGGAGGACGCCGTCGCCGCGGTCCGTGCGCAGGCACCGGACGGATTCCGCATCCTGCTGCACGCCGACCCGGCGTCGTACCACTGCGGGGCGAACGCGGGCGTGGACCCGGCCCACATTCTCTCGGTGGCGGACGGTGTGGTCGTGCCGTGCACGGGCGGCGTGGAGCTGATAGCTCCCTTCGCCGCTCAGGGCAGGGGAGTCGTGGCCGCCAACTTCACCGTGGTCGCCGGGATGGGCGGCAGTCCCGGCACGCTCGCCGCCGACGCCCGGCGCGCCGCCGGACTCGGCGCCACCGAACTGCGCCTCTATCACGCGGGCTTGGCGTCGGACCGCGACCTGGAACTGATCGCGGAGGCTCTGTCGGACCTCGGCTGAAAGCGGTTACCATCCGCGCACCACAATCGACGCTTCCTACGGAGGGGACACGAGGTGCGCGTGCGTAACCAGGGGCGGGGCCAGGGTCGCAGACAGGTTCGGAGTCAGGGGGCAGCCGCGCTGCTGTGCGCGGGGGTGATGGCGGGCGCGGCGGTGCTCGGCGGGACGGTGCCCGCGGCGGCGGTGCAGGGGGACGTGGTCGGTGCCGCCGTCCAACAGGAAGACATTCAGGCCGAGTTGGCGGCCATCCCGGGCATGACGGTCGTCTCGGTGACCGACAAGGAGGGCTACCCCTTCTACACGCTCACGTACGCGCAGCCGGTCGACCACAGCAACCCGAAGGCCGGCACGTTCACGCAGCGCCTCACGCTGTGGCACAAGGCGGCCGCCAAGCCGACCGTCTTCTACACCGGGGGCTACACGCTCTCCTCCAGCACCCGCGAGATCACCAAGCTGCTCGACGCCAACCAGGTCTCCATCGAGCACCGCTACTTCGCCGAGTCCCGCCCCAAGGGCGCTGCGGGCGACGACTGGTCCAAGCTCACGGTCTGGCAGGAGGCCAGTGACGAGCACCGCGTCACCCAGGCCCTGCGCACCATCGAGAAGGGCAAGTGGCTCGGCACGGGCGGCAGCAAGGGCGGCATGACCGCCACATTCCACGAGCGCTTCTACCCGAAGGACCTCGACGCCGTCGTCGCGTTCGTCGCCCCGAACGACGCCGACAACGAGGACGACAGCGGCTACGAGAACTTCTTCAGGACGGTCGGCACGCCCGAGTGCCGCGCCGCCCTGAACGCCGTGCAGCGAGAGATGCTGGTGCGCCGCGACGGCCTCATCCCCAAGTTCGAGGCCGACGCGGCGGCGGCCGGTGACACGTTCGAGGAGACCCTCGGGACCACCGACAGGGCCTACGAGTTCGCCGTGCTCGACCAGGTGTGGAACTTCTGGCAGAGCGGCACGATCGACGACTGCCCGACCGTGCCCGACGCCAAGAAGGCCACCGACGACGAGCTCTACACCTGGTCGAAGGGGCACGGCTTCAGCGTCTACCAGGACGAGACCCTCGGCACGAACGGCACCGGGCCCTACTACCGGCAGGCCGCCACCCAACTCGGCTGGGCCGACCTCAAGTTCAAGCACCTCAAGGACGTCCGCCACTACCCGGACATCTACCAGCCCAACTCGGTCCTGCCCGCCGCGATGCGCGGCACCTACGACGGCTCCGCGATCTCCGGCGTCGACAAGTGGGTCAGGACGCGCGGCGAGCGGATGATGTTCGTGTACGGGCAGAACGACCCGTGGAGCGCCGAGAAGTTCACCCCGAGCAGGCACGACTCGTACCGCTACGTCGTGCCCGGCTCCAACCATGGCGCGTCCATCGCCAAGCTGCCCGCCGACGAACAGGCCAAGGCCGTCGCCACCGTCAAGCGCTGGGCCGGCGTGCAGTAGCGCACGCGAGCGCGAGTCCGGCCGCGCCGAGCAGCGCCAGCAGGACGCGGTGGTCCACGACCGCGATGAGGCCCGCGCCCATCGCGAGGGCCACCGCGTTCGGCGCGAACATCAGAGTGTTCGCGGTCGCCACGGCGCGGCCGACGAGCGCGTCCGGGATCTCGCGCTGGACCGCCGTGAGCGCCGCGATCAGGACGCACGGCAGGCCCGTCCCGATCGCGGCGCTGCACCCGAGCGCCACGGCGTCGTACGGGAGTGCGCGCAGGCCCGCGCCGGCTGCGAACAGGGCGATGCCCGCCGCCGCGAACCGGCGCTCGCCGAGCCGCCGCAGCAGCGCTCCCGCGGTGAGCCCGGCCGCGACCGAACCGGCGCCCTGCACGGCGTACAGGACGCCCGCGTACGAGGGGGAGCGGCCGAGGCCGCCGTCGACGACCGCGTAGAGCGCGGCGCCGTTCAGGCCCGCCAGGACCATGGTGGCCGCGGCGGCCAGGACGAGGGGGCGCAGCCGCTCCTGCCGCCACAGCGCGCGCACGCCCTCCGCGGTGCGGGTCCACACACCCGCGGTCCGGCGGGCGGGCGCGGACTCCTCGACCCGCAGACGCGTGTACAGCCCGGCCGCGGCGGCGAAGGTCGCGGCGTCGAGCAGGGCCACGCCCGCGCCCCCGTACACCGCGAAGAGGCCCGCCCCCGCGAGCGGTGCGACCAGTTTCATGCCCTCGTTGGCCGTCATCCGCAGCCCGTTGAAGTCACCGAGCGACTCCTTGCCGACGACGGCCGGTACGAGGGCGGCCTCGGCCGCGTCGGTGACGACGCCGCACGCCCCGTACGCCACGAGGACCGCGAACAGGATCCACAGACTCCCGGCGGAGTCGACGGCGAGCAGCGACAGGAGCAGCAGCCCGAGGCCCAGATTCGTGGCGACGAGGAGCGGCCGTCGCCGGGTGCGGTCGGCGACCGTGCCGAGCAGGGGCCCGGCGAGCGCGGGCGCCCACAGCGCGAAGGCGCACAGCGCGGCGAGGCTGTCCGAGCCGGTCAGATCCTTCACCCAGATCCCGGCGGCCAGCCACATGGCGGAGGTCCCGAACCCGGAGACGACGATGCCGGCCAGGAGGAGCCGGAAACCGCCCCGAGCGGCGGTAGAAGTGGACGTCATGCCAGGTCATCGTGGCCCTAAGGGCCCCGGCGCGGAATCGGGAGGATGCCGTATGCGGATACGGCGATGAGTTCCGGGCGGTGCCGGGGTCTACAGGTAAGTACGCGACGCGAGCCCTGACATTGAGGGGAACAAGGAGCCGGCATGACCGACACGACCGACCAGACGGCGCAGCAGATGGTGGACTTCGGCCCGCAGACGCGGATCGTGGCGCGCCTCGCGGACGGAGTGGGCGAGGACCAGCTGGACCTGGCGACCCCGTGCCCGGAGTACGTGGTGCGCAACCTGCTCGGGCACATCCTCGGCCTGACCGTCGCCTTCGGCGACGCCGGACGCAAGAACCTGGGGCCGACGACGGACACGAGCCCCACGGCGTCCCTGCCCGACATCACGGAAGGCTGGCGCGAGGCGCTGGCCAAGGCGCTCGACGAACTCGCCGAGACCTGGCGCGACCCGGAGGCCTGGCAGGGGATGACCCGGGCGGGCGGGGTCGACCTGCCCGCAGCGGTGGCGGCGCTCGTGGCCCTGGACGAACTCGTCGTGCACGCCTGGGACCTGGCGAAGGCGACGGGTCAGGATTACGCCCCCGACGAGGGCGCCCTGCGTGCGGCCCACGCCTTCCTGCTCCAGTCCGCCGAGGGACCGCGCCCCGACATCTTCGGCCCGGTGGTCAAGGTGGCGGACTCCGCGCCCCTGCTCGACCGGTCGGTGGGCCTGAGCGGCAGGGACCCGGGCTGGAAGCCGACTGCCTGACGACAGATCAGTTCAGGTGCCAGAGGGCGTACGAGACGATCAGCAGGACGAGCCCGGCGAACGCCATGAGAGCGCCCAGGAACCGCAGGTACCCGGGCGTGGCGAAAACGGTGGGTGAAGCGTCGAGCCGCCCCGTCGCCGCCCAGGCGTCCGCGTTCTTCCGCCGAATCCGCTCGGACCGACGGGTGGTGATCCCGCGCACGTCGAACGCCCAACTCACCCCGCACCAGAGGATGACGAGGCCACCGAGGGCGAAGACGACAAGAAACACGAGTGAGGGTGAGTGGGTCCCGGCGGCGAGGGTGAGAGCTGCGGTCATTGCCTTTTCCGTCGATCGATTGGTCTCGCTGGTCCTGGACGACTCGGCCGTCACGAGAACCACCGACCGGAGGGTGTCGGGCTGCAACTGCCCCCGTCGTTCGCGAGTGCGGTCCATGACCATAGGGGAGGCGGGTCAAGGGGAGGTCATGGGTTGATCATGTGCCGGTCAGTGGGCGGGGGCCCGGGCCCGGTGGCCGCGGGTTCGGCCGTGGATCAGATATCGATCGTGCAAAGGGCCTCGCGTCCGGCGGTGTGACGCGCGTAGAAAGCGTGTCATGCAGAAGCCCCTACGTATCGCGGCCGTTGCCGCCGCATCCTGTGCCCTCGCCGGTGCCGCCCTCTACGGGACCGGTGTCGCGAACGCCGGTGGAGAGTCCGCGCACACCACCGCCGAGCCCAAGAACATCGGGCAGCTCGTCAAGGAGATCGACTCCTACTACGGCACCGCCCTCGACGCGGACGGTGTCTACCAGGCGTCCCCGTCCAGCCAGTACGCCCAGGACCTCGGTCGCATCGAGGCGGGTGCGAAGAAGCAGATCGCCAAGGCTGCCGCCGGGCACCACCACAAGGGCCACAAGCCCGCCGTCGTCTTCGACATCGACGACACCCTTCTCCTCAGCCTCGACTACGAGAAGAAGACCAACTACGTCTACAACGACGCCACTTGGAAGGAGTACGTCGCCAAGGCGAACCGGCCCGCCGTGTTCGGGACGCCCGACCTCATCGCGTACGCGCAGAAGAAGGGCGTCGAGGTCTTCTACAACTCCGGTCTGGGCGAGGCACAGCGCGCGTCCGCCGTGGAGAACCTCAAGAAGGTCGGCATCGACGTCAACCTCGACGCCGCCCACATGTTCCTCAAGGACAAGGCCAACCCGCCCGCCTACCTGAGCGGTTGCGCCACCGCGAGCGCCTGGAACTGCACCACCGTGCAGTACAAGTCCGGTACCCGCAAGCACATCGAGTCCCTCGGCTACGACGTCGTCGCCAATTTCGGCGACCAGTACTCGGACCTCGAGGGCGGTTACGCCGACCGGACCTACAAGTTCCCGAACCCGACGTACTTCGTCGAGTGAGCACACCGACCCGCACCCGCATTCCGTAACACCGCGAAAACCTGAAACGGGCTCCTCGGGGGAACAATCCAGCCACCACTTGGCACGGCTGACCCGAGGAGCCCGTCATGCTCGCCCCGTTGGACCGTTACTTCCGTATCACCGCGCGTGGATCCACGTACTCCCGCGAAGTGCGCGGCGGATTCGCCACGTTCTTCACCATGGCCTACATCCTCGTCCTGAACCCGATCATCCTGGGCAGCGCGAAGGACAAGTTCGGGCACCAGCTCGACGGGGCCGAACTCGTCACCGCCACCGCCCTCGTGGCCGCCGTGATGACCGTCATCATGGGCGTCGGCGGCAATCTGCCGCTCGCCCTCGCGGCGGGCCTCGGCCTCAACGCCGTCGTCGCCTTCCAGATAGCCCCGCTGATGAGCTGGCCGGACGCGATGGGGCTCATCGTCCTGGAGGGCCTGCTGATCTGCGTCCTCGTCGTCACCGGGCTGCGCGAGGCCGTCATGCGCGCGATACCCCAGCCGCTGAAACAGGCCATCAGCGTCGGCATCGGACTGTTCATCGCCTTCATCGGCTTCGTCGACGCCGGGTTCGTGACCCGGATCCCGGACATCGCGCAGTCCACGGTGCCGGTGCAGCTCGGCGGCACGGGCACCCTCTCCGGCTGGCCCGTCCTCGTCTTCTGTCTCGGCGTGCTGCTGACCATCGGCCTGCTCGCGCGCAAGGTGAAGGGCGCCATCCTCATCAGCATCGTCGTGATGACGGTCGTGTCCGTCATCATCAACTCCGTCGCCGATGTGAAGAGTTGGGGACTGACCACGCCCGAGATCCCGGACGACGTGTTCGCCGCGCCCGACTTCGGGCTGCTCGGCGACTTCAGCCTCTTCGGCGCGTTCGGCAGAACCGGCGCGCTCACCGTGATCCTGCTCGTCTTCACCCTCATCCTGTCCGACTTCTTCGACACGATGGGCACGGTGGTGGGTATCACCGCCGAAGCCGGGCTGCTGGACGAGAAGGGTCAAGTGCCCAAGCTGGGGCGGGTGTTGCTCATCGACGGCGCCGCCGCCGTCGCGGGCGGCGCGGCCTCCGCCTCCTCCTCGACCACCTACATCGAGTCCGCGGCCGGTGTCGGCGAGGGCGCCCGCACCGGATGCGCCAACCTCGTCACGGGAGGCCTCTTCGCGCTCGCCCTCTTCCTGTCCCCGCTCCTGACCATCGTGCCGCTCCAGGCCGCGGCGCCCGCCCTCGTCGCGGTCGGCTTCCTGATGATGACGCAGGTCAAGTACATCGACTGGGACCGTTACGACATCGCGGTGCCGGCGTTCCTGACCATCGCCGTGATGCCGTTCACGTACTCGATCACGAACGGCATCGGCGTCGGCTTCCTCGCGTACGTCGTCATCAAGACCGTCGTCGGCAAGGCGCGTGAGGTGCACTGGCTGCTCTGGGGCGCCTCCGCCCTCTTCCTCGTGTACTTCGCGATCGACCCCTTGGAGCAACTGCTCGGCGTCAGGTAGCCGTGACCCGGTGATCTACCGTGGTGCGATGACCGGCTATCTCGACCGCCTCGCGGAGCTGCTGCGCGAGGCGCACGGGCTTCCGCCGGACCATGTCGCCGCCACGGTCGCCGATCTCGCGGCGTATCTGGCGCAGGCCGGGGGAGCGGACCCGCAGGACGCGTTCGGTCCGGTCGACGCGTTCGCGCAGCGCCTCGCCCCGTCCGGGGCGTCCGCAGCCGACGAGCACCTGGAGACCTGGCGATGGCTCGCCGACACGTATGCCGACGAGCCCCTTCTGAACCGCTTCGGCGACGAGGGCTGGGAGGTCGAGCGGGTCGACCCGCTCGGCCGCTTCGTCAGCCACCGCGACCCGGAGCGGCCGCGGCGCTGGGAGTACCGGCGCGAGCTGATCACCGGGGGCGGTGGCCCCGGCGAGCGGCTCGCGCGCGACGGCTGGGAGCCGTGCGGCAGCTGGGTCGTGTACGCGTGGTTCAAGCGTGAGAAGTCGGGCGGCGCCGGCCCGGCGCCCGTGCCGCCCGAACCGCCGCCGGTCGCGCGGCGCCCCACGTTCCCGGGGCGCCGGCGCGGCTACGTACTCATGGGCGGCGCCCTGCTCCTCGTCGCCGCTGTCGTGGTGGCGGTGAGCACCGGCACGGGATTCGGCGTCGGTCTCGCGGTGGGCCTGCCGGTGGGAGCGACGGCGCCACTGGTGACGACCTGGGTGGTACGAGCCCGGCGCCGCCGGCCGGCATGAGCGGTGGGCAGGAACACCGGTTCCGGCCCACCGCCGGGCCCGTCTAGCCCTTGAGCGCCGCCGACATCATCGCCTTCGCGATCGGCGCCGCCAGACCGTTGCCGCTCACCTCCGAGCGGGCCGCGTCCGACTGCTCCACCACGACCGCCACCGCGACCTCCTTGCCGGTGGAGTCGTCCTTCGCGTACGACGTGAACCAGGCGTACGGCGTCTTGCTGTTGTTCTCGCCGTGCTGGGCCGTGCCCGTCTTGCCGCCCACCGTCGCGCCCGCGATCTGCGCGTTCGTACCGGTGCCCTGTTCCACGACCGTCTGCATCGCCGACTGGAGCTGCGAGGCCGTGGACGAGCTGACCACGCGCGTGTCGTCGCCGTCGGCGAAGCTCTTGATCGCGTTGCCGTCGGCGTCCGTGACCTGCGAGACCATGTGCGGGGATGCCTGCCGGCCACCGTTGGCGATCGTCGCCGAGACCATCGCCATCTGCAGCGGTGTCGCCGTCACGTCGAACTGCCCGATGCCCGACAGGCCCGTCTGCGCCTTGTCCATGTCCTTCGGGTACACGCTCTGCGAGGCCCGGACCGGCATGTCCTGCTCGGCGTCGTTGAAGCCGAACTTCTCGGCCATCGCCCTGACCTTGTCCTGGCCCAGGTCGACGGCGATCTTCCCGAAGACGTTGTTGCAGGAGTACTGCAGCGCCGTACGGATCGAGGCGTCCTCGCAGGGCGCGGACGCGCTCTCGTTCTTCAGGTCGGTGCTCGTGCCCGGCAGGCGGAACGGATTCGGGCTGTCGGTCTTCGCGTCCACCGACGAGTAGAGCCCGTCCTCCAGCGCGGCCGCCGCGACGACCAGCTTGAACGTGGACCCGGGCGGCAGCGCCTGCTTGATCGCGCGGTTCAGCGTCGGCTGGTCCTTGTCCTTCGACAACGCCGTCCACGCCTTGCCGTCCGTGGACGAGTCCGAGCCGCTGATCTTCGACGGGTCGAACGAGGGCGTCGAGACGAGACCGAGCACCTTCCCGGTCTTCGGGTCGATCGCGACGGCCGCGCCCTTCTTGTCGCCGAGCGCGCGGTACGCGGCCTTCTGCACCGACGGGTCGATGGTCGTGACCACGTCACCCGGCTCGGTGTGCTTGCCGGTGACCGCGTCGACGGGGTTCTTGAGCCGGGTGTCCGTCCCGTCGAGGATGTCCTGGTAGATGCCCTCGAGCTGCGTCTGGCCGTACACCTGCGAGCTGAAGCCCGTCACACCCGCATAGAGATCGCCGTCCTTGTACGTGCGCTTGTACGCGAGGTCGCTGCCGTCGCCCGTTCTCTTCGAACCGGTGACCGCCTCGCCGCCCACGATGATGTCGCCCAGGGGATACGCGTACTGCTCCATCACGTTCCGCCGGTTGTTCTTGTTGTCCGCGAGGGCCCGGCCGTCGTAGAACTGCACCCACGTCGCCCTCACCAGCAGAGCGAGCACGAGGAGCAGACAGAAGACCGAGGCGCGTCTGATCGTCTTGTTCATCCCGCACAGAAGACGAGCGGAGGAGAGCGAATCGTTCCGTTCCGGCCCGGTTTCTCAGTGAATCCTCATCAAGAGATCCTCGTCACCCCCGGCGAGAGGCGCCCCTCGCGATGAGGCTCACGCCTTCATGAAGCCGCCCTCGTACGCCGCGATCACCGCCTGTGTACGGTCCCGGGCCCCGGTCTTCGCGAGGACCGCCGCCACATGCGTCTTCACCGTGGCGGGGCCCACCCCCATCCGCCGCGCGATCTCCGCGTTGGTCAGGCCCGCCGCCATGTGCCGCAGCACCTCGCTCTCGCGGCCCGTGAGCCGCGCCACCCACGCGGCCGCCGCGGGCTCGGCGCGCCCGTACTCCGCGGCGAGGGCGCGCACGGCCGCGGGGAACAGCAGGGAGTCGGTGTGTGCGACGAGGCGCACCGCCTGCACGAGCGCGTCCGCCTCGGCGCGCTTGAGGAGGAACCCCGCGGCCCCGGCGCGCAGCGCCTCGTACACGTACGCGTCGTTCTCGAAGGTGGTGACCACGAGGATGCGCGGGGGCGTGGACGTCGACCCGAAGATCTGTTCCGTGGCGCGGATGCCGTCGATCTCCGGCATCCGGACGTCCATGAGGACCACGTCGGGCGCCAGCTCGCGCACCACGGACACCGCCTCGGCGCCGGTCGCGGCCTCGCCGACGACCTCGATGCCGTCCTCGGCGGACAGGATGGCGCGCAGGGCGGTGCGCACCATGCGCTCGTCGTCGGCGAGGACGACGCGGATCGTGGTCATGGGGAGGTTCCTCTCCTGTCATGCGCTCGCCTTCAGGGGCAGCCGTACGGACACGCGCCAGGACCCGCCGTCGGGGCCCGCCTCAGTGGTGCCGCCCAGCAGCCGGGCCCGGTCCGCGATGCCGCGCAGCCCGTGGCCACCGCCGGGGCGGGCGCGCGGCGGGTGCGGCGGCAGCGGGTTCTCGGCGGTGATCAGCAGGTCGTCGACGTCGCGCGCGAGACGCAGCGTGAGGGACGTGCCCGCGTGCCGCAGGGCATTGCTGAGCACCTCCTGCACGATCCGGTACGCCTCGCGGGACACCAGCGGCGGCAGCGCGGCCGGGTCGAGGGCCACGACATCCGTCCGTACGCGCAGGCCGCCGGCCCGCGTGCGGCTCAGCAGGCCGTCCAGGTCGGCGGCGAGGGTCGGCGCGGGCGTCGTGGACGCGGGGTCGCCCGCCTCCCGCAACACGCCCAGTACGGCGTCGAGTTCGCCCACCGTGCGCCGCGTGGTGTCCTCGATCGCCGCGAGGGCCTCACGGACGAACTCCGGGTCGTGGTCGAGGACGCGGCGGGCCGCGCTCGCCTGGAGGGTGACGGCGCTCAGGGCGTGGCCCACCGAGTCGTGCAGCTCGCGCGCGAGCCGGTTGCGTACGGCGAGGTCGGCGGCGCGGCGTTCGGCCACGGCGAGCCGGTCCGCCGGGGTCGGCCCGAGGAGCACCGGCGCCCATCGCGCCAGGAGGGCGCCGGCCACCGCGGCGCATCCCGCGAGCGCCACGAGCATCGCCGCGCCCGCGACGGGGGCGAGCGCCAACGCCCAGGCTTGGTGCAGGACTTCGGGCAGCGCGAGGGCCGAGTCGCGTAGCCCGACGAACAGGGGAAGCACCATCAGCGTCACCGCGAACGGGGGCAGCGCGAGGGTCATCCCACTGAGCACCCCGCCGAACCCGAGGTGCAGCGTGAACCAGGCGACGGTCCGCCCCCGTGCGGCGCGGCTTCGGGGCGGCCCGTCGGCGAGCGCGTCGGCCGGTACCCCGCACAGCGCACGCACCGCTGCCACCGAGATCGGCCGGGTCAGCGGGAACAGCGCGGTGACCGCGGCCAGTGGCAATCCCACGGCGAAGGAGCCGAGTTGGAGCCTCAGCGAGGTGAAGACGTCGCTCACGCCGGTGAGCGACCCGATGACGACCGAACCCACCAGGACGTACGGCATGGCGAGTGCGCCGCCGAGGATCAGATGGATCCACCGCCGGCGCGCCCGCCGCCCGAACAGGGGGTTCCAGAAACCCCTCATGACGCCGTACGTCGCTCCGCGCGGTCCGCGAGGAAGCGGACGCCGACGGCGACGGCCAGGATCCCGACGATCATCTGGACAGCGTAGGTGAGGTTCATGACCGGTGTCGGCCGCCGGGTGATGTCGTCGACGGCGGTGAGGGAGGCGAGCGCGAGCCAGCCGCCCCAGCAGGCCACGGCCCCGGAGCCGAGCCACGCGAGGGTCAGCGGCAGCTTCACCGGCAGGCCGCCGCCGCGCCGGAAGGCGAGGGACAGTACGCCGAGCGCGGCGGCGGCCAGGAACGCCACGTCCGTCGCCTCGAGGACGTAGAAGTCACTTGAACGGTCCGCGATCCGGGCGGAGTTGAGGCCCGTGGTCGCGCCGCACGCCCACAGCGCGTGCAGGGTCAGGGGGAACAGGGCGAGCAGCGCGGCGGAGAGTGCCAGGGCCCGCCGGGCGGCGTCGGCCGGGGGAGGCGTCAGCTCCCGGACCGGGCCGCGCCACGTGTGGCCCCAGCGGTCACGCGCGTACAGGGCGAACAGGGTGCCGAGGGTGAGCCCTTGGAGGATGAAGCCGCTGTAGACGACCCCGAACACCCACTCGTCGAGGAAGGGTTCACCCTTGGACCCGCCGCGGTTCACGGAGCCGCCGAACGCCCTGACCAGCAGCTGGAGCGGGTACCCGGTCATGATCGGGGTGAGGAGCCCGGTCGCCACCCACATCGGGAACACGAGGAGCCAGGCCGGGACGCGCCGCCCCCACGGCCGGGTCAGCAGCAGCGCGAGGACGATCACGGCGCTGTCGAGCAGCAGGCTGAGGCTGTTGGCCACGATCATCGACGCGCGGTGGTCGAGGAGGGAGCTGCCGTCGGGGATCCCGAGGTGGCTGCCCGCGATCCAGGCGGCCTTGATGGCCAGATAGGGCAGACAGGACACGACGGCGACCGCCCGCAGCACGCGGCGGAGCCGGTCGGTGCGGGGCGCGGAGCCGGGGGCGGTACGGGGAGCGGAGGCGAGTGTGTGCGTCATGACTCCACGCTCCCGCCCCGGTCCCCGCCACACGTCCTGCCGGCAGGCGATCCGCCTCCGCCGCGCGGGGGAGGCGGGGCCGCCCCTCGGTGGGCCTGCGCGTCAGAGCCTGCGCGTGGCCAGGGTCAGCCGGTCGCGGGCGTCGAACAGCGCGTCCTTCACCATCTGCTCGTGCGCGGGGGTCAGGCGCGCCACCGGCACCGAGCAGCTGATCGCGTCGCGCGCCGGCGTGCGGTACGGGATCGCGACGCCGAAGCAGCGAAGGCCCAGCGTGTTCTCCTCGCGGTCCACCGCGATGCCCTGCTCGCGCACCGCGTGCAGCTCCTCGATGAGCTTCTCGCGGTCGGTGATGGTGTGCTCGGTGAGCGCCGGGAGCGTCTCGGGGAGCATCTTGCGGACCTGCTCGTCGGTGTGGGTCGCGAGGAGCGCCTTGCCGAGGGACGTGGAGTGCGCGGGCAGCCGCCGGCCGACGCGGGTGAAGGGCCGCAGATAGTGCTGCGACTGGCGCGTGGCCAGATAGACGACGTTCGTGCCGTCGAGGCGCGCCAGGTGGATCGTCTCCGTGGTGTCGTCGGAGAGCCGGTCGAGGGTGGGGCGGGCGGCGGCCACCACCTCGTCGCCGTCGATGTACGACGTACCGACGAGCAGGGCGCGTACGCCGATGCCGTACCGCGTGCCCGTCGCGTCCGTCTCCACCCAGCCGAGTTCGACGAGCGTGCGAAGGAGCATGTAGAGGCTGGACTTGGGGTAGCCGACCGCTTCCTGGACGGCCGCCAGGGAGTGCATTCCGGGCCGGCCCGCGAAGTATTCGAGCAATTCCACGGTCCGTACCGCGGACTTGACCTGCGCCCCGCCGCCCGTCTCACCTGCCGACATTCCCTTGACCCCTTCGTTCGACGAGAATTAGTGTCCTGAGTCCGTAGCGTATTCATCATCAGGGACAGCGTTCAGCATATCGAACAGCTGCTGTTCGTCGTCAGGTGAGCGGCACAGATCTGGGAGGAACCTCGGTGGCAGCAGCACCAGTCTGGAGTGTCGACCCCCGAACCGGGAAGCAGCGGGAGCAGGTTGCGGTGGAAGCCACAGCCGAAGAGGTGGACCAGGCGGTGCGCGCCGCGCACGCCGCCACGGGTGCCCTCGCGGACCGCACCGTGCGCGCCGCCTTCCTGCGCAGCGCCGCCGAGCTCCTCGACGCCTCCAAGGACCACCTGGTGGAGGCCGCGGACGCGGAGACCGCGCTCGGTCCCGTCCGCCTCACCGGTGAACTCGCCCGCACCAGCTACCAGTTGCGCGCCTTCGCGGACATCGTCGACGAGGGCGCCTTCCTGGGCATCGTCATCGACCACCCCGACGACTCGGCGACCCCGCCGATCCCGGACCTGCGCCGCTACAAGGTGCCGCTGGGCGTCGTCGCCGTCTACTCGGCGTCGAACTTCCCGTTCGCCTTCTCGGTACCCGGCGGCGACACCGCGAGCGCGCTCGCCGCGGGCTGTCCCGTCGTCGTCAAGGCCCACCCCGACCACCCCGCCACCTCCGAACTGGTCGCCTCCGTGCTGCGCAGGGCCGCCGCCCAGCACGGCATCCCGGAGGGCGTCCTCGGTCTGGTCCACGGGTTCGAGGCGGGCGTCGAGCTCGTCAAGCACCCGCTGGTCTCGGCCGCCGGATTCACCGGCTCCGTACGGGGCGGACGCGCCCTCTTCGACGCGGCGGCCGCCCGCCCCGTGCCGATCCCCTTCCACGGCGAACTCGGCTCCCTCAACCCCGTGGTCGTCACGGCCGAGGCCGCGGCCGAGCGCGCCGAGCAGATCGGCGCCGGGCTCGCGGGCTCGATGACGCTCGGCGTCGGCCAGTTCTGCGTGAAGCCCGGCCTCGTCCTCACGCCCGCCGGCGCCGACGGCGACCGCCTCGTCAAGTCCCTCACCGACGCCGTCAGCGACACCGGCGCGGGCGTGCTCCTCGACCACCGCATGCGCGACAACTTCGTCGCGGGCGTCGCCGAGCGCGCGGAGCTCCCCGACGTGGACGCCCCCGTGACCCCGGGCGCGGGCAGCGAGCACACCGTCAGCCCCGGCTTCCTCACCGTCCCCGCCCAGCGCCTGGCCACTGACGGCGGCGACCACGACCTCCTCCTGGAGGAGTGCTTCGGGCCGGTCACGGTCGTCGCCCGCTACGAGGACGACGCCGAGGTCACCTCCGTGCTCTCGCGGCTGCCCGGCAACCTCTCGGCCACCGTCCACCTGTCCGAGGGCGAGGCCGCGGGCCAGGGCCGCGGCGCCGAGATCCTCGCCGAGCTCACCCCGCTCGCGGGCCGCGTCCTGGTCAACGGCTGGCCCACCGGTGTCGCCGTCGCCCCCGCCCAGCACCACGGCGGCCCGTACCCGGCCACGACGTCCACCTCGACGTCCGTGGGCGGCACCGCCGTCGAGCGCTGGCTGCGCCCGGTCGCGTACCAGAACACCCCCGAGGCGCTCCTGCCGCCGGAGCTGCGCGACGACAACCCGCTGGGCCTGCCGCGCCGCTACGAAGGCCGTCAGGAACTCTGAACCCGCCCGCCGCTCGTCACCTGGAAAACTGACCCGATGGACATCGAACTCCCCGAACTCCCGTTCCCGCTGCGCACCTACGGCCCCGACGGGCACTGGTCGTACGAGGACGGGGCCCTCACCGGCTGGGCCGGACCCCGCCAGGACCGCTTCGTGCCGCCCACCGGCACGGCCCTGGACCCGGCGTCCGACGCGCCCCGCCTGCTCGGGGCGCCGAAGGGCGACTTCCAGCTGCTCGCCCGGGTCACGGTCGGCTTCACCGCCGCCTTCGACGCGGGCGTGCTCTATCTGCACGTCGGCGAGCGCGAGTGGGCCAAGCTGTGCCTGGAGCGCTCGCCCGACGAGCCGACCGTGTGCACCGTCGTCACGCGCGGCCGCTCCGACGACGCGAACGCGTTCGTCGTGGGCGGCAGCACGGTGTGGCTGCGCATCAGCCGCACCGGTTCGGCGTTCGCCTTCCACGCCTCGCCGGACGGCGAGAAGTGGACCTTCGTCCGGATCTTCTCGCTGGGCGACGAGGAGTCCGCGGGCGCGGCTCTGGTCGGTTTCATGGCGCAGGCCCCGGTCGGCGACGGCTGCGTCGTCACGTACGAGGACATCGAGTTCCGCCCGAACTGGCCGCAGGGTCTGCGCGACGGTTCCTGACACCCAGGAGAACCGGGGGTGCGGGAACCCGGGAGCCGGAGGGGACGTCTTTCCCGGCGTGATCAGAACAGCCGTCCCCGCCGACGCCCCGGCCATCGCCGCCCTGCACCTGCGCGCCCGCGCCACGTACTACCCCGACGGTCCGCCGGACGACGGCACCGACTGGGAGCAGGTGTGGGTGGAGGCGATCACCCGCCCCCGCTCGCACGTCCTGGTCTCCGTGCGGGAGGGCGCGCTCGCCGGCCTCGCCTCCTTCCGCACGCCCGACGGGGAGCCGAAGGAGGTGGTCAAGCTGTTCCAGTTCCACGTCAGCCCCGACCTCTGGCGCCGCGGCGTCGGCGCCGAGCTGCACGCCGCCTGCGTCGAGGAGTGGCACGCGGACGGCGTCGAGCAGGCGTATCTCGACGTGCACGGCGACAACACGCGCGCCCAGGCGTTCTACGCCCGCCAGGGCTGGACCGACGAGGGATACGGCGACGGCGGCGGCAGCCACCTGCGGATGCGGCTGCACCTGACCGCGCGGCCCGGGGAATGAGGCACCGAAGGCGCGCGTTGAAGGGGGTCGCAGGGCACCCCCTGCGCCGTACGAATCTGGAGTGACCCCCATGCGCGTCGAGATCTGGTCCGACATAGCCTGCCCCTGGTGCTACGTCGGCAAGGCCCGCTTCGAGAAGGCCCTGGCCGCCTTCCCGCACCGTGACGGCGTCGAGGTGGTCCACCGCTCCTTCGAGCTCGACCCGACGCGCGCCAAGGGCGACAGTGGACTCGTCATCCCGATGCTCGCGCAGAAGTACGGCATGACCGAGGACCAGGCGCAGGCCGCCGAGCGCAACCTCGGCGAGAACGCCGCCTCCGAGGGCCTCGCCTACCTCACCGAGGGCCGCGACCACGGCAACACCTTCGACATGCACCGCCTCCTCCACCTCGCGAAGGAGCGGGGCCGCCAGGACGAGCTGATCGGCCTCCTGTACCGGGCGAACTTCGCCGAGGAGCGGTCCGTCTTCGCCGACGCCGACGAGTACCTGATCGGCCTCGCCGCCGAGGCCGGACTCGACGCCGACGAGGCCCGCGCGGTCCTCGCCGACCCCGCCCGGTACGCCGACGACGTGCGCGCCGACGAGCGCGAGGCCGCCGAGCTCGGCGCGAACGGCGTGCCCTTCTTCGTCCTCGACCGCAAGTACGGCGTCTCCGGCGCCCAGCCCGCCGAGGTCTTCGCCCAGGCGCTCGAGCAGGCGTGGGACAGCCGTTCGCCGCTCCAGGTCATCGACAGCGGCGACGCCGAGGCGTGCGGCCCGGACGGATGCGCGGTCCCCCAGAACTGACGCACACCGCGGGGGCGGCACTCGACCGCGGGAGCGGCACGTATAAGAGACGCTTAGGGGTACTGCTCAACAACTCGCAATGGACCGATAGTTGGCGAGGCGGCACAGTGGACCCATGGAGACTCTCGACCACGCGCTCGTGCGCGCCGAGTTCGCACCCGTCACCACCTATCTGAACACCGCGAGCACCGGGCTGCTCCCGTCCCGCGCGGTGGCGGCCATGAGCGACGCGGTCGCCTCCGTCGCGGCCGGCCGGCCCGCCGACATGTTCGCGGACGTCGAGGCCGCCCGCGCCGCCTTCGCCCGGATCGCCGGCGTCCCGGCCGGCCGGGTGGCGGCCGGCGCCTCGGTCGCCGTCTACACCGGGCTCATCGCCGCCTCGCTCCCGTCGGGCGCCGAGGTTCTCACCGCGCAGGACGACTTCAGCTCGACCGTGAACCCCTTCCACGTGCGCGGCGACCTCAAGGTCCGCACCGCGCCCCTGGAGGGGATCGCCGACGCCGTGCGCCCGGGCACGGCGCTGGTCGCCGTCAGCGCGGCCCAGTCCGCGGACGGACGCGTCGCCGACCTGCCCGCGATCCGCGAGGCGGCCCGCGCCCACGGCGCCCGCACCTACATCGACTGCTCCCAGGCGGCGGGCTGGCTGCCCGTCGACGCGGACGCGCAGGACTTCACGTCCGCCGTCGCCTTCAAGTGGCTCCTGTGCCCGCGCGGCGTGACCTTCTTCGTCGTCCCCGAGGACCTGGGCTCGCTCAGCGCGGTCTTCGCGGGCTGGGTCGCGGGCGAGCGCCCGTGGGACAGCTGCTACGGGCCCGTGGAGGAGCTCGCGCACTCGGCACGGCGGTTCGACGAGAGCCCCAGCCTGTTCTCGTACGCGGGCGCCCGGCACTCCCTGGCGCTCGTCGAGGAACTCGGCGTCGACACGATCCGTGCCCATGACCTGGCCCTCGCCGACCGTTTCCGCGCGGGCCTGGCCACGCTCGGCCACGCGCCCGTGCCCGCGCCGGGTTCGCCCGTGGTCTCCGTCCCGGGGCTCGGCGTACGGCAGCCGGAGCTGAGCCGGGCCGGCATCGAGGTCTCCGATCGCGCGGGCAACCTGCGGGCGGCCTTCCACCTGTACAACACGGAGTCCGACGTCGACCGACTCCTTGAGGCGCTCGCGGGCTGAACCCTTCAGACATCGGTCCGAGCAGGCCTACCCGTCGGCCCTCCTCCGGCCCCCGCCGCCCATCCGCAGCGGGGGCCGGAGCGGGTCCGCCCGCTGTGCCGGGATCACCCGTCGACCGGTTCCGCCTCCGGGCAGCTCGCCGGATCGGTGCACAGGTTCGCCTCGACCTTGGCGAGCAGCCGCAGGAGTTCGGTCCGCTCCTCCTTGTCGAGGCCGCGCAGCGTGTGGTCCTCCAGGTCGCCCCACTTGTGCTGCACGTCGCCGAGCAGGCCGCAGCTGGCGTCCGTCGTCTCCACGAGCACGGCCCGTCGGTCGCGCGGGTCGGGGCACCGGCGTACATGGCCGGCCTGTTCGAGCCGCTGGAGCATCTTCGTCACCGTGGACGGGTCCAGGTCGACCGCCTTGATGAGCTCCGACTGACGCACGGGCCCCTTGTCCCACAGGTGCATCATCAGGAACTCCTGCCCCGGATAGAGGCCCAGCCCGCGCAGCAGCTTGCCCGCGGTGATCCGGTGCAGCCGCGCCACGCGGGAGAGCGCATGGCTGACGGGGCCGCAGCGGGCGGCCTCGGGCAGGTGCTCACTACAAGGTGGCTCGTCCGTCATGGCGACTCCTGATCGGTTCCGTCCTCGCCGTGGAGTCCGGTCTCTCCACGGGGGTTCGGGCTCTTCACAGAGAGATTACCTTGGTCGGCCAATGAATGGGTTACAGTGGCACACGGCTCGATTACTTGGCCGACCACGTATTGGTCGGCACTGCCTCGCCGCCCTTGGATGGAGTAGCCATGACCACCGCTTTCGACCCGATCGACCTCTCCGGCATCCAGCTCGCCAACCGCATCGCCATGGCCCCGATGACCCGCAGCCGGGCCGGCGAGGGCGGCACCGCCACCGACCTGACCGCCGAGTACTACGCGCAGCGTGCCTCGGCCGGCCTGATCATCACGGAGGGCATCCAGCCGTCAGCCGTCGGGCAGGGCTACGCATGGACCCCGGGCCTGCACAGTGACGAGCAGATCGCCTCCTGGCGCAAGGTCACCGACGCCGTGCACGCCAAGGGCGGCACGATCTACGCGCAGATCATGCACGCGGGCCGGATCAGCCACCCCGTGCTGCTGCCCGAGGGGGAAACCCCGGTCGCCCCGTCTCCGGTCGCCCCTGCGGGCCAGGGATTCACGCACGAGGGCATGAAGGACTTCACCACGCCGCGGGCGCTGACCGGCGACGAGATCCGCGCCACCGTCGCCGACTACGCCACCGCCGCCCGCAACGCGATCGAGGCCGGCTTCGACGGCGTCGAGCTGCACGGCGCCAACGGCTACCTCATCCACCAGTTCCTCGCGCCCAACACCAACCTGCGTGACGACGAGTGGGGCGGCAGCGTGGAGAACCGCATCCGTTTCGCCGTCGAGGTCGTCAAGGCCGTCGTCGCCGAGATCGGTGCCGAGCGGACCGGGCTGCGGATCTCGCCCGGGAACCCGTACAACTCCATCGAGGAGAGCGACCCGGCGCCGACGTACACGGCGCTGGTCAAGGAGATCGAGCCGCTCGGCATCTCCTACCTGCACGTCCTTGAGAACTCCGACATCCGCGAGCTGACCCTGGCGCTGCGCAAGCAGTTCTCCGGCACCTTCGTCATCAACGTCCGCAGCGACGGGCCCACCGGGCACGGCGACCTCTCCGTGATCGAGGACGGCATCGCCGACATCATCACGTTCGGCGCGCTGTTCCTCGCCAACCCCGACCTGCCCGCCCGCCTGAGGACGCGGGGCCCGTACAACACCCCGGACCCCGCCACGTTCTTCGGCGGCGACGCGAAGGGCTACACGGACTACCCGGCGCTGACCGTCTGACCTTCCCCGGACACACGAGTCGGGGCGGCTCCCGAGAGGAAGCCGCCCCGACTACGCGTGTACGAAGGTCACTTCACCGGAGTGAAGTCCCGTGCGCCGATGAACTCGGGCCGCCGCACCGGAGCCGCGAACGGCTCCACCGCAGCGTTCTCCACGCTGTTGAACACGATGAAGACGTTCGAGCGCGGGTACGGGGTGATGTTGTCCCCGGAGCCGTGCATGGCGTTGCAGTCGAACCACGTCGCGGAGCCCGCGCTGCCCGTGAACAGGCGGATGCCGTGCCGGTCGGCGAACTTGGTCAGCGCCTCGTCCGACGGCGTGCCCGCGTCCTGCATCTGAAGGGACTTCTTGTAGTTGTCCCGCGGCGTCTCGCCCGCGCAGCCCAGGAACGTCCGGTGCGACCCCGGCATGATCATCAAGCCGCCGTTGGTGTCGTAGTTCTCGGTCAGCGCGATCGAGACGGACACGGTCCGCATGTTCGGCAGGCCGTCCTCCGCGTGCCAGGTCTCGAAGTCGGAGTGCCAGTAGAAGCCACTCGCCCCGAAACCCGGCTTCACGTTGATCCGTGACTGGTGGACGTACACGTCCGAGCCGAGGATCTGCCGCGCCCGGCCCACGACCCGCTCGTCGTGCACCAGGTTCGCGAACACCTCGCTGATCCTGTGGACCTCGAAGACGGAGCGCACGTCCTGCGACGTGGGCTCGACGATGGAACGCTCGTCGGCCTTGACCGCCGGATCCGAGACCAGGCGGTTCAACTCCGCCTGGTAGACGCCGATCTCGTCCGGCCCGATCAGCTCGGGGATCGCCAGGAAGCCGTCCCGTTCGAACGACTCCAGGTCCGACTGACGGATCGGACCCAGCGCGCCGGGCGCCGACCAGACAACCGGGTCGACACGGGGCGTGGCCACTTCGGACGCGCCCCGGGTCGGGTACAGATCGGTGGCCGTCGGCTGGGTGTTCGTCGATCCGGTCATGGAACTCAGGCCTCCTCGGGTTCGGTCAGGAGCGGGTACACACCGTTCTCGTCATGGTCCTCCCGTCCGGTCACGGGCGGGTTGAAGACGCAGACGCACCGGAAGTCGGTCTTGGGCCGCAGCGTGTGGTGCTCGTGCCCGTTGAGCAGGTACATCGTGCCCGGCTCGATCCAGTGCTTCTCACCGGTCTCCTCATTGGTGAGCTCGGCCTCACCCTCCACGCAGAGCACGGCCTCGATGTGGTTCGCGTACCACATCCTGGTCTCCGTACCCGCGTACAGCGTGGTCTCGTGCAGCGAGAAGCCGACCCTCTCCTTGGCGAGCACGATGCGCTTGCTCTCCCAGGTCCCCGACGCGGCCTTCACATGCCGGTCGGTGCCCTCGATCTCCTTGAACGATCGGACGATCACGGTGAGTTGCTGCCTTTCTGTTCCAGTGTGTTGCGGTGTCAGGCTGTCTCGCGCACGGCCCTCGTGAGCGTGCGCAGCCCCTCTTCCAGCTCTTCGGGCGTGATCGTCAGCGCCGGGAGGAGCTTGACGACCTCGCCCTGCGGGCCGGAGGTCTCGATGAGCAGGCCGAGCTCGAAGGCGCGTTTCGCGACGGCGCCCGCCCGCTCGGTGTCGTGGAACTCGATGCCCCACACCAGGCCGCGGCCCCGGTACTGCTTGACCACGTCGCTGTGCTCCTCGCGCAGCGCGGCCAGGACCTCCTCGATCTGCTGGCCGCGCAGCAGCGTCTGCTTCTCCATCGCGGCGCCGTCGGTCCAGTACGTCTCCAGGGCCGCGGCGGCGGTGACGAACGCCGGGTTGTTCCCGCGGAACGTGCCGTTGTGCTCGCCGGGCTCCCACACGTCGAGCTCCGGCTTGAACAGGCACAGCGACATGGGGAGCCCGTACCCGCTGATGGACTTCGACACGGTGACGATGTCCGGCGTGATGCCCGCCTCCTCGAAGGAGAAGAACGCGCCGGTGCGCCCGCAGCCCATCTGGATGTCGTCGACGATGAGCAGCATGTCCCAGCGCTCGCACACGTCGGCGAGCTTGCGCAGCCACTCGGCGCGCGCGACGTTGATCCCGCCCTCGCCCTGCACCGTCTCGACGATCACGGCGGCGGGCTGGTTGAGGCCGGAGCCCTGGTCCTCCAGGAGGCGCTCGAACCAGATGAAGTCCGGCGTCCGCCCGTCCAGGTAGTTGTCGAACGGCATCGGGGTGCCGTGCACCAGCGGGATGCCGGCGCCCGCCCGCTTGAAGGCGTTGCCGGTCACGGCGAGGGAGCCGAGCGACATGCCGTGGAAGGCGTTCGTGAACGACACGATCGACTCACGGCCCTTGACCTTGCGGGCCAGCTTCAGCGCCGACTCGACGGCGTTGGTGCCCGTCGGGCCCGGGAACATGACCTTGTACGGCAGGTCACGCGGGCGCAGGATGATGTTCTGGAAGGACTCCAGGAAGGCGCGCTTCGCCGTCGTCGACATGTCGAGCCCGTGCGTGACGCCGTCCCGCTCCAGGTAGTCGATCAGGGCGCGTTTGAGGACCGGGTTGTTGTGCCCGTAGTTGAGCGATCCCGCGCCCGCGAAGAAGTCGAGGTACTCGTGTCCGTCCTCGTCGAACATGCGGCTGCCCTGCGCCCGGTCGAAGACGGTGGGCCAACCGCGGCAGTAGCTGCGCACCTCCGACTCAAGGGTCTCGAAGACGCTCAGGTCCGGCTGGGTGATGGTCACAGCGAATCTCCTGGGAGATGGGGGTGGGGGTGGCGTGGAAGAGGTCGTGCGCTCTGCGGTCCTGCGGTGCAGAGAAGTCATGGAGGGCCGGTCGTGGGTCAGACGATCGGCCCGATGCGGTGGAGCACCTCGGGCTCGTGCCCGTCGTCCGGGAAGAGGCCCGCGTCGAACAGCACCGTCTGCGCGACCTCCGCGCCGTTGCGGCGCGCGAACGAGGCGAACAGGCGCTGCGAGGCGGTGTTGTCGGGCGAGATCGTCGTCTCGAGCACGGTCGTCGCGCGGTTGGCGACGACCTTCGCCCAGAGCCCGTCGAGCAGTGCCCCGGCCAGACCGCGCCCCCGGTGCGCATGGTCGACGGCCACCTGCCACACCACGAGGGTGCGTGGGTTGTCGGGCCGGATGTATCCGGTGATGAACCCGGCGACGGAGCCGGCGGAGTCCCGCGCCACGACGGACGTGGCGGCGAAGTCCCGGCACCACAGCAGGTAGCTGTACGAGGAGTTGAGGTCGAGCACCTTCGAGTCGCGGGCGATGCGCCAGATTGCGGCTCCGTCGGCCACCTCGGGCCGGTCGATCCGCAGGCTCTCGGGCATTTCCAGGAATTGCGCGGTCATGTGAATTCAATTTACCGAGCAATTTCTGGGATTGCATCGCGAGCAGGGGTTACGTAAACGCCCCTTCTGTGTTATCGCGCGGGTGGGGGCGCGCACGCGAAATCTCGGCGGTTTGTGTCGATTTAAGCGGGATGAAGTGCGCAAATCACCCTCGGTGTGGAGTGCGTCACAAGAGCGAAACCCGCGCGAGACCCGTCCGAATTACGCCGTTTCCCGTTGTTGAAATCTTAGTGTTTACGTCCCCGGAAAGCGGGCAGAAGAATAGGGGAAGCTGTGCTGAGAAATTCGCTAGAATTGACTCGGAAAACAAAAGAAGGCGCCACCCCATTGAAGGGGCGGCGCCTCACTTTGTGAAGTCGCGGGACTACAGGGGTTGCACCCAGGCCGCGGCGACGGCCCTGCGCGCGCCCTCCAGGTCCACCGGCGCGCCGGACCCCTCCATCTCGGCGAGCGCACCGCCGAGCGCCGCGAGCGAGGACTGCACGACGCCCCGGGTGGCCTGTGGGCCGTAGTGGTTGACGCGGATCATCTCCTTGGCGAGCGCCCCGCCCCCGGCCACCAGCGGCAGCACCGGGTCCACCGCCAGTGCCCGCGCGACGAGCTCGGAGGCGTCGATCCCCGCCGGGGCGCGCAGCGTCGTCGCCACCGGCGCCGCGTCCCGCGCCTCGTACACGTACGGCTCGATGCCGCCGCCCAGCGCGAGCGCGCCCGCCCGCGTGGCCGCGGCCGCACCGGCGTGACGGGCCATCAGGGCGTCGAGGCCCTCCGCCTCGATGCGCTCGACGCACGCCTCCAGGGCGAGCATCTCCAGCTGGGCCGGCGCGTGCAGCAGTGCCTTGCGCCCGCCGTCGATCCAGCGGTGCTTCCAGTCGAGCAGCGACAGGTAGGAGCGGCGCGGCGCCTGCGGATTGGACTCCATCCGCTCCCACGCCCGCGCGCTGACGGACGCCGCGGAGACGCCCGCCGGGCCGCCCATGGCCTTCTGCGCGCCGATCACGCACAGGTCCACGCCCCAGGCGTCGGGAAGGACCGGCTCGGCGGCGATCGACGCGACCGCGTCCAGGTAGAAGAGCGCGCCGTGTTCCCGCACCACCTCGCCGATCTCGGCCACCGGGTTCGTGTTGCCCGTCGCGGCCTCGGCGTGCACGAGCGAGACGAAGTCGGTCTCGGGGTGCTCGGCGAGCGCGTCGCGCACCTGCTCGGCGGTCACGGCGGTGTGGAAGGGGACCGCCAGGTCGTACACCGTCGCCCCGCTGTCCCGCAGCCAGTCGCCGAAGGTCTGGCCGTAGGGGCCCGTGATGATGTTCAGGGCCACGGTGCCGGGGCGTGCGGTGCCGCGGATCGCGCCCTCCAGGGGCAGCAGCGCCTCGCCCTGCATGATCACGACGTCCTGCGAGGTGTCGAGCAGCCCGGCCACGCGCCGCTCGACGGAGGCGAAGTGTTCGGCGCTCAGGGGGGCCAGGTCAAGAAAAGGGTGGGTCACGATCGTGCTCTCTTCGCTCTCTTCGCTCACGTCGCCCGTGATCTTCGTTCACGAGTTCGTACGGCGGGCTGCCGTTCCGAGCGTACCCACCGGCCTCATAGGCTTCCGACATGAGTGAGCGCACGGTGCTGCACGTGAAGGGGCGGGTCCTGGTCGGGCCCGACGACGTCCGGGACGAGCTGTGGGTCGTCGACGGGCGGGTGACGTACGACCGGCCGGCCGGCCCCGGGCTCGACATCACCACCGTCGACGGGTGGGCCATGCCCGGACTCGTCGACGCGCACTGCCACGTCGGCCTGGACACGCACGGCCCTGTGCCCGCCGACGTCGCCGAGAAGCAGGCCCTGACCGACCGCGAGGCCGGCACGCTCCTGATCCGCGACGCGGGTTCCCCCTCGGACACCCGCTGGATCGACGACCGCGAGGACCTGCCCAGGATCATCCGGGCCGGGCGGCACATCGCCCGCACCCGCCGCTACCTCCGCAACTACGCCCACGAGATCGAGCCGCCCGAGCTGGTCGCCTACGTGGCGCGGGAGGCGAAGCGCGGCGACGGCTGGGTGAAGCTGGTCGGTGACTGGATCGACCGGGACGCGGGTGACCTGACCGCGTGCTGGCCCCGCGAGGAGGTCGAGGCCGCCATCGCGGAGGCGCACCGGCTCGGCGCCCGCGTCACCGCCCACTGCTTCGCCGAGGACTCGCTGCGCGACCTCGTCGAGGCGGGCATCGACTGCATCGAGCACGCGACGGGCCTCACCGAGGACACCATCCCGCTGTTCGCCGAGCGCGGCGTCGCGATCGTCCCGACCCTCGTCAACATCGCCACGTTCCCGCAGATCGCCGCGGCCGGCGAGAGCAAGTTCCCCCGCTGGTCCGCCCATCTGAACCGCCTGTACGAGCGCCGCTACGACACCGTGCGAGCGGCGTACGACGCGGGGGTGCCGGTCTACGTCGGCACCGACGCCGGCGGTTCGCTCGCGCACGGCCTGGTCGCCGGGGAGGTCGCCGAACTGGTCAAGGCCGGGCTCCCGGCCGTGGACGCGCTCTCCGCGACGGCGTGGGGCGCCCGCGCCTGGCTCGGCCGCCCCGGCCTGGAGGAGGGCGCCTCGGCCGACCTCGTGGTCTACGAGTCGGACCCCCGCGCCGACGTCAGGGTGCTCGCCTCGCCCCGGCGCGTGGTGCTGCGCGGCCGCGTCGTGGGCTGAACCGGCCGCGGGCGGACGCGGGTTGACGGAACGTGACGCCGCGGTCCGCCCGCTCGTTGCACACCACTCGTGCGCGACCGCGCGGCCGGCCGGCGCGTTCGACACGCACCGGCCGGCCGGGTGACAGCAGAGGGGCAGGAGAGGGAAAACAGAGGCACAGGCGAACAGTCGAGCCCAAAGATTCGAAGACCAGCTCGGAAACCTCACTTTGGAGTGAACTCACGTCAGGTTGCTGCCCGTTCACTCTCAGTCCGTAAAGATTCCCTCCATCGAGGCCGACGGCGCGCGCCCCAGCGATGTCCCCCATGGCGGGGGCGGGGCCGACGGCTCCATTTCTCTCGTGGGGGTCCCATCAGCATGCCCAGCACCACCTTCCGCACGCCCGGCCGCCGCCTCGCCGCGTCGGCCGCCGCCACGGCCCTGGCAGTCGCACCGGCGCTGCTCGCCACCGCGGGCACCGCGCACGCGACGGGCGGCCACGGCGGCAGGTCGAGCGCCGTAGTCCTGCGCACCGACCTGAATGTCTCCCTGCTCAACAAGACCGTGAACGTCCCGCTCACGGCCACGCTCAACGAGGTGCAGGCCCCCGCCAGTGCCGAGAAGACCGCCCTGACCGTCAAGCTGGACGGCGTCGACCGGGGGCGGCCGTTCAATGTCCTGCGGGCGGACGTGGCCACGGCGAAGGCCACCGTCGACGACCACAAGGCGGAGGGCTACAGCAACCTCGCCCACGCCAAGGTCCACATCCCGGGCCTGCCGCTGCTCTCGCTCATCGAGGTCGGCCAGGTCACGTCGAAGGCTGTCTGCGAGACGGGCAAGCGGCCCGTCGCCGAGTCGAACGTCCTGGGCGGCGTCACGGTCCTCGGCAAGAAAGTGACCCTCTCGGCGGGCGGCACCACCGAGGTGAAGGTCCCGGGTGTGGGTGAGGTCCGGCTCGACCTCTCGAAGACGCACACCACATCCCGTACGGCCGCTGCCTCGGCGCTCGAACTGAAGGTGTCCGTCAACCCGCTCAAGCTGAACGTGGCGGAGGTGGAGGGCACGGTGACCCTCGCCGGCGCGACCTGCGAGACGCCCGAGGCGGCGCCCGCGCAGAAGCCCCCGGCCAAGCCGGCCGACGACGTGAAGCCGCAGGGCGGCGCCGCCGAGCCGATCGCCAAGCCCGCCGCCAAGGCCGACCTCGCGGAGACCGGGGGGAACTCGATGACGCCGTACATCGCGGGCGGTGCCATCGTGCTGCTGGTCGCCGGCGGCGGAGCAGTCGCCGTCGCCCGGCGCGGGCGCTCCTGACCCGAGGGCCCGAGGGGGGACCGGAGGGGAGCGGGTGGGCGGGAGTCGGGGACTCCCGCCCACCCGCATGCGTCCGTCAGGCGCTCGTCAGCGACTGGTCGAGGGCCTGGAGGAACCGGCCCGTCGTCGCCCTGTCCCGCACCGCGAGACGCAGCCAGTCCGTGCCGAGGCCCGGGAACGTGTCGCCGCGCCGCACCGCGAAACCCCGCTCCCGCAGCCGCGCGCGCAGCGCCGCCGCCCCGGGGGCCCGCACCAGCACGAACGGACCCTCCGCAGGGCCGGCCACCGACACGCCCTCCGCCGCGAACTCCGCGAGTCCCGCCACCAGATGGGCCCGGTCTGCCGCGATCCGGTGCGCCGCGTGCGCCGCCTCGGCCAGGGCGCGCGGCGACACGCACGCCTCGGCCGCGGCCAGCGCCGGCGTGGACACCGGCCACAGCGGCTGGGCCCGCTCCAGCTCCTCGACGGTGTCCGGCTCCGCCAGCACGTAGCCGATCCGCAGCCCCGCGAGACCCCACGTCTTCGTCAGGCTGCGCAGCACCACGAGCCCCGGCACGTCGCTCCGGCCCGCGAGGGCCTCCCGCTCGCCGGGGACCGCGTCCATGAACGCCTCGTCCACCACCAACACCCGCCCAGGACGGGCCAGTTGGGCGATGAGCGCGGCCGGGTGCAGGACCGACGTCGGGTTCGTCGGATTGCCGATCACCACGAGGTCCGCGTCCTCGGGCACGGCCGCCGGATCGAGCCGGAAGCCGTCCTCCTCGCGCAGCAGCACCCGGTCGACGGCATGCCCGGCGTCCCGCAGCGCCGCCTCCGGCTCCGTGAACTGAGGGTGCACGACCACCGGGTGACGGGCTTTCAGGGCACGGGCGAGCAGCACGAACGCCTCCGCCGCCCCCGCCGTGAGCAGCACCCGCTCCACGGGAAGCCCGTGCCGGCGGGCCACCGCCTCGCGGGCCGCCCGCCCGTCCGGATACGCGGCGAGCCCGCCGAGCGAGTCCGCGATGTGCTCGCGCAGCCACACCGGGGGAGTGTCCGCGCGGACGTTCACCGCGAGATCCGTGAGGTCCGCACTCGTGCCGCGGACCTCCGCGTCGCCGTGGTGGCGCAGATCGTGGCCGTCGTCAGTGCGCATGCGAGTGGGAGTGCCCGTGACCGTGCGAGTGCCCGTGGCCGTGGTGGTCGCCGTCGTCGTCCGGGTGGAAGTGCGGCTGCTGCGGAAGCCCCACCTTGTCCTCGAACCCCGGCAACGCGATCCGGTACACGCAGGTGTCGCAGTTCATCCGCAGATCGCCGCGGACGGCCTCCTCGTACCGCTCCATGACCAGGTCGATCAGCTCCGGTTCCGGGCCGATCACGTCGGCGGAGAGCACCTCGACGTCCGGGTGGGCCGACGCCCAGCCCTCCGTCTGCTGCCGCACGCGGTCCGGCAGGATCCCCGTGAACAGGAAGTACGGCAGGACGACGATGCGCCGCGCGCCGAGCTTCACGCACCGGTCGAGGCCCGACGGCACGTCCGGCGCGGCCAGCGACACGAACGCCGTCTCCACGCCCGCGTAACCGCGGCCCTCCCACAGCAGCCGCGCCGCCTTGTGCACCTCGGCGTTGGCGTCCGGGTCCGTCGAACCGCGGCCGACCAGCAGCACCGTCACGTCGGCCCGGTCCTCCGGCGTGCGCGCGCCGCCGCCCAGCGCCTCGTCGAGACGCCGCTCCAGGACCTTGAGCAGCGACGGGTGCGGACCCAGCGGACGCCCGTACGTGTACGAGATCCCCGGGTGCCGCTCCTTCTCGCGGGCCAGCGCCGCCGGGATGTCGCCCTTGGCGTGCCCCGCCGACACCAGCATCAGCGGCACCGCCGCGAACCGGCGCACCCCGCGCTCCACGAGCTCGCCCACCGCCTCCGTCAGCGGCGGCGGCGACAGCTCGATGAAGCCGCCCGCCACGGGCAGGTCGGGACGGCGGCGGCCGAGCTCCCTGACGAAGTCGCGGAAGGCTTCGGCGCCGGCCTCGTCGCGGGTGCCGTGTCCGGCGATGAGCAGAGCGGGCGAGGTGGTCACGAGGACTCCTTACGGGTGGTGCCGGTGGTGGTGTCGGAAGAGCCGGAAGCGGGCTGCTGCCAGCGGTAGCCGCGCGGGGTGACCATGCGTCCCGCGATCCGCCGCGTGGCCGTGTTGCCGACGGTCACGACGGTCATCATGTCGACCCAGGCCGGGTCGAGTTCACCGAGCGTGGTCAGCCGGCTCGACTCGTCGGCGCGGGACGCGTTGCGCACCACGCCCACGGGCGTGCCCGGCTCACGGTGCTCGGCGAGGATGCCGAGGGCCTTGGGCAGCTGCCAGTCACGGCCCCGGCTGCGCGGGTTGTAGAACGTGACCACGATGTCCGCCTCCGCGGCGGCCCGCACCCGGCGCTCGATGACCTCCCACGGCGTGTGCAGGTCGGACAGGCTGATCGAGACATGGTCGTGGCCGAGCGGCGCGCCCAGGATCGCGGCCGCCGCGAGCGCGGCCGTCACGCCCGGTACGCCCACCACGTCGATGTCGTCGGACGCCTCGGCGAGCGCGGGCGACGCCATCGCGTACACGCCCGCGTCCCCGCTGCCGATCAGCGCGACGGCCTGCCCCTTGCGGGCCTCGGCGACCGCCGTGCGGGCCCGCTCCTCCTCGGCGCCGAGCCCGGACTCCAGGATCCGGGTACCGGGCCGCAGCAGGTCCCGGATCTGGTCGACGTACTGGTCGAGGCCCACGAGGACGGACGCGGCGCGCAGCTCGTCGCGGGCGCGCGGAGTCACGAGGTCCCGCGCGCCGGGGCCGAGCCCGACGACGGCGAGCCGGCCGCGCGGCGCGGTGCGCACGACGGCGCACGTCGCCATCGCGGGCTTCCCGTCGGCGCGCACCGACTTCCGCTTCGGTACGAGGAGTTCACCGCCGGCGACCAGCGCGGCGGCCTCCGCCACGGAGGGCGTTCCGACGGCGTCGAGCGGCGCGTCGGACGGGTTCGGCACGGCGACGGCGGCGAGCTGCTCGGCGCCGTACGTCACGACGGGCACGCCCAGCTGCTCGGCGGCCTCGACGATGCCCGGCTCACCGGCCTTGGCGTCGACGGTCGCGAGCCGCGCCACGGACAGCGGCGAGAGCCCCGCGTCCCGCAGCGTGTCGCGCACGAGCCCGAGCACCTCGTCCACGGGCGCGCCCTTGCTGGCGCCCACCCCCACGACGAGGGACGGGGGCCGCACGACGACCTCACGGTCGGCGCGCTCCACGGCGCGGTCGCTGACGCGGATCGTGTACGCGGCCACCTGCTCCGGAGCGACATTCCCCGGCAGCGCGGGCAGCGGGTACGCCAACTCGGCGTGCAGGGCGACCGGTTCACCGTCGAGGACCGCCCGGGTCACCCCGGCGACGTCCCCCTCGACGGGCAGGCCGAGCGTGTCGAGCCCGGGCACGTCCACGGCGTCCGTCGCCGTGGTCACCACCGGCTCCGCCTCCAGGACGGCGGCCACCTCACGCGCGAGCGCGTTCGCCCCGCCCTCGTGCCCCCCGAGCAGCGACACCGCGAAGCGCCCGGCCTCGTCGACGCACACCACGCCCGGGTCCACGTGCTTGTCCCGCAGCAGCGGTGCGACGAGCCGGACCACGGCCCCCGTCGCCAGGAAGCACACCACCTGCTCGCACTCCGCGAACGCGCGCCGTACGGCGTCCCCCACGGAACCCTCGTACACCCGCGTACGCGACGGCCACGCCGACGCGAGCCGGTCGCGGGCCACCGCCCCAGCCGCCGTGGCGGAAATCAGGCCGATCACTCAACTACTCCTTCGCTCAAGGAAGTCCACGGAAGTGGCGCTCTCCGTCTCGGGCCGTACGCCCCACACCAGGAACACCGGATTGGCCGCGGCGAGCCGCGACACGTCGCCCGGCAGCGGCGCGAGCCGGGACGACTGCAGCAGCACCCCGTCGCTGACGAACCCGGCCGCGCCCAGTGCGTCCCGCACCGCGCCCACCCGGTCCACCGCAGCCACCGCGACCACCACGGACCGCCGCGTGCGTCGCGCGCACGCCGTCACGATCGCGGTCAGCTCACGCCCGCCCCCGCCGATGAACACCGCGTCGGGGTCGGCGAGATCGGACAGGACGGTGGGCGCCGCGCCGTGCACGACGCGTACGTCGACACCGTGGGAGGCGGCGTTGTCCCGGATCCGGGCCACGCCGTCCACGGTCTTCTCGACGGCCACGGCCGCGGCGCCGAACCGCGCGCACTCCACGGCGACCGAGCCGGACCCCGCCCCGATGTCCCACACCAGATCGCCCGGGCGCGGCCCGAGCCGCGCGAGCGCGAGCGCCCGCACCTCGAACTTGGTGATCATCGAATCGCGGTGCGCGAACTCGCTCTCGTCCAGGGCCCACCGGGCCGGCGCACGGCCGGGACCGGCGAGGGTGCGCACCGGTGCGAGCACCCGCTTCTCGTCCAGGCAGAGCACCACGTTCACCGCGTCGCCCCAGTCACGGGCGGTGGCCTCCGACGGCGTGACCCGTTCAAGGCTCTCGTGCTCGGGGTCGCCGAGGCGGGACGCGACGACGAGGACGCGGTCGGCGCCGCGGTGCGCGAGTTCGGCGCCCAGTTCGGCAGGGCCCGCGCCGGGACCGGTCAGCACGGCGGTCTTCGGGTACGCGCGGCAGACGTTGAGCGCGGTCCGAAGGTCACGGCCGTGCGCGCTGACCACCGCCGCGTCGTCCCACGGAAGGCCGACGCGCGCGAACGCCGTCGCCACCGACGACACCCCCGGCCGCACGTCCAGCGCCGCGGGCCCGAAACGCTCGGCGAGCGCCCGCACGATCCCGAAGAACCCGGGGTCGCCGGAGGCCAGCACGACGACGCCCTGCCCCGTCTCGTTCTCGTTCGCGTTCTTGACGTATCGCTCGACCGAGTCCAGCGCCGGAGCCAGCGGCCCGAGCACGACCCGCTCCGCCCCGGGCGCCAGCAGCGCCTCGGCAGTGTCGAGATGACGCCGCCCGCCGACCACCAGGCCCGCGGACGACAGGGCCGGATTCGGGGACAGCGGCGCCCCCGTCCCCGTACCGAAGACCGTGATCACGACTGGGCCTGCGCGGATTTCCCGGCCCGCAGCGCCGCCCGCGCCTCGGGGTCGGCCTTGCGGAAACCGTGGAAGTGGCCCGGGTGGTAGAGGTGCGAACGCGTACCCTCCGCGTCCAGCGCCGGGCCGACCAGGAACAGCGTGTGCTTCCACAGCTTGTGCTGCTTCACGGTCTCCTCCAGCGTGCTGATCGTGCACTTCACGATCAGCTCCTCCGGCCAGGTCGCCTGGTACGCGACGAGGACCGGCGTCGACGTCGGGTAGCCGCCCTCCAGAAGCTCACGCACCAACTGGCCGCTGCGCGCCGCCGAGAGGAACAGCGCCATCGTCGTGCCGTGCCGCGCGAACTCCCGTACCTCCTCGCCGGGAGGCATCGGCGTCTTGCCGCCGCCGAGCCGCGTCAGGATCACGGACTGCGCGACCTCGGGGATCGTCAGCTCGCGCTGCGCGAGCGCGGCCACAGCCGAGAACGACGAGACACCCGGGATCACCTCCGTCGCGATGCCCATGCGCGCGCACCGGTCGACCTGCTCCTGCGTGCCGCCCCACAGCGCCGGGTCCCCGGAGTGGATGCGCGCGACCCGCAGACCGTCGCGGTGCGCCCGCTCGTACACGGCGACGACGTCCTCCAGCGACATCGTCGCCGAGTCCAGGATCTCCGCGCCCTCGCGCGCGTGGTCGAGGACCTCCTCCTGCACCAGGCTGGCCGCCCAGATGACGACATCGGCGTCCGCGATGGCGCGCGCGGCGCGGAACGTGAGCAGGTCGGCGGCGCCGGGCCCGGCACCGACGAAGGTCACCTTGCCGGTGGTTGCTTCGGGCATGACTGGGGTCCTCTCGGGGATGCAGCGTTGGGTCGTACGGAGATCGGTCGTACGGGTTCGTACGCGGTTCGGTCGTACGGAGGTACGGGAGCGGTATCGGACGGGTCGGAAGGTGCGGCTCAGCCGGTCCCGGGCGTGCGCGGCCGGTGCCGATCCGCTAGCAAGGGACCATGGCCGTCCTCGTCGCCCTTGGCTCGTTCGTGATGACACTCGTCGGCGGCTGGACCGCCCACCACGTCACCGACCGGCGCCACTTGGTGCTCGGATTCGCCGGGGGCCTGATGCTCGGGGTGGTCGGCTTCGACCTGCTCCCGGAAGCGCTGCACGGCGCCGGCAACGAGATCTACGGAGTGCCCGCCGCGCTGCTCCTGTTCGTCGCGGGCTTCCTCGTCGCCCACATCGTCGAGCGGCTGCTCGCGATGCGCCAGGCGGCGCACGGGGCGCAGGAGGGCGAGGACCAGGTGCCCCAGGTCGGCCTCGGCGCCGCCTCCGCGATGGTCGGGCACAGCATCGCGGACGGCGTCGCGATCGGCGCCTCGTTCCAGGTGAGCAGCACCATGGGATATACCGTCGCGCTCGCCGTGATCACGCACGACTTCGCCGACGGCTTCAACACGTACACGATCACGCGCGCCTACGGGAACGCCCGTCGCAAGGCACTCGCGATGGTCGGCGCGGACGCGCTCGCCCCGGTGGTGGGCGCCGCGTCGACGCTGCTGTTCACCATCCCGCCGCAGGCCCTCGCCTGCTACCTCGGGTTCTTCGGCGGCGTTCTGCTGTACATCGCGGCCGCGGAGATCCTCCCCGAGGCCGGCCACCACCACCCGGCGCGCTCCACGCTCCTGTGCACGATCGCGGGCGCCGCCCTGATGTGGCTGGTGATCGGCGCGGCGGGGGAGTAGCGCCGGGCCCGCCCCCCGGCGGGTCACAGTTTCCCGCCCCGTCCGCCGTCGCGCCGCGCGGGCGCGATCAGCGTCGACAGGTACGGCAGCGCGGCGTCGGCGCCCAGTTCGGCAGCCGGCCTGATGGACTCCTCCGGCAGCCCGAGCGCGGACCCCCACACGGCGTCCTGCGTCCGACCCGTCTCGCGCAGCGCCGCGGCGACCTCGCCGGCGAGCCGCCCGAACTTGTACGCGACGACGGTGCCGGGTCCCGCGAGCGCCTCCTTGAGCACGGCCGAACCGGCGGTCACCGGCACGAGCGTCAGCGGCTCGGTGCCCTCGGTGAGCACGGCGCCGGACCGCGCGGCGAGGTCCTGCATGGCGGTGATACCGGGCACGGTCTCGACGACGGTTCCCGGCACGAGCTCCCCGACGGTCAGGGCGAGATACGTGAACGTGGAGTACACGTTCGGGTCGCCGATCGTCGCGAACGCGACGGAGCCGTGCTCCCGCAGGAGCGCCGCGACGCGCTCGCCGGCCGCGTCCCAGGCGGCCTCGCGCCGGGCCCGGTCCGAGCGTTCGTTGAGCGCGAAGACGACGCGGACGACCTTGTCGGCGGGCACGTAGTGCAGGACGGTCGCCTCGGCGCGACCGGGCTCTCCGCCGTCCGTCCCGTCGGCGGCGGCCATCACCGGTACGACGACGACGGCGGCCGCGCGCAGGGCGTTCACGCCCTTCACGGTCACGAGCTCGGGGTCACCGGGACCCACGCCGACGCCGGTCAGCCGGTGCGTGGTGGTGTCGGTCATGACGAGGTGACTCCTTCGGTTGCCCGCGCGACTTCGGTTGCCTGCGCGACGATGCGCCGCGCCGCCTGGGGCACGGAGGCCCAGTGCACATGCAGATACGAGGCGTGCACCCCGCCCTGCACAAACCCTTCCACGCGCCGCTCGGGACGCGTGACGCCCCACGCGGGGGTGGCGCCGGCCCCGGGTTCGACGACGGTGCGATGGAACTCGTGGCCGCGCACCCGCGTCCCGTTCGCGGCCAGCACGCTGTCGGACACGGCCACGGCGTCCCGATACCCGAGCGTCAGCCGTTCCGACATCCGCGCGTCGGTGTCCAGGACCCCGCACATGGGCTGCCCGTCCAGGGAGCGCGCCAGATACAGCAGCCCCGCACACTCGGCGACGACGGGCGCCCCGGACCGCGCGAGCTCACCGACGGCCTTGCGCAGCGGTTCGTTGGCGGACAGCTCGGAGGCGTACACCTCCGGAAAACCCCCACCGATGACCAACGCGCTCGTTCCGTCCGGGAGTTGCTCGTCCCGAAGCGGATCGAAGGTCACGACCTCGGCCCCGGCGGCGGCGAGCAGTTCACTGTGCTCGGCATAGGAGAACGTGAAGGCGGCGCCACCGGCGAGAGCGACGACGGGCCGTGGCCCGTCGGACCCGTCCGTCCCGTCGGGCCCCTTCAGCCCGTCCGGCGTTCGAGGACCGGGGTCCGGGGCGGAGCCCCGGTTCCGGGAAGGGGCGGGCTGGGGGAGAGAACCCACAACCTCAGCCGCATCCCAGGCCGCACAGTCCAACGGCCCCGCACCACGAGCCACCGCATGGAGCGCGTCCAGGTCACACCCGCCCCGAACCATCTCCCCCATGGCGGCGACAGCCGCGACCGCCTCGGCCCCCCGCTCGGCCACCGGCACGAGCCCCAGGTGCCGCGAGGGAGTCACCACTTCCCCGCCCCGGCGCAAGGCGCCGAACACCGGCACTCCCGACTCGTCCAGCGCCTCGCGCAGGATCGCCTCGTGCCGGTCGGACCCGACCTTGTTGAGGATCACCCCGGCGAGCCGCACCTCGGGATCGAACGACGCGAAACCGTGCACGAGCGCGGCCACGGACCGGGCCTGCGACGACGCGTCGACGACGAGCACGACCGGCGCCCGAAGGAGCTTCGCGACATGCGCGGTCGACGCCAGCTCCCCCTGACCGGAGGCCCCGTCGAAAAGCCCCATCACGCCCTCGACGACGGCGAGATCGCACCCCCGCGCCCCGTGCGCGAAGAGCGGCGCCACGAGCTCGGGCCCGCACAGGTACGCGTCGAGGTTGCGACCCGGGCGCCCCGTCGCGAGCGCGTGGTACCCGGGGTCGATGTAGTCGGGCCCGACCTTGTGCGGCGACACGGCGAGCCCGCGCCCGGCGAACGCCGCCATCAGACCCGTCGCGACGGTCGTCTTGCCGCTGCCCGACGAGGGCGCGGCGACGACGAGCCGAGGCATGGACGTACTCACCACTCGATGCCCCTCTGGCCCTTCTGGCCCGCGTCCATCGGGTGCTTGACCTTGGACATGTCCGTGACCAGGTCCGCGAAGTCCACGAGCTTCTCGGGGGCGTTGCGCCCGGTGATCACGACGTGCTGGGTCCCGGGCCGGTCCCGCAGCACGGAGACGACCTCGTCCGTGTCGATCCAGCCCCAGTGCATCGGGTAGGCGAACTCGTCGAGCACGTACAGCTGGTACGTCTCGGCGGCGAGGTCACGCTTGACCTGCTCCCAGCCCTCGCGGGCCTTCTCCTCGTTGTCCATCTGCGCGTCGCGCTGGACCCAGGACCAGCCCTCGCCCATCTTGTGCCAGTCGACGGTCCCGCCCTCGCCGCTCGCGCCGAGGACGCGCAGCGCGTTCTCCTCGCCGACCTTCCACTTCGCCGACTTGACGAACTGGAACACCCCGATCGGCCAGCCCTGGTTCCAGGCGCGCAGGGCGAGCCCGAAGGCCGCCGTCGACTTGCCCTTGCCGATGCCGGTGTGGACGACGACGAGCGGCCGGTTGCGCCGCTGCCGCGTCGTGAGCCCGTCGTCCGGCACGACACTCGGCTGTCCCTGAGGCATTACGCGACCCTCCTGCTGTTCGACTGCGGCCCCTGCATCTGTCGGACCTCCTTCACGAGCCCGGCGATCGAGTCGGCCCGCAGCTCGTCGAGCGTCACCGCCGTCCCGCCCAGCTCGCCCGCCAGCTGGCCGGCGAGCCCGAGCCGCACCGGACCCGACTCGCAGTCCACGACGACCGACGCCGTTCCCTCGGCGGCGAGCAGTCGCGCCGCACGCCCCGCGAGCGCCACCGGCTCCGGCCCGCCCGTCGCCCGCCCGTCGGTCACCACGACGACGAGCGGCCGGCGCGCCGGGTCCCGCAGCCGCTCCACGCGCAGCACGTCGTGCGCCTTGAGGAGCCCCGCGGACAGCGGCGTACGTCCACCGGTGGGCAGCGACTCGAGCCGTACGGCTGCCGCGTCCACGGAGGACGTCGGCGGGAGCGCCACATCGGCCGAGGAGCCGCGGAACGTCACGAGCCCCACCTTGTCCCGCCGCTGGTACGCGTCGAGGAGGAGCGACAGGACGGCGCCCTTCACGGCGCTCATCCGCTGCCGCGCCGCCATCGACCCGGAGGCGTCGACGACGAACAGCACGAGGTTGCCCTCGCGGCCCTCCCGGGTCGCCTGCCGCAGATCGTCACGCCGCACCACGAGCCCGGGGCCGGAACGCCCCCGCGCCCGCTGGTGCGGAGCCGCGGCCTGCACGGTCGCCGCCAGGTGCAGCTTGGTGAGCGCGCCACGCGGCCGCCGCGCACCCGTCGTACGGCCGTGCTCCGTGCGGGCCCGCGAGCGGCGCCCGGCGGCCCCCTCACCGAGTCCCGGCACGCTCAGCATCTTCGTACGGAACGGCTCGGAGGCCCGTGCGGCCGCCTGCTCGCCGCCGCCCGCGGGAGCCTTCTGTTCGCCGCTGTCGGAGGGCTCGCCCTGTGCGGGGATGTCGGCGGCCCGGTCGCCGCCCGCGTCGGGGCCGTTGCCCTCGGGCGCGTCCTGCGGCGGCTGCCCGCCACCGCCGCCGGGGCCGTCCCCGCCGCCGTCACCGTCACCGTCAGGATCGGGTTCGTCGTCCTGCCCGCCGAACTCCTCAAGCGTGTCGTCGAGCTTGTCCTCGTCGAGCCCCGGTGCGTCGAACGGGTTGCGGCGCCTGCGGTGCGGCAGAGCCAGGAGCGCGGCCTGCCGCACATCCTCGGCCAGCACGTCCGTGCGGCCCGCCCACGCGGCGAGCGCCGTCGCCGTACGCGCCATCACGATGTCCGCGCGCATCCCGTCGACCTCGAACGCGGCGCACGTCGCGGCGATCTGGCGCAGCGCCGCGTCACCGAGCCGCACCGAAGGCAGCAGGTCACGGGCCGCGACGATCCGCGCCCGCACGGCGGACTCCTCCTGCTCCCACTTCCCGGCGAAGCCGTCCGGGTCGTCGTCGTAGGCCAGGCGCCGCTTGACGACCTCGACGCGCTGGTCGGGCTCGCGGGAGGCGGCGACCTCCACGGTGAGCCCGAACCGGTCGAGCAGCTGCGGCCGCAGCTCGCCCTCTTCGGGGTTCATGGTGCCGACGAGCAGGAAGCGCGCGGCGTGCCGCACGGAGACGCCCTCGCGCTCCACGTACGAGGCGCCCATCGCGGCCGCGTCGAGCAGCAGGTCCACCAAGTGGTCGTGCAGCAGGTTCACTTCGTCGACGTACAGGATCCCGCGGTGCGCGTCGGCGAGGAGTCCCGGCTCGAAGGCCTTGACGCCCTCGGCGAGCGCCCGCTCGATGTCGAGCGCGCCGACGAGCCGGTCCTCGGACGCGCCGACGGGCAGCTCGACCATGCGGGCGGCACGTGAGGTGCCGGGTCCGCTCTCGTGCGGCCCGTCCGGGCACGCCGGGTCCGGGGCGCCGGGCGCACACGAGAACCGGCACCCGGCGACGACCTCGACCTCCGGCATGAGCGCCGAAAGAGCGCGTACGGCCGTCGACTTGGCCGTGCCCTTCTCGCCGCGCACGAGCACACCGCCGACGGCGGGGCTGACCGCGTTCAGCAGCAGGGCAAGACGCAGGTCGTCCTGCCCGACGAGCGCGGTGAACGGATAGGGGGTACTCACTGGTCGTCGCCCTCCAAGTCGCCCTCAAGTTCCAGATACGTGGCCCGCAGCCGCTCCAGCGTCTGCGCGTCCGGCTCGGCCCACAGCCCCCGCTCGGCCGCTTCGAGCAGCCGCTCGGTGATGCCGCGCAGGGCCCACGGGTTGGACTTCTTCATGAAGTCCTGGTTCTCCGCGTCGAAGACGTACTCGGCCGACAGCTTCTCGTACATCCAGTCGTCGACCACGCCGGCCGTCGCGTCGTACCCGAAGAGGTAGTCGACGGTCGCCGCCATCTCGAAGGCGCCCTTGTAGCCGTGTCGGCGCATCGCCGCCATCCAGCGCGGGTTGACCACACGCGCCCGGAACACCCGGTGGGTCTCCTCGCCGAGCGTGCGGGTCTTCACCTGGTCGGGCACGGCGGAGTCACCGACGTACGCCTCGGGGGAGGACCCCGTCAGATGCCGCACCATGGCGACCATGCCGCCGTGGTACTGGAAGTAGTCGTCGGCGTCGACGAGGTCGTGCTCGCGGGTGTCGACGTTCTTCGCCGCCACGTTGATGCGCCGGAACGCCGTCTCCATGTCGCCGCGCGCGGCCCGCCCGTCGAGCCCGCGCCCGTACGCGTAGCCGCCCCACACCGCGTACACCTCGGCGAGGTCCGCGTCGGACTGCCAGTTGCGGGCGTCGATCAGCGGCAGCAGACCCGCCCCGTACGCACCCGGCTTCGACCCGAAGATCCTGGCCGTGGCCCGCCGCCGGTCGCCGTGCTCGACGGCGTCCTGTTCGACGTGCGCCCGGACGTAGTTCTGCTCGGCGCTCTCGTCGAGCGCGGCGACGGCCTGCACGGCGTCGTCGATCAGACCGACGACGTGCGGGAAGGCGTCACGGAAGAAGCCGGAGATACGGACCGTCACATCGATGCGCGGGCGCCCGAGTTCGGCGGCCGGCACGATCTCGAAGCCGGTGACACGGCGCGAGGCGTCGTCCCACACCGGGCGGCAGCCGAGCAGCGCGAGGATCTCCGCGATGTCGTCGCCCTGCGTACGCATCGCCGAGGTGCCCCACACCGTCAGGCCCACGGACTTGGGGTACTCGCCGGTGTCGGCGAGGTAGCGCGCCACCAGCGAGTCGGCGAGCGCCTGCCCGACCTCCCAGCTCAGCCGCGACGGGATCGCCTTCGGGTCGACGGAGTAGAAGTTACGGCCCGTCGGCAGCACGTTGACCAGGCCGCGCGTCGGCGACCCGGACGGTCCCGCCGGCACGTATCCGCCGTCGAGCGCTCGCAGAATGTGCCCGATCTCGTCCGTGGTGCGCGCGAGCCGGGGCACCACCTCGCGGCACGCGAACTCCAACACCGCCACGGCGTCGGGGAGTTCGGACCCGACGACGTCCCGGACGAGCGCGGGGACGGCCGCGGCGTCCCAGCCGCGCTCCTCCATGCCCTCGGCCGCGCGCCGGCACAGCTGCTCCAGGAGGTCGATCGCGTCGGCGGCGCTGCGGGCGGGGCCGTCGACGAGGTTCGTCAGCTCCACCGGCACCTTCGCCGGCGCGCCCGGCTCGCCGAGCAGCTCCTTCTCCACGAGCCCGAAGTGCTCGGCCAGGCAGGCCCGCAGGCCGGGCAGCGCGTTCGCGGTGCCGCCCCACACCTGCGAGGCGCGCAGCACGGCGAGCACGAGGTTCACGCGCGGCTCGCCGACCGGGCCGCCGCCCAGGATGTGCAGACCGTCGCGGATCTGCACGTCCTTGATCTCGCACAGATAGCCGTCGATGTGCATCACGAACTCGTCGAAGTCGCCGTCGTCCGGCTGCTCGTCGACATGCAGGTCGTGGTGGAGCTCGGCGGCCTTCACCAGCGTCCAGATCTGGGCGCGCACGGCCGGGGCCTTGGTCGGGTCCAGGTCGGAGACGAGCGCGTACTCGTCGAGAAGCTGCTCCAGCTTCGCCAGGTCGCCGTACGTGTCCGCGCGCGCCATCGGCGGGACGAGGTGGTCGACGACCGTGGCGTGCCCGCGGCGCTTGGCCTGGGTGCCCTCGCCCGGGTCGTTCACGATGAACGGGTAGATCAGCGGCAGCTCGCCGAGGACCGCGTCGGGCGCACAACTCCCGCTCAGACCGAGGCCCTTGCCGGGCAGCCACTCCATCGTGCCGTGCTTGCCCATGTGGATGACGGCGTCCGCGCCGAAACTGTTCTCCAGCCAGCGGTACGCGGCCATGTAGTGGTGCGACGGAGGCATGTCCGGGTCGTGGTAGATCGCGATGGGGTTCTCGCCGAAACCGCGCGGCGGCTGGATCATCACGACGACGTTGCCGAACTGGAGCGACGCGAGCACGATGTCGTCGCCGTCGACGTAGAGGGAGCCCGGCGGCTCGCCCCACGCCTCCAGCATCCCCTCGCGCAGCTCGGGCGCCAGCTTGTCGAACCAGGCGCGGTAGTCGGCGAGCGGCACCCGCGCGGGCGCCGAGGCCAGCTGGTCCTCGGTGAGCCACTCGACGTCGTGGCCGCCCGCCTCGATGAGCCGGTGGATCAGCTCGTCCCCGTTGTCCGGGTAGCCGTCGACGCCGTAACCGGCCTCGCGCAGCGCGTCCAGGACGCGGACGGCGGAGGCGGGCGTGTCGAGGCCCACCGCGTTGCCGACCCGCGAGTGCTTGGTCGGGTAGGCGGTGAAGACGACGGCGAGCTTCTTCTCACCGTTCGGCTTGTGGCCGAGACGGGCGTGGCGCACGGCGATCCCGGCGACGCGCGCGGCCCGCTCGGGGTCGGCCGCGTACACGGGGACGCCGTCGGGGCCCTCCTCCTTGAAGGAGAACGGCACGGTCACGATCCGGCCGTCGAACTCGGGGATCGCGACCTGCATCGCCGCGTCCATCGGCGACAGGGCGGCGTCCGACGCCTCCCAGGCCGCCTTCGAGGACGTGAGGCAAAGACCCTGCAGGACGGGGATGTCGAGGTCGGCGAGCGCGCCGATGTCCCAGGCCTCCTCGTCACCGCCCGCGGACGCCTGCGAGGCGTGCGTGCCGCCCGCCGCGAGCACCGTCGCGACCAGGGTGTCGGCCTCGCCGAGAAGCTCGTACAGGCCGGGGTCGGCGCCGCGCAGCGAACCGCAGTACACCGGAAGGGAGTTGACGCCGCGTGCCTCGATCGCGTCGCACAGCGTGTCCACGAACGCCGTGTTCCCGGACAGCTCGTGGGCGCGGTAGAAGAGCACGCCGACCGTCGGGCGGCCCTCGACGCGCGCACGGCGGCCGTGCACCCCGAACTCGGGCATCTTCTGCGGCTCGGCGCTGTGCCGCTCCTGCGTGCTCCCGGCCCGGCCGTGCCCGTTGACGAGCACGTCCTGGACGAGGAAGCGGGCCAGCTCGACGAGGTTGCCCGGGCCGCCCTCGACGAGATAGCGCAGCGCCTCGGCCACGGCGCCCGCGTGCACGGTCGACTCGGCCATCAGTTCCGCGTCCGGGACGCTCTCGCCGCCGAGCAGGACCGTCGGCACGCCGGACGCCTTCAGCGCCGCGAGCCCGTCCTCCCAGGCGCGCTTGCCGCCGAGGAGCCGTACGACGGCGATGTCCACGCCGTCGAGCAGCTCCGGCAGTTCGCTCTGCACGTCGACGCGGGTCGGGTTCCCGATCCGGTAGGGGGCGCCGGAGGCCCGGGCCGCCAGCAGATCGGTGTCTGCGGTCGACAACAACAACACTGTGCTCATGCGGGCGCTCCCGGTGGAATGAAAGGCAGTCCTGACGGAGCGCCGGACTCGATGAGCCGCCACAGCGCGTCCGTGTCCGCGTGTTCTTCGATCAGATCGCCGAGCCGGTCGAGCTGCTCCTCGCGCAGCGCGCCGAACGACGTGTCGGGCGCCGGTACGAAACGACGGCCCGCGCCGGCCGCGACCTCGCGCAGGAACGCCCGGCGGAAGCCGTCCGCCTCCAGCGAGCCGTGCCAGTGCGTGCCCCAGACGGAGCCGACGCGGCACCCGTCCAGGAACGCCTCGCCGCCCGTGACCTCGGCGACCCCGTGATGGATCTCGTAGCCCTCGACGCGCTCGCCGAGCGCCTCGCCGACGGGCCGGGCGAGGGTCTTCTCGCGCTCGAACCGCACCCGCACGGGCAGCAGTCCGAGCCCGTCCACTGCGCCCGCGCGCGACTCGACGTCGTCCTCGATGCGCTCGCCGAGCACCTGGAAACCGCCGCAGATCCCGAGGACCGGGCGCCCCTCGGCGGCCCGGCGCGCGAGGGCGTCGGCGAGGCCGCGCTCGCGCAGCCACTGAAGTGCCTTGACGGTGCCGCGCGTTCCCGGCACGACGACCAGGTCCGCGTCGACGAGCTCCTCGGCCCGGTCGACGAACCGCACGACGACGCCCGGCTCCGCGGCCAGCGCGTCCACGTCGGTGAAGTTCGACATCAGCGGCACGGCGCACACGGCGACGCGCAGCACGTCCTCGCCGACGGGGGCCGTCGTCCGTGACTCGCGCACGGAGCCGCGCAGCGACACGCGCAGCCCGTCCTCCTCGTCGATGCCGAGGCCGTGCTGGAAGGGGAGCACTCCGTACGTGGCGCGCCCGGTCAGGTCCTTGAGCATGTCGAGGCCGGGCTCGAGGAGGGAGACGTCCCCGCGGAACTTGTTCACCAGATAGCCGGCCAGCAGCTCCTGGTCCTCGGGCGCGAGCAGCGCCGTCGTGCCGAAGAAGGACGCGAAGACGCCGCCGCGGTCGATGTCGCCGACCACGAGCACGGGCAGCCGCGCGGCCCGCGCGATCCCCATGTTGACGATGTCGGTGCGGCGCAGGTTGATCTCGGCGGGAGAGCCCGCCCCTTCACAGATCACGGCGTCATAGCTGCCCCGGAGTTCCTCCAGGCATCCCACGACGGTGTCGAGGAGTGCTGCCTGGCGCCCCCCGTGCAGCGCCTTCCCGGGGGACACCGCACCTGACAGCGGCTTCGCCGCGGCACCGGCCTCCCCGAAGAACCCGCGGGCGCTCAACTCGCCCACCGGCTTGCCCATGAGCACCACCTGGCTGCTCCGGTCACCGCCCGGCTTCAGCAGTACGGGGTTCATCAGGGCGCTCGGCTCGACGCGGGCGGCCTGCGCCTGCATGGCCTGGGCACGGCCGATCTCGGCGCCCTCGCGTGTCACGAAGGAGTTGAGGGACATGTTCTGCCCCTTGAACGGCGCGACCTTCACCCCCTGCCGCACCAGCCACCGGCAGATGCCCGCGGTGACGACGCTCTTCCCGGCATCGGACGTGGTTCCTGCCACCAGCAGTCCGCCACCACTCACGACTTCCCCCTCCGCAACAGTGCCCGCCCGGCGACACACACGCCGAGGGCCAGCCAGCTCACGCGCCGCGAGAGCCGCGCCGCCCGCTCTACGTCGGCGGTCTCCACGGACCGGCCCGACGCGTTCAGTACGGGCCGGTGCTCGACCCGCCCGCCGTACGACAACGTGCCCCCGAGCCGCACCCCGAGCGCCCCCGCGAACGAGGCCTCGACGACACCGGCGTTGGGGCTCGGGTGCAGCCGCGCGTCCTCGCGCCACGCGGTGAGCGCGCCGCGGGGACGGCCGCCCGCGACCGCGGCGAGCACGCCGGTCAGCCGCGCCCCCGGCCAGCCCGCCACGTCGTCGAGGCGCGCGGAGGCCCAGCCGTAGCGGCGGTACCTGGCCGACTTGTGCCCGACCATGGCGTCCAGCGTGTTCACGGCGCGGAAGGCGACGAGCCCGGGGACCCCGGCGACGGCGCCCCACACGAGCGCGCCCACGACGGCGTCGGAGGTGTTCTCGGCGACGGACTCGACGACGGCCCGCGCGATCCCGTCCGCGTCCAGTGCGTGCGGGTCACGCCCGCACAGATGCGGCAGCCGCTCGCGCGCCGCGTCCACGTCACCGGCGGCCAGCGCGCCCCCGATGGCGCGCGCCTCGCGCCCCAGCGACGTACCGCCGACGACGGCCCAGGTGGCGGCGGCGGTCAGGGCGATGGAGGCGGCGGGGGAGCGGCGCACGGCGCGCGCGGCGAGGCCACCGGCGACGGCGGCGCCCCCGGCGCACATGGCGGTGTGCAGCGCGCCCCACCCGCGGTGGTCACTCCACAGCACTCGCTCGACGGCGCCCGCTGCCCGTCCGAACGCGGCGACCGGATGCCCGCGGCGCGGATCGCCGAACAGGAGGTCACCGAGGAGTCCGGCGGCGCTGCCGTACGCGAAGACGCGCTCGGCTCGCACGGTCAGCCCGCCGCTACGGCGAACGGAACCCTTGTACTCGTTCTCGGCGGGAGCACCCGCAACTGGCAGCCGCGCATGGCGATATGTCCTCACTCAGGGTGTCCACGCCCTGGTTGGAAGAGACCGGCGGCGAGAGTTCCTGGCTCGCGGGGATCACTCCCCGGTGACAGTGGCGGGACCGCGCCGGATTCGCACCGGCTTCCTCTCCTGCTGCCGTAGATGGCCCCGGAAGTCCACCACGCTCCGCGAACGCCCGTCAACTTGCCGTTGACCTGCGAAGGGAGAGTGTGCTGAGGCACACACGAAGCGGGGTGCGGGACGCCTTCGCGTCCCGCACCCCGCAGTCCTGCCGGTTACCTCCGGTCAGGCGACGATCAGGAAGATCCCGTATCCGACGGCCGCCGCGCACAGGGCGAAGCAGGCGTACGCGCCGGAGACGGCCAGCGCCGCCGAGTTGCCCCGGGCCGCCGCCGAGTCCCGCTTGGTGAGGCCGACGATGCCGAGGGTGAACAGGCCCACGAGGGCCACCGTGATCACGAGGCTGACTCCGAACACGGAGCCGAGTGCTGCCCAGTCGATGTGCATAGCGCTGCTGCTTCCTTAGACCGTGGCCGGTCGCGCGGGCTCCGCCGAGGGCGGGGCGGGCGAGGCGGGGATGGTGGTCTTCACGTCGGTGTCCAGGTCGCCGACCGTGCCGGTGGGCGGCGGGGTGACGGCCGCGATCGCGGTGGTCACGACGCCGGCGGGCTCGTCCGTGACGTCGTCGTCCGTGACGTTCGTGTGGTCGACCGAGTTGCGCCGGGACAGCGCCCAGATGGTGCCCGCGCCGGCGATCAGGAGCAGCGCGGTGACGGCGACGCCCCACGAGCCCTGCTTGGTGAGGAACTCGGCGCCCGCACCGACCAGACCGGCGGCCGGCAGGGTCAGGCCCCAGGCGATGAACATGCGGGTCGCGGTCGACCAGCGGACGACGCCGCCCTTGCGGCCGAGGCCCGAGCCCATCACGGCGCCGGAGCAGACCTGCGTCGTGGAGAGCGAGAAGCCGATGTGCGAGGAGGCGAGGATCGCGGTCGCGGCGCTGGTCTGGGCGGCGAAGCCCTGCTGCGGCGCGAGGTCCGTGAGGCCCTTGCCCATGGTGCGGATGATGCGCCAGCCGCCGAGGTAGGTGCCGAGCGCGATGGCCGTACCGGCCGAGACGATGACCCACATCGGGGGGTTCGCGCCGGGGTTCAGGACGCCGCCCGTGATCAGGGCGAGCGTGATGATGCCCATCGTCTTCTGCGCGTCGTTCGTGCCGTGCGCCAGCGAGACCAGGCCCGCGGAGGCGATCTGCCCGGCGCGGTAGCCCTTGGCGGTCGCCTTCTGGTCGGTCTTGCTGCCTATCCGGTACGTGAGCCGGGTGGCCAGCATCGCGGCGATGCCCGCCACGAGCGGCGCGGCGACGGCCGGAAGGAGGATCTTGGTGACGACGGTGCCGCCGTTGATCGACGACCAGCCCATCGACATCACGGCGGCGCCGATGAGGCCGCCGAAGAGAGCGTGGGAGGAGCTGGAGGGGAGCCCCACCAGCCAGGTCAGGAGATTCCACAGGATGGCGCCCACCAGCGCCGCGAAGATGACCTCGGTCTTGAGTCCGTCCTCGTTGATGATGCCGCCGGAGATCGTCTTGGCGACCTCCACGGAGAGGAAGGCGCCGACGAGGTTGAGCACGGCGGACATGGCCACCGCCGTCTTGGGCTTGAGAGCGCCGGTCGAGATGGTGGTGGCCATCGCGTTGGCTGTGTCGTGGAAACCGTTCGTGAAATCGAACACGAGAGCGGTGACGATCACGATCCCGAGGAGAAGCGTGATGTGTTCCATTTACCCAGGCTTCTGTTGGACGTCAGTGGCTCGGCGACCGTAGGCAATCTGAGTGAACGGAAGATGAACTGAGGCGGGCGGTGCGGTGACCCGAAGTGGAGTGCCGCCACTCCGTTGGGAACGGGGCGGCGGCACGGGGTCGTCCGTGAAGCGGAACGGTGGCCGAATCAAGCGGAAGTAGGCCCTCCGCTAGCCGTGGGCGAACCTCCGCAGCTGAGCCTGCGAACCGTTGAAGAGATTCTGGTCACCCGGCAGTCCGCCGCCGTTGTCGTACTGCCAGAACGTCCAGTACGACCAGCCCGAGGGCAGCGCCCCGGCGGACTCGTCGTAGCGCGCGAGCCAGAGCGCGTGGTTGCCCGCGAAGGCGGTGCTGTTGCCCGTGCAGCTCTTCCACCAGCGGTAATTGGTGTAGATCACCGGCCGGCGGCCCGCCCTGCTGCGCACCTCGTCACTGAACGACCTGATCCAGGAGATCATCTTCGCCTTGCTCAGGCCGTAGCACTTCTTCGAGCTGTAGGGGTTGTACTCGATGTCGAGCGCCGGCGGCAGCGTCCAGCCGTCCGCCCGCCACGCGCCCCCGTTGCGTACGAAGTACGAGGCCTGCGTCCGGCCGGACGACTTGTTCGGGAGTGCGAAGTGGTACGCGCCGCGGATGATGCCCGCGCTTCGCGCTCCGCCGTACTGCTGGTCGAAGTAGGGGTTGCGGTAGGTGGTGGACTCGGTCGCCTTGACGTAGACGAACCGCGCGCCCTTGCTCTTGGCCTTCTGCCAGTTGACGTTCTTCTGGTGCGACGAGACGTCGTGTCCCTTGGTGCCGCCCGCCGCGGACGCCGGGGCCTGCGCGAGAGCGGTCCCCCCGAATGTCAGGGCGGCCAGTGATGTCGCGGTCGCGATGTGCGTACGGCGACGGAACGGTTTGTGACCACGAGCCATATATCCCCCCGAAATGGCGACGTGCATGACAAATCAAACCGGAGGTTACCGGAAGATCCCTCCATGCCCGTCGATCTCCAGCCAATCGTTTCCAGGCGGGCATTCATGCCCATTCGTGCGCTTCCGGACTCCTGGGCTGCGCACGGAAGTGCCCCGGCCCCACGACCCGCGCGGGCCCGCCGCGCGGCTGGCAGGATGCGGGCATGGCGGAGGAACCGGGCGGTGCGGGGCAGGGCGCGGACGGGCTCGCGCAGGCGTGGAGCGCGCTCGTGGCGACGGCCCGGCGCACCGTCACCGACGGCCTCGTCGTCGGGACCTCGGGAAACGTCTCGGCGCGGATCGGCGACACCGTCCTCGTCACACCCAGCGGGGTCCCCTACGACGAGCTCACCCCGGGCGACCTCGTCGCCGTCGGCCTCGACGGCCGGCAGAGCGCCGGAACCCTGACCCCGACCAGCGAACTCCCGATGCATCTGGCGGTCTACCGCGCCACGCCGGCCCGCGCCGTCGTCCACACCCACGCGGTCCACGCCACCGCCGTCTCCACCCTCGTGTCCGAACTACCGCTCATCCACTACATGGCCGCGGCCCTCGGTGGACCCGTCCGGGTTGCCCCGTATGCGACGTACGGCACCGAGCGGTTGGCCGAGAACGTCCTCGACGCTCTCGAAGGGCGGACAGGCTGCCTGCTCCAGAACCACGGCACCCTCACCTACGGCGACACCCTCGCCGCCGCCTACGACCGCACGGCCCAGCTCGAATGGCTGTGCCGCGTCTGGCTCACCGCGAGCGCCCACCCGCACCACACCCCGACGCTCCTCACCCGCGACCAGGTGCGCGAGGTGGAGGAGAAACTGCGCGGGTACGGGCAGCGGGGCTGACCGCCACCGGGCGCCCGGCGGCCGCGCCCCACTGGCCGGTCGGAGCCCGGGCACCGACACTGGGACGGTGCGCACCGCCAGAGCGACGGCCGCTGCCGTCACCGCAGTCATCGGTGCCGGCGCGGCCGCGGTCGCGGTCGGCCGGTTGGCCAGCGATGCCGCCCTCAAGGCGCCCGCGGGCCGACCGCTCCCCACCGAGCCACGCCTGACCGTCCACGCCACCGCCGCGGGGCAGGTCACCCTCACCCGCGACCTGGCCTCCCTGCGCCGGGGCACCTACGGCCTGAGCGGCGCCGGATTCCACGCCGTGGTCGGGCCCGTCCTCGAGTCCGCCCCGCACGCCGCGGACGCCGTCGTGCGCCGCCTTGAGCGCGTCACCCACGGCTCCCTCGAACCCGGCGCCAAGGCCTGGCTCACGCCCCAGGTCCACATCGGCGATCCCAAGGCGGCGCTCGGCCTCGACCACGCCGACATCGACATCCCCGGCGAACTGGGCGCCCTCCCCGCCTGGTTCGTCCCCGGCTCCCGCGACACCTGGGTCATCACCGTCCACGGCCTGGGCACCACACGCGAGCACCCCATGGTCCTCATGGACTTCCTGCACCGCCACCGCTTCCCCGTGCTCGACCTCGCCTACCGCGGTGACCTCGGCGCCCCCCGCTCCCCGGACGGCCTCGGCCACCTCGGCGAGACGGAGTGGCGCGACCTGGACGCCGCGATCCGCTACGCCGTGCGCTACGGCGCGCAGCGCGTCATCGTGCACGGCTGGTCGGCCGGCGCCGCCATGGCACTGCACGCGGCGGCCCATTCCGCTTTGCGGGACCGCATCTCCGGACTCGTCCTCGACTCACCCGTCCTCGCGTGGGACGTGACGCTGCGTGCCCTCGCCGGAGCCCGCGGCATCCCCGGCCCTCTGCTGCCGCTGGCGGTCCGCGCCGCCCAGGGCCGCACCGGGCTGCACGGCGACCGCCTCGACACCGCCGCCCACCCCGACGCGCTCAAGGTCCCCACGCTCGTGATCCACGGCCCCGACGACGAGATCGCCCCCTGGGCCCTGTCCCGCGAACTGGCCGCCCGGCGCCCCGACTTCGTCAACCTCCACACCGTCGCCGACGCTCCGCACGGAGCCATGTGGAACGCGGACCCGAAGAAGTACGAGGAGACGCTCCGCCGCTTCCTCACCCCTCTCATGTAGCTCCGCCCCAGCTCCGTCGGACCCACGGGAAGCGCCCGCCGGCCGCACGGGACAGATGCGCAGGAAGGCCCGCGTAGACCCCCGGCGTGCGCCGGTCCGCGGACCCTCACGCGACGCCCGCAAAGAGCCCCGGAACCATTCCGTTTGGGTTTTCGGACCGTCAACCGGAAGACTGCCCCCGTGACGTCCCGTATCCCGCGCGACTCCAGGCTCCGACTCGTCCGCCCGCGCACTCTCTCCGCCGCCCCCGTGCGGGCCGACGGAGTGGTGACCCAGGCTCGCCCGCCCCGCCCGGCGCCCCGCCCGCCGGAGGGCACCCCACCACCGGCGGAACTCGCCCGTATGGCCCGCCGCGGCCTCGCCGACGCCGTCCGCGTGGCCCGCTGGGCCGACGCCGCCCTCAGCCCCGGCAGCGGCCACGGCACCCCCGACGGCAGGGGCGCGCTCTCCGCACCCACCGCCGAACGCGCGGCGGCCGACCTGGAGCTGACCCCGCGACAGGTCCGCGCCGACTGGGACACCGCACGCCTCGCGGGCCTCGTCGAGGTGCACGGCGACAGCGCGCGCCCCGGCTGGCGCCTGCGCGCCTGGGACCGCGACGACACCGCCGTGCTGCGCGGCTGGGTCGCGCTCTTCGACGCCTGGTCCCTGGCCCACCCCGCCGGCGAGAGTCCGGAGGCCGCCGCGGTCGCCGAGGTCGTCTCGGCGATGCCCCAGGTGCTCTCCTTCCTCCAGCTCTCCGCCGGCCCGGTCCCCGTCCCGCAACTCCTCGACCTGCTCGGCCAGCGCGTCGAGGAACTGCGCACGGAACGCTGCGAGATTCCCTACGGCCCGCAGCCCGAGCGCACCGGACCCGCGACCGGCACCACCGGCACCGACCTCCCCCCGCTCCTCGACTGGGCCCTGCAAGGCCTCGCCGCCGTCGGCGCCCTCACCTACGCCGACGGCCAGGCCACCCTCACGCCGCTCGGCAGCTGGGCGGTCTGGGTCAAGCTGGAGCAGATCTGCGTGGCCGCCCAGTCCCCGGCGGGCAACATCGAGCAGTCCGCCGAGGACATGCTCAGAGGCTGCGCACGGCTGCGCCCGAACGCGGCCCGCGCCGAGTACCGCGCCTGGCTCGCCGCCCGCCCCGTCGGCAGCGCCGTCACCGAGCTGATCGCCGCCGCCCGCGGTGAGGACGCCCTGCTGCGCGGCCTGGCCTTCGAGGCGCTGCGCGTCGTCGGAGCCCCCGCCGAGCCCGTCGTCCGATCCGTCGCCGACGAGCCGCCCCTGCGCCCTTACGCGCTGCTGTGGCTCGCCGAGTACGAAGGCGCCGATCCCGAGGACGTCCACCTGGTGCTGACCCGCGAGGAGACGACCTGGCTGTGGGTGGACACCGCGGCGGCCGTCGCGGACCACGGCGAGGCCCAGCTCCTCGTGCGCCATCTGGAGTCCGCTGTGCAGCCCACCGTGCCGGCACTGCTCGACGAGGTCCGGGCGGCCGGGCATCCGCGCACCGTGCAGGTCCTCGTCGCGCTGGCCGCGGCGCACCCGGACCCGGCGCTCGCGAAGGCCGTCCGCCGGGCCGCCTTCCAGGTGCACACCGGAGGCGTGTGACACCGCGCCCGCGCGATCAGGCCGGTATCTCCGGCGCGTACGTCCCGAAGCTCCACACGTTGCCCTCGGCGTCCTTGGCCATGTAGTCCCGGGAGCCGTAGCCCTGGTCCGTCGGGGGCATCAGGATCTCCACGCCGTGCTCGACGGCCCGGCGGTGATGGGCGTCGACATCGTCCACGACGACATAGATCCCGGTCGGGCCCGCGCCCCGCATGGCCTCGTCGAAGCGGCCGCCGCGGCCCTTCGAGCCGAGCATCACCGCGCCGTTCCCGTACGTCAGCTCGGCGTGCATCACCGAGCCGCCCTCGCCCTCGTGGACGGCCGCGGCGGTGAAGCCGAACGCCGAGGTCAGCTGCTCGATCGCGGCCTTCGCGTCGGCGTACAGCAAGGACGGGTAGAAACTCGCGCGCCCCTTCGTACCGCTCACTGTGTTCACTCCTTCTTCGCCGGTCCGGAATGCGCTGCCGGATCCAGCCTGGCACCCGGCACCGACAATCCGCCCCGGGAGCCGGTCCCGCTCACCGGAACGTGTTGCACCGCGCCATGTCGCCGCTGCGGTAGCCCTCGTAGAACCACTGCTGCCGCTGCTGCGCCGAGCCGTGCGTCCAGGTCTCGGGCGTCACCCGGCCCTGGAACTTCTCCTGGATCCGGTCGTCGCCGACGGCGGCAGCCGCGTCCAGGCCGTCCCGGATGTCGGCCTGGGTGAGGTTCGTGATCAGCGGCCTGCCCGTCTTGTCGTCGGGCGTCGTCGTCGCGTGGTGCGCCCACACCCCGGCGTAGCAGTCCGCCTGGAGCTCGACCCGCACCGCGTTGCTGTTCTGGCCCGTGCGCCCGTCCTGGGAGCGCTGGAGCGTTCCCATCAGGTTCTGCACGTGGTGCCCGTACTCGTGCGCCACCACGTACGCCTGCGCGAAGGGGCCGCCGCTGGAGCCGAACTTGGTGCGCAGCTCGTCGAAGAAGCCCAGGTCCAGATAGACCTTGCGGTCGCCCGGACAGTAGAAGGGCCCGACCGCCGAGGTCGCCGTGCCGCACGCGGTGGCGACCTGGCCGGTGAAGAACACGGTCTGCGCGGGGGAGTAGCTGCCCCCGCGGTCGCGGAACTCCTGACGCCAGAAGTCCTGGACGCTGTTGACGACCGCCACGATGCGGCAGTCCTCCTTGGTGTTCGCGTCCTGGCCCGTACGGCAGTCCTGGCTGACCTGGGCCGCGGACGAGACGGAGGTGTCGGGTTCGCCACTGCCGGAGGAGAGGCCGAATTCGTTCGTGCCGAAGAAGAGGCCGACCAGGAGGGCGAGCAGGCCCGCGAGGCCGCCGCCGATGGTCCGCCGGCCGCCGGGGACCCGGCGCCTGTCCTGGACCTCGGAGGTGTCCAGGTCGGCGTCGTCGTCGAACTGCATGGCCGCACCGCCCTCTGCCGCACGTCAGGGGCGGCGGCCCGCCGCCCAACGCCCACTATCGAACAGTTCGCGGCGGTCTGCCCCTCGGCCCCGGAACGGCAGGGCGGAAAAGTGTTTGCATCGCCCCGTTAGACTTGGCCCATGGCCATTCTCCGCATGCACTAGACGGCTCATCGCCCTCAGTAGCCCTTCCGCCGTCCATATCCCTGCTCAGGAGTCTGTCCGTGATCACCGCTTCCGGCATCGAGCTGCGCGCCGGCGCCCGCATCCTCATCGAGAACGCCACCTTCCGTATCGCCAAGGGCGACCGCATCGGCCTGGTCGGACGCAACGGCGCGGGCAAGACGACGCTCACCAAGTGCCTCGCCGGTGAGGGCACCCCGGCCGGAGGCCAGATCGCCCGCTCCGGAGAGGTCGGCTACCTCCCGCAGGACCCCCGCACCGGCGACCTCGACGTCCTGGCCCGCGACCGCATTCTGTCCGCGCGCGGACTCGACACCCTGATCCAGAAGATGCGCGACAACGAGCAGCGCATCGCCAACGGCACGGGCGCCACGCGCGCGAAGGCGCTCAAGCAGTACGAGCGCCAGGAGACGGAGTTCCTCACCAAGGGCGGGTACGCCGCCGAGGCCGAGGCCGCCACCATCGCCGCCGCGCTCAACCTGCCCGACCGCGTGCTCGGCCAGCCCCTGCACACGCTCTCCGGCGGTCAGCGCCGCCGTATCGAGCTGGCGCGCATCCTCTTCTCGGACGCGGACACCCTGCTCCTCGACGAGCCCACGAACCACCTCGACGCCGACTCCATCGTCTGGCTGCGCGACTACCTGAAGTCGTACCGCGGTGGCTTCATCGTGATCTCCCACGACGTCGACCTCGTCGAGACGGTCGTCAACAAGGTGTTCTACCTGGACGCGAACCGCTCCCAGATCGACGTCTACAACATGGGCTGGAAGCTCTACCAGCAGCAGCGCGAGGCCGACGAGAAGCGCCGCAAGCGCGAGCGCCAGAACGCCGAGAAGAAGGCCGCGGCCCTCAACTCCCAGGCCGACAAGATGCGCGCCAAGGCGACCAAGACCGTCGCCGCGCAGAACATGGCCAAGCGCGCCGACCGGCTGCTCGCCGGGTTGGACGCGGTGCGTGTCTCCGACAAGGTCGCCAAGCTGCGCTTCCCCGAGCCCTCCCCGTGCGGCAAGACGCCGCTGATGGCCGAGGGCCTGTCGAAGTCGTACGGCTCCCTGGAGATCTTCACCGACGTCGACCTGGCCATCGACAAGGGCTCGCGCGTCGTCATCCTCGGCCTCAACGGCGCGGGCAAGACCACCCTGCTCAAGCTGCTCGGCGGAGCCGAGAAGCCGGACACCGGCGAGATCATCGAGGGCCACGGCCTCAAGCTCGGCTACTACGCGCAGGAGCACGAGACCCTCGACCCGGAGCGCACGGTCCTGGAGAACATGCGCTCCGCGGCCCCCGACCTGGACCTGGTCGAGGTGCGCAAGACGCTCGGCTCGTTCCTGTTCTCCGGGGACGACGTCGACAAGCCGGCCGGTGTCCTGTCCGGCGGTGAGAAGACCCGCCTCGCGCTCGCCACGCTCGTCGTGTCGTCCGCGAACGTCCTGCTGCTCGACGAGCCCACGAACAACCTCGACCCGGCCAGCCGCGAGGAGATCCTCGGCGCGCTGCGCACCTACAAGGGCGCCGTCGTCCTCGTCACCCACGACGAGGGCGCCGTGGACGCGCTCCAGCCGGAGCGGATCATCCTGCTGCCCGACGGGGTCGAGGACCTGTGGGGCCAGGACTACGCGGATCTGGTCAGCCTCGCCTGACCCTCCGGCGCCCGTGTCCGGGCCCGCACGATCACGGTCGGCCGTCAGCACGGCTTGATCGAAAGGCTGATCCACTCGGTATGGATCATTCGGCCGACTCGTGATCCATCATCTGAGTGAGATCTCCTCGTACCGCGGTGTGTCCTACACGGATTTCGTCGCCGCACCGGCGTCGGGGCCCTTGTGCCCGCTGGCAGGGCGCTGACCTGGCCCTTCGCGGAGAACGCCGTTTCCGGCCCCACCCAGGCGCACCCGGAACCCTCCGTTCCACTCGTGTCGACCGCTTCCCGACCGCACAAGCTCGTCGGACGGACCTTGCCGAATGGGTGGCCAGGAAGCCCAGGAGGGGTGATCATGAGAAGTCCAGAGCGCACTTCCCATGAGGAGGCACGGGTGGCCGAGACTCTGAAGAAGGGCAGCCGGGTAACCGGCGCCGCGCGTGACAAGCTCGCGGCAGACCTGAAGAAGAAGTACGACTCCGGTGCGAGCATCCGAGCGCTGGCCGAGGAAACCGGCCGCTCGTATGGGTTCGTGCACCGGATGCTCAGTGAGTCGGGAGTCACGCTGCGAGGTCGCGGCGGGGCTACACGCGGCAAGAAGGCGACCGCGGCCGGCTGAGCCGGGCAGTGCACAGGCTTCGATGGTGACCACCCGGTCGGTCCGCCGACCGGCCGGTTGGTTACTGTGCAGTAGTTTCGAGGACGTCGACACGCCCTCGTCCGACTGCGCACACCATCGGAGGCACACATGGCTTCGCCCGACAGCGGATCCGGCTCGCTCGCGCCGGTACTCGACAAGGACGGGGTCCGCCTCACCGTCGACGGCTCCATCGCCACGGTGACGCTGACCAACCCGGACAAGCGCAACGCCCAAAGTCCCGCTCTGTGGCGGGCGTTGGCCGACGCCGGGAAGTCCCTGCCGGGCAGCGTGCGCGTCGTCGTACTGCGCGCGGAGGGACTCTCGTTCTCCGCGGGCCTCGACCGTCAGGCGTTCACGCCCGAGGGTTTCGACGGCGAGCCGTCCTTCATCGACCTGGCGCGCGGCTCCGACGACGTGCTCGACGACACCATCGCCGAGTACCAGGAGGCGTTCACCTGGTGGCGGCGCAGCGACATCATCACCGTCGCCGCGGTGCAGGGACACGCGATCGGTGCGGGCTTCCAGCTCGCCCTCGCCTGCGATCTGCGGATCGCCGCCGAGGACGTGCAGTTCTCCATGCGCGAGACCAGCCTCGGTCTGGTGCCCGACCTCACCGGCACGCATCCCCTCGTCTCCCTCGTCGGATACGCGCGCGCCCTGGAGATCTGCGTCACCGGCCGCTACGTCCACGCCGACGAGGCCGGCCGCATCGGCCTGGCCAACCTCGTGGTGCCCGCCGACCAGCTCGACGCCGCCGCGCACGACCTCGCCGGAGCACTCGTCGCCGCGCCCCGCGACGCCGTCATCGAGACCAAGGCCCTGCTCCAGGGCGTCTCCGGACGCTCGTACGAGGAGCAGCGCACCGCCGAGCGCGCCGCACAGGGACGCCGGCTCCGGGACCTGGCGGGCCTCGGCGACTGACGCGACCCACGCATGCCCCGGGCCGGACGGCCCTCAGCGCACGGCGGTCACCAGAACGGCCACTGACGGATTGTCCGCCAGGGCTCCGGTGACCGCCGTCCGCACGTCCCGTGCCACATCGAGCACCCGCCGCCCGCCCGACACCGCCAGTTCGATCCGCACATGGCGGCGCGGCAGCGTGGCCGCGCCCTCGGAACGCTCCCCGATGTGCACCGCACGCCCCAGGCCGCCCAGTGAACCGGTCAGCCGCGCCACCCCCGCCACGGAGAGCGCGGCCCGCCCGGCCCGCCCCTCGTCCGTGTCGCTCCTCGCCTGCTCGCCGTCCGCGACATCCACCTCCGCGTCCCCCGAGGCGGGCTGAGCCTGCGCGGGGTCGTCGAGCAGCGCCGTCACCCGCAGGTCCACCTCCGCCACCGTGAGCCCGAGCCCGTCGGCCGCCGCGCCGTCCAGTGCCGCGCGCAGCCGGGACGCGGCCGTGGGCAGTGGTTCGTCCGGCGCCGCGGCGCACTCCGCGACGATTCTCAGCGGTCCCGGCGGCAGGGCACTCGGGGGCGCGGGCACCGCGGACTCGTAGAAGCCGTCGGGGTCGGCGAGCTCGATGCGCAGGTTTCCCAGCCGCACCCCCGGCACCGAGTGGACCGCATGGCGCAACGCCGACCGCGCCGCCGATTCGGCCAGCCAGCACCCGTCACGCGGCCCTCCGAGCGGCACCAGCCTGCCGAGCCCGAGCTGGTGTCGTACTGCTTGCGTCCATCGGTCAGCGCTCATTGCCCCAGCCTGCCGCATCCCTGGCGCGCGACCGGGCAACCGCACTTAGTGTGGTCGAAAGAGCAGTGACTCCCAGAGAACGACCTGAGAGAACCTCTTCGAAAGGGACGACCCGCGATGAGCGACACCGCAGAGAAGCCGGGCGAAGCGACCGGGGGCAGGACCACTGTGACCAAGCGGGGCGGGGGATCCGCCGGGACGCGCGGACGCACCACCATCGCCGACGGTGTGGTCGAGAAGATCGCCGGCCTCGCCGCGCGGGACGTCATGGGCGTGCACGCGATGGGCAGCGGCCTGTCCCGCACCTTCGGAGCCGTACGCGACCGGGTGCCCGGCGGCACCAAATCCGTGTCGCGAGGGGTGAAGGCGGAGGTCGGCGAGGTACAGACGGCCCTCGACCTGGAAATCGTCGTGGAGTACGGGGTGTCGATCGCCGACGTCGCCCGCGACGTGCGAGAGAACGTGGTCGCGGCCGTCGAGCGCATGACCGGCCTCGAGGTCGTCGAGGTCAACATCGCGGTGAGCGACGTGAAGCTGCCCGACGAAGAGGACGAGGAGCCGGAGTCCCGGCTTCAGTGACCACCCGCCCGCGGCGTGCCCTTGAGGAGGAGCGCTCGATGAACCTGGCCGTGATCGGCATGATCGCCGGAATGGCTCTCGCATTCGCCGGATACTTCGGCGGCTTCGGGGCCTTTCTGCTGGTGGCGGCGCTCGGCGCCGTCGGCTTCGTCGCCGGCCGGTTCCTCGAGGGGGACCTGGAACCCGGCGACTTCTTCCGCTCGCGCGGCGACCGGCGGCGGTGACCGGTGGCGACGCAGGTCGCGCCCGCCGATCGCGGCGCGACCCGGATCGCCGACCGGGTCGTCGCGAAGATCGCCGCGCAGGCGGCGCGTGAGGCGCTCCCGGCTGTTCCGGTCGGCAGCACCCCGCACGCCACCGTCTCCGTGCGCCACGACATCGCCCATGTGCGGATCAGTCTCGAACTGGACTATCCCGCGGACATCGGAACGCGGTGCGGCGCCGTGCGTCGCCAAGTCGCCGAGCGGGTAAAGGCGTTGGCGGGAATGGAGGTGCCCGAGGTGGCCGTCCAGGTGGAGCGGCTGCACTCGGAGCACGATCGCGGCGCGGCACAGCGGAGGATCCGATGAGCGAGCCCACACAGCCCCTGCCCGTCGTCGAACGCGGGCAGGGCGAGCTCGACCAGTTCGGCCAGTCGGGGTCTGCGGCCACCTACAAGGCGCTGCCCACGCCGGAGGGCGAGCACGGCACCGGCCGCTTCTGGTCGTCGCGCCGGATCCCCGCCGCACTGGTGGCGATCGTGCTCCTCGGCGCCTCCGGAATCCTGCTCTACGACATCGCCGCCGTGCGCGCGGGCCACTCCGCGATGCACTGGAGGCGCGCCCTCGCCCGCGAACTCGCCGACCGGCCCCTGGACAACGTGTGGGTGCTGGTCGGCGCCGGGGTGGCCGCCGCGCTCGGGCTGTGGCTGATCGTGCTCGCCGCGACGCCCGGCCTCCGCGCCGTCCTGCCCATGCGCCGCACCCACACGGACGTACGGGCCGGACTGCACCGCGACGCGGCCGCCATGGTCCTGCGCGACCGGGCCATGGAGGTGGCGGGCGTGCAGTCCGTACGCGTACGGATGAAGCGCTCCAAGGCCGAGGTGCGGGCCGTCTCGCACTTCCGTCGACTCGACGACGTACGCGCCGACTTGGATGCCGTGATCGGCGAGACCGTCAAGGGGCTCGGGCTCACCGCCACGCCCGGCCTGTCCGTCCATGTGGCACGGCCCGGAAAGAAGGGATGAGCCCCGTGCTCAGGACCGTGAACCGGGTCGTCGTCGGCCTTGTCGGACTGATCCTCGTCCTGTTCGGAGGGTCCGTGCTCGCCGTCGGGCTCGGCGCGCCCCCGCCGTCCTGGTGGATCTACCACGGGCGGCACGACGTGCTGCTGAGCAGGGCGGACCGCTACCGGTGGCGCGACACCGGCTGGTGGTGGCCGGCCGTCATCGCCGTACTCGCCGTCTGCGTGCTGCTCGCCCTGTGGTGGCTGGTCGCCCAGCTGCGCCGGCGCCGGCTCGCCGAGGTCCTCGTCGACACCGGGGACGGCGAGGGCGCGCTGCTGCGCGGCCGGGCGCTCGAAGGGGTCCTGGCCGGCGAGGCGGAGTCGCTCGACGGCGTGGAGAGCGCCGGGGTCCACCTGACCGGGCGGCGCTCCGCACCCCAGGTACGCATGGGGCTGCTCCTCGAACCGCACGCGGAGCCCGGGGCGGCGCTTCAGCGGATCAGCGAGGAGGCCCTGGGGCACGCGCGGGACTCCGCCGGGCTCGCCGCCCTGCCGGCCGAGGTACGGCTCCGCGCGGTGAAGCACCGCGCGGAGCGCGTGAGTTGACCCGGCAGGGTCGGCGTCCGCCGGCTCAGAAGCCGTGCCGGGAGCCGCCGTCCACCGGGAGCATCACGCCCGTGAGGTACGACGCGGCGGGCGAGAGGAAGAACGCGGCGGCGCGGCCGAACTCCTCCGGCCTGCCGTAGCGGCGCAGCGGGATGCGCGCCTCGTTGGCGGCGCGGGTCGCCTCCGGGTCGGAGGACAGGCCGTCGAGCTCACGGACCCGGTCCGTGTCGATCCGCGCCGGGAGCAGCCCGACGACGCGGATGCCCCGCGGGCCCAGCTCGTCCGCGAGGGACTTCGCGAACCCGGCGAGCCCGGGGCGCAGGCCGTTGGAGATGGTCAGGCCGGGGATCGGCTCGTGGACGGAGCCGGAGAGCACGAAGCCGATGACACCGCCCTCACCGAGTTCGGCCGCGGCCGAGCGGGCGAGCCGCACCGCGCCGAGGAAGACCGACTCGAAGGCCGACTCCCACTGCTCGTCGGTGTTGTCCGCGAGGAAGCCGGGGGCCGGCCCGCCGACGCTGATCAGTACGCCGTCGAAGCCGCCGAAGTTCTCGCGCGCGGCGTCGATCAGGCGCCGCGCGACGGCAGGGTCGGCGTTGTCGGCGGCGATGCCCACGGCGTTCTCGCCGAGCGCCTCGGCGGCCTCGGTCACCCGCTTCTCGTCCCGCCCGGTGATGATCACCTTCGCTCCGTCGGCGACGAGCTCACGCGCGGCGGCGTTGCCCAGGCCGCGGGTGGCTCCGGTGACGACGTAGACACGGTCCTTCAGTCCAAGATCCATGGGCCCTATCCTGCCTCGCCGGTCCCGAACAGCGTGAGGGCGGTCCCCACCAGTCCGATATGACTGAAGGCCTGCGGGAAGTTCCCGAGCTGGCGCCCCGACACGGGGTCGTACTCCTCGGCGAGCAGCCCCACGTCGTTTCCGAGCGCGCAGAGCTGGTCGAACAGCTCGCGGGCCTCCTTCGTGTGCCCCGTCAGATGCAGCGCGTCCGCGAGCCAGAACGAGCAGACGAGGAACGTGCCCTCGCGGCCCGGGAGTCCGTCGACGCCGGTCGCCTCGGCGCTGTAGCGGCGCACGAAGCCGTTGTCCGAGAGCTCGTCGCGGACCGCCTGGACGGTGCCGAGGACGCGTGGGTCGTCCGGCGGCAGGAAGCCGACGAGAGGGATGATCAGCAAGGACGCGTCGAGCTCGGTCGAGCCGTAGTACTGGGTGAACGTGTTGCGGTCCGCGTCGAATCCGCGTTCCAGGACGTCACGGTGGATGTCGTCGCGCAGCCGCCTTATGGCGACGAGGTCGCCCGGCAGGTCGGGCTCGTCCTCAAGGGCCTTGACGATGCGGTCGGCGGCCACCCACGCCATCACCTTCGAGTGCACGAAGTGCCGGCGCGGCCCCCGGACCTCCCAGAGCCCCTGGTCGGGCTGGCGCCACGCGGTGCTCAGGAACTCCACGAGGGCCAGCTGGAGCCGCCACGCGTGCGGCTCGGACGGCATACCCGCGACCCGCGCCAGGGCGAGCGAGTCGATCACCTCTCCGTACACGTCGAGCTGGAGCTGGTGCACGGCGTCGTTGCCCGCGCGCACGGGGACGGACTGGCCGTATCCGGCCAGCCACGGGAGTTCGATCTCGGGCAGGCGGCGCTCGCCCGAGAGCCCGTACATGATCTGCAGGTCCGCCGGGTCGCCCGCGACCGCGCGCAGCAGCCAGTCCCGCCATGCCTCGGCCTCGTCGAGATAGCCGGCCGACACGAGCGCGCCGAGGGTGAGGGTCGAGTCGCGCAGCCAGCAGTACCGGTAGTCCCAGTTGCGCACGCCGCCGAGCTCCTCCGGCAGCGACGTGGTGGGCGCGGCGACGATCCCGCCGGTGGGTTCGAACGTGAGCGCCTTCAGGGTGACCAGGGAGCGCAGGACCGCGTCCTTGTGCGGGCCGTCGTAGCGGCACTGCGCCGACCACTCCTCCCACTCCTCCTGGGAGCGGCGCAGGGACTCGAACGGGTCGATGAGGTCGGGGCGCGGCTCGTGCGACGGGTGCCAGGTCAGCACGAACGCGACGGACTCGCCCTCCTCGACGGTGAACTCGGAGTGGGTGGTGAGGTCCTTGCCCCAGGTGCGTACGGGGGGTTCGCTGCGCAGCCACATGGAGTCGGGCCCCGCGACGGCCACGCGGTGGCCGTCGGCCTTGCGCATCCACGGCACGATCGACCCGTAGTCGAAGCGCAGGCGCAGGGTGCCGCGCATCGTGACGCGGCCCCTGATCCCTTCGACGATGCGTACGAGGTCGGGGGCCTGGTCGCGCTGTGGCATCAGGTCGGTGACCCGGACGCTGCCCTCGTCGGTGTCCCACTCCGTGTCGAGGACGAGGGTGCCGGGGCGGTAGGAGCGGCGGGTGCAGTCGCCCGCGCCCTTCGGGGCGAGCTGCCAATGGCCGTTGTCCTGCTTGCCCACGAGCGCGGCGAAACAGGCCGCCGAGTCGAAGCGGGGGAGGCAGAGCCAGTCGACGGAGCCGCCACGGGAGACGAGGGCGGCCGTCTGCTGGTCGCCGATGAGCGCGTAGTCCTCAAGGGGTCGGTGCACGTGAGGCGGGTTCCCGGCGGACGGGGCCGCCAATCCCACCGGGGGCCGGGCGGGTGAGGGCGAATACGCGTGCGGCGGTGGCTCCGGGTCCTAGACCGTGGCCGGTTCGGGGCCCGCGGGGGTCTCCTCGGCCGACGCGGTCTCGGCGCGGTCGCGGCGCTCGCGCCGGACCAGCACGACGAAGCCGACGGGCACGGCCGCGGCGAACAGCCACCACTGGACCGCGTACGCCATGTGCGGGCCGATGTCGCTGTGGTTGGGCGTGGGGATCAGCTGGGGGGTGTTGCCCTTCGGGTCGGGCGACGTCTGCTCGATGAATCCGCCGAGGACCTGCTTGCCGAGCGCCTTGGCCTGCTGGCCGCTGCTGATCAGCATGATCTGACGGTCCGGCAGGCCCTTGATGTCCTTGATGCCGCTCGCGGCGGTCGTCTCGTCGGCCATGAGGCGGCCGGTGACGGTGATCTCGCCGCGCGCGGGCGCCGGGATCTTCGGGAACGCGGTCTGCGCGCCGTCGGCGGGGATCCAGCCGCGGTTGACCAGGAGCACCTTGCCGTCGTCGAGGACGAACGGGGTCAGGACGTGGAAGCCGACCTCGTCGTCGGTGTTCGTGCGGCGCCGCACGACGACCTCGTGCGCGGTGTCGAACGTCCCCTTCGCGGAGACCCGGCGGTGGATCTCGGCCTTGGGGACGGGCTTCCCGGGGGAGGTGAGCTGCTCGGCGGGCAGCGGCTTCGCGGCGAGCGCGGCACCGATCTGGTCGTTCTGCGCGACGCGGTGCTCGTGACGGTGCAGCTGCCAGAAGCCCAGCTCGATCATCGTGGGGATGAGGAGGAGGGTGATGAGGGTGAGGATCACCCACTGCCGGGACAACAGGAAGCGGTACACCCCACGACCGTACAACTCGGTCGTGGGGCGACATCACGGGGGTGTGCCGGAGGGCTCAGACCTTGTCGACGATCCCCACCTTCCCCTCCGCGCGGGAGCAGTGGGCCCCGCAGTACCAGTGCCCGTCGACCTCTACTCCCTGGCCGACGATGCGGCACCGGCAGTGCTCGCAGATCGGCGCCATGCGGTGGATGGCGCAGGAGAAACAGTCGAAGACGTGCACCGCGCCCTGCGCGTGCACCTCGAAGGACATTCCGTAGTCGTTTCCGCAGACCTCACAACGTGCCATGCGCCACAGGGTGGGCTTCGCGGTCGCGCGGGGCGAGCGGTGGGCGGGCGAGTCGCCGCGCAATCACCCGTCTGACGCCGGGGCCACGTCCCGCAGGAGCTGCCCGAAGGCCGCCTCGTCGATGACCGGTGTCCCGTACTGCTTCGCCTTGACGGCCTTCGACGTGTACGAGTCGGGGTCGTTCGTGACGAGGACGCTGGTGAGCCGGGACAGGCTCGTCGCGATGTGCAGCCCGGCCTCGACGGCGCGGTCCTCCAGGAGTTCGCGGTCCACCGAGGTGTCTCCGGAGAACGCCACCCGCATGCCCTGCTTGAGTCGTTTGCCCGGTTCGTACCGTCCGGGGTTCGGGTACGGGCACGGCTGCCGCTTGCGCGACGGGCGCCACGTCCCGCCGCCCCCGTACGAGGACGACGACGGGGCCGAGCCCTGGCGGCCGATGCGCGCCGCGCCGTCCGTCCACTCCGTGAGCGGCCTGCACTCGAGCAGGGGCAGCCGCACCCCGCCGCTCGCGGCGGCCCGCAGGCTCGGCCGGAACGCCTCGGCGAGCACGCGCGCGTCGTCGAGCGCGTGGTGCGCGTTGCGCTGGACGACGCCGAAGTGCGCGGCGAGGGACTCCAGCTTGTGGTTGGGCAGGGGGAGGCCGAGCTCCTTGGACAGCGCGATGGTGCACAGGCGCTGGCGGACGGGGGCGGTGCGCTCCGCGCGGGCGTACTCCCGGGCGATCATCGACCAGTCGAAGACCGCGTTGTGGGCGACGAGCACGCGGCCGTCGAGCCGGGTCGCGAACTCCTCGGCGATGTCCTTGAAGAGGGGGGCGCCCTCGAGTACGTCGTTCGTCAGGCCGTGGATCCAGACGGGGCCCGGGTCGCGCTCGGGGTTGACCAGCGTGTACCAGTGGTCCTCGACCTCGCCCCGCGCGTCGAGCCGGTAGACGGCTGCGGAGATTATCCGGTCGTCCCGGGAGAGGCCGGTGGTCTCCACGTCGACGACCGCGTATCCCTGCGGATACGCGGCCGGCCACGGAGCGGCGGACGCGGCGGTCGTCTGGTCTTCGAGCATGGTCCATGAGGATACGGGCCGCGACTGACACCTCTGTCGCCCGGTCCCGCGGCCCCGTCCGTTATGTCCGCAACAGGCCTGACACCAGGGCCCTGACGGAGGCGTCGAACACCTTCTCCGGGTCGGCCGGAAGGCTGAGCGCGCGGGCCAGGGCGGCGTCGCCCTCCGCCGTCCGCGCCCCCCACAGCTCCTCCTCGCCGGGCCGCTGCACGGGCGCGCGCTCGCGTTGACGCTCCACCAGGACATGGCCGACGACATGGAACTGCACCGCCCGCACGACCCCGGCGGCGCGGGTCCCGCGCAGGCCCGCGGCGTGCACCTCGCGCACGAGGGCCTGTTGCGCGGGCAGGAACATCCGCTCGGTCAGGCCGCGTTCGTGGACCATCGCGACGAGGTGGGGATGGTCGCGCAGCTGCCGGCGCAGAGCGCGGGCGACGGAGGTGACGCGCTGCTCCGGTGTGGCGCCGCGGGGGCGGATCTCCCCGAGGTCGGCGACGGTGCGCTCGACCAGGGCTTCGAGCAGTGACTCGCGGTTGCCGACGTGCCAGTAGATCGAGGTGACGGCGGTGCCGAGCTCGGCGGCGAGCTTGCGCATCGTCAGGGACTGCGGACCCTGCTGTTTCACCAGCTTCGCGGCGGCGGCGAGGACCTGTTCCCGGTCGAGATGTGTGCGCGTGTCTTTACCCTTCACGGAAGCTGTTGTAACTGTGTTACAGAGCATCCGCAAGTGCACGCCCGTCCACGCAAGTCCGCGCCGACGAAGGGTGGTACGACATGGCACGCATTCGATACGGAGCACGCACGGAGGCGGAGATCTCCGCCGCGCGCACCGCGAGCTCGAAGCTCCCCGACATCTGGTCCACGGGGGTGGTGGCTGTCTGGGAGAGCGACCCGGACGCGGTCGCCGCGGTGCTTCCGCCCCCGCTCAAGCCCACCGAACGCCCGCTGGTGCGGGCCAACATCAGCAAGGTCGACCTGCCCGGCTATCCCCTGGGCGCCGGATCGGTCGCCGTCGCCGCCGAGCACGGCGGCGTCGAGGGCTGGTATCCGCTCGTCATGCCGATGACGCACGAGCGCGCCCTGATCGGCGGCCGCGAGGTCTTCGGCGAGCCCAAGAAGCTCGGCGAGGTGAGCGTCGAGCGCGACGGCCTCGTGGTGCGCGCCGCACTCGCCCGGCACGGCATCGCCTTCGTGGAGGTGCGCGGCGCGGTGAGCGGCGTCCTGCCCCTGCCGGAGCCGGCGCTCAAGACGGACTTCTACTTCAAGTTCCTTCCCGCGGTGGACGGTTCGGGCTTCGACATGGAGCCGGTGCTCGTGCACTGCCTGCGCAACGAGAAGGTCCGCAAGCTGGAGCGGATCACCGGTGACGTGGTCCTGCGGGAGTCGATGTACGACCCGATCGCCGACCTTCCGGTGCGCGCCGTCGTCGAGCTCACCATCGGCGAGAAGACGACCGACCAGAAGGGCAGGGTCGTCGAACGCGTCAGCGCGCAGGCCCTGCTGCCGTACATCCACCAGCGCTACGACGACCCGCAGCAGATCCTCGACGGGCCGCCCGAGGGGAGCGTCTGATGCGGCTGGAGGCGGGACAGGTCGCCGTCGTCACGGGCGCGGCGAGCGGCATCGGCCTCGCGATGGCGCGGCGGTTCGCGGCGGACGGCCTGAAGGTCGTGCTCGCGGACGTCGAGGAGTCCGCCTTGGAGAAGGCCGCCGCCGGCCTGCGCGAGGACGGTGCCACCGTGCACGCGCGCGTGGTCGACGTCGGTGACCGAGGACAGGTCTTCGCCCTCGCGGACGCGGCGTACGAGAAGTTCGGCGCCGTCCATGTCCTGTGCAACAACGCGGGCGTCGGCTCGGGAGCCGAGGGCCGCATGTGGCAGCACGAACCGAACGACTGGAAGTGGGCCTTCGAGGTCAACGTGTGGGGCGTCTTCCACGGCATCCAGGCCTTCGTACCGCGCATGATCGAGGGCGGCGCGCCCGGCCACGTCGTCAACACGTCCTCCGGCGACGGCGGCATCGCGCCCCTGCCCACGGCCTCCGTGTACGCGGTCACCAAGGCGGCCGTCGTGACGATGACCGAGTCCCTGTACGCGCACCTGAAGGCGGAGCACGCGCGCGTGGGCGCCTCCGTGCTCTTCCCCGGACCCCACATGCTGCGCACCGGGCTGTGGGAGTCGCACCGCAACCGGCCCGAGCGGTACGCCAAGGAGAAGCCGCGCAGGACCCCGTACCGCAGCCTCGGCCAGTGGGAGTCCGCGATGAAGGAGGCGGGCCAGGAGGTGGAGTTCACGCCGGTCGAGGAGGTCGCGGACTTCGTCGCCGAGGGCATCGGGGCCGGCCGTTTCTGGCTGCTGCCGCCGAGCGAGCACAGCGACCGGCAGATCAAGGCCAGGTCCGCCTCGATGCTGGAGCGCGCGAACCCGGCGTACCTGGAGAGCTTCATTCTGGACTGAAGGGCATGTGATGACCGACCAGGACCCCTACCTGATCATCTCCTCCGACTGCCACGCCGGGCTGCCCACCGAGGAGTACCGGCCTTATCTGGACAGCCGTTTCCACCGCGCCTTCGACGACTTCCTCGGCGAGCGGGGCGCTCGTCGCGAGGAGGCGACGCGACTCGGCATCCGCAACGACGCCTTCGCCGCCAAGTGGTTCCAGGACAACGAGGAAGGACTGCGCGGCGGTTGGGACGCCGCGCAGCGTCTCAAGGAGCTGGACGGCGACGGGGTGGCCGCCGAGGTCGTCTTCCCCGACGCGGACGCCGTGGACAGCCGGACTGCCGCGCCCTTCGGCGTGGGGCTCGGGCTCTCCGGTGACCAGGACCCGGAGCTCGGCATGGCGGGCGCCCAGGCCCACAACCGCTGGCTCGCCGACTTCGTGTCCGAACACCCCGAACGGCACTGCGGGGTGGCCCTGTTGCCCATCACCGGCGAGGTGGACCGCGTCGTCGCCGAGGTCCACCGGGCCAAGGAGTCGGGGCTCGGCGCGCTGATGATCCCCTCCATGTGGGTCGACAAGGCGCCCTACCACGACCGGCGTTACGACCCCGTGTGGGCCGCGGCGGCGGAGTGCGCGATGCCCGTGGTCACCCACTCCGGGGCGGCGCCCCGCCACGAGTACGGCGACCACCTCGGGATCTATGTCTCCGAAGTGACGTGGTGGCCCGCGCGGCCGCTGTGGTTCATGCTCTGGTCGGGCGTCTTCGAGCGCCACCCGGGCCTGAAGTTCGGCGTCGCGGAGTCGGGCTGCTGGTGGCTGCCCAACCTGCTGTGGTTCATGGACCGCCTCTACCTGGGCGCGCACGGCGGCAAGAAGCTCTCGCCGTTCGCGGAACTGAAACGCTCCCCGCACGAGTACCTGGACCGCCAGGTGTTCGTCTGCGCCACCAACACCAAGCGCCGCGAACTCGCCCAGCGCTACGAGATCGGCGTCGACAACATCCTCTGGGGCAGCGACTTCCCGCACCCCGAGGGCACCTGGCCCGACACGCGCGCGTGGCTGAAGAAGACCTTCCACGACATCCCGGTGGCGGAGACCCGGCGCATGCTGGGGCTCGCCGCCGCCGAGGTCTTCGGCTTCGACACGGAGAAACTGGCCCCGCTGGCCGCCCGCATCGGCCCGACCCCCGCCGAACTCGGCCAGGATGCCGACCAGTCGGCCGTCGAGGCCTCCTGGGCGCGCTCACGTGAGGTGGGCCGCCACTGGCTGACCGATCACGACTTCCCCACCCTGGGGGTGACCTCATGAGCGAGCGCTACACAGTGATCTCCGCGGACTGCCACGCGGGAGCCGATCTCCTCGACTACCGGCCCTACTTGGAGTCCCGCCACCACGACGCGTTCGACGCGTGGGCGGCGAGCTACGTCAATCCGTACGCCGACCTGCTCGCGGACACCGCCGACCGGAACTGGAACTCGGACCGGCGCATCGCCGAGCTCGAACAGGACGGCATCGTCGCGGAGGTCGTCTTCCCGAACACGATCCCGCCGTTCTTCCCGTCCGCGTCCCTGATGGCCCCGGCCCCGACGCGCGAGGAGTTCACGCGGCGCTGGGCGGGGCTGCGCGCCCACAACCGCTGGCTCGCCGACTTCTGCGCCGCCGCCCCGGGGCGCAGGGCGGGTGTCTTCCAGATCCTCCTCAACGACGTCGACGAGGCCGTCGAGGAGATCAGGTGGGCCGCGGCCGCCGGGCTCACGGGCGGGCTGCTGCTGCCCGGCACACCACCCGGCTCGGGCCTTCCCGAGCTGTACTCGGCCGCGTACGACCCGATCTGGGCGACCTGCGCCGAGCTCGGCGTACCGGTCAACCACCACGCGGGCTCGGCGTCCCCGCCGCTCGGCGACGAACCGGCCGCGCGCGCCGTGTTCATGGTGGAGACGACGTGGTTCTCGCACCGGGCCCTGTGGCATCTGGTGTTCGGCGGCGCGTTCCGCCGTCACCCCGGCCTGAAACTGGTCCTCACCGAACAGGGCTCGGGCTGGATCCCCGGGGTCCTGGACATGCTGGACTACTACCACGGGCGCCTGGTGGCCGCTGCCTCGCGGGCGAACACGGCGGAGTCCAAGTTCGGTGCCGGGCTGGCCGATTCGATGGGCAAGGGGCCGTCCGAGGTGTGGCGCGAGAACTGCTACGTGGGGGCCAGCTTCATGCGCCCGCACGAGGTGCCGCTGCGCGACCGGATCGGCCTCGACAAGATCATGTGGGGCAGCGACTACCCGCACGACGAGGGCACCTACCCGTACACGCGCGAAGGGCTGCGGATCGCGTACGCGGGGCTGCCGCGCGACGAGGTCGCCGCGATGGTCGGCGGCAACACGGCCCGCGTCTACGGCTTCGACCTCGGCCTGCTCGACCCGATCGCGGCCCGTGTCGGGCCGACCGTCGAGGAACTGGACGAACCCCTCGACGAGGCGCCGAAGGACGCGACAAGTCCGGTGTTCGCCCGAGGAGGGTCGGTCCGGATCTGGTGACCGACGGTGCGATGCTCTTCGGGTGACTGACGATGTGCAGGACGCACCGCACGAGGAGTCCCACGGCGGCGCGCTCGGAACGCGGCTCAACTGGCTGCGCGCCGCCGTGCTCGGCGCCAACGACGGCGTGGTGTCCACCGCCGGGCTGGTCGTCGGCGTGGCCGGCGCCACCGAGGACCGCAGCACGCTCCTGACGGCGGGCCTCGCCGGGCTGCTCGCCGGCTCCATGTCGATGGCCGCGGGGGAGTACGTCTCCGTGTCCACGCAGCGAGACTCGGAGAAGGCGGCGCTCGCCCAGGAGAAGCGGGAGCTGCGCGAGTACCCGGAAGCCGAACTCATGGAGCTGACGGGGCTGCTCGAGGACCGAGGGCTCAGCCCCGAAGTGGCGCGGGAGGCCGCGGAGCAGCTCACCTCGCGTGACGCGCTGCGGGCGCACGCGCGCGTGGAGCTCGGCATCGACCCCGACGCACTCACCAACCCGTGGCACGCCGCCTGGGCGAGCTTCCTCGCCTTCACCGTGGGCGCGCTGCTGCCGCTGCTCGCGATCGTCCTGCCGCCCGGCGCCTGGCGGCTGCCCGTCACCGTGGTCTCCGTGCTCGGGGCGCTCGCCCTCACCGGCTGGAGCAGCGCCCGGATGGGCTCGGCTGCGGTGCGGCCCGCGGTGTGGCGGAACATGGCGGGCGGGGCGCTCGCGATGGCTGTGACGTACGGGGCGGGGTCGCTCCTGGGGGCGGCCGGTGTATGAGTGAACGCGCGGGAACCGGCGGAGATCAATGGAGGAAGGCGCCAACAACGAGCGTCGTACCGCAGGTAATACTTGTCGGTAACACCGTCTAGCCGTGGCCCGTCCGCGGCCCTACGGTGCAGGCATGTCGCCGAACCTGCCCGATGTCGTGCTCTGGTCGATCCCGGCCTTCGTGCTGCTCACCGTCGTCGAGATCGTGAGCGTACGCATCCATCCCGACGACGACGCCGCAGGCTACGAGACCAAGGACGCCGCGACGAGCATCGGCATGGGGCTCGGCAGCCTCGTCTTCGACTTCCTGTGGAAGATCCCGATCGTCGCGATCTACACCGCGGTCTACGAGCTGACCCCGCTGCGTGTGCCGATCCTGTGGTGGACGATCCCGCTGATGCTCCTCGCGCAGGACTTCTTCTACTACTGGTCGCACCGCGGGCACCACGTCATCCGCATCCTGTGGGCCTGCCACGTCGTGCACCACTCCAGCCGCAAGTTCAACCTGTCGACCGCGCTGCGCCAGCCGTGGACGAGCCTGACGGTGTGGCCGTTCTACCTGCCGCTCATCGCGTGCGGGGTGCACCCGGCCGCGCTCGCGTTCTGCTCGTCGGTGAACCTCGTCTACCAGTTCTGGATCCACACCGAGCGCATCGACAAGCTGCCCCGCGCCTTCGAGTTCGTCCTCAACACGCCCTCCCACCACCGCGTCCACCACGCCTCCCAGGGCGGCTACCTGGATCGCAACTTCGGCGGCATCCTGATCGTCTGGGACCGCCTCTTCGGGTCCTTCGTGCCCGAGGTCGAGCGCCCGGTGTTCGGCCTGACCAAGAACATCAGCACGTACAACCCGCTGCGGGTCGCCACGCACGAGTACGCGGCCATCGCCAGGGACCTGAAGGCGGCCGGCAGCTGGCGCGAGCGCGGCGGCCGGGTGTTCGGCGGACCGGGCTGGCAGCCGAAGGACAAGCCCACGCCGGTCCCGGCCCCCGCCGCGGGCCAGACCACCGAGCAGGCAGCCGAGGGCGCCGCGTGACGCCGACCCCGGCCCCGGTGCCGGCGCCCGCAGAGGCGCCGGCACCCGCCCGCGAGCGCGCGGCGCGCCTCCTGCTCGCCGCCTTCGCCCTGGCGTCCGCCGTCGACCTGATCGCCCTGCTCGCCGGGACCGACGCGGTCCACACCGCCGCCAAGCCCCTCCTCATGCCGCTGCTCGCCGCCTACGGCGTCCTGCGCGGCGGCCCCCGGCTCCTGACCGCCGCGCTGCTCCTCGGGTGGGGCGGCGACCTGCTGCTGCTCTTCGACGCCGACCTCGCGTTCCTCGCGGGCATGGGGTCCTTCGCCGCCGGACACGTCTGCTACCTCGTGCTCTTCAAGCGCGCGGGCACGCCACGCGCGCGTGGCGCCCTGCTCGCGGCCGCGTACGGCGTCGCGCTCGTGACGACCGTGGCGCTCCTGTGGCCCGACCTGCCGGCCGACATGCGCGGGCCCGTCGCCGGTTACAGCCTGCTCCTGACCGCCATGGCGTACGGCTCCTCGCGCCTGGGCGCCACGGCGGGGTGGGGCGGCGCGCTCTTCCTGCTGTCGGACACCCTCATCGCGACCGGCGTCGCCGACTGGCCGCAGCTCCCGCGGCCCGACTTCTGGGTCATGCTCACCTACCTCGCCGCCCAGTACCTGCTGGCGCGCGGAGTGCTCGGACACCCCCTCGACGCGCGGGCCGTACCCGTGGCGGCGTACCGTGAAAGGCGCACGACCGCCACCTGAGGCGCCCCGCACGCGATCCGTCAGCGGCGCCTGTGACCAGCACGAAGGACCCCCACTCATGCGCGCCACCACCATCCATGCCCCGTTCGACATGCGCGTGGAGGACGTGCCGGAGCCCGTCGTCCAGCTCCCCACCGACGCCGTCGTCAGGGTCCTGCGCGCCTGCATCTGCGGCAGCGACCTGTGGGCGTACCGCGGCGAGGCGGCACGCCAGCCCGGCCAGCGCATCGGACACGAGTTCCTCGGCATCGTCGAGGAGACCGGCTCCGAGGTGACCGGCGTCCGGCGCGGCGACCTGGTCGTCGCCCCCTTCATGTGGTCGGACGGGGTCTGCGACTACTGCACCGAGGGCCTCACCACCTCCTGCGAGCACGGCGGCTTCTGGGGCGCGGTCGGTTACGACGGCGGCCAGGGCGAAGCGGTCCGCGTCCCGTACGCGGACGGCACCCTCGTCCAGCTGCCCGCCGACGCCGCCTCCGACGAGCACCTCCTGTCCGCGCTGCTCACGCTCTCCGACGTCATGGGCACCGGCCACCACGCCGCGCTCGGCGCGGGTGCGCGCGCGGGCGCCACGGTCGCCGTCGTCGGTGACGGAGCCGTCGGCCTGTGCGCGGTCCTCGCGGCCAAGCGGCTCGGCGCCGAGCGGATCATCGCGCTCGGCCGCCACCAGGTCCGCACCGACATCGCGCGCCGCTTCGGCGCCACCGACGTCGTCGCCGAGCGCGGCGACGCGGCGATCGAGGCCGTCCGTGAGCTGACCCGCGGCCAGGGCGCCCACGCCGTGATCGAGGCCGTCGGCACCGAGCAGTCCATGAGCACGGCCGTGAACATCACCCGCGACGGCGGCGCCATCGGCTTCGTCGGCGTGCCGCACGGCAGCGGCACCGGTCTCGACCTGAGCGTCATGTTCGACCGGAACATCGCCCTGCGTGGCGGCGTCGCGCCCGTGCGCACGTACATCCCGCAGCTGCTGCCCGACATCCTCGACGGCACGATCGACCCGTCGCCCGTCTTCGACCTGACCGTCGGCCTCGAAGGTGTACCCGACGGCTACAAGGCGATGGACCAGCGCACCGCGCTCAAGGTGCTCGTCACGAACTGACGCCCCGCGCGCGGGGGGTCACGACCAGCGGATCGGGAGCGGCAGCGCGGTCAGGACGGCCGACACCGCGACCACCACGCCCAGGGCTGCCACCTCCGCGCGCGCGGGCACATACGCGGCCCCCGGGTCGCCGTGCCGCAGCCGCCGCCGCGAGGCCAGCGCGAACACGGAGACGACGGCCACGAGGATCACCTTCGCCAGCAGGGTGCGCCCGTAGGCCGTCGTCACCAGCTGGCCGAGGACGGTGCCCACCGGCATCCGGCGCAGCGTGCTGCACACACCGGTCGCCGTGAGGGCGGCGAGCAGGACGGCCGCCACGCGCGCGTAGAGCCCCAGCAGCACGGCTCCCGCCTCGGGCGCCGTCGTACGCCAGCGGCGCAGCGTTCGCAGGACGTGCAGCAGACCGCCCACCCACAGCGCGGCACACGTCAGATGGACGACGGTCAGGGCCGCGCCCAGATACGCCGTGTGCTCGGCCGGTGGGTGGGCGCGCAGCGCCTCGGCCACCACGACGGCGGCCAGCGGCGCGAGCGCGGTCGCCGGGCGGCGCGAACGGGCGCACAGGCCCGCCACCACGAACGCGTTGACCTCAAGGAGGGCGAGGGTGCCGTCCCTGGTCCCGTAGAGCCCGGCGATGTCCAGCTCGGAGAGCGCGTGCGGCACGAGGTTGCCGTTCGCCACGATCGACGCCAGCCCCAGCGCGGCCAGGAACCCCGCCCAGGGCGCGCACGCCGACCAGCCGCGCGGCCCGTCCGCGGACGGCGCCCCGGGCACCCGCCGGGCCAGCCGCGCCGCGAACAGCTCGCCCGCCTGTACGCAGAGGGCGGCGAACAGGACCGCCCGAAGGAGCGCCACACCGGTGACCCCGGGCGCCGCTGCCTCTCCCGTGCCGTCGAGGGCGGCGGAGGGCCCGAGCAGGGGGATCACCGCGGCCGCGGCCACGAGGACGAGCACGAGGACGGCCCGCCCCGTGGCGGGCCGTCGGGAGGGAGGAGCGGGGTCGTCCCCGCCGGGGGAGGGCGCCTCGGTGGTCGGTCGTATGGAACTCACCGCATGATCTTCGCCAGGTGTGACAGATCCGGGCAAGTCCAGGAAAACAACTGGCGCAGCGTCATTCCGCCTGAGCGGGCGACGTCAGCCATGCCGCCACTCGGGCGCGTCGACACCCCAAAGGCCGGACGGATGCGCCCAGTTGGCGGGCCCTCCGGCGAAGCCGGCCGGCGGCAGCGCGTGCCGCAGCCGTCCCGCGGGACTGTCGGTCTCCGCGAGCCAGCGCGCCGGGTTCTCGGCGTCGTACGTCTCCGTGGCCGCGGTGGGCCCGTGCGGGAGCTCCCGCGTCAGCCAGTGCGCGGTCCGGGCGAGCGCGGGCCGCAGCGTGCGTGTGCCGCCCTCGTCCAGCTGCTCGGTGACGGCGCGCAGCACGGCCGCCGCCAGGAGATAGCCCGTGCCATGGTCCAGAGCCTGCGCGGGCAGCGCCCCCGGCCGCTCCCCGGACCCCTCGACGGCCGCGATGCCCGTGGCCACCTGCACCACGCTGTCGAAGCCGCGCCGCTCGCCCCACGGCCCGTACGCACCCCACGCGGACAGCTGCGCGACCACGAGCCCCGGCCTGCGGGAGGCCAGCGCCTCGGGGGCGAGGCCGAACCGGTCGAGCGCGCCGGGCCGGTAGCCGGTCACGACGACGTCCGCGCCCGCGAGGAGGTCCTCGAAGACGCGCCGGTCCGCCGCGCCCGTCAGATCGAGCCGCGTGGAGCGCTTCCCGAAACCGGTGTCCGCGTGCGCCTCCGGGTCCTCCGGCAGCTGCGGGGCGTCGACGCGCAGCACGTCCGCGCCGAACAGCGCGAGGGTGCGCGTGGCGACGGGTCCTCCGGTGACCCGCGTCAGGTCGAGGACGCGCAGGCCGGACGCGGGCAGCAGCGGGTCGCCCGTGAGCGGGGGCAGCGACCGGGGCGCCGCCTTGTCGAGCCGCTCCCGGTCGAGCAGCGGCCGCCCGGCGATCGCCATCGCCTGAGGGTGCGCGGCCCATTCCTCCGTGGTGCGCAGGGCGACGGCCAGGCCCCCGGCGGCGTACACGGTCTCCTCGACCTCGGCGGCCGACCGCTCCGCGAGCAGCGCGGCGACCCGCTCCACGGACGCGTCGTCGCCGAGCCCGAGCGCGGCCAAGAGTCGTGCCCGGTGGTGCGGATAGTTGGCGTGGGTGCGCAGCCACCCGTCCGCCGTGCGCCAGAACCGGGACAGCGGCGCGAAGTTGACCGTCGCGCGCCCGTCGATCAGCAGATGCCGCTCGCTGACGAACGCGGTGGCCAGGGCGCCGTCGTCGAGGACCACGCGAGGTACGGGCCGTCCGGTGCGCCGGGCGGCCAGCTCGGCCGCGGCCAGCGAGCACGCGCCCACGCACGCGCGGGCCAGGTCGATCACGGGCAGCCGCGCGGGCAGCGCCCCTTCGCGTACTACGGACGCGATGTGCGAGGTCAGGGCAGGGTCGCCGCCGAGCGCCGCCCAGGCCGCCCGCGTTCCCTCATCCACCGGTGCATGTGTCATGCAGGCACTATCGCGCACGGCCCCCGGAACGACACAGGTGGGCCGGACGCAACCGTCCGGCCCACCTGAACTGCCATGCCTACACGGTTACTTGGTCACCGCGTCCAGGGCGTCGGCGATGCCGTGCCCGTAGAAGCCGTTCTTGTTCTTGCCGCCCTCGCACACCGCGTCGACCTTGCCGTCACCGTCGATGTCGTACGGGTCGGTGCACGGCGTGGCGTCGGCCTGCGCGTACAGAAGCGCCTTCACGGCCGCCGCGGAGGCGTGCGGGTGTGTCGACTTGATCAGCGCGGCGACGCCGGCGACGTGCGGGGACGCCATTGACGTACCGGCCATGTAGCCCCACTTGCCACCGGGCAGCGGGCCGAGGATCAGGCCGCTCGTGGCGGGCGGCGCCGGGGTCTGGTACGCCGTCGAGTCGCCGCCGGGGGCCGCGATGTCGATGATGCCCTGACCGTAGTTGGAGAACGACGACTTGAGGCCCTTGGCCCCGGTCGCCGCGGTCGTGACGACGCCCGGCAGCTGCGTCGGGATGTCGAAGCACTTGGACGGGTCGACGACCCGGTCGCCCGGGGTCGTGTCGTTCGGGCTCGACGGGTCGGTGATCTCGTCGGCGGCGAAGTCGTAGTTCTCGTTGCCCGCCGCCGCGACGTTCACGGCGCCCTTCTTCTCCGCGTACTGCGAGGCCCGCGCGACGGCCTTCACCAGCGCCTTCTGGTCCGGGTCGTCCGTGCAGTTGAAGTACCACGGGTCGGTGTAATAGCTGTTGTTGGTGACGTCGACGCCGTGCTCGGCCGCGAACACGAAGCCGCACACCACGGCCTCCGTGTAGAAGAAGCCGTCCGGGTTGCCCACCTTGATGCCCGAGACCTTCACGCCGGGCGCGACGCCCGTGATGCCGACGCCGTTCTTGGCGCCCGCGATCTCACCCGCGACATGCGTGCCGTGCGGGCTCTCCGAGGCGCTGGGACGCCAGGAGCCGTCCGTCGTGTCCGGCTTGCCCGAGACACAGTTCGCGGACGCCCCGCGGTCGAAGTTCGGCGCGATGTCCGGGTGGGTGTCGTCGACGCCGGTGTCGATCACGGCGACGGTGACCTTCTTGCTGCCGAGCGACTTCTCGTGCGCCTTGTCCGCCTTGATGGCGGGCAGGTCCCACTGCAACGGCTCCAGCGGGTCCTGTCCGGCGGCGGCCTGACCGGCCGTGGCCTTCAGCTGGGCGGCGCTCAGCGCCTTCGGGGTGCCGAGGTCGGTCGTGGACTGGGCGGGCAGCGGCGCGGTGCGCGTGGCACCCGCCGAGTCGACCCCGCGTGCCTTGCGGATGGTCTTCGCGAAGTCCGGGTTCGAGGAGTGCGCGACGATGACACCGATCTTGTCGTACGCGATGACGACGGTGCCGCCGGCCTTGGTGATCTCCTTCTGGACGGCGGCCGAAGTGCCGTGTCCGGAACGTACGTTGACCACGTAGCTGAGCGAGGGGCCGTCCGTGGCGACCGGGGCCTGAGGGGCCTGCGGGGCCTGACCCGCGGCCGACGCGGTCGCGTTCGGCAGGAACGCGAGCGCCGTGGCCATGGCCATCCCGGCCGGGATGGCTATCGAACGGCGGATGGAGCGGGAGCGCGCGAGGGGCGCCGTCATGGTGTCTCCTGGGTTCGTTGCGTTCGGGATGCGTGGAGCGGCAGGCAGGCGGAGCCGCCCCAGGTACCTCTGGTGCAGGTCTGCTCGGCGGGTCGCGTCCGGGTCACTTCTTGACGGCGTCGAGCGCGTCGACGATGCCGAAGCCGTAGAAGCCGTTGACACGCTTCCCGCCCTCGCAGGTGGCGTCGACGACACCGTCGCCGTCCCCGTCGTACGGGTCCGACGGGCAGCCCGGGTTGTCGGCCTCGGCCTTGAGCAGGGCCTGGAGCTGGGCCGGAGTGGCCTTCGGGTGCGCCGACTTGAGCAGCGCGGCGACACCGGCGGCGTGCGGCGACGCCATCGACGTGCCCTGGAGGAAGCCGTACTGGCCGCCCGGCATCGTCGACAGGATGCGGCCGTTCTTCGACGGGGTGTCCGGGAACTGGAACTTGTCGCCGCCCGGCGCCGCGATGTCGATGACGCCCTTGCCGTAGCTGGAGTAGTACGACTTGGCACCCGTCGGGCCCGAGGCGCTGACGGTGACGACGCCCGGCAGCTGCGTCGGGATGTCGAAGCACTTGTGCGGGTCGATCGTGCGGTGGACCGGCGTCGCGTCGTCGGGGCTGGAGTCGTCGACGAGCGCGTCCGAGTCCAGGTCGTCGTTGGAGTTGCCGGCCGACGCCAGGTTGAGCGTGCCCTTCTTCTGGGCGTACAGCTGGGCCCGGTCGACCGCGTCGACGATGGCCTTCTGGTCGGGGTCGTCCATGCAGTTGTAGAGCCAGGGGTCCACGTAGTAGCTGTTGTTGGTGACCTCGACGCCGTGGTCGGCGGCGAACACGAAGGCGCAGACCACGTTCTCCGGGTAGAAGAGGCCGTCGTTGGGGTCGCTGACCTTGATGCCCGCGACCTTCACACCGGGAGCGACCCCGGCGACGCCTATGCCGTTGCGGGCCGCGGCTATCTCACCGGCGACGTGCGTGCCGTGGTAGTCCTCGGCCGGGTCGTAGGGGCGCCACGCGCCGGGCGAGGTGTCCGCCTTGCCGCCGACACAGTTCGCGGACTGCGAGGCGGAGAAGTTCGGGGCGAGGTCGGGGTGGGTGTCGTCGACGCCGGTGTCGATGACACCGACCGTGACGTCGCGGCTGCCCGGGTTGATCTTCGCGGCCTTGTCGGCGCCGATCGCCCGCAGGTCCCACTGGTCGGCCTCGAGCGGCTCGGAGCCCGACGTCGCCTGCGCGGCGAGGGACTTGGCCTGTGCCTTCGACAGGACCTGGGCGGCACCCTCGTCCGTGGTGCCGGCGGCGACGAGCGGGGACGTACGCGTGGCGCCCGCCGACTGCACCCCCTTGACGGCGCGGATCTGCCGGCCGAAGTCCGGGTTCGACGCGTGGACGACGATCACGCCGATCCGGTCGTACGAGGCGACGACGGTCCCGCCGGCCTTGGCGATCGCCTTCTTCACGGACGCGAGGGTGCGGTGGTCCGTCCTGGTGTTCACGACGTACGCGAGTGCCCCGGCGTCGGCGGTGGCCGAACTGGCCTTGATGGCAAGGGAGTCGGCGGGTGCGGCCGACGCGGCGCCGGGCAGGAAGCCGAGGGACGCGGTGAGCGCGAGGCCGAGCGGCAGGGTGAGCGCCGGCCGGCGTCTGGAGCGCAGATGAGCCATGGGATCTCCACATCATCCGTCGTATATGGAAAAGCCCGAACACAGTTGGTGCCCGGGCAGGTACATGACGCGTGGTGCTCGGGTGAACGTATCCCGGGTCCTCGCAGGCCAGCAATGAAATCCCAAAGAAAACGCATGACTGGGCAACGCAGTTGAACCGGTGCGCACGTGCCCCCGTGACGTTGAGCAGGGGGCATCCGCACGATCGCCGCCCCCTGTCGGATCACGCCGGGTGGCCCTACCATCGCCTCCCGGCCCAGGTGATCCAGATCACTGTGAGGTCTGAGAACCACATGTCCGTTTCACCCGCCGCACCCGCACCGCGAGGAGACTCCGTGGCCACCGATGCACCGCCACCGCCGAAAAGCGGCTCCCGCAACCAACCCGCACCGCCCTCCACGGAGGAATTCATCGCGGAGCAGGAGAGCGCGGAGTTCGCCGAACTGCGCCACGCGCACCGCTCGTTCGCCTTCCCCCTGACCGTCGCCTTCATCGCCTGGTACCTGCTGTACGTACTGCTGTCGAACTACGCGGGCGACTTCATGGGCACCAAGCTCTTCGGCAACATCAATGTCGCGCTGGTCCTCGGCCTCGCCCAGTTCCTGACCACGTTCCTCATCGCCTGGTGGTACTCCCGCCACGCCGCCACCAAGCTCGACCCCAAGGCCGAGGCGATCAAGTCCCGGATGGAGGGCGGCGCATGAGCCCCGCAGTCACGCAGGTACTCGCCGCGGGTGAGGCGAGCGAGCACCGGCCGCTGATCATCTCGCTGTTCGCGGTGTTCGTCCTCGCCACCCTGGTGATCACCGTCTGGGCGGGCCGCCAGACGAGGAACGCCTCCGACTTCTACGCGGGCGGGCGCCAGTTCACCGGCTTCCAGAACGGACTCGCCGTCTCCGGCGACTACATGTCCGCGGCCTCGTTCCTCGGCATCGCCGGAGCCATCGCCCTCTTCGGCTACGACGGCTTCCTCTACTCCATCGGCTTCCTCGTCGCGTGGCTCGTCGCCCTGCTCCTGGTCGCCGAGCCGCTGCGCAACTCCGGCCGCTACACGATGGGTGACGTCCTCGCGTACCGGATGCGCCAGCGCCCGGTCCGCACCGCCGCCGGCACCTCCACCATCGTCGTCTCGATCTTCTACCTGCTCGCGCAGATGGCGGGCGCGGGCGTCCTCGTCTCGCTGCTCCTCGGCATCACGTCCGACGCGGGCAAGGTCGGCATCGTCGCCCTCGTCGGCCTGCTGATGATCGTGTACGTCACCATCGGCGGCATGAAGGGCACCACCTGGGTCCAGATGGTCAAGGCCGTGCTCCTGATCGCGGGCACGCTCCTGCTCACCTTCCTGGTCCTGCTGAAGTTCAACTTCAACATCTCCGACCTGCTCGGCAAGGCGGCGTCCAACAGCGGGAAGAGCGCCGCGTTCCTGGAGCCCGGACTCAAGTACGGCGCCACGTCGACGTCGAAGATCGACTTCATCTCGCTCGGCATCGCGCTCGTCCTCGGCACCGCGGGACTGCCGCACATCCTGATCCGCTTCTACACGGTCCCCACCGCCAAGGCCGCCCGTAAGTCCGTGAACTGGGCGATCGGCATCATCGGCGCCTTCTACCTGATGACGATCGCGCTCGGCTTCGGAGCCGCCGCCCTCATCAAGCCGGAAGAGATCATCGCCTCCAACCCGGCGGGCAACACCGCGGCGCCGCTGCTCGCCCTCCACCTCGGCGGGGTCGACTCGTCGTGGGGCGCGATCCTCCTCGCGACGATCTCGGCGGTCGCCTTCGCCACGATCCTCGCGGTCGTCGCGGGCCTGACCCTCGCCTCGTCCTCCTCATTCGCGCACGACATCTACGCGAACGTCATCAAGAAGGGCAAGGCCTCCGAGAAGCAGGAGATGAAGGCGGCCCGCTGGGCGACCGTCTTCATCGGCATCGTCTCCATCGGCCTCGGCGCCCTCGCCCGTGACCTGAACGTGGCCGGCCTGGTCGCGCTCGCCTTCGCGGTGGCTGCCTCCGCGAACCTGCCGACGATCCTCTACAGCCTCTTCTGGAAGCGCTTCACCACCCAGGGCGCGCTCTGGTCGATCTACGGAGGCCTCTTCACGGCGGTCTTCCTGGTGCTGTTCTCGCCGGTCGTCTCCGGCAACCCGAAGACGTCCATGTTCAAGGGCGTCGACTTCCACTGGTTCCCGCTGGAGAACCCGGGCATCATCTCGATCCCGGTCGGCTTCCTGCTCGGCTGGCTCGGTACCGTCCTGTCCAAGGAGAAGGCGGACGCCGGCAAGTACGCGGAGCTCGAAGTCCGTTCCCTCACCGGCACGGGAGCCCACTGACCTCGGGATTCGGACGGCCGCCCCGCGGACCCTCGTATGGATCTACGAGGCGGCCGTCCCGCTCCCGTGGGATCTGGAGCCCGCTCACGCCGGACCCATCACGTAGGCTCGGACTATCAGATCCGCATCGGAGAGGGGGCCCAAGTGCTGATCGACACCTATGGCCGAGTGGCTACCGACCTCCGCGTCTCGCTGACCGACCGGTGCAATCTCCGGTGTACGTACTGCATGCCCGAAGAGGGCCTCCAGTGGCTGGCCAAGCCCGATCTGCTCACGGACGACGAGATCGTCCGGCTCATCCGGATCGCCGTCACGCAGCTCGGCATCACGGAGGTCAGGTTCACCGGCGGCGAGCCCTTGCTGCGCCCCGGCCTCGTCGGCATCGTGGAGCGCGTGGCCCAGCTGGAGCCCCGCCCCCAGATGTCCCTGACGACGAACGGGATCGGACTCAAGCGCACCGCCGCCGCCCTCAAGCAGGCCGGCCTCGACCGGGTCAACGTCTCGCTGGACACCCTGCGCCCCGACGTCTTCAAGACCCTCACCCGGCGCGACCGCCACAAGGACGTCATCGCCGGCCTCGAAGCCGCGAGCGAAGCCGGCCTCACCCCCGTCAAGGTCAACTCCGTGCTGATGCCGGGGCTGAACGACGACGAGGCACCCGACCTCCTGGCGTGGGCCGTCGAGCACGACTACGAGCTGCGCTTCATCGAGCAGATGCCGCTGGACGCCCAGCACGGCTGGAAGCGCGACGGCATGATCACCGCCGGTGACATCCTCGCGTCCCTGCGCACGCGCTTCGACCTCACGCCCGAGGGCTCCGGCGAGCGGGGCTCCGCCCCCGCCGAGCGCTGGCTGGTGGACGGCGGACCGCAGCGCGTCGGCGTCATCGCCTCCGTCACCCGCCCGTTCTGCTCGGCCTGCGACCGCACCCGGCTCACCGCCGACGGACAGGTGCGCACCTGCCTGTTCGCCAGCGAGGAGACGGACCTGCGCGCGGCCCTGCGCTCGGACGGCGGGGACGACGAGATCGCCCGCATCTGGAAGCTCGCCATGTGGGGCAAGAAGGCCGGCTCCGGTCTGGACGACCCGACGTTCCTCCAGCCCGAGCGCCCGATGTCCGCGATCGGCGGCTGACCCGGGGCCTCAGCCCTCGTGGTCCCCGGACTCCCAGTCCTTCAGCGCGACGACGTCCTTCAGGAAGCCGCGCACACCGAGGAACTGGGAGAGATGCTCGCGGTGTTCGTCGCACGCGAGCCACGTCTTGCGCCGCTCCGGCGTGTGCAGCTTCGGGTTGTTCCAGGCGAGCACCCAGACCGCGTCGACGCGGCAGCCCTTGGCGGAACAGATCGGGTTTTCGTCACTCACAGGTACCGCCCCAAACACATACGCGCCCAAACAAAGGCGACGCCGAGCAGCCACGGGGGGAGCTGCCCGGCGTCGGTCCGTCGCTCCGACGGGGGATGCGGAGCGCGTACGAAGTATGTCATGGGGGACCGGCAGCCCGGCACCGGAACTACATGATTGATCTGAGCTTTTCTTGAGCTTTGCGGATAGTCGGTGGTCAGCCGCGGTCGCCCAAGTGATCACGCCTCGCGTCGTCGTGCGCACCGGTGCCGTCCTCCGGAACGGATTCCGCGGGGGCGCCGGCGGCGGGCGGCGTGAGCATCGGCCGCACGGGCGTGGTGACGAAGGTCGACGGCAGCGAAGGGACGTTCTCCCGGCCCGCGTTGGCGATCACCACGGCGACGTAGGGGAGCAGCAGACCGAGCACCAGGGCCGCGATCGCCACCGGGCGTTCGACGTTCCACAGGGCCGCGCCGAGGATCACGGCGAGGGTGCGGACCGACATCGAGATGACATAGCGGCGCTGCCTGCCGCGGACGTCGTCGGCGAGACTCTGCCTCGCCCCGGTGATCCGGAAAACCTCGCCGCTGCTCTGCTTCCGCATCACATTCCACCGCCTGCCTGCCATGCCGGACTCTCCCCGGTCCGGACTCCCTCCACGGTACGCCCGGCTTCCTCCACGTTCGAGACCGGGGCGGACCCCACCTGTGCGTACGTGCTGCGCCGTACCGCGTACGGGTGCGCCCGACATGCGCTGTATGGCGGATAAGCCGAGACTGGGCGCAGATGCGCACAGCGCGCCACAGAGGAGGCGACGACATGAGCTGGTTGTGGGCGATCATCGTGGGTCTGGTGCTCGGACTGATCGCGAAGGCGATCCTGCCGGGCAAGCAGCAGATCCCTCTGTGGCTGACCGTGATCTTCGGAATCATCGGCAGCGTGCTGGGCAACACGGTCGCCACCTGGATCGGAGTCAACGACACCAAGGGCATCGACTGGACCCGCCACCTGCTCCAACTGGCCGGAGCCGTGGTCATCGTGTGGCTGGGAGACATGGCCTGGGTGGCCCTGCGACGCGACAAACAGCGCGTATGAGGCAGCGCTTCTGAGACGGACAGCCGAAAGGGCGGCCACGCACCAGGTGTGCGGCCGCCCTTTCGGCTGTCCGTCTCAGAGCGTGTTCACAAGCTGTGCGCTCAGGCGCTGACGACCTCGACAGCCGCCAGGTTCTTCTTGCCGCGGCGCAGCACGAGCCAGCGCCCGTGCAGCAGCTCGTCCGCGGCCGGCACCGCGTCCTCGGCGGCGACCTTCACGTTGTTCACGTACGCGCCGCCCTCCTTCACCGTGCGCCGGGCGGCCGACTTGCTCGCCACGAGACCGACCTCGGCGAGCAGGTCCACGACCGGGCCGAGCGTGTCGACCTTCGTGTGCGGCAGCTCGGAGAGCGCGGCCGCGAGGGTCGCCTCGTCCAGCTCGCCCAGGTCGCCCTGCCCGAACAGCGCCTTGGACGCGGCGATGACGGCGGCGCACTGCTCGGCGCCGTGCACCAGTGTCGTCAGCTCCTCGGCGAGGGCCCGCTGAGCGGTGCGCGCCTGCGGCCGCTCCTCGGTGACCTTCTCCAGCTCCTCCAGCTCCTCGCGGGACTTGAAGGACAGGATCCGCATGTACGTCGAGATGTCCCGGTCGTCCACGTTCAGCCAGAACTGGTAGAACGCGTACGGCGTCGTCATCTCCGGGTCCAGCCAGACGGCGCCGCTCTCGGACTTGCCGAACTTGGTGCCGTCCGCCTTCACCATCAGCGGCGTCGCCAGCGCGTGCACCACGGCGTCCGGCTCCATGCGGTGGATCAGGTCGATGCCCGCGGTGAGGTTGCCCCACTGGTCGCTGCCGCCCTGCTGGAGCGTGCAGCCGTAACGCCGGAACAGCTCCAGGAAGTCCATGCCCTGAAGGAGCTGGTAGCTGAACTCCGTGTAGCTGATGCCCTCCTGGGACTCCAGGCGGCGGGCCACGGAGTCCTTGGTGAGCATCTTGTTGACCCGGAAGTGCTTGCCGATGTCGCGCAGGAACTCGATCGCGGACAGGCCCGCGGTCCAGTCCAGGTTGTTCACCATCGTCGCGGCGTTCTCGCCCTCGAAGGACAGGAACGGCTCGATCTGGGAGCGCAGCCGGGACACCCAGTTCGCGACGGTCTCCGGGTCGTTCAGGGTCCGCTCGGCGGTCGGCCGGGGGTCACCGATCTGGCCGGTGGCCCCGCCCACGAGCGCCAGCGGACGGTGACCCGCCTGCTGGAGCCTGCGGACGGTGAGCACCTGGACCAGGTGGCCGACGTGCAGGGAGGCCGCGGTCGGGTCGAAGCCGCAATAGAACGTGACGGGACCGTCCGCGAGCGCCTTGCGCAGTGCATCTTCGTCGGTGGACAGGGAGAAGAGTCCCCGCCACTTCAGCTCGTCGACGATGTCCGTCACGGTCGTGTGTCTCCTTGAACGGTGCTGATGGGTCAAACAGTGCTGGTGAGTACTCGCCAGTGTATGGGCGAGTCTATGGGGGTCAGACGCCCTGGCTGACCGAGCTCATGTTGAAGTCCGGCACCCGCAGGGCGGGCATCGCAGCCCTAGTGAACCAGTCGCTCCACTCCCTGGGCAGCGTCTTTTCCGTCCGGCCGGCCTCCACCGCGCGCCCCAGCAGGTCGACGGGCGACTCGTTGAACCGGAAGTTGTTCACCTCGCCCACCACCTCGCCGTCCTCCACGAGGTACACCCCGTCCCGGGTCAGCCCGGTCAGCAGCAGCGTCGCCGGATCGACCTCGCGGATGTACCAGAGGCAGGTCAGGAGCAGCCCGCGCCCGGTGGCCGCGACCATCTCGTCCAGGGAACGGTCCTCGCCCCCGTCCAGGATCAGGTTGTCGATCGCCGGCGCCACCGGGAGACCGGTGAGGCCCGCGCTGTGCCGGGTCGTCGTCAGACGGGCCAGCTCGCCCTCGCGCACCCAGTCCGTCGCCGTCAGCGGCAGCCCGTTGTCGAACACGGAAGCGCTGTCGCCCGAGGCGTGCGCGAGGACGAACGGCGCCGACTCCAGGCCCGGCTCGTTCGGGTCGCTGCGCAGCGTCAGCGGGAGCTCGGTGAGCCGCTCGCCGACGCGCGTGCCGCCGCCCGGCCTGCTGAAGACGGTCCGGCCCTCGGCGGCGTCCCGGGCCGCGGACGACCACAGCTGGTAGATCAGCAGGTCGGCGACCGCGGTCGGCGGCAGCAGCGTCTCGTACCGGCCCGCGGGCAGCTCGATGCGGCGGCGCGCCCAGTCGAGGCGCTGCGCCAGCTCGGCGTCGAGCGCGCCCGGGTCGACGTCCTTGAAGTCGCGCGTCGAGCGCCCCGCCCAGGCCGAGCGCGTCCGGTCCGGGGACTTCGCGTTCACCTCCAGCGTCCCGTTCGGCTGGTCGTGCCGCAGGCGCAGGCCCGTCGACGTACCGAGATAGCTGGAGACGAGCTCGTGGTTGGCGAAGCCGTACAGCTCACGGCCTCCCGCGTGGGCGCGGGCGAACGACTCGCCCAGGGCCGGTGCGAAGTCCGCGAAGACGGCCGACGAGGTCTCGGCGGGCGCGTCCGTGAAGTCGGGGGAGTGCGGCACTCCGGAGACCAGCGGCCCGGCGTCCTCGGCGGGCGCCGCGCCCCGGGCGGCGGCCTCGGCGGCCCGCACCAGCGGTTCGAGGTCGTCCGGGGTCACGGCCGAGCGGGAGACGACCCCGGAGGCCGTGCCCTCCTTGCCGTCGACGGTCGCGATGACCGTGAGGGTGCGCCCGCGCGTGACCCCGTTCGTCGTGAGCGCGTTGCCCGCCCAGCGCAGATTGGCGGTGGACTGCTCGTCGGCGATGACCACGCAGCCGTCGGCCGTGGACAGTTCGAGGGCACGCTCGACGATCTCGTGGGGCTTGTTCGTACGAGGACTCATAGGGCTCACCGTCCGGCCTCCTGCGTGGTGTTCAGAATGTTCACGCCCTTGAAGAGGGCGGACGGGCAGCCGTGCGACACCGCCGCGACCTGCCCCGGCTGGGCCTTTCCGCAGTTGAACGCGCCGCCCAGTACGTACGTCTGCGGGCCGCCGACCGCCGCCATCGAACCCCAGAAGTCGGTGGTCGTGGCCTGGTAGGCGACATCGCGCAGCTGCCCGGCGAGCCGGCCGTTCTCGATGCGGTAGAACCGCTGCCCGGTGAACTGGAAGTTGTAGCGCTGCATGTCGATCGACCAGGAACGGTCGCCGACGACGTAGATCCCGCGGTCGACGCCGCCGATCAGGTCCTCGGTCGACAGGCCGCCCGGATCCGGCTGGAGCGACACGTTCGCCATGCGCTGGACGGGCACATGGCCGGGGGAGTCCGCGTACGCGCAGCCGTTCGACCGGTCGAAGCCCGTCAGCTTCGCGATGCGGCGGTCCAGCTGATAGCCGACGAGCGTCCCGTCCCTGACCAGGTCCCAGGACTGTCCGGCCACGCCCTCGTCGTCGTACCCGATGGTCGCGAGGCCGTGCTCGGCGGTGCGGTCGCCGGTCACGTTCATGATCTCGGAGCCGTACCTGAGCTTGCCGAGCTGGTCGAACGTGGCGAAGGACGTGCCCGCGTACGCCGCCTCGTAGCCGAGCGCCCGGTCCAGCTCCGTCGCGTGGCCGATCGACTCGTGGATGGTCAGCCACAGGTTGGACGGGTCGACCACGAGGTCGTACAGGCCCCCCTCGACGCTGGGCGCCCGCATCTTCTCGGCGAGCAGCTCCGGGATCTCGGCCAGCTCGCGGTCCCAGTCCCAGCCGGTCCCGGTGAGGTACTCCCAGCCCCGGCCCACCGGCGGCGCGAGCGTCCGCATCGAATCGAACTCGCCGCTCGAACCGTCCACGGCGACCGCCGTCAGCTGCGGATGCAGCCGCACCCGCTGCTGCGTCGTCACCGTCCCCGCCGTGTCGGCGTAAAACTTGTTCTCGTGCACGGTGAGCAGCGAGGCGTCCACATGGTCGACGCCGTTCGCACCGAGCAGCCGCGCACTCCAGTCGGCGAGCAGCCCGGCCTTCTCCTCGTCCGGCACGGAGAACGGATCGATCCCGTACGAGGACACCCACGTCCGGTCCTCGTGCACCGGCTCGGGGGCCAGCTCCACCCGCTCTTCCGAACCCGCGGCCTTGATCACCTGTGCCGACAGCTTCGCCATCGCGACGGCCTGCGACGCCACCTTCGCGGCCGCGTCCATCGTCAGATCCACGCCCGACGCGAAGCCCCAGGTGCCGCCGTGCACGACGCGCACCGCGTAGCCGAGGTCCGTGGTGTCCGACGAGCCCGCGGGCCGCGCGTCCCGCAGCCGCCGCTCCGCGCTGCGCACCCGCTCCAGGCGGAAGTCCGCGTGGTCGGCGCCGAGAGCCCGCGCGCGGGCCAGCGCGGCATCGGCGAGGGCCCGCAGCGGCAGCGCCGTGAAGGCTTCATCGATCGAATGGGGCACGGATGTTCTCCCTGCTGTCGGAGACGCTGTCGCCAGCGCTGTCAGGCGTCTCGGGCACCGGCCGCTCCCGGGTGCGGGCACCGGTCAGCCCCGATCATGTCGCGTCGGCGGGCCCCGCGGCCACACTTTTCTGTAGGGACCCGACAGCGACTGTCCGGCGCCACTGTCGGTGGTCGATTCTCCGGATCCAGGGCGGTACCGATAGGTTTTCGAGGTACCAGACCGCTATCGAAAGGGTGATCCGTTGAGCCGCTCGGTTCTCGTCACCGGAGGAAACCGGGGCATCGGCCTCGCCATCGCCCGTGCGTTCGCCGACGCCGGCGACAAGGTCGCGATCACGTACCGCTCGGGCGACGCGGCCGAGTTGGAGAAGGCCGGCTTCCTCGCCGTCAAGTGCGACATCACCGACAGCGAGCAGGTGGAGCAGGCCTACAAGGAGATCGAGGAGAAGCACGGTCCCGTCGAGGTCCTCGTGGCCAACGCCGGCGTCACCAAGGACCAGCTCCTCATGCGCATGTCCGAGGACGACTTCACGTCGGTCCTCGACACCAACCTCACCGGCACCTTCCGGGTCGTGAAGCGTGCCAACCGCGGCATGCTGCGCGCCAAGAAGGGCCGCGTCGTACTCATCTCCTCCGTGGTCGGCCTGCTCGGCTCCGCGGGACAGGCGAACTACGCCGCGTCGAAGGCGGGTCTGGTCGGTTTCGCGCGCTCCCTCGCCCGTGAGCTCGGGTCGCGCAACCTCACTTTCAACGTCGTCGCGCCCGGTTTCGTCGACACCGACATGACCAAGGCGCTCACCGACGAGCAGCGCGAGGGCATCGTGAAGCAGGTGCCCCTCGGCCGCTACGCGCAGCCCGAGGAGATCGCCGCGACGGTGCGGTTCCTCGCCTCGGACGACGCCTCGTACATCACTGGAGCCGTCATTCCCGTCGACGGCGGATTGGGCATGGGTCACTGATCACCATGAGCGGAATTCTCGAGGGCAAGCGCGTCCTGATCACCGGTGTGCTGATGGAGTCCTCCATCGCCTTCCACGCCGCGAAGCTGGCCCAGGAGCAGGGTGCGGAGATCATCCTCACCGCGTTCCCGCGGCCCACGCTGACCGAGCGCATCGCCAAGAAGCTCCCCAAGCCCACCAAGGTCATCGAGCTCGACGTCACCAACGACGAGCACCTCGGCCGCCTCGCCGAGGTCGTCGGTGAGGAGCTCGGCGGCCTCGACGGCGTCGTGCACTCCATCGGCTTCGCGCCGCAGGACGCCCTCGGCGGCAACTTCCTCAACACCCCGTTCGAGTCGGTCGCCACGGCCATGCATGTCTCCGCCTTCTCCCTGAAGTCGCTGACCATGGCCTGCCTGCCGCTGATGCAGAACGGCGGCTCGGTCGTCGGCCTCACCTTCGACGCCCAGTACGCCTGGCCGCAGTACGACTGGATGGGTCCGGCCAAGGCCGCCCTCGAGGCCACCAACCGGTACCTCGCGCGTGACCTCGGCAAGCAGAACGTCCGCTCGAACCTCATCTCGGCGGGCCCGATCGGCTCCATGGCCGCCAAGTCCATCCCGGGCTTCAGCGAGCTGGCCGCCGTCTGGGACGACCGCGCTCCGCTGGAGTGGGACCTCAAGGACCCGGAGCCGGCCGGCAAGGGCATCGTCGCCCTGCTGAGCGACTGGTTCCCGAAGACCACCGGCGAGATCATCCACGTCGACGGCGGTCTGCACGCGATCGGCGCCTGATCACCCGTACGTGGCCGACGCCCCGTTCCCCGCACCGCGCGGGGGGCGGGGCGTCACCCGTTCGGCCCACCGGCCGGGCGGGCGCGCGGGGTGGGCACGCAGGCTGAGAAGGCGTTCGTTCCCCCTCTCCCGTACGGCCGAGGAGGTCCCCTTGTGCGCCATCTCCAGCGCAGTGCCCCGGTACTCGCAGCTCTCGTACTCCTCTTCGCGGTGCCGTACGACGCCGCTTCCCGCCCCGTCCGGACCGCGCCCCACGCGCGCGTGGCCGACGCTGGAGACGACCGAAGGACAGAGCCCTTCGGAGCGGACTGCCGGGTGACCGTCACCGGTTCGGACGTGACCGCGTACTGCCACAACCCGTATCCGGCGACCGACGCGGTCAGCCTCCACGTCGAGTGCGAGCGCTGGTGGGACATAGACAGCGACGGCGGGCGGATTCCGGCCGAGGCCGCCGAGACCGTGCGGCTCACCGGCCGGTGCTGGAAAGAGGTCCGCTCGGCCTGGATCAGTCACGCCAAGGCCGACAGCTGAGCGCCGGGCCCGGGCCCGGGTTTCCGGCCTACTGAGCGGCGGACGGGATCGGCAGGCACAGGAACGGGTACCGCGCCGCCTCCGCCGCGGCGGCCTCCGCGTCGCCGACCCGGATCGCGTCGAGCAGACCCGTGTGGTCCATGTGGTTCTCGGGCGTCAGCTCCTCGCCCACGTCCACGCGCAGGACGTCGCGCAGGACCTCACCGAGATCCGCGTACATCGCCGTCATGACGTCGTTGTGCGACGCGGCCACGACCGCCAGATGGAAGGTCGCGTCGGCCGCCACGAACGCCTCCGCGTCGCCCGACGCCCAGGCGTCCTCGCGGCGCACCATCAGCGCGTCGAGCTGCTTGAGGTCGCGTTCGGTACGGCGCTGCGCGGCGAGGCTCGCGGCGCTGGACTCCAGGGTCGAGCGCAGCTCGGCGATGTGCCGGGGGTCGGCGTCGGCGAACCTGCGCTGCATCACGCCCGCCAGCTCGCTGGTCGCGACGACGTAGGTGCCCGACCCCTGCCGGATGTCGAGCAGGCCGTTGTGGGCGAGCGCGCGCACGGCCTCGCGCACCGTGTTGCGCGCGACGCCGAGCTGCTCGACCAGCTCGGGCTCGGTCGGGATACGGGAGCCCACCGGCCACTCGCCCGACGAGATCTGGGCGCGCAGCTCGGCGATGACCTGTTCGGAGAGAGCCGAGCGCCTGGGGGAGGTCAGCGGCATGACGGTCCTTGGTGCGATGTCCGGGGCGAACCGGGGCGGGCAGAAACGGGCGCGGACGGGGTGGCCGCGCCAAGTGTGACGCAATCCGATTGGACACCCAATCATCCCATGATTCTAAGATGGGGTCATGGCCAGTGAGGAAACCCCGACGATGACACAGACCCCGATACGGACCGAGAGCGCACCCGCAGCGAAAACGGCCCCCACGCGCGCGTGGGCCGTGCGCCTGATGATCGTGGGCATCGTCCTCGCGGCTCTGAACCTGCGCCCCGCCATCACCAGCCTCGGCGCCCTCCTCGAAGAGGTGCGCGACGGGCTCGGCATGAGCGGCAGCGTCGCCGGTCTCCTCACCTCCGTACCCCCGCTCTGTTTCGCGATCTTCGGCGTGATGGCGCCCCGGCTCGCCCGCCGCTTCGGCCCCGGCGCCGTGGTGTGCGCCGGCATGGCCGCGATCGCCGCCGGTCTGGTGATCCGCCCGTTCACCGGCAGCACCGTCGGCTTCCTCGTCGCCAGTGGCCTCGCCCTCATGGGCATCGCGGTCAGCAACGTCCTCATGCCGGTGATCGTCAAGCGCTGGTTCCCCGACCGCGTGGGCTCCATGACCGGCCTCTACTCGATGGCCCTCGCGCTCGGCACCTCCCTCGCGGCGGCCGTGACCGTGCCCATGACGGACGCGCTCGGCGGCAGCTGGAAGACCGGACTCGCCGTCTGGGCCGTTCTCGCCGTGGCCGCCGTCGTCCCGTGGGTCCCGCTCGTCCGCGCACGGGGAGCCGAGGGCGGCGCCACCTCCGGCACCCCGCAGCACGACGACGGCCTGCGCATCACCCGCAGCCGCACCGCCTGGGCGCTCGCCGTCTTCTTCGGCCTCCAGGCCACCGCTGCCTACATCACCATGGGCTGGATGGCGCAGATCTTCCGTGACGCCGGAGTCTCCGCGGGCACCGCGGGCGTGCTGCTCGCCGTCACCATGGCGATGGGCGTACCGCTCGCCTTCGTCATCCCGCGCCTCGCCACCCGCCTGCCCAGCCAGGGCCCCATCGTGGTCGCCCTCGGCGTGTGCGGACTCGCCGGTTACGCGGGCCTCTACCTCGCCCCGTCCGGCGGCGCCTGGGCCTGGGCCATCCTCCTCGGCATCTCCAACTGCGCCTTCCCGCTCGCCCTGACGATGGTCGGCATGCGGGCGCGGACCGGTACGGGCGTCGCCAAGCTCTCCGCCTTCGCCCAGAGCACCGGCTATCTGATCTCCATCCCGGGACCGCTGCTCGTCGGCGTGCTCTACCAGCACAGCGGCGGCTGGGGCGTCCCGATCGCGCTCATGGCGGCCCTGATGGTGCCGCAGATCGTGGTGGGCGTCATCGCGGGACGCAACCGTACGGTCGAGGACGAGGCCGCTCCGGCCGGCGCGGCCTGACCTCCGCCCGTGCCCACCCCGGCTCCCGGAGCCGGGGCAAAGGGTGCGAGACTGACTCGCATGTCGCCTGTGCTCGACCCGAACCCCCAGAACGGCCAGAAGAAGCTCCTCATCGTGCTCGGCTCGATGCTGGCCATCACCGTGATCATCGCGGTCATCGCCTCGATCGCCTCACCGTGACCATGGACGCCGTCGCGACGCCGTGACAGCGGTCCCCGGCCCGTTCGCGGCCGGGGTCGGTGGGGCTAGCACCCCCAACCCCTAGGGGGTCAGTGTCAGGGTCAACTGGGTGGATCACCGGATGGGTTGAGGGCCCGGCCTTCCGTAGATTCGAGATGTGACCGCGAGTACCGCGGACCACGGCACCGAGCATCTCGATGACCCCGGAGGCGTCATGTCGGCCCCTACGCACACCCGGCCCCACCCGGCCCCAGCGGGCGGCGTCGACGTCAGGCTCCCGTGGTGGGCGATCGCCCTGCCGGCGATCATCTTCGCCGTACTCCTGCTCCTGATACTCAACCCGGCCGACGCGCACGCCGCGACCGGCGACCCGGCGGTCGGCCAGCTGCTCGACCGCATCCAGCAGGCGGTGCTGCACACGGCCCCGTGAGCCTCCGCAAGGCGTGTCACCCGTGCCGGTCGAGCGCTTCAACTCTCTGCGCCCCGTGGCCGGTTTCATGCGAAGCTGGGACCCATGAGCGTCGCAGAACCCCGCAGGATTGTCCTTTTCCGGCATGCGAAGGCGGACTGGCCCCAGGTCTCCGACCATGAGAGGCCGCTCGCCGAGAGGGGCCGAAAGGACGCCCCCGTCGCCGGCCGCAAGCTCGCCGACTCCGGTATCGACCTCGACCTGGCCCTCTGCTCGACCTCCGCGAGGACCCGTGAGACGTGGAAGCTCGCCGTCCACGAGCTGCCCCACCGGCCGAGGACGGTGTACGAGGAGCGGGTCTACGAGGCCTCGCCCGGTGAGCTCATCGCCGTGCTGAACGAGACCCCGGACGACGTGCGGAGCGCGGTGCTGGTCGGCCACAATCCCGGGATCCAGGGGCTCGCCGAGATCCTCTCCGGGCAGGCCGAGGGCGACGCGGGGGAGCGGATGGCCCGGCGCGGCTTCCCGACCTCCGCCTTCGCGGTCCTGTCCTTCACCGGCTCCTGGAAGTCCCTCGAGCCGGGCACCGCCACCCTCCTCGACTACTGGGCACCGTCCGAATGACCCGTCGACCGACGGCCGGACCCTGATACGCCGGCGGGCCCCGGTACCGCATGGGTACCAGGGCCCGCCGCATCAGTGATCGTCCGCGTCGGCCGGAGTCAGTCGTCGTGGGCGTCCGCGGCCTCGACCTCTTCACGGGTGATGCCGAGGAGGTAGAGGACGGTGTCGAGGAACGGCACGTTCACCGCGGTGTGCGCGGCCTCGCGGACCACGGGCTTCGCGTTGAAGGCGACACCGAGGCCCGCCGCGTTCAGCATGTCCAGATCGTTGGCGCCGTCGCCGATCGCCACGGTCTGCGCGAGCGGCACCCCGGCCTCCGCGGCGAACCGGCGCAGCAGCCGCGCCTTGCCCGCGCGGTCCACGATCTCGCCGGTGACCCGGCCGGTCAGCTTTCCGTCGACGATCTCCAGGGTGTTCGCCTGGGCGAAGTCGAGCCCGAGCCGGTCCTGCAGATCGTCCGTGACCTGGGTGAACCCGCCCGAGACGACACCCACTTGATAGCCGAGCCGCTTCAGCGTGCGGATCAGGGTCCGCGCGCCGGGCGTGAGCCGCACCTCGGCGCGGACCTTGTCGACGACCGACGCGTCGAGTCCGGCGAGCAGCGCGACCCGCGCGTGCAGCGACTGCTCGAAGTCCAGCTCGCCCCGCATCGCCGCCGCGGTGACCTCGGCGACCTTGTCCTCGCAGCCGGCGTGCGCCGCGAAGAGCTCGATGACCTCGTCCTGGATGAGCGTCGAGTCGACGTCCATCACGACGAGGCGCTGGGCGCGCCGGTGCAGCCCGGCAGCGACGACGGCGACATCGACGCCGAGCGCCGCCGACTCCGTCGCGAGTGCGGTGCGCAGGGGCTCGGTCTCGGTACCGGAGACGGCGAACTCGACTGCGGTCACGGGGTACTTCGCGAGCCGGAAGATACGGTCGATGTTGCCGCCGGTGCCGGTGATCCTGGCGGCGATGGCGGCCGTCGTCTCCGCGGTCAGCGGGTGGCCGAGCACGGTGACGAGCGAGCGGCCGAGACCGCGCGGACGGTTGTCGCCGATGCCCGAGATGATCTCGGCCTGCATCCGCATGGACTCCGCCCAGCTGTGGACGGTGGACCGCAGGTCGCCCTCGAGACCGGGGGGCGGCTCCGTCACCAGGGCGCACAGGACGATACGGCCGCGGGTGACGACCTGCTCGATGTCGACGACATCGACGGAGTAGGCGGCGAGGGTGTCGAAGAGCCCGGCGGTGATACCGGGGCGGTCCTTGCCGAATATCTTGACGAGGAGCGTCGGGACGTCGTCCGGAACTGCGACCGGGACGTCGGCGGGGTGGCGGGGCTGCGAAGCACTCATGGTGGTCCCACGTTATCCGGCCCGCGTCGCGGCGCGCGGCGGTGGTCCGTGTGGCGGACAGGTGCGGCGCCCACTCTCCGACCGGCCGGTTCGCCGTCCGCCGCCCACTCCGACCGGCTGGTTCGCGTCCAACGCTCACTCCGACGGGCCGGTTCGTCGTCCATCGCCCACTCCGACGGGTCGGTTCGTCGTCCGCCGCCCACTCCGACCGGTCGGTTCGTCGTCCGCCTCCCGTCCTCGCGTCATCCGCGCGGGCCCCTCCGGGGTGGCGGCGGCCCCTCCTCGTCCGGCGACGACGGTGAGGGTGACGGCGGGTGCGGCAGTGGCGGTGGGGGAGGAGGCGGTGGCGGCACGGGCCATCCGCCCTTGCCGGTCCCGGAACCCGATCCGGGCCGCCCCCGCGGGCGCGGCGGCACCGGTGGCCTGACCGGCCCCACCATCGTCGGCGCCCCGTACAGATCGTCCGGCAGATCATCCTGCCGATTGCCTGACCGATCCCGTGACCGATCGCTCGGCCTGTTCCCCGTCTGATCCCGTGACCGATCGCTCGGCCTGTTCCCCGTCTGATCCCGTGACCGATCGCTCGGCCTGTTCCCCGTCTGATCCCGTGACCGATCGCTCGGCCTGTTCCCCGTCCTATCCCGAGACCGATCGCTCGACCTGTCCCCCGACCGATCGCCCGCCCGTTCGTCCGGCGGCTTCAGATACGGGTTCGTCCCGTCCGGCGACGCCCGGTACGGAGTGCTCGGCCGATACGGCCCCGCCTCCTGGGGTGGGACGGGCCCGACGGACCGGACCATGCCGTCCCCCCGTCCACCCCGGTTCCCCTGTCCGCCTCGTTCCCACCGCTCCTCCGGTTCCACGCCGCCCCCGCCCAGCGCGGCAGGAGCCGCCCGCCGACCCGCCGCCCCCGCCCCGTGAGCCAGCAGCGCCCCCACCGCTCCCGCCCCCGCTCCCCAAGCGGCCCCGAGCAGCAGCGCCGTTCCGAGATGTCCGTGCAACTCGATCCCGGCCCCGAACGCGTCGAAGCCGAGTACGGACAGCGAGGCGTCCGCCGACACGTCCGTCAGCCGCACGAGCAGCGGCAGGGCGAGCGCCGTGACGACCCCGAGCCGCAGCGCGCACCTCCCGGCGAAACCGACGGCGCCCATCGGCCGCGACCCGGGCCCGCCGGTCACCGCGGGTGTCCGTGCGGCGGTCAGCACGCCCGCGAGTACCGTCATCAGAACGGTCGCGAAGGCCAACAGCCATATCCTTCCGTCCAGTTCGGCAAGGCGGCTCAGCGTCACCGGCTCGTTGGCGCGCATCCGCAGCAGTTCGTCGACCGGGTGGGGAAGGGCCTGCGCGAGGGCGCCCGTCGCCTTGCCGTCCCATGGGACGAAGAGGCCGAGGGGAATGCCGAGCCACACCCCGTTGGGCGCCCCGAGCAGCGCGGCGCCCGCGATCCGCCGAGGATGGTCGTCGCCGATCATCGCGTACGCCGCCGCCGCGAGCCCCGCGGCAACCGCTACCAGTAACACTGTGACCAGCGACGAAGCGGCGGGGCGGACCACCCGGTGCAGCGGGTCGAGGGCGCGCGGGAGCGGCGTCCGGCGCGAGGCGAGCAGTGCGATCAGCAGGACGCCGGTCACCCACGCGGCGCCGCCCAGCAACGAGGACCCGGTCTCGACGGTGAACCCGACGGTCGCCTTCGCGTCCACGAGGCCGCCGATGTGGTCCGGCAGGAGCCCTCCGAGGTCGAGGCCGCCCGGCAGCTTGTCCTTGATGCCGCCCGGCAGATCCCCGTCCGATATCCGGTCGAGCCCGAGCTTCCCGCCGTCAATCGTGATGAGGTCGTGACCGGCCCAGGCAAGCCCCGCGAGCATCGCCAGAAACAGCGCGACCAAGCTCCCTGCGCGTGCCGCGAGTTCGGCCGACGTGACCTCAACTCCCGCCCCACGTAAGGAACGCAGGAAGAACCAGCTGAGCAGCAGAGCGCCCACGAGGCCCACGCCGAGCGGCGCGATATCGATCGCCGTGCGGGCCTGCGCGCCGTCCAGTCCGAAGGCCGAGACGTCTCCCGACGGGGTGACTTTCCCACCCACCCCAAGGGCCACCACCGCGGCCGTCATCGGGCCGAGCGAACCCGCGGAATCCGCACCGAGCAGATGGAGACCGGCCGCGGCGACCGCCGCCATCCCGATGAACGCCCAGCTCACGGAGGCGACTGCGGAGAGCAGTACGTCGCTCCAGCGCACGCCCTCGCGCCGGCTCCCCCGAACAACGGTCTCCATCAGGGCCCCCGATCCGTACCGTGATGTATCGGATGTCCCACTCGCGCATGATCCGTAGGCACTTGTGGGCGCTTACCACTCTCCGGGGCTGTTTCTGCCTCGTCAACGGGGCGGGCGTACAGGGGCGTGGACAGTCTTCACAAGGCCCGCCTCAAGGCCCGACTTTCGGTCAGGGGGCTCCGCCTGAAATAGTTCCCCACGATGTTCGACATCCCTAGACTCCCCAAGATGGGGGCTAGCTCGGGGGACAACTCAGTGGGGCATGGAGTGCCGGAACTCGTACTGGAATTGAATGGACGGACCTGGACGCTCGACCCGTCCAGGCCATACACCCTCGGACGTGATCCGCAGGGGGACGTCGCGATCGACGATGCCAGGGTGTCCTGGCGTCACGCCACCATCAGCTGGGGCGGCCGGAGTTGGGTCATCGAGGACCACGGCTCCACCAACGGCACGTTTGTGCAGGGCCAGCGGATCCATCAGATGGAGATCGGCCCGGGCTCGACGCTGCACCTCGGCAACGCGACGGACGGTCCGCGGGTCAACCTCTCGGGCAGCGCCTCCGGCGCGGCCGTGCCCGCGGCCCAGCAGCAGGCCCAGCAGCAGGCCCACCCGCAGCAGGCGCCGGCGCAGCAGCCGCACGCCGCGCCGCAGGGTGGTGACCCCGGCTGGGCGCACAACGCCCCGCCGCAGCAGCAGGTGCCCGCCCAGCAGGGCTGGCAGCAGCCGCAGAAGGCGCACAACGTCCCGCCCCAGCAGGGGCCCGGCGGTGTCGCGGGGGCTCCGCCGGTGTACGGCGACCGCAGCCCCACCACGTTCCACCAGCTGGCCCTCGGCCGCGTGATGCGGATCGGCCGTGCCCTCGAGAACGAGCTGGTGGTCTCCGACCTCCAGGTCTCGCGCCTGCACGCCGAGTTCCACGCGACGCCCGACGGCCGCTACGAGATCCGTGACCTCGGCTCGCACAACGGCACGTACGTCAACGGCATGCCGATCGCCAAGGGCGGCTCCGCGCTGCTCGGCCCGAACGACATCGTCGGCGTCGGCCACTCGACGTTCCGCCTCGTCGGCGACCGTCTCGAGGAGTTCGTCGACACCGGTGAGGTCTCCTTCTCCGCCCGCCATCTGACGGTGACGGTCGACGGCGGCAAGGACATCCTCAAGGACGTCTCCTTCGGCGTCCCGGAGAAGTCGCTCATCGCGGTCATCGGCCCCTCGGGCTCCGGCAAGTCCACGCTGCTCAAGGCGCTCACCGGCTACCGGCCCGCCAACAAGGGCGACGTGCTCTACGACAACCGGAACCTGTACAAGCAGTTCGCCGAGCTGCGTCAGCGCATCGGTCTGGTCCCGCAGGACGACATCCTGCACAAGGAACTGAGCGTCAAGAAGGCCCTCAAGTACGCGGCCAAGCTGCGCTTCCCCTCGGACACCAGCGAGCAGGAGCGCGAGCAGCGCATCGACGAGGTGCTGCGCGAGCTCAAGCTGGACATCCACAAGGAGAAGAAGGTCACCTCCCTCTCCGGTGGCCAGCGCAAGCGCGTCTCCGTCGCCCTGGAGCTGCTCACCAAGCCGTCGCTGATCTTCCTGGACGAGCCGACCTCCGGCCTCGACCCGGGCATGGACCGCGACGTCATGCAGCTCCTGCGCGGTCTCGCCGACGACGGCCGTACGGTCCTCGTCGTCACACACTCGGTCGCCGAGCTGGCGATCTGCGACAAGCTCCTGGTGATGGCGCCGGGCGGTTCGGTGGCGTACTTCGGCCCGCCCGAGGAGGCCCTGAACTTCTTCGGCTACAGCACCTGGGCCGATGTCTTCTCCGCCTTCGAGAACTACCGCGACTACGACTGGGCGGGCCGCTGGAAGGGCTCGCAGCACTACCAGATGTACGCCGCGGACATCGACGCCGTCGCCGCACAGTCCGTACACATGCCGCCGCCGCAGGCGATGAAGCCGCCCAAGCCGCAGGGCTGGGGCTCACAGCTGTGGACCCTGATCCGCCGCTACACGTCGGTGATCGCGTCCGACAAGGGCTTCCTGGGCCTGATGGTGATCCTGCCGGCGGTCCTCGGCGTCGTCAGCACGGTGATCCCGGCCGACTTCGGCCTGGCCCCGCCCAAGCCGCCGTCCCGGTTCAACGGCGACGCCGGCACGATCATGCTGATCCTCGCGGTCGGCATGTGCTTCTCGGGCGCGGCCAACTCCGTACGTGAGCTGATCAAGGAACGCGTCATCTACGAACGGGAGCGGGCCACCGGCCTGTCCCGCTCGGCGTACCTGATGTCGAAGGTGATCGTCCTCGGCGTCGTCACGGCCATCCAGGGCGTGATCATCTGCGCCATCGGCTTCATCCCGCGCGACCTGCCCGCCGAGGGCCTGATGATGCCGCCGGCCGTCGAGCTGTGCATCGTGATCATCGCGCTGGGCTTCACGTCGATGATGTTCGGCCTGGTCATCTCCTCGCTGGTGAAGACCGCCGAGAAGACGATGCCGCTCCTGGTCATGTTCGCGATCGTCCAGGTCGTCTTCACCGGCATCCTGTTCCAGGTGTACGGATCGCCGGGCCTGGAGCAGTTCGCCTGGCTGATGCCGTCGCGCTGGGCCATCGCCGGCGCCGGTTCGACGCTCGACCTCGCGCACCTCATGCCGCCGTGGGACCAGGCGCACCCGAACGACCTGGACCCGCTGTGGGAGCACTCGGTGAGCCAGTGGGGCATCAACCTCGCGATCCTGATCGCCCTCGGTGTCATCTGCGGCTTCGCGGTCGCGCGCCTGCTGCGCCGCCACGAGCCCGAGGTCATGCGCAAGTAGCGTGACCCGCGCACGGATGAAGGGCGGCACCCCGCACGGGGTGCCGCCCTTCGGCGTTCACGAAGACCCTGAGGTCCAGGGAGAGTCTCAGTAAGCGCTGTTCACGTTGTCCATCGAGCCGTACTTGTCCGCGGCGTAGTTCGCGGCGGCCGTGATGTTGGCGACCGGGTCGTAGATGTTCCACGAGGTACCGGGGACGTGGTACGCGGTGAAGGTCGGCGGGATGACCTGCAGCAGACCCTTCGACGGGATGCCGTTGATCGCGTTGATGTCCCAGTTGTTGATCGCCTGCGGGTTGCCGGACGACTCGCGGAGGATGTTGCGGTGCAGGCCCTCGTAGGAGCCCGGAATGCCCTTGGCCTTCATGATGGACAGGGACTCGCGGATCCAGCCGTCCAGGTTGTTCGCGTAGACCGGCTTGCGGGCGGCGGCGCGGCTGGCGGCCTCCCGGACCTGGCGGTCCTTCACGGCCTTTGCAGCAGCGTCGGCCTTCGCCTTCGCCGCGGCCGCGTCGGCGGCCTTCTTCGTCGCGGCTACCTGCGTGGCCTTCAGCTTGGCGGCCGCGTCCTTGACCTGCTGGTCGGCGGCGGCCATCTGGTTGGTGACGCTGGCGTGCACGTCCTTGATCTGGGGCTTGCCGGCGGTCGCATCGAAGGCGACCGGAGCGGCCGAGATCGTCTCCGCCTCCGCTTGGGAGTTGCCCGGCACCAGCGTGAACGCGAGGGCAGCGGCGCCGAGCGTGGCGACACCGGCGATCGAGTACTTGTGGGTCTTCGTCAGGGGACTATGACCGGAGAAGCTGAGCTTGGACATGGAGGACCTCTTCGAATCGGGGAAGTCGCTCACCGGTCCAGAGCAGGACCGCTCATGTTTCGGTCATGAACGTTGTGGGTAGCGGCCCACGCTGTCGAGCAACGAGAGCCATTGTTAGCGGCCGCAAAATTGCGTGGCAAAGGTGTGACGTACGAAGCCGGGTAGTGGATCAGGCCCCCCGGCGAGGTCCATTTCGCCCCTCCTGCCCCGGTACCGCCGCCCGCAGCTACTTCCTAGCCACCTTCGTACGTGACGTGCGCCCTATGCGCGGGCTCACATCGGGCACGTAACAACCTCACCAGGCGTTGCCACTGCAATGCGCTGTGTGACCGGATTCGTCAGGAAGTATCAGGTGGACGTCCCCGAACTCATGCCACAGGTAAAAATGTCCCAATGCTTCCGCATATGTACGGGTAATTGCCTCGGTTCCTGCTACGGCCTCCAGCATCAGCAGGTGCGACGCCTCCGGCTCGTGCAGCCCGGTGAGGAGGCCGTCCACCACCCGCACACCCCGCTCGGGCGTCACCACGAGGTCCGTCCAGCCGGCGGCCGCCCGCACCACCCCGTCCCGCCCCGCGGCCGACTCCACGGCCCGTACGGCCGTCGTGCCGACCGCCACCACCCGCCCGCCGCCGGCCCTCGCCGCGTTGATCAGCCGTGCCGACGCCTCCGGCACCTCGAACCGCTCCGGATACGGCGGCTCGTGCGACTCCGCCGACGCCACCCCCGTGTGCAGCGTGATGGGCGCGAACTGCACACCCCTGCTGACCAGCTCCGCCACCAGCCGCGCGGTGAACGGGCGGGCCGCACTCGGCATCTCCGCACTGCCCGCCCCGTCCGCGTACGGCAGCGCGAACACCGTCTGATAGACGGAGAGCGGCTGATCGCGCTCCGTATAGGAGTAGCGGATGGGCCTGCCGTGCCGCCGCAGCAGGGCGGGCACGTCTCCCGTGGCCCGCACCCACCACAACCGCGCCCCACCACCAGCCAGCGGCTCCTCCCATATGAGGCGCACACTCCCGGAGAGCGCCACCACTGTCCCCTTCGGACCGCCCGCACGCGGGCGCGTGGTGCCACGCCCGTCCGGATTCCGCAACTCGACGGCCCAGCGTCCGTCATCTCCACGGGTGGAGAAGTGCACCACCACGCGCGCGTGCCCGATCCGCCCGTCGACCGCGGCGGCCAGCGTCGGCGACGTATTGACCACGAGCAGATCCCCGGCCCGCAGCTCTCCCGGCAGCTGCGCGAAGTCCCGGTGCGCGACGTCCGTACCGCGCGAGACGAGCAGCCTCACCGCGTCCCTGTCGAGGCCTGGCCCGCGCTGCTCCGCCGGCACCCGGGCCGACAACTCCTCCGGTACCCGCACCGCGAGCGTCACCGTGCCTCCAGGAGAAGAGAGGGGGCGGCATACCGCCCGCTGTCCGGCCGCTCGTCGAGCAGCCGCAGGAACGCCGGCACCACCGTCTCCGGCAGCGGCCGGTCCGAGTCGTCGTCGAGCGGCGCCGCCGCCCGGTAGAGATCCGTGCGCATGTCGCCCGGATCCACCGCCCACACCCGCAGCCCCGGCTCCTCCACCGCGAGGACCGCGGACAGCTGGTCGAGCGCGGCCTTGGATGCGCCGTAGCCGCCCCAGGTCTCGTACGCTTCCGCCGACGCGTCCGAGCTCACCGAGACGACCGCGCCCCCGGCCGACTCCCGCAACAGCGGCAGCGCCTCCCGCACCAGCCCGAGCGCCGCCACGACATTGACCTCCAGCGCCCGCCGCAGCCCTTCCACCGGCAGCGCGTCGAGGCGCACCAGCGGCTCGGCCCCCAGCGCGCTCGCGTTGTTCACCAGCAGATCGAGACCCCCGAGACCGCGCGCCACCGCCACCAGCTCCGCGCGGTGTGCCACGTCCGTGACATCCCCGGACAGCGCCTCCACCCGCGTCCCGTACTTCCCCACGTCGTCCGCGGTCTCCCGCAGCACCGCCCCGGACCTGGCGTCGAGCACCAGATCCCAGCCGCGTCGCGCGAGAGCCACGGCGAGCGCGCGACCGAGCCCCTTAGAAGCCCCCGTGATGATCGCCACCGGCATGACATCCGTCCCCTCGGGCCCGTCGGGCCGCCCTTGTGCCGTACGTGCTTCGATCTGCCTCCAACGTAGGAACCGACCCACCCCGGGCGCCTCGTCCGCGGGCCGCACCTCACCGGGGCCCTTCGCCCTACGTCCACCGGACCAGAGGGCGGCCGCCACAGGCCCGATACGCGCTGTCACACCCCGCCGGTACCTTGAGGTCATGAGTCACGGCCCACGATCAGGCCTCTCCGCGGTGAGCTCCGCGCTGCTGGCCATGAGCAGACACCTCGAGGTGCGCGACGTCCTCAAGACGATCGTCGCGTCGGCCCGAGAGCTGCTCGACGCCGAGTACGCGGCCCTCGGAGTGCCGGACGACCACGGAGGCTTCGCCCAGTTCGTCGTCGACGGCGTCAGCGACGCGCAGTGGAAGGCCATCGGCCCGCTCCCGCGCCAGCACGGCATCCTCGCCGCGATGCTGCGCGAGGCGAAGACCGAGCGCCTGGGCGACGTGCGCAAGGACCCGCGCTTCGAGGGCTGGCCGTCGGCGCACCCCGAGATGTCCGACTTCCTCGGCCTGCCCATCCGTGACGGGGACGAGGTCATCGGCGCCCTCTTCCTCGCCAACAAGAAGTGCCCCAAGCCGCAAGGAGGTTGCGGCTTCACGATGGAGGACGAGGAACTGCTGACGATCCTCGCCCAGCACGCGGCCATCGCCCTGACGAACGCCCGCCTGTACGAGCGCAGCCGCGAGCTCACCATCGCCGAGGAGCGCTCCCGCCTCGCCCACGAACTGCACGACGCCGTAAGCCAGAAGCTCTTCTCCCTGCGCCTGACCGCCCAGGCCGCCGCGGCCCTCGTCGACCGCGACCCGTCCCGCGCCAAGGGCGAGTTGCAGCACGTGGCGGAGCTGGCCGCCGAAGCCGCCGACGAACTGCGCGCCGCCGTGGTCGAGTTGCGCCCCGCCGCGCTCGACGAGGACGGCCTGATCGCCACACTGCGCACACAGATCCAGGTACTCGACCGCGCCCACTCGGCCCGCGTCACCTTCGCCTGCGGCGGCATCCGCGCCCTGCCCGCCGCCCAGGAGGAGGCCATGCTCCGCGTCGCCCAGGAGGCGCTGCACAACGCGCTGCGCCACTCGGGCGCCGAGCACGTCCGCGTGACGCTCGACAAGCGAGGGCCCGGAGCCGTCCTGCGCGTCAGCGACGACGGCTGCGGATTCGAACCCAAGGCCGTCCGGCATGCGGGACGCCACCTCGGTCTGGTCTCGATGCGTGACCGGTCCAGTGGCGTCGGCGGCCGTCTGACGGTGGAATCGGAGCCCGGCAAGGGCACCACGATCGAGATGGAGGTCCCCGGTGGCTGACAACAGGATCCGGGTGCTGCTGGTCGACGACCACCAGGTCGTCCGCCGAGGGCTGCGCACGTTCCTCGAGGTCCAGGACGACATCGAGGTCGTGGGGGAGGCGGCGGACGGCGCGGAGGGCGTCGCCCTTACCGAGGAGCTGCGGCCGGACGTCGTCCTGATGGACGTCAAGATGCCGGTCATGGACGGCGTCGAGGCCCTGCGCAAGCTGCGCGAGCTGGCCAACCCCGCGCGCGTGCTCATCGTCACGAGCTTCACCGAACAGCGCACGGTGGTCCCCGCCCTGCGCGCGGGCGCCGCCGGGTACGTCTACAAGGACGTCGACCCGGACGCCCTGGCCGGCGCCATCCGCTCGGTGCACGCGGGCCATGTGCTGCTCCAGCCGGAGGTGGCCGGGGCTCTGCTCTCTCAGGAGGAGAGCAACGGCGGGCAGGGGAGGGGCAATTCCCTGACCGAGCGCGAGCGCGAGGTGCTCGGCCTGATCGCGGACGGCCGGTCGAACCGGGAGATCGCCCGCGCCCTCGTCCTCTCCGAAAAGACGGTGAAGACCCACGTGTCCAACATCCTGATGAAGCTCGACCTGGCGGACCGCACTCAGGCCGCGCTGTGGGCCGTGCGCCACGGGGCGGCCGGCTGACCGATGCCGCGGCTGCGGGACGGCACGAGTCGTTGCCGGACCGGGCGAGGGCGACGGCAAGTCGGATGGTTCCGTTCCGGGCTGAGATTCATACTGTCGTGTGTATGTCCCCCGGATGGCGCATCCTGCGCGAGGCCCCGGCGTTCTCCAGTGCGTGCTGCGGCGGTTCGTCGCAGTGATCGCCTAGGAGGGTCAAGAAGTGAAGAAGCTGAAGAGGGTCGCGGCCGTGACGATGGTCGCCGGTGGGCTCGTCGCCGCCGGTGCCGGTATGGCCTCCGCCACCGACGCGCACGCGGACGGCCAGGCCGTGCACTCGCCCGGCGTCGTCTCGGGGAACGTGATCCAGGCCCCGATCCACGTCCCGGTCAACGTCGTCGGCAACACCGTGAACGTCATCGGTCTGCTCAACCCGGCCTTCGGCAACCTCGGCGTCAACCACTGACGTACGCCCTAGGTCCACCAGTGACCACCGGCCCCCGGTATCCCCGGGGGCCGGACCCGTTTCCGGCCCGGCCGCGGACAAAGTTGATCCGAACGGGCGCATAGCCGCTCCCACCCGTGTCATCCGCCCGGCCCACCCGTTGCACAGCGTGCACCCCCGTGGCTGGGGTCGAATCGCCATAGCTGGAGGAATACTTCTCATGAACATCGCCAAGAAGGCCGCCCTGGCCGTCGCCGTCGCCGGTATCGCCGCGGGCGCTTCCGCCGGAGCCGCTTTCGCGGACTCGGACGCCGCGGGCCTGGCCGCCAACTCCCCGGGTGTCGGCTCGGGCAACCTGGTGGAGGTCCCGGTCCACGTTCCGGTCAACGCCACGGGCAACTCCGTCAACGTGATCGGCCTGCTGAACCCGGCGTTCGGCAACGCCTCCGCGAACAGCTGACACACCTCTCCAGGAAGGGCCTCACGGACACGGATCCGCGGGGCCCTTCCTGCGTGTCACGCCACTCCCGAGCGCCTGAGTCCCGACGCCCCCGCGCCCTCGACACCCATGCGCCCCCGCCTCACCGTCCCCCGCGCTCCCGCTCCTCCACGAACGCGTTGTACGCCGCGACCTGCGCCCGCCGAGCCGTCCGTTCCACCGGACGCAGCGCCTCCGACCTCGCCGCCATCTCCGAGGCACTCACAGCCCCGCCGTGCCCGCTCTCGTACGCCACCGAGATCAGCAGCCCGACGCGCTGCGCCAGCTCCAGCACCCTCACCGCCCGCGGTGGATAGCCCGGCGCGAGAACCTCACGGCCCCGCTCGGCCCGCGCCCGGTACGCGTCCACCGCCGCCTCGGCCACAGGGCCCGATCCGGCGACGTCGAGCCGAGAAAGCACGGCCGTCGCGTCCCGCAGCGCCTCCGCCAGCTCCCGCTCGGCCTCACCGAGGGAGGGCACGTCCGCGGGGGGCGCCTCCCGCACGGGAAGGCAGTGCCACAGGACGTCCACATGGACGTCGCCGGCGGGCCCGGCCTCGTACACCTCGGGAACGAGCCCGAGCGCGGCCCCCTGGCACACGACGGCCTCCTCCGCGTCGAGGGCGCGCGCGTTGAACTCGGGAGGACCGCTCAGGCCCAGCGGGTGGCCCGGCGCGGGCAGCGCCACCCGCAGCCCGGTCGCCCCCAGCGTGCGCAGCCGCCCCAGGGCGAGCGTCAGCCCCACCGGCGCCGACTCGCCGGGCAGCCCCTCCACCCGGTGCACCGCGTCCTCGCCGACTATGGCGAGCGCGGCGTCATCGGGAGCAACAAACCCGGCCAAAAGGGCATTTCCCCATGAGGCCAGCCGACCTGAGCGTGGTTCCGAAAGCATGGGCTCCACCCTAAAGACCGACCGATGGATTGGACCGGTCGACCGGTGGCGTAGGTTTTCCCTTGGGGGATGCGTCCACAAGACGCACGCGACTGCCGAGACTGCAATGGGAGACAACGCGCTCATGAGCGATGTACTGGAGCTGGTGGACGTATCCGTGGTCCGCGAGGGCCGGGCTCTGGTGGACCAGGTCTCCTGGTCGGTCAAGGAAGGTGAGCGCTGGGTCATCCTCGGCCCGAACGGCGCCGGCAAGACAACCCTCCTGAACGTCGCCTCCAGCTACCTCTTCCCCAGCCGGGGCGCCGCCACGATCCTCGGCGAGACCCTCGGCCGGCCCGGCACCGACGTCTTCGAGCTGCGCCCGCGCATCGGCGTCGCCGGCATCGCGCTCGCCGAGAAGCTCCCCAAGCGCCAGACCGTCCTGCAGACGGTCCTCACCGCCGCGTACGGCATGACCGCCGGCTGGCACGAGGACTACGAGGACATCGACGAGCAGCGCGCCCGCGCCTTCCTCGACCGCCTCGGCATGACCGAGTACGTGGACCGCAAGTTCGGCACGCTCTCCGAGGGCGAGCGCAAGCGCACCCTCATCGCCCGCGCCCTCATGACCGACCCCGAGCTCCTCCTGCTCGACGAGCCCGCCGCCGGCCTCGACCTCGGCGGCCGCGAGGACCTCGTGCGCCGTCTCGGCCGCCTCGCCCGCGACCCGATCGCCCCCTCGATGATCATGGTCACGCACCATGTCGAGGAGATCGCCCCCGGCTTCACCCACGTCCTCATGATCCGCCAGGGCAAGGTCCTCGCCGCGGGCCCCCTGGAGCTGGAGCTGACCTCCCGCAACCTCTCCCGCTGCTTCGGTCTCCCGCTCGTCGTCGAGCAGCGCGGCGAGCGCTGGAGCGCGCAGGGCCTCCCGCTGGGCTGAGACGGCGCGGGCCGCTCCCACGGCACCCTGTCGCAGGAGGGAACCCCGGTCCTACCATGACCATGTGGCAGACATCGACGCATGGGTGTGGTGGCTGATCGGGGCGGCCGCGCTCGCAATCCCTCTCGTCATCACCGCGATGCCCGAATTCGGCATGCTCTCCGCCGGCGCCGTCGCGGGCGCCGTGACCGCCGGCCTCGGCGGCGGGATGGTGACGCAGGTCCTCGTCTTCGCCGCCGTCTCGGTCGCGCTCATCGCCGTCGTACGGCCCATCGCGGCCCGCCACAGCGCCCAACGGCCCGTGCTCGCCACCGGAATCGAGGCCCTCAAGGGCAAACAGGCCGTTGTCGTCGAACGCGTCGACGGCAGCGGCGGCCGTATCAAGCTGGCCGGAGAGATCTGGTCCGCCCGCTCACTCGACGAGTCCGAGAGCTACCAGCCGGGCCGTCACGTCGATGTCGTCGACATCGAAGGAGCCACCGCGATCGTCGTGTGATCATGGTGACGTGATCGGGGAGGTGGCTTGAACTCCCCACGCCGCAGGGCCCGTTCTGACAGACTCGACCAGCAAGATCCTCAAGATCTTCCGGCGGGACCCGCCGGAACGACACGGCACGAAGGGCACGGGAGACGCGATGTCAGCGATCATCATCGTCCTGATCATTCTGGTGGTGCTGGTCTTCATAGCCCTGATCAAGACCATTCAAGTCATCCCGCAGGCGAGCGCGGCGATCGTCGAACGCTTCGGCCGCTACACCCGCACACTGAACGCGGGCCTGAACATCGTGGTCCCGTTCATCGACTCGATCCGCAACCGGATCGACCTGCGCGAACAGGTCGTCCCCTTCCCGCCCCAGCCGGTGATCACCCAGGACAACCTGGTCGTGAACATCGACACCGTCATCTACTACCAGGTGACCGACGCCCGCGCCGCGACCTACGAGGTCGCCAGCTACATCCAGGCCATCGAGCAGCTCACGGTCACCACCCTGCGCAACATCATCGGCGGCATGGACCTGGAGCGGACCCTGACCTCCCGCGAGGAGATCAACGCGGCCCTGCGCGGCGTCCTCGACGAGGCCACCGGCAAGTGGGGCATCCGCGTCAACCGCGTCGAGCTCAAGGCGATCGAGCCGCCCACCTCCATCCAGGACTCGATGGAGAAGCAGATGCGCGCCGACCGCGACAAGCGTGCCGCGATCCTCACCGCCGAAGGTATCCGCCAGTCCCAGATCCTCACCGCCGAGGGTGAGAAGCAGTCCGCGATCCTGCGCGCCGAAGGTGAGGCCAAGGCCGCCGCCCTGCGCGCAGAGGGCGAGGCCCAGGCCATCCGTACGGTCTTCGAGTCCATCCACGCCGGCGACGCCGACCAGAAGCTCCTCGCCTACCAGTACCTCCAGATGCTCCCGAAGATCGCCGAGGGCGACGCCAACAAGCTCTGGATCGTGCCCAGCGAGATCGGCGACGCGCTCAAGGGACTCTCCGGCGCCATGGGCAACTTCGGCCCGATGGGCGGCGGCTCGGCCCCCGCGGGCGCCGAGCGCCGCGAACAGCCCCCCATCGACTGACCCGACCGCACACAGAGAAGCCCGCCCCGGCACCCCGGAGGCGGGCTCTTCCGTGCGCGCCGCGTCCCGTGCTACGCCGCCGTACGCGCCAGCCATGCCGGCAGCGCGTCCCGCTCGGAATGGCCGAGCGTCAGCAGCATCGCATCGGCCGGCGTGGGCTCGAACGGCTCCCGCAACAGCGGCATCCCCGCCTGCTCCGGAGTCCGGTCCGCCTTGCGGTGGTTGTCCTCCGCGCACGAGGCGACCGTGTTCAGCCAGGAGTCCGCACCACCACGCGACCGCGGCACCACGTGGTCCACGGTCGTCGCCCGCCGCCCGCAGTACGCGCACCGGTGCTGGTCACGCACCAGCACACCCCGCCTCGACCACGGAGCCTGTCTTCGGAAAGGCACTCGTACGTACCTGCAGAGCCTGATCACCTGCGGCACCGGTATGTCCACGGCAGCCGCACGCACACGGAGTCCGGGGTGGGCCTGCTCGACGACGGCCTTGTCCTGCAGCACCAGCACGACGGCCCGGTTGAGCGTCACCGTCGACAACGGCTCGAAGCTGGCGTTCAGTACCAGCGTGTCCCGCATCTCGCCCACCTCCCGTACGTCCCCGGCCCACCCCCGTGGCGGGCTTGGATCAACTCTGGCCGGGCGCGCCGAGATGGACAACGCAATAAAAATGCCCGCCCCCGATCACTTCCATGACCGGGGACGGGCAAACAGCCGATGAACGCTAGCTGTCCGCGGAAGCGGCGTACTCCGCGAGGACCTGCGCGCGCGCCAGCGTGTGGAAGCGCAGGTTGAACCCGACGACGGCCGGCGAGGCGTCCGAGTCGGGACCCAGCTTCTCCTGATCCACCGCGTACACGGTGAAGACGTAACGGTGGGCCGGGTCACCGGGCGGCGGCGCGGCGCCCCCGAAGTCCTTCGTCCCGTAGTCGTTGCGCACCTGCACCGCACCGGCGGGCAGCCCCTCGAACTTGCCGCTGCCCGCACCGGCCGGCAACTCGGTCACCGAAACCGGGATGTCGAACACGGTCCAGTGCCAAAAGCCACTGCCCGTCGGGGCGTCCGGGTCGAAGCACGTCACGGCGAAACTCTTCGTCCCGGCCGGAAAGCCCTCCCACCGCAGCTGCGGCGAGGTGTTCCCGGCCGCGTAGACCTGAGCGTCCTTGAGTACCGCACCCGGCTCGAAGTCCTCGCTCACCACCGTGAACGACGGCACCTTCGGATGGAAGTCATGGGGAAGCGGCGGCCTCTTGAGGTCGGTCACGTCGGCACCTCCTGATCGGCGAAAACTCTCGGTGCCGAGCCTATGCCCCGCCCGGCCGGCAGCGGACGGCGCCGCCACCGGCCGGCGCACGGGGGTCAGAACCAGTTGCGCTTGCTGCCGACCTCGGACAGCCACTGGTGCAGATACGCCGACCAGTCCGTCCCCTGGAAGTCGTTGTGCCCCACGACGAACGACCGGAACGTGTCACTGCTCTCGCTGAAGAGCCCCGGCTTCTTGTCCATCTCCAGGACGACGTCCATCTCGCGGTCGTCCGCCACGAAGCTCAGCTCGACCTGGTTGAGCCCGCGGTACTGCTGCGGCGGGAAGAACTCGATCTCCTGGTAGAAGGGCAGCTTCTGCCGCGTGCCCCGGATGTGCCCGCGCTCCATGTCCGCGCTCTTGAACCGGAAGCCCAGCCCGATGAAGGCGTCCAGGATCGCCTGCTGCGACGGCAGCGGGTGCACGTTGATCGGGTCGAGGTCACCGGAGTCCAGCGCGCGGGCGATCTCCAGCTCCGTCGTCACACCGATGTTCATGCCGCGCAGCTGCTGCCCGTCGATCGTCGTGACCGGCGTCTCCCACGGGATCTCCAGCCCGAACGGCACCGCGTGCACCGCGTTCGCCTGCAGCTGGAACGCCCCGCCGAGGCGCAGCTTCGTGAACTCGATGTCCTGCTTGGTCTCCTGGTCGGCGCCCTCGACCTCGACCCGCGCCTGCAGACCGACCGACAGCCCCTCGATGTCCTGGTCCACGGACCCGCCCTGGATCCGCACCTCACCCTGGACGACGCCACCCGGCACCACGTTGACCTCGGTCAGCACCGTCTCGACCGACGCACCGCCCGCACCCAGACTCGCCAGCAGCCGCTTGAACCCCATGACTCCACTCCTCCCCGTGCCACAACCGTGGCCCGTGTCTTCCTGTCGCGATCCTTGATCTCTACCAACGCGATAGACCGGTGACCGGTTCCGCGCGGCTCACCCTGGCAAGCAACGGAGCCCGAGGGCTACCCGTCCACGCCGATTCGCCGCACTTCTCCGTTACTTCTCCGTTGGACTACGCTCGTCCGCCATGATCGCGGCCCCTGACCGTACGCCCCTCCCACGGGACTTCTTCGACCGGCCCGTACTGGAGGTCGCCCCCGATCTCCTCGGGCGCGTCCTCGTGCGCAACACCCCGGAAGGCCCGATCGAGCTGCGGCTCACAGAGGTGGAGGCCTACGACGGCCCGAACGACCCCGGCTCCCACGCCTACCGCTCCCGCACCGCCCGCAACGACGTGATGTTCGGTCCGCCCGGCCACGCGTACGTCTACTTCACCTACGGCATGTGGCACTGCCTCAATCTGGTGTGCGGCCC